>NZ_JBFTID010000014.1:0-164170 GCF_056394605.1 Rhizobium sp. 10N427 | reverse complement strand
TTCGCCGTCGAAGTTGCCAAACGGGCTCGCCGTTACCTCAATGCCCCCAAAACGATAGCACAACGACTAGCCCTCATCCTGAGGCGCGCAGGGAAAGCCGGAGCCTCGAAGGACGGGGGCGGGTGAATGTCGTGGCCAACCTCGTCCTTTGAGGCTGCGCCCTGCCGGGCTTCGCACCTCAGGGTGAGGCTGGAGGGGTGCCGCATCAGGCTGGTGGCAATATCGCCCAAAGCAAAAAAATAAGGGCGCCGAAGCGCCCTTATCACATCATCGTCAGTTCAAATCTCAGCTGCAACCGCTTGTCGCGCCGCAGGTATCGCATTTCTCACACGTGCCATTCCGCACCATCGTGAAGTTCTGGCACTCGGAGCACATGTTGCCCGTGTAGCCCTGCATGATGGAGCGGGCGCGGCGTTCGGCTTCGACCTTCTTGGCTTCCGTCTTGGCGGTCGCAGCGTCGGCGGCGGCCTTGTCGGAGAAGAGGGCGGTCGCCTGCTGCTGGCTTTCGGTGGCGATCTCCTCAATCACTTCCTCGGCGATCTCTTCGGCCAGTTCCTTGGCGCGCTCCTCGTAATCGCGCTTGAAGGCGACGATTTCGGAGGTGGAGATGGCAACCGTTGGTTCCAGCTTGCGGGCGGCAGCGCCGGCAAACGAGGTGACGGTCGCGGTCGAGGAGGCGCGGGCCGGAGCAGCGGTCGCCGAACCCTTCGGTTCGCCGGCAGCCTGGCGTTCGCCGTTCGAAACCAGCGTCGGCTTGTAGCCGCGGGTCCAGCCGGTCGAGACGAGGTTCGTCTTGCCTTCCTGGATGCCCTTGCCGAGCGCCGTGTTCGAGAAGTCGGACGTATCGACATGCGCGAGGTCATGGCGGCCGAGATAGGAGACAGCCAGTTCGCGGAACACGTAGTCGAGGATCGACGTGGCGTTCTTGATCGCATCGTTGCCGATGACCATGCCTGCCGGCTCGAACTTGGTGAAGGTGAAGGCCTCCACATATTCTTCGAGCGGCACGCCATACTGGAGACCCAGCGAGATAGCGATGGCGAAGTTGTTCATCATCGCACGGAAGGCGGCGCCTTCTTTGTGCATGTCGATGAAGATTTCGCCGATACGGCCGTCGCCGAATTCGCCGGTGCGGAGATACACCTTGTGTCCGCCGACGGCAGCCTTCTGGGTGTAGCCCTGGCGGCGGTTCGGCAGCTTTTCACGTTCGCGGGTGACGCGTTCGACGACACGCTCGATGATCTTCTCGGTGATCGTCACGGCCTGAGCCGCGACCGGCTGCTGCAGCAGATCCTCCAGCGCATCCTCGTCGCTTTCGTCCTCGATCAGCGACGCGTTCAGCGGCTGCGACAGCTTGGAGCCGTCACGGTAGAGGGCGTTCGCCTTGAGGCCGAGCTTCCAGGAGAGCATGTAGGCGCTCTTGCAATCGTCGACCGTTGCGTCGTTCGGCATGTTGATCGTCTTGGAGATCGCGCCGGAGATGAACGGCTGGGCAGCCGCCATCATGCGGATGTGGCTGTCGACCGAGAGGTAACGCTTGCCGATCTTGCCGCAGGGATTGGCGCAATCGAAGACGGCAAGGTGCTCGTTCTTCAGGAACGGTGCGCCCTCAAGCGTCATCGCACCGCAGACGTGAACGTTGGCCGCCTCGATGTCCTTCTTCGAGAAGCCGAGATGGTCGAGCAGGTTGAAGCTCATGTCGCCGAGCTGCTCGTCGGAAACCTTCAGGGTGCCCTTGAGGAAATCGGTGCCGAGCGTCCACTGATTGAAGACGAACTTGATGTCGAAGGCCTGCTTGAGCGCGCCGTTGACCGCTTCGATCTTCTCGTCGGTGAAGCCCTTGGCCTTCAGCGAGCCGGGGTTGATGGCCGGTGCCTGGTTCAGGTTGCCGTGGCCGACTGCGTAAGCTTCGATCTCGGCGATCTGGCTTTCGGAGTAGCCGAGCGTGCGCAGCGCTTCCGGAACGGCGCGGTTGATGATCTTGAAGTAGCCGCCGCCGGCGAGCTTCTTGAACTTCACCAGTGCGAAATCAGGCTCGATACCGGTCGTGTCGCAATCCATGACCAGGCCGATCGTGCCGGTCGGCGCGATAACGGTTGCCTGAGCGTTGCGGTAGCCATGCTTTTCGCCGAGCTCGAGTGCCTTGTCCCAGGCGCTCTTGGCGTGTGCGGCCAGATCCTGATCCGGGTTTTCGGAGTGGATCAGGGCGACCGGGTTGATCGACAGGCCCTCGTAGCCGGACGTCTCGCCATGGGCGGCGCGGCGATGGTTGCGGATGACGCGCAGCATGGCTTCGCGGTTCGGCTTGAACATCGGGAACGGACCGAGTTCAGCGGAGATTTCGGCCGACGTGGCATAGGAAATGCCGGTCATGATCGCCGTCAGCGAGCCAGCGATGGCACGGGCTTCGTCGGAGTCGTAGGGAATGCCCGACGACATCAGCAGGCCGCCGATATTGGCGTAGCCGAGGCCGATCGTGCGGTATTCGTAGGAGCGCTCGGCAATCTGCTTCGACGGGAACTGCGCCATCATCACCGAGACTTCGAGAACGACGGTCCAAAGGCGGACGGCATGCTCGTAATCTGCAATATCGATGCGCTTGGTTGCCGCGTCCTTGAACTGCAGCAGGTTGAGCGAAGCAAGGTTGCAGGCCGTGTCGTCGAGGAACATGTATTCCGAGCACGGGTTGGAAGCACGGATCGGGCCGGCAGCCGGGCTGGTGTGCCAGTCGTTCATCGTCGTGTTGAAATGCAGGCCCGGATCGGCCGATGCCCATGCGGCATAGGAGATCGACTCCCAGAGGTCGCGGGCCTTCAGCGTCTTCATGACCTTGCCGTCCTTGCGGGCGGTCAGGTTCCAGTCACCGTCGTTCTCGACAGCGCGCAGGAAGTCGTCCTTGATCGAGACCGAGTTGTTGGAGTTCTGGCCCGAAACCGTCAGATAGGCTTCCGAATCCCAGTCGGTGTCATAGGTCTTGAACTCGAGGTCCTTGTAGCCCTGGCGGGCGAACTGGATGACGCGGCCGATATAGTTTTCCGGAACCTGATCCTTCTTGGCAGCGCGGATTTCGCGCTTCAGGGCGGGGTTCTTGTTGGCGTCGAAGCAATCGCCGTCATCGCCGCCGTCGCAATTGACGCAGGCCTTCATGATCGCCTTCAGATGCTTGGCGACGACCTTGGAACCGGTAACGAGGGCAGCAACTTTCTGCTCTTCCTTGACCTTCCAGTTGATGTATTCCTCGATATCCGGATGGTCGATATCGACGACCACCATCTTGGCCGCACGGCGGGTCGTGCCGCCGGACTTGATGGCGCCGGCAGCGCGGTCGCCGATCTTCAGGAAGCTCATCAGGCCGGAGGAGCGGCCGCCGCCGGAAAGGCGTTCGCCTTCGCCGCGCAGGTAGGAGAAGTTGGAGCCGGTGCCGGAACCGTACTTGAAGAGACGGGCTTCGCGGACCCAGAGGTCCATGATGCCGCCTTCGTTGACGAGATCGTCTTCAACCGACTGGATGAAGCAGGCATGCGGCTGCGGATGTTCGTAAGCCGACTTGGACTTGGTCAGCTTGCCGGTGAACGGATCGACATAATAGTGGCCCTGGCCGGGGCCATCGATGCCGTAGGCCCAATGCATGCCGGTGTTGAACCACTGCGGCGAGTTCGGGGCAACGCGCTGTGTGGCAAGCATGTAGGCAAGTTCGTCGCGGAAAGCAGAGGCATCTTCCTCGGACGAGAAATAGCCGCCCTTCCAGCCCCAGTAAGTCCAGGTGCCGGCGAGGCGGTCGAAGACCTGACGGGCGTCGGTCTCGGAGCCGTATTGCTGATCCTTCGGCAGATCCTTCAGCGCCGCTTCATCGGCAACCGAGCGCCACAGGAAGGAAGGAACGTCGTTTTCCTCGACCTTCTTCAGCTTGGCGGGTACGCCGGCCTTGCGAAAATACTTCTGCGCCAGAATGTCGGCGGCAACCTGCGAAAACTGCGCGGGAACATCGATGTTCTCGAGGCGGAAGACGATCGAACCGTCAGGGTTCTTGATCTCGCTGGTCGCCTTGCGGAATTCGATCTCCGTATAGGCGCCCTGATCTGCCTTCGTAAAACGCCGTTCGATGCGCATGTTGCCTAACCTCTAGATTGCGCGCCCCGTCCCCGATGACCAAGGCGCAAGTTTCCTCATCCGGCAGCGCCGTAAAGAGCGCAGCCAGTTCTCGTATCCGTATCGTGACAGGGGTGTCATCCGGAGATGTCTTTCCTGTATCTTGTGGTGATGATGGCTGCTAGCACTAAATATAGTATTAACAGCTTATTTTCGCCAGCCCCGGATGTTGTTTTTGGAGCCAAAAAATCGCGCGCAAAAGCCGTCGAGGTGCACACCCGCGATGGATACAACACCCTGATTCTACGCTCGTTTTTTGAAGAGAACCGGCCTCGTTACTTCCGGTCCAGCTGCCGCCGCAACATCGAAGCCTATTAAGTTTGAAACAGGCGATTCCGTCAAGGGGTGGTTTTTAACGAAGCGTTCACCACAAGATATTGTGGATGGGGCTGTGGACAGTGGGGAAAAGCCCGGAGGCCATGTTTTTCAAGGGCTTGCAGCGGATGGAACCGCCAATGATACCGGTGTCATCAAAAAAACACGAATTTCCAAATCTTACGATGGCTATTGCGCCCCAAATCGGCATTGCGATTCGGAATGCGAAGAACGCTCAGATCGCGTCCAACGCGATCGTTACGGTGGCGATGCCGATCGCCGCACCATTCTCGTCGCGGATCGTGAAACTTGCCTGTGTTTCAAGGATTTGCGTGACATCGTCGCGTTCGGCGCGGTCGATGAAGATCTCATCCGAATCGCTGGCGAAGGTTCTCAGATATTTATTTTCGTCGCCCTGCCAGTAATCCACGGTCGGACGGCTCTCGCCGACATTCAGTCCGTTTTTATCGGTCACAAAGAATTCAATGATGATGCCCTGCGAATTGTCCTGTTCGGCCTTGAGGTATCGCGAGACCGGTTTCGCCGAGAGATTGGTCAGCATCTGGTATTGACCGGTCTCGATCTCGGCACGGTAGGTGGAATCGAGCACCTGGATGTCGGTTTTGCTGACATCGCCGAATTTGATGTTCTGGTCCTTGATCGCCTTCATGACAACAGGATCCTTGACCATCGGCCGCACGACCTTATCGACATATTCCCGGACCACCGAGATATAGGCAGGTTCTGCAAGGGCAGGGGAAAAGACAGCAGTTGGCAGGATCGAAAGCCCTGAAGCCACGACCGCAATAACCCAACCCCGGTACCGCATTACCCTTCCTTGCTGCGCGCCCAGAGGCACGCCGTTGCCGGCATATATCTGTGGCAGGGGCAGATTTGCCGGCGCGCCCTTGTGCCGTTAATCTGTGGATGCCCTTGCCGAGCACCCACTATACGTTCGCAATATTACTAAGATAACAATCAATGCCCGCACCAGCTGCGCCGGTCGGAAATATCATCCTTAGGTTTATTTGGGGCCTTTTGCAATCGGTTCCTGATAGGTGAAACCCATATCCCACGGGAAATAGATCCACGTATCCTGGCTGACCTCGGTGACGAACGTATCGATCGTCGGCACGCCCTGCGGCTTGGCGTAGACGCAAGCAAAATGCGCCTTTGGCAGCATGCGGCGCACCTGGGCGGCGGTCTTGCCGGTGTCGGTCAGATCGTCGACGACGAGAATGCCTTCGCCGCCATTCTGCTGCAGTTCCGGTGCGATCCCCTTCAGCACGACCATTTCGCCCTGGTTGACGTAATCGTGGTAAGAGGCGACGCAGACCGTTTCGATCAGCCGGATGTTCAGTTCGCGGCAGATGATCGCTGCCGGAACCAGCCCGCCGCGGGTGATGCAGACGATGCCGGTGAATTCCTTCTTCAGCCCGGCGATGCGCCAGGCCAGAGCACGGGCGTCGCGGTGGAACTGATCCCAGGAAACGGGAAAGGCTTTATCGGGAAGGGACATGGGGCTGCTCCACGGCATGAAAGAAAGACCGCCGGCGACCTTGGGCTGACACAAACGCAAATCGCGCAGCCGGGGCTGCGCGAAAAGTGCCGGAACCCGTCACCGGTCGCCTGAAATAGCGGGATTTGCGGTCAAAACGCAAGTCCCGCCCAGATGTCATCAACGGGAGAGCAGCGTTAGCGCCGTCATCGACTGCAGCAGCGACTTGGTGGTGCCGCCGAAAATCAGCTGCCAGAGGCGCGAATGGGTATAGGCGCCCATGACCAGCAGATCGACGCTGTTGTCGGAAAGCCGGTTCTCGATGACTGACGACGCGCTCTTGTTGGCGCTTTCGGCGGTGGCGAGGCTGACCTTGACGCCGTGGCGGGCCAGATTTGCGGCGATATCGGCACCGGCCATGCCGGCACTCTGCGTCGCCGTATCGACCGGATCGACCGAGAACACCTCAACTTCGTCTGCGGCTTTGAGGATCGGCAGGGCATCCAGCGTGGCACGCGCCGCTTCCTTAGAGCCGTTCCAGGCAACCAGTACCCGCTTGATCGGCTTCGGCGTGCGCAGGATATAGGGGATCATCAGCACCGGACGCCCGCTCTCGAACAGGAAGCTGTCGACATCGACATGGCTGTCGGAAGGCTTGGCGGGGTCGGCCTGCGAGGCAATCAGCAGGTCGGCGCTGCGGGCGGTTTCGATCAGCGGCGCCGAGCCGTAGCCGGTCGCGGTTGCAAAGCTTCGCCATTCGAAGGGCACGCCGCTCGCCTCCGCCTTCTGCCGGAAGATGCGCTCGACCTCGAGCGTTTCGGAATGTGCCATGTCCTGCAGCGCTTGAACGGCAACCGGATCCGGGATCTCCATCGGCGCAACCAGCGGAACCGCAGACAGCGTCTCGGCATGCAGCCCGATCACATGGGCATTGTTTGCCGCTGCAATCGAAAACGCGAAATCTGCCACGGTCGCGCTGTTATCGGCAGTATCGAGAATGGCCAGTATGGTTTTGTAGGACATATCAATTCTCCTTGGGCGGCTGAAATGAACTTCCGCGTCTAAAGAATGCTTTCGATGGTGCTCCGGTTCCTTGACTGAGATCAAAGGCTTGGCGGCAAAAGGCCGCGTGTCTCAAGCTTCGGCGGAATGGTTTTCGCCAATCGCCTTGGCCTTACGGATATCCTCGATCATCGCTTCCACCTCCTTGCCGGCGGCGTCGATGACGTCCTGCGAGCGGCCGCGCACGACGATCTCGGTCGAGAATTTCTGGCCGACATAGCGCGGGTAGGAGCCGATGCTGGTCTCCGGATGCGCCTTCTGGATCGCGGCCAGCGGCGTGCCGATATCACCCTCGCCATAGGGGCAGTCGATCGCCAGCGACAACACCTTGGCGCCGGTTCTCAACGTCGGCAGAACATTGCCGATCATCGCCTGGAAGACCTGCGGCACGCCGGCCATCACATGGACATTGCCGATGATGAAACCCGGTGCCGTCGAGACCGGATTGTCGATATGGGCAGCACCCCGCGGCATCCGCGCCATCCGCTGGCGAGCTTCGGTGAACTCCATCTCGCGGCGCTTGTACATGTCTGCGAGCAGTGACATAGCCTTCGCATCGTGTTCGCAGGGCACGCCGAACGCTTTGGAAATCGCATCCGCCGTGATGTCGTCGTGGGTCGGGCCGATGCCGCCGGAGGTGAAGACGTAGTCGTAGCGGCCGCGCAGCGCATTCAGCGCCTCGACGATCGCGTCCTCCTCGTCGGCGACGATGCGGACCTCCTTGAGATCGATGCCCGATAGCGTCAGGAGATCGGCGAGATAGCCGATATTCTTGTCCTTGGTACGGCCCGAAAGCAGTTCGTCGCCGATGGCGAGCATGGCGGCAGTCACGATGGTCTGATTGGTCATGGAAACAGTCCGGAATGAAAATCGTCCGCTATAGGTAGCGCCGATTGCGCCGCTTGCAAATGCGGCGGAAAAACTGTTCGAAAATCACAAAAATAAGACAGCAAGCACTTTTGCGTCTTCATACAGTGAACACTGAGTTCTGTTTAGGCGGGCTGTGCCATGGACGCGCGGCTGATAGAACCGGCACCGGTTACAAACTCAATCAACCCAGACGGAGCTTGAAATGGCAAAAGTCCTCGTTCTCTACTACTCGGCTTACGGCCACATCGAAACCATGGCCTATGCCGTAGCTGAAGGTGCGAAGTCGGCTGGCGCCGACGTCACCGTCAAGCGCGTACCGGAACTGGTGTCCGAAGAAGTCGCCAAGGCTTCCTATTACAAGCTCGACCAGAAGGCCGAGATCGCAACCGTTGACGAACTCGTCGAGTACGACGCGATCATCGTCGGCGCCGGTACCCGCTTCGGCACCGTTGCCTCGCAGATGCGCAATTTCTGGGACCAGACCGGCGGTCTGTGGTTCGGCGGCAAGCTCGTCGGCAAGGTCGGCTCGATGTTCACCTCCTCGGCGACCCAGCACGGCGGCCAGGAATCGACGATCCTCGGCTTCATCCCGACCTTCCTGCACCACGGCATGGCTTATGCCGGTCTTCCCTATGCCTTCCAGGGCCAGATGGGCACCGAAGAAGTCAAGGGCGGCTCGCCCTACGGCGCATCGACGATCACCAACGGCGACGGCTCGCGCCAGCCTTCCGAGATCGAACTCGAAGGTGCACGCTTCCAGGGCGCTCACGTTGCAAAGCTTGCAGCCAAGCTCGCCTAACACCTATTGACGCTGATCAATGAGAACGGCGCGGCCTCGGCTGCGCCGTTTTTGCTGGGCGTATCAGCCCAGATTATGAAGCTGTGAAGTCAGGGCAAGAAAAGACACTGCCGCGATCGCCGTTGCGAAAATACAGGCCGCAGTCGCTTTGTAGAATCTCAGACGTTTCGTTCTGACGCCATCCCAATCGTATACCACCGTCTTACTCCCACAAGACAATCTCTACACATGCGCCGCATCGTCATTCTTGGCATCTTGCGCCGGCCAATCAATCGCCAGCGCCCCGTTCTGCACAATATACAAGCACATTCGAACGCGATGATAAAGCCTTCGGCATTCTGGCGGACTGCGCAAAAATGGTGCAGTCGCCGGTGACGCCCTACCATCGCGTCCTATATGACGGATTTCAAAGGAGATTCGCCGATGCGCGCCGCCGTTTTTCTGATGCTTCTGCTGCCGCTGGCGGCCTGCAACACCACGATGCCGCCGCCCGAGCCAATGCGCGGCAGCCTGACCTATGGCAACAGGGTGGTCTATTATGGAGCAGCGCCCGGCCACGTGGTCGATCACGAATTCCCCGACAAGTTCGGCTATCGCGTCTTCGAGAAATATGTGGTGCAGCCCGACGGCACACTGAAATTGATCTCGCGCCGGACCGGCTCCGACTATTGGAAGATCCATCGCTGAGCATCGCCGCCGTTTGACTTCGCTGTGATCCGCGCCAGCTTTTTCGCGCTGAGCCTGTTCCCCGGAGTTTCGCGCATGGTGACGAGAATTGCCAAATGCACCTGCGGCCAGTTGCAGATAGCGGTCGAAGGCGAACCGCTCGGCGTCGGTGTCTGCCACTGCTTCGCCTGCCAGAGCCGGACCGGCAGCGTCTTCGCCGCGCTCGCAGCCTTCGGTCCCGATTATAAGGTGACCGGCCGGGCCACCGACTACATTCGCACCGGCGACCAGGGCGCCAGATTTCGCTTCCGCTTCTGCCCGGTCTGCGGCAGCAATCTCTATCACACGGAGGAGGGCGAGGAGCATCGCTCGGTGGCGGTCGCCGTCGGCGCCTTCGCCGATCCGGATTTCCCGCCGCCACGGGATTCGGTCTACGATTGCCGCAGGCACCGCTGGGTAAAGCTGCCCGATGGCGTCACCGTCTATGAAAAGGACCCGGAGTAGAGGCTTGGTGCGGGCGGCGGGGATCGAACCCGCATAGCCTAAGGCCGAGGGATTTTAAGTCCCTTGCGTCTACCAGTTTCGCCACGCCCGCAGCGCGCGCTTCTCAATCAACGACATCAGCGATTCAGTCAAGGGCGGCGCTGGAGGGAGCGGGGTCCGCTGGCTCTTTGGGAGCCGAATTGCGGGCACGGATTTTCAGGAGGCCGTGGGCGGCCATGGCGCCGATCGCGGCACCGATGCCCTTGATGATGCCGTCGTGCAGGCGAGCGTGGCGGCTGGGCGAGAAATATTGCAGCGCCTCGATAGCGACGGCGCCGAAGGCGAGCAGCAGGACGATAAGCTTCCATTGCTTGGGATAGCCGAGCACGAAGATGAAGCCGGTAACGGCGTAGGCGAGCGCGCGGTCGAAATCGACCGTGGTCATCGTGTGCGGGCGCAGGCTGATCGGCGATATCGTGACGAAGACGATCGCGGCCAGCACCAGCCAGGCCAGCGGTCTCATGATTTTCGGTGTTGTCATTCCGTCACATTAGCAGCGCGGCCTCATGGGTGCACTGCAAAAAACCGTGTCCGCGCCGTGTTGTGGAAAGCGAGCTTAAGAAATGCTTGCCGCAACCGAACCGCCGCGGCCGCTTTCAGGCTTTCTTTCGGCCCGCGCTCTATGTCATAGCGGACCCTCGAAATGAGGAATGGACCGATGACCGTCAATCGTCAGGATGTTGAAAATGCCGGGGAGGCGCTGCGCAGCCTGTTTCCGGCAACGCCGCTGCAGCTCAATGATCATCTTTCGGCGCGCTATGGCGCGGAGATCTGGCTGAAGCGCGAAGATCTCTCGCCGGTGCGTTCCTACAAGATCCGCGGTGCGTTCAACTTCTTCCGCAAGGCGATTGCCGAAGGCGGCGAGGGGCGCACCTTCGTCTGCGCTTCGGCCGGCAATCACGCGCAGGGCTTTGCCTTCGTCTGCCGCCACTTCGGTGTGCCTGGCGTCGTCTTCATGCCGGTGACCACGCCGCAGCAGAAGATCGACAAGACCCGCATGTTCGGTGCCGAATTTATCACCATCAAGCTTTATGGCGACTTCTTCGACCAGTGCTACAAGGCGGCCCGCGATCACGTGGAAGCCATCGGCGGCGTCATGGTGCCGCCATTCGATCATGAAGACATCATCGAGGGGCAGGCGACGGTGGCCGCCGAAATCATGCAGCAGCTGCCCGATGGCAAGGTCCCCGACATGATCGTCATGCCGGTGGGCGGCGGCGGTCTGGCGGCCGGGATCACCGGTTATCTGGATGGCATCGTGCCAAAGTCCGGTTTCGTCTTCACCGAGCCTGCGGGCGCTGCGAGCCTCAAGCGCAGCATCGAGGCGGGTGAGGCGGTGACGCTCGCCAAGGTCGACAACTTCGTCGATGGCGCTGCCGTGGCCCGCATCGGCGATCTCAATTTCGCAGCGTTGAAGGATTTTCCGGCCGATCAGGTGATGCTGATGCCCGAGAATGCGATCTGCGTGACGATCTCGGAAATGCTGAATGTCGAAGGCGTGGTGCTCGAGCCCGCCGGCGCTCTGTCGCTAACGGCGATTGCTGCGATGGACCCGGAGGCTATCCGCGGCAAGACCATCGTTGCCGTCGTCTCCGGCGGCAATTTTGACTTTGAGCGCCTGCCTGATGTCAAGGAGCGCGCCATGCGCTACGCGGGCCTCAAGAAATACTACATCCTGCGCCTGGCGCAGCGCCCCGGAGCGCTTCGCGATTTCCTCAATATGCTTGGCCCGGACGACGATATCGCCCGCTTCGAATATCTGAAGAAGACGGCGCGCAATTTCGGCTCGATCCTGATCGGCATCGAAACCAAGGCGCCTGAGAATTTCGCGACACTGATCGAGAACTTCGACAAATCGGGCATGGGCTTCGAGGACATTACCGAAAACGAGATCCTGGCAAACCTGATCATTTGACTTTGCGGCATCAAGTCCCTCGTGTTAAAGGCGAAACATGGCTTCGATATTCTCCAGCATTTTTTCGATGTTCTCAGGTGGCGGCGACAAGGCGGCTGCGAGCAGCGGCAGCAGCAAATCCGTTGAGCCGCAGCTCTACGGCGACTGCGCCATCTATGCCGAACCGCAGAAGGAAGGCGGCCAGTACCGCCTGGCAGGCCGGATCGAGAAGGGAGCAGGCGAGGATGTGCTCGTTCGCACCTTCATCCGCGCCGATATGTTCTCCTCGCTCGACGATGCCAATGAGTGCACCGTGCGCAAGGCACAGCAGATCATCGACCAGCACGGCGCGTCTCTTTTCGGCGACGGTGTCAAGCAGCGCCAGGTCTAGGTTCGCCTAGCGCCGGATACGGGCTTCTGTCACTTAATTTTAAGTGATTTCCGCCAAAGGTGCTGCGAAGGGAATCGCAGGATCATTTCGTGGTTGCTCCAACCCGCTCTCCATCCGGACTGGCTCATCGCCCGCATGCGCGCCCTGCGCAGGCGGTGAATGATGCGCGGAATTCGCCTGGGAGAGCGCCGCGATGATCGAAGCCACCAATCTCGGCCTCTTCGTTCTTGAAGCCATCGGCTATTTCGCGCTGATGGTGACACTCCTGCACTTCAGAAACCGCCTGGGCCTTGGTGTCTTCGTCGCCGCGCTCGGCGTGATGCATTTCATGGAAACCTATCTGGCGGCGGTCTTCTACGTCTCGCTGCCCTTCGGCGTGGCATCGCCAGGCTCTTCGGTGTTCTTTGCCGGTAAGCTGATGATGATCCTCATGCTCTATCTGCAGGAGGATGCCGCAACCGTCCGCCAGCCAATCTATGGTCTCTTCATCGGCAATCTGCTGACGGTGGCAATCGCCTGGATCCTGCAGCTGCACCACACTATCCAGCTTTCGCCCGGCAATGAGGCCGATTTCGGTTTCCTCAAGGAAATGGGCTGGCTGATGATCTGGGGCACGGCACTGCTTTACCTGGATTCGATTGGCATCATCCTGCTCTATGAGCGGCTCGGCCGTTACATCCGGCGCAAAGTCATCCTGCGCTTCATGATCTGCGGTTTCGTGCTTCTGACCTTCGACCAGGTCGGCTTCTTCGGCGCGCTGCATTATTTCATGGACGTGCCGCTGGCGGCTTTCTGGGATGGCTGGAAGGCGAAAATGTTCGCCGTCCTGATCTACACGGTGCTGTTCGCAGTCTACGAGATCTATGTCAGGCGCGATCGCCTGCCGTCCTCGGCGCGTTCGATCAGCGACGTCTTCGGGGATCTGACCTTCCGCGAGCGCTACAACGATCTGCTTGACCGCAGCGGACGCGATATCCTGACCGGTGTCTATGACCGCGGCCGTATGGAGCTGGAAGCGCCGGTGATGATCCGCGAGGCGCTGCGCCAGGGACTGCCGGGAACGGTGATCATCATCGATGCCGACCACTTCAAGGACGTGAACGACAATTTCGGTCACCTGCAGGGCGATGAAGTGCTGAAGGCGATTGCCGCGCGCCTCGGCACCATTCTGCGCTCGGCCGACCGCGTCTTCCGCTTCGGCGGCGAGGAATTCGTCGCCATCTGCCCGGGAACCGATCAGGAAGAAGGCCTGCTGGTCGCCGAACGTCTCCGCTGGACGATCGCCACCAGTGTCAAGACGCCCGACGGCAAGCCGGTGACCGTCAGCATCGGCGTCGCGACGGCCGACGAAGACGGCGTCAGCTTCACGACGGTTCTCTCTGCCGCCGACGACCGGCTCTACCAGGCAAAGAAGAGCGGCCGCAACTGCGTAGTCGGCCGCTCCGGTCTCGTCAAGGTCAGCTGAATTTCCGAAGGCCATAGCCGGACAATGAAAAACGGCCGGTGGTGAACCGGCCGTTTTCTTTGGGGATGCGTCGAGCCGTTAAGCGGCGAGGGCGATTTCTTCTGCGCGGGCCTTGGCGGCGCCGATTGCCTTTTCGGCCGCTTCTGGACCGAAGGCCAGGCCTTCGACATAGATGGTCTCGACGTCAGTGATCCCGAGGAAGCCGAGAACCGACTTCAGGTACGGAACGGCATGGTTCATGCTGACGGCTGGGCCCTGCGAATAGACGCCGCCCGAAGCGAGCACCACATAGACCTTCTTGCCGGTGGCAAGGCCAACAGGGCCGTTTTCGGTGTAGCTGAAAGTGCGGCCGGCACGTGCAACGTTGTCGATCCAGGTCTTCAGCGAAGAATAGATGTTGAAGTTGATGAGGCCGGTGCCGATGACGATGGTGTCGGCGGCCAGCAGCTCGTCAACCAGCGCGTCGGAGGTCTTGACGGCTTCGGCTTCCTGCGCGGTGCGCTGGTCGGCAGGCTTGCGGATGGCGGCGGTGAAGAGGTCATCGATATGCGGCAACGGGTTGGCGGCAAGGTCGCGGCGAACAACGACGCTGCCGGCATTCTGGGCGGCGATCTTGTTGGCGAGATCGGCAGCGATCGTCGTCGACAGCGATTCAGCGCGCGGGCTGGAGGTCAGAAGAAGGATGGAAGACATGGCAGGCTCCTCATTTCGAATTGGGTTTGCCGCGGCAGCAAGGGAGGTTTGCCGTGGCTTCGACATGAGAAATAGGTCTGGCCAGCTATCTAAAAAACTGGGATAATATAGATCGAAACTATCGATGGATTAGATATGCTCCCGAACCCCACCCTCGACCAGCTGCAGGTGTTTCTGACCGTCGCCGATACCGGCAGCTTCTCGGCCGCCTCGCGCGTGCTGAACCGTGCGCAATCGGTGATCAGCTACACGATCGCCAATCTTGAGGCGCAGCTGGAGGTCGAGCTTTTCGAGCGCTCCGGCGCCCGCCAGCCGAAGCTGACCAAGGCCGGCCACGCGATGCTCGCCGACGCCCGCCGCCTGGTCGCCGATCTGGAAGTTATGCGCGCCCGCGTGAAGAACCTCAAAGAGGGACTCGAAGCTGAACTGTCGATCGCCATCAGCGTCATGGTGCCGTCGCAGGCCGTGGTGATGGTGCTACGCGAATTCCGTGTCAAATTCCCGTCGGTGACCGTCAACCTGATGGTCGGCGAGCTCGGTGAAGTCATGAACATGGTGGCAACCGGCGATGCGACCGTTGGCATCGGCGGCGCACTGATGAAGCAGGACGATACGCTGGTTGCAGAGCGGATCGGCCATTCCTTCATGATCCCCGTCGCCGCGCCCTTCCATCCGCTCGCCAAGCTTCGCAGGCCGTTGACGCTTTCGGACGTGCGTGAAGAGGTTCAGATGGTGGTGCGCGATACGTCTGGCATCACCAACGGCCGCGATTTCAACGTGCTGTCCTACCGGACGTGGCGCGTCAGCGACATCGCCATCAAGCACCAGCTGATTGCAGGCGGTCTCGGCTGGGGTGGTCTGCCGGCTTCGGTGTCACGCGACGATTTGAATTCCGGCAAGCTCGTGCAGCTCGATCTTCCTGCCTATGAGCAGGGCGAGTACCCGATCTACAGTCTTCACAAGATCGCCAATCCCCCGGGTCCGGCCACCGCCTGGCTGATCGATCGCTTCCGCAATCTCCTGTCGATGTGCCCGAGCCACAGCGAATTCCAGGAGCAGCTTGCCGCGCTGACCTCGGTGCAGGAAGCGGCAGAATAGGCCGGCGCTGCCGCCGGCCTCCTTCCTCAGATTGTCAGCGCCTTAGAGAACCAGCCGGAACTTGGCGAAGCCCTCGGTGGCATCGCCAGCTTCTTCAATCTTGGCGCCCTTGATGTCACCCAGGAACTGCTTCGCTTTCGGTCCGCTTTCAAAGACGGCGGTCGTGCCTGGCAGGGGCTTGAAGGTCCAGTTGCCGTCAGCCGACGGATTGATCGTGCCCTGATCGTGGATGAAGCGGACGATCACGTCGCGGTTCGTATCCGGCGCCTGGAATACCACCTTGTCGGAGGCGATCTCGGGGAACTTGCCGCCGCCGCCAGCGCGATAGTTGTTGGTCACCACCACGAACTTCTGCTTCGGATCGATCGGCTTGCCTTCGAATTGCAGGTTCTGGATGCGGTTCGAAGCCGCATTCACCGCCTTGCCGTCATTGTCGTACTTGCGCGGCTGCGACAGGTCGATCTGATAGGTGACACCGTCGATGACATCGAAATTGTAGGACGGGAAGTCGTTGTTCAGCAGCGGCGCATCCTTGGACCCCACCTTCACCTCGTTGAACATCCCGGCCGACATTTCCAGCCAGTTCTTCACCTGCTCGCCGGTGATGACGACCGCCTGCACGGTGTTCGGATAGAGATAGAGGTCGGCGACATTCTTGATCGCCACGTCGCCCGCCGGAACGTCGGTATAGTAATCGGCGCCGCCGCGGCCACCGGCCTTGAAGGGCGCTGCTGCCGAGAGAACAGGCAGATCCTTGAACTCGGTATCGGCAAGCATCTGCTTGATGTACCAGGTCTGCGCCTGGCTGACGATCTGTACCGAGGGGTCGTCGGCGACCAGTGCGAAATAGGAGTAGAGAGGCGCTGAAGTCTTGCCGACAGGTGTCCGCACATAGGCGAGCGTTGCCTCATGCTCGGCCTTGGCGGCTTCCACCACTTCCTTCTTGTCGGCGACGTCGGCCACCACCTTCTTGCTCTCGTCGCGATGATAGATCGGCCGCGCCTCGGCGGTGAAATCGACGATCTTCCAGCTCTTGCCGTCCTTCTCCAGCAGCAGGTCGATCAGCCCGAGATGCGATCCCCAGAAACCGGCCATCACAGTCGGCTTGCCATGCAGCGTGCCCTTGACCGGATCGGCATTGGCAATACCGTCCCAGGTCTTTGGACCGGGGAACACCAGATGCTGGTGGCCGGTGAAGATCGCATCGATGCCATCGACGGCAGCGAGATAGAGCGAGGCATTTTCCATCTTCTCAGATGGCGCCGTGCCGTCGATACCGGAGTGGGACAGCGCGATGACGATATCCGCACCCTCTTCCTTCATGGCAGGCACCCAGGCCTTGGCGGCCTCGACGATATCGCGGGTCTGCGCCTTGCCTTCAAGATTCTTGATATCCCAGAGCATGATCTGCGGCGGCACGAAGCCGATAAAGCCGATCTTGACCGGGCTTTCCTTACCGGCGCCGTCCTTGATCTGCTTTTCGACGATCAAGTAGGGCTTGAAGAACAGGTCGTCCTTCTTGGGATCGGAGGCGAGCTGGCCCTTCGTCAGGTTGGCGCAGACGAACGGGAAGTTGGCACCGCCGAGCACCTTGAACATGAAGTCCAGGCCATAATTGAACTCGTGATTCCCGAGCGTGCCGACCGTATAGCCGAGTGTGTTCATCGCCTTGATCACAGGGTGGACGTCGCCGTCCTTCATGCCATGCTGATAGGCCATGTAATCGCCCATCGGATTGCCCTGCAGCACGTCGCCATTGTCGATCAGCAGCGAGTTGGCAGCTTCCGCTCGGATCGAATCGATGATTGTCGCGGTGCGTGAAAGTCCCATCGTGTCGTTCGGCTTGTCGGCATAGTAGTCGTAGGGAAAGACGTTGACGTGAATATCCGTCGTTTCCATCAATCTCAGATGCGCCTGGTTGGCGGCGGCGCGGGCGGTGAAGGGATGGAGCAGGACGAAGGCCGAGGTCGCGGCGATTCCGCTGAGGAGAGACCTGCGGCTTATCGGGTGCAAATCGAGAATGGAAGACATCAAACACTCCTTCAAAAAATCACGCAACGCCCAGCCCGGGGTCGAACGTAGAATGATTTGCACGGGAGTGCATCCGTAAAATGACAGTGGGCGCGCCTGTTCTGTCGAGCGCGCCCACTGCCGTTCAACTCTCTGTGTCGTCTAGCGCGCCAGCACCGGCTTCACGTCTCTGTGGAAGAAACGGAAGTAGGAGGCGACCTGGGCGCGGGCGTTGGAATTCGGGTCGAAGTGGATGCCGAGGCGGCCGTTATGGCTCCAGCGGATGATGCCTTCGAGGGCCCCGAGGTCCTCGGCTTCGATGCGCACGCGGCTGCCGGACGCGGCGGCGACCGGCGTGCGAAGATCGACGGCGATGCCTGTCGTCGACAAGTTGACGATGCGGGCGTCGATTTCCTGGTTCAGGTAACGCAGCTTGCCGAACACGCGGCAATACTTGCGCTCCGACTTGCGGGTAATGATGTTGAGATTGCGGGTCATGCAGGGTCTCCGGATAGATATGCCGAGACCGTAGCAAGGAAAAATTGAAATCCTTTTAGGCAGTTAGATAAAATTGCACAAAATCTAATGTGCCTTTGCAGTCCGCCTGCCGACGACATGTTCGCGCCAGATGGTGAAGATGCCGGCGGCGACAACGATCACCGAGCCGATGACGGTGGTCAGGCTGATGCTTTCGCCGAAAATGGTGACGCCGAGGATCGAGGCGTAGACGAGCTGCAGATAGGTGAGCGGCTGCACGGCTGCCGCATCCAGCATGTCGTAGGCGCGGATCAGGAAATAATGGCTGGAAATGCTGGTCATGCAGACCAGCGCCATCCAGCCCCAATCGCCCGGCAGCATCCAGGTCCAGTAGAAGGGACCGATCAGCGTCATGGTGATGCCGCCGACGACGCCGGTATAGAAGAAGCTGGTCATCGAGCTGTCGTCGCGCGACACCAGACGTGTCGCGATGACATAGAAGGCGAAGATGAAGCAGGAGACGATGGCGAGCATCAGCTTGACGTCGAAGAACTCGCCCTCCGGCTTCAGGATCAGCAGGACGCCGAAAAGCCCGGCGCCGATCGCCGTCCAGCGCCGCCAGCCGACGCGCTCACCGAGGATCGGCATGGAGAGCAGGGCGATGATGATCGGCGTCGCCGCAAAGATCGCCTGCGAATGCGCCAGCCCGATGACCGCAAAGCAGGTAATGGCAAGCACGACCTGAACGGCAAGCAGAACGCCGCGCGTGACTTGCAGCAGCGGCCGCTTGGTGCGGGCAGTCTGCCGGATGCCGCCGCGCATCTTGGAGGCCAGCAGGATGGTGAACAGCGCAAAGGCCCAGTAGCGGATCATCGTCACAAAGATCGGCGGGTACAGGCCGCCGAGATGCTTGGAGATCGCATCCTGTGCCGAAAAGATCGTCAGCGCCAGAAGGACGAAGATATAGCCTTGCGTCTTGGATTTCATGTCTTGCAGTCAGGCAGTGGGAGTGTCCGCTTGCCACAAGCTTGGTCAGGATTCCCGGCGCTTTGCAAGGTCTCAGAAGCCGACATTCGGCCGGTCGAAGATTTCACGTAGCGCAAAGCTGGAGTTGATCTTCACGACATGGGGGAGCGCCGAGAGCCAATCGCGGTGGATTCGCTCGTAATCTTCGAGATCGCGGGCGGCGACCCGCAGAATGTAGTCGTACTCGCCCGACATCAGGTAGCAGACCAGCACGTTCGGACAGCGCCTCACTGCCACTTCGAATTCCGACAGCGTCTTGGCGAACTGGCCCGACAGCGAGATATGGACGATCGCGATCATCTTGTATTCGAGCACCTTATTGGAAAGGCGCGCGTGATAGCCGGCGATCGCTCCGTTCTTTTCCAGGATGTCGAGACGTCGAGAACAGGCCGAAGCCGAGAGGCCCACCTTGTTGGCAAGTTCGGCGTTGGTAATCCGGGCGTTTGCTTGAAGCGCTCTCAGAATCGCAAGATCGATACTGTCGAGTTCAGACATTCGAAGAACCTTCGGTTTGGGTCGATGAAACCGCACAATCTTCGAAAAATAGCTTTCAGGCAATACCTCTTTGCAAGGACATTTCGCAACGGCAGTGGTTGGATTCACCCATTGAAAACGTCCCGCGCCAAGCGGGCATATATGAGAGGAACGCCTAATGCGTGTCGGTTGCCCGAAGGAAATCAAGAACCATGAATATCGTGTCGGTCTGACACCAGCTTCGGTTCGTGAATATGTCGCCCATGGCCATGAAGTCTGGGTCGAAACCAAGGCAGGCGCCGGCATTGGTGCCGATGATGCCGCCTATGCCGCCGCCGGCGCGAAGATCGCTGCCACGGCAAAGGAAATCTTCGAAAAGTGCGACATGATCGTTAAGGTCAAGGAACCGCAGCCCTCCGAATGGGCGCAGCTCCGCGACGGTCAGCTTCTCTATACCTATCTCCATCTCGCGCCGGATCCGGAACAGACCAAGGGTCTGCTGGCCTCCGGCGTCACCGCGATCGCCTATGAAACCGTCACCGACGAGCGCGGTGGCCTGCCGCTCTTGGCGCCGATGTCCGAAGTGGCCGGCCGCCTGTCGATCCAGGCCGGCGCCACGGCGCTGCAGAAGGCCAATGGCGGCCTCGGCATCCTGCTTGGCGGCGTCCCCGGCGTTCTGCCTGCCAAGGTCACCGTCATCGGCGGCGGCGTCGTCGGCCTGCATGCCGCCAAGATGGCAGCCGGTCTCGGTGCCGATGTCAGCATTCTCGACCGTTCGCTGCCGCGCCTGCGCCAGCTTGACGATATCTTCAACGGCCGCGTCCACACGCGTTATTCCAGCATCCAGGCGCTCGAGGAAGAAGTGTTCTCGGCCGACCTCGTCATCGGCGCCGTGCTGATCCCGGGCGCTGCCGCGCCCAAGCTCGTCACCCGCGAAATGCTGTCGGGCATGAAGAAGGGCTCCGTCATCGTCGACGTCGCCATCGACCAGGGCGGCTGCTTCGAAACCTCGCATGCAACGACCCATTCCGAGCCGACCTATGAGGTCGATGGCGTGGTGCATTACTGCGTCGCCAACATGCCTGGCGCCGTGCCCGTCACCTCGGCGCATGCGCTGAACAACGCAACGCTGGTCCACGGCCTGGCGCTCGCCGACCGCGGCCTGCGCGCCATTGCCGAAGACAAGCACCTGCGCAACGGCCTGAACGTCCACAAGGGCCGCGTCACCTACAAGCCGGTTGCCGAAGCGTTGGGCTATGAAGCATACGCCCCGGAAAGCGTCCTCAACGTGGCGTAATTCCCATCACGTTACGTTAGATGAAGGCGCCGGCTTCGCGAGAGTCCGGCGCCTTTTCTATGCGGCACTGGAAGCAGTTGTTGCGTGCCGAGCGGACATGCACATAGGCGATACCAGGCCGCTCCAGCAGGCCACCGGCATAGGCCGGGATATCACGCGTCGGCGTTACCGCGCCGGTGCCGTAGACGATGCGGTTGTTTTCGGAGTAGCCGCGAACGATGTAGTCGGTACTGCTGAGAACGGGCGGGACGATCTCTTCGGCCTGGTAACGCTCGCAACGGCGCTTGTGCAGGAAGATCGGCCCGGTTTCGGCATAGGGCTGCATCTCGGGAAACGGCCGGTAGGCAAAAACCAGCAATTCTTCCCCGGCATCGATATTGCCAAGGCAGTGACGGCAGGGATGCCCGGGCCCATCGGACACCATCGTCTCCGGCAGGAAGCCATAGGAATCGGTGCCGCCATTCCAGAGCTGTTCGGCGTCGGCAGTCGGCATTGCGGAAAAACGGATATCGGTCATGGCAGTCTCCTCAGGGTTCCGCCATGAAATGCGCCTTTATCAGGAAGCGAACCACCCGATTCCTGTGAGGTTTCGCTAAGCGAGTTTGTCAGCGTCGAGAATTTTCGTGCCGTTGTCGAAGACCGATTTCAGGCCTGCAAACCCCAGGATCTGTGGCAGGGGCGCGAAACTCACTTCTCCGAACCGCAGTGTTGGGAATGTCTCGCTGCTATGAGCCGCATCCACAGCGACTTCTGACGGCCCGATATCCGTAACCTTCAGCCCCGGTATCTTGCCGACATCCGCGACCGTCACGAAAAGATCGCCGAATATGCTCTTCACATCCGCTGCGAGAGGATTGCTGTTCACGTTCATCGTCACGTCCTTGACCGACGGCGCGTCGTTGTCGATGAACTTCGCGATCTCATAGTGCATCGGATCGTTGAAAGCTTTGCCCCAGCGAAAGCCGTGGTGCTGGAAAACCGGCGCAAGCGGTGCGGTCGTGCAGCCAAGACATTTGTCGTCCGAGTTGAGGTCGATAGCGATCCCAAATGAGTGGTTGGATGGCTCCTTGCTCAGCGCTCCAGATACCGGCTTCTTCAGCCGCTGATAGAAAGCGCCTGCACAGCTGTCGATATGCTTCAGCAATCCGAGCCGCTCGATGTCCTCAAATGCTGCCAGCAGCTGGTTCTGACCGCGCTTGTGGAATTTGATGACGCCACCGTTGGTATGCGGGATTCGCCTTAGCTGCGGTACGGTAACGTTGACGACATCGGATGAGCTGAAGCCATCGATGAACGTGATCGGGTCGCCACGCCGCCAATCGTTATGCTGCGTCTTGAATTTCACGACCCCGAAAAGCGGGTGGTTG
Organism: Rhizobium sp. 10N427; assembly: GCF_056394605.1. Taxonomy (NCBI): domain Bacteria; kingdom Pseudomonadati; phylum Pseudomonadota; class Alphaproteobacteria; order Hyphomicrobiales; family Rhizobiaceae; genus Rhizobium; species Rhizobium sp. 10N427. The sequence goes on along the minus strand of NZ_JBFTID010000014.1, from coordinate 142,076 downwards.
TAGATCCCTATCGGCATTGTCTTCCCTCCCTCTGATGAGGAAGAAAATAGCGCTTCGCAGATCGTTAATCCATCTTTAGTTGTATTTCAATCGACAACCCAGGGTGTATTTCGGTTGTGGTCAGCCGCGTTTCGCCAGCTCCAGCAATTCCTTGTCGCTCAGCGGCCGGACGATGCCCGTGCCGGTCGAGACCGGAGAGAAACCGAACATCTGGTAGAGCTGCAGGGCGCGGGGATGATCGAGATTGTTGGTTGTCGTCAGCACCCGCTTCGGGTTCAGCGTCCAGATCGCATAGAGTGCCTGGAGCAGGAACCATTTGCCGATGCCGAGGCCGAGCGCGTGCTCGATCAGGCCGAAATGCGACAGCTCGATCGTGTCCTCGTCCTGGCAGAAATACTCATAGAATCCGCCGGGTGCACCGTTGACATAGAGCACGCTGATATTGTTGCGCTTGTCGTGCAGCGTTGCGGTCAGCTGTTCATCGGTCAACCGGAGACGGTCGACCCACTGCCAGCGGGCCCCGACCTGCCGGTAGAGATGGCGGTAGAAGGGCAGCGGTATCTCGGTCGTCCGCATGATCGCCGTCTGGATATTGACAGGCATCGGCAGGCTCGCCTTCGGCGGCGAGGTCATTTCGAGGCGGGTGATGTGGGCGGATAGCGACGAAGGAGATTTTGCCATACGCTCAAGCCTTGATCGGATCGGGTGGGCCGGTGACGACAGGCGTGTCGTCGCGGCTGCCCCATTCGCTCCATGAGCCGTCATAGAGCTTGTTGTCGGTATGGCCGAGTGATTCCAGCGCCAGCGTTATAATTGCCGCGGTGATGCCGGAACCGCAGGACGTGACGACGGGCTTCGACAAGTCGATACCGGCGTCTTCAATCGTCTGCTTCAGTTCGGGCAGCGACTTGAAACGGCCCTGCGTGGCGAAGACTCCGGACGGAAGGCTGCGGGCGCCGGGCATATGGCCAGAGCGCATGCCTGCGCGCGGCTCGGGCTCGGCGGCGGCAAAGCGTCCGGCGCTGCGGGCATCGGCAATCTGCAGCGCGCCGCTCGAAACGATGTCGCGCATGCGATCGAGCGTGACCACGCGGGCCTCGTCATAGTTGGGTTTGAAGGTCGCAGCCGCATAATCGGGCTTTGCCGTTTCCAGCGGACGTCCCTCGGCCTTCCAGCCATCGAGACCGCCGTCGAGGACGAAGACGTTCTTTGCGCCCATCACCCGGAACAGCCACCAGACACGCGGCGAGGCAAACATGCCGATGCCGTCATAGACGACGATCCGGTCGTTCTCGCTGATGCCGAGCTTGCCCGCCTCAGTGGCAAAATAGTCGGGCGAGGGGATCGTATGGGGCAGGTTGGTGGAGTGGTCGGCGATCTTGTCCTGGTCGAAGCGGATCGCACCCGGGATATGGCCCGCCGCATATTCGGCATCGGCATCGCGCTTCTGCGCCGGCAGATAGAAGGAGGCGTCGAGGACGCGCAGATCCGGCTTTCCAAGCTCGCCCTGCAGCCAATCGGCCGAAACGACGAAGCGGCTCTTGTCTTCACGCATTCTGCTCTCCCTGATCTCTTGATGCAGCCTTTAAACGGCTGCCTTACGCCTCGTCGCCGGGAGCGCCGAAGCGAATGCGGAAGCGGCGGTTTTCCTTGCCCTTCTTCTCGATCTTGGCAATGTGAATCTGCCCGACTTCCTGCGTTTCCGACACATGTGTCCCGCCGCATGGCTGGCTGTCAATCGCGGAATTCTCGCCGATGCAGACAAGGCTGACGCGCCCGAGACCCATTGGCGGGCGCACGTTCTTCGACTTGACGATACCAGGGTTGCCGGCGAGCTCTTCGTCGGTGATCCACTGCAGATAGACCGGATGGTTCTGGTTCACCAGTTCCATCATCTTCGCCGTCACCTCGTCCTTGTCGATCGTCTCGCTCATATCGAAATCGACACGGCTTTCGTCTTCACCAACGGCCGCACCGGTGATCGGGAAGGAACAGACGACGGAGAGCAGATGGCAGGCGGTGTGCATGCGCATCAGCTTGTAGCGGCGCGGCCAGTCGACATGCAGCACCAGCTTTTCGCCGACTGCGGGAACCGGCTGCCCCTCCAGCGGTACATGGATGATGATATCCTTGGCAGCGCCGTGCTTCGTCTGGCCGAGTTCTATTTTCGAGCCGTCGGCGCGCTCCAGAAAGCCGGTGTCACCGGGCTGTCCGCCCGATGTCGCGTAGAAGCAGGTCTGGTCCAGTTCGATGCCCCCATCGTCGTGAACGGCGGTGACGACCGCCTCCGATGTCGAAAGGTAGAAGTCGTCACGATAGAGGGCATTGACTGGCATCGGGTCTCACGCTGCTGGTTCGTAGGGTATGTTGATATCTGCGGCGGACTTGATGAAGCCCGGAACCGGCAGGCCCTTGGACTTGAGGAAGTCGGCGTTGAAAAGCTTAGACTGGTAGCGGTTGCCGTAGTCGCAGAGGATTGTCACCACTGTGTGACCTGGTCCGAGATCCCGTGCGAGATGAACGGCACCGGCGATGTTGATCGCGGTCGAGCCGCCGAGGCAAAGCCCCTCATGCTCGACAAGATCGAATACATAGGGAAGCGCTTCGGCATCGGTGATCTGATAGGCGAAATCAGGCGTGAAATCTTCGAGATTGGCGGTGATGCGCCCTTGACCGATGCCTTCGGTGATCGAGGAGCCGGAGGATTTCAGTTCGCCGTTCTTGTAGAATTCGTAGAGCGCGGCGCCTTCCGGGTCGGCGATACCGATCTTGATGTCCTTGTTGAAGCCCTTCAGACCGGCCGCGACGCCAGCCAGCGTGCCACCGGAGCCGACGGCGCAGATGAAGCCATCCACCTTGCCATCGGTATCCTGCCAAATTTCCCTGGCTGTGGTTTCGATATGTGCCTGACGGTTGGCGACATTGTCGAACTGGTTGGCCCAGATGGCGCCGTTCGGTTCGCTCTTTGCCAGCTGTTCGGCAAGACGTCCCGAAACCTTCACGTAGTTGTTCGGGTTCTTGTAGGCGACGGCAGGCACTTCGACGAGTTCGGCGCCGAGCAGCCTCAAGGCATCCTTCTTTTCCTGGCTCTGCGTCTCGGGAATGACGATGACGGTGCGATAGCCGAGCGCCTTGGCGACGACGGTCAGGCCGATGCCGGTATTGCCGGCCGTGCCCTCGACGATCACGCCGCCCGGCTTCAGCAGGCCTTTCTTCTCGGCGTCGCGAATGATGTAGAGCGCGGCGCGATCCTTCACCGACTGGCCGGGATTGAGGAATTCAGCCTTGCCGAGAATGGTGCAGCCGGTCGCTTCTGACGCGCCCTTCAGCTTGATGAGCGGGGTGTTGCCGATCGCTTCGATCACGGAGGGGTAGAAGGTCATGGAATCTGCCTCTTTGGAGCTCTTACTGTAAGAACGGTCTTTTCCCTTCACAAGGCAGGGTTGGCAAGAAATGCTATTCCTCGCCATTGCCCGCGCCGGTAAAATTAGTCTTCAGTTTCGGGAAGTCTCGAAGTCGGCCCAAAAGTGGCGGGTGATCCGAAGATTGACTTTCCGCGTATGGACGACGACAAGCAATTGCGGAGCGCAGGAACAGGGCGTGGCCGAAACCGATATGGTTCATGAGCATATAGACAGTGTCGATGCATTGATGGCGCATTATGTCGCCGGTTCATTGCCAGAACCGGCGCGCGTGCTCGTGGCGTCCCACCTGGAACTGAAGCCGGATAACCGCGGCCTGGTGACGGATCTGGAACTGCTCGCCGGCGAAGCGCTCGAGCTGACGGATGGTACGCCGATCGCCGATCGCGACCAGCGCCTGAAGGCGATCTTTGCTTCAAAAGACATGCCATCGGCTGCCCGCCAATCGAACTCTGCCAAGCCTGTCTTCCCACGCCCCATCCGCGAGCTTGTCGGCTTCGATGCCGATACCGTGCCGTGGAAGACCAAGCTTCCCGGGTTCAAGGAATATTCGACGGATATAGATGGCTGCGAGGTTAGCCTGATGTGGATCCGTCCCGGCCGTGCGCTTCCGGCACATACCCACAAGGGCATGGAGCTGATCCTTATCCTCGACGGCGCTTTCATCGATGAACGGGGCCGCTTCGGGCCGGGCGATATTTCCGTTGCTGACGAGACTCTCAACCACCGGCCGGTCGCCGAGAAGGAGCGTCCGTGCATTGCTTTTTCCGTGCTCGACGCACCGATCAAGCTCACAGGGTCGTTCCGCCAGCTGATCGGCGATCTGATCGGCTGAAAGCAGCCACAATAGCGTGATATGAGCTTGAATCCGGGAGCACTCGGGGAACTTCCGGACGTGGTTTGGTGTTGAATCCGGCAGTCCTGGAGGTATTTCATATGCGCGATTTCATTGCCCGCCCCGAACACGGCATCGTCTGGATTTCAGGCGCCAGTTCCGGCATCGGCCGAGCCTTGGCGCTGAAGCTTGCAGGCGAGGGCTACAAGGTTGCCGTCACTGCCCGGGATCACGAAAAGCTCGCCGAACTGCAGTCCGAAGCCAACGGCCTTCCGGGCGGCATCATCGTTCTCGATGGTGACGTGACCGATGCCGAGGACATGGAACATGTGCTCGCCTCGATCGAATATGAACACGGCGCGCTCGCCATGGCGATCTTCAATGCAGGTGTCTATCTGCCCGTTCATGCCGAAGAGCTGCATATTGCCGACTTCGAGAAGACCTTTGCGGTAAACCTCTCAGGTGTGGTCAACTGTCTGGTGCCTGCCGTCAGGCACATGAAGGGCAAGGGGCAGGGGCAGATCGCCATCGTCTCGTCGGTGACGGGTTATGGCGGGCTGCCAACGAGCGCTGCCTACGGCGCCAGTAAGGCCGCACTCATCAATATGGCCGAGAGCCTGAAATTCGATCTCGACAAGATGGGAATCCGCATCCAGATTATTTGCCCGGGCTTTGTCGATACGCCGGCAACGCAGAAGAACGAGTTCCCGATGCCGTCGCTGATATCCGTCGAGGAAGCGGCGTCGGAGATCGCCGCCGGCCTCAAATCCCAATCCTTCGAGATCAGCTTCCCGAAGCGCTTCACCTATCAATTGAAGTTGCTGCGCATGCTGCCCTATAGCCTGTATTTCTGGCTGCTCAACCGCTCCACCGGCTGGAACGAACGGCCGGTCGGAAAGCACAGCCATCACCCCGTTACTCCACATCCGGCCGAGTGATCAGCGGCTTTCGATCCGATGGCGCAACTCGCGATGCTTCGCCTCGTCGAGCGGAAAATTCCACATCAATGCGACGGCGCCGAGCTTCAGTGCGATCGGCACCCATGCGTAGATGACGCCGAGCGCCGTCAGCGCAGCAGGCGCGTTCTCTGCTCCCTTCGCGGCATCGAAGCCGAACAACGCCAGGGTTGGAAACACCAGTCCGGCAGCCAGGGCCAACGAGGCCTTTGTCGCCAGTCCCCAGGCGGCGAAATAGAGGCCGCTGCGCTGTTCGCCCGAATTCGCCGTATCCTCGTCGATCACGTCGGCCTGCATCGCAGGCGGCAGCGACAGATCGAAGCCCAGCATCAGCCCGGTCAGGACACAGATAAGGCCGAACGAATAGACGGCACCCGACGGCAGCAGAGGTGCCACGGCAAACACCAGACAAGCGGCGATCATCGCCAGACACCAGGCGCGGTGCTTGCCTGCTCGTTTGGCGGCAAACGCCGCCAGCGGCACTCCGGCTATTCCGGCAAGGAAATAGGTGAAAAGCAACGGACCGCGTGCCTCGGGCATGCCGAGCCTCGCCGAGACGAAATAAAGAAACAGCGTGGCGGGGATGCCGTTGGCAAGCCCGTTCATGAAATAGGCGGACAGCAGCCGGACAAATGGACGATTGGCGGCGAGATAGCCGAGCCCCTTGCGCCAGCCGACGATCGCAGCCGTATGCTCCGAAGGTTCCGGGACTTTCCATAGGGTAAACGCGCCGATCAGTGGCAGCGAGATGGCGACGGCAATGCCGAGCACGGCCAATCCCGAAATCCCGCCCGCCGGATCAAGGCCGATTGCAAAGGGCAGGACGATGGCGATCAGGGTTCCCACCAGCGTTGTCGCTTCGCGCTGTGCGGCAAGTGACGTCCGCCCCGCATAATCGCTGACCAGTTCGGCGCCCCAGGCAGAGTATGGCACCAGCGCCAGCGTAAAGCCGAGGGATAGAAGGCAGCCCCAGAGACCGAGCCAGACCACCGTCGCACCGGCCGGCGGCGCATAGAGCGCTAGCGCCGCGATCGCCGCCACCGGTAGCGACAGCGCAAAGAAGAACCGCCGTCGCCCGAATCTCGGCCGGTAGCGGTCGGCAAGCACGCCGATGATAGGGTCGCAGACCGCATCGAAGACACGGACCAGCAGCAGCGTCAGCCCGACGGCCGCAAGCGGCAGGCCGAGCGTCTCGGTATAATAGGTCGGAACGACGGCGTAGAGCGGCAGGCCGAGCGCTGCGAGCGGGGCGGCGGGCAGCGCATAGGCGAGGCGGGTCGCGGCTGTCACATTTGCTCCATGCCGCTCGCCGCTCATCCGCTGTCGTCAGCTGCGCGAAAAGACGACCTGGCGGACGTCGATATTCTTGGCGCGGAAGCCTGCCTCGCAATAGAAGAGGTAGAATTCCCAGAGGCGCTTGAAACGCTCATCGAAGCCCATCGGCCGGACCCGCTCCCAGACATTCCAGAAGCGTTCGCGCCATTCGGCCAATGTCCGGGCGTAATCGAGGCCGAAGCCGAAATCCTTCACCAGCGACAGATCGACCCTGCGGCCGAGTTCCGCCAGATGGTCCTGCGTCGGCAGCATTCCGCCCGGGAAGACGTATTTCTGGATGAAGTCGGGATTGCTGCGATACTGATCGAAAGCCTCGGGTTTGATGGTGATGATCTGCAGCCCGGCCTTGCCGCCCGGCTTCAGGCATTCGCGCAGTTTGGAGAAATAGGCAGGCCAGTATTTTTCGCCGACGGCCTCGAACATCTCGATCGAGACGATCCGGTCGTAGAGCCCTTTCTCGTCGCGGTAATCCTGGAAGCGCAGCTCGACCCGGTCGGCAAGCCCCGCCTTGCGGATGCGCTCTTCGGCAAAAGCCAGCTGCTCGCGGCTGATCGTCAATCCTGTCACCTTGCAATTCATCTCGCTGGCGGCGAATTCAGCGAAGCCGCCCCAGCCGCAGCCGATCTCCAGAACATGATCGCCCGGCTTGATGCCGGTCGCTTCGGCGAGCGCCCGGTATTTGGCGTTCTGTGCCGACTGCAGATCGTTGGCGCCGGTGGAATAGAGCGCCGACGAATAGGTCATCGTCGGATCGAGCCACTGTTTGTAGAAGTCGTTGCCGAGATCGTAGTGGGCCGAAATGTTGCGCTTCGAACCGGTCTTGGTGTTGGTGTTCATCCAGTGGCGGATGCGCTCGAACACCCGCATGATGCCCTTCCTGCCGTTCGAATATTTCTCCGCCGCCTCGCCGTTGATCAGGAACAGTTCGAGGAAGGCGGTAATGTCGGGGCTCTGCCAGTCTCCGTCCATATAGGTCTCGGCCACGCCGATCGTGCCGCTGGTCATCGCCCGGCTGGCAAGGTTCCAGTTGTTCAGCTTGACGGCGGCGCGAGGACCTTCGATCCGGCCTTCGATCAGCGCCTTGCGTCCGTCCGGAAGTTCGAGCGCCAGCGCGCCGTGCTGCATCTGGAGGAGGCCGCGCAGCGCGAACTTCGCCTTCAGTGGCAGACCCTTCGAAAAGCGGCCAAGATTATCGGCCGTCAGCGCCAGTGCGCCGCGGGCAAAGGAATTCCAGTCTTCTGCAGTGGTCATGATCGGTTCCTCCAGCCGTTAGCCGGTTAAGGACAGAGATTGCATGAGCCAGCCCCCCGGCATTTCTGCGAACGCTAATGTCATTCAGCAGCTTCTGCAATATGGGATGGATGGCGCACACTTACCGGTGGCGGCGGGGCAGGGCGCGAGATGTATTTCGCCCCCTTGATCCAGAGCTTGAGCGCCTCCCAATGGATGCCGGCGACGATCTTGAAGGTCAGGAAGGGAATGCGCGCCGTCAGCCCGGCAAGGGTGGCGGTGGCGAGCGGCTTCATCGCGCCGGAGAAGGTCGCCGCGAGCAGCGGTCCCTGCCGATCTGTCTCCAGGATCCGCCAGCGGATCTCGTCGCCCGGCGGAAGCATGCGGAAGTGATAGTCCATATCCATGCCGATGAAGGGAGAAACATGGAAAAGCTTGCTGCAGCTCTGCCGTAGCCCGCTGTCCGAAAGCTCGCCAAGACCGACGGGGCAAACATAGGTGTGCCGCTCGCCAAAAGTGTTCCTGACCTCGTAGATCATGGCGATGAGGTCGTCGGACGCACCATAGGCATAATAGACAGAAATCGGATTGAAGACGTAACCGAGGATACGCGGATAGCAGACGAGCAGAATGCGCGCCGCCCTCTCGCCAAGTCCGGCGTCCTCAAGCAGCCGGTCGGCATAGGCGCGCAGCGGCATCCCGGCGGTACCGGTGTGATCGGCTTCGTGAAAAGCGACGAGGTTGCGGCTGTTGACGGAGAATACCGGCGACAGGCGGTCGGCTTCCGCAAGCCGGTCGAGATCGACGAGCAGCGAGAAGACCTTGTACTGGAAGCGGTGTCCGAAGGGCTTCATGCGCTGGTGCATGACGCTGCCGCAATAGAGCGCGGCGGCGGCATCCGGCGGCGGACCATTCCGCCCCATGCTCGCGCCATGCTTTTGCGGGCGGACAGTCATGCCGCCGCGTCCAGAAGAGGTTCGCGGGAAGAAGCCTGGATGGCCCGCCAGGGGATCACCCCGCCCAGGGCTTCCGCCGCCGCCAGGCCGGATACGAGTCCATCCTCATGGAACCCGTAGCCCGTCCAGGCGCCCGCGAAATAGCAATTGTTGTTTCCCTGGATCGACGCGATCTCCCGCTGGGCCGCCATGCCTTCCGCCGAGAATTGCGGATGCTCGTAGCTGAACTCGGCAAAGACCTTCGCCGGATCCGGCTCGCGCCCGGGATTGAGCGTCACGAAGAGCGGCAGCGTGGGATCGATGCCCTGCAGCCGGTTCATCCAGTAGCTGACGGCAACCTCGGCGCGGCCATCGTCCTCGCTGGAGCGCAGGTAGTTCCACGATGCCCATACCTTCTGCCGCTTGGGCATCAGCGACAGATCGCGGTGCAGCACGACGCGGTTCGGCTGGTAGGGTACGGCCCCGAGCAACCGCTTCTCGCGATCGGTGGCATCGACGAGCATTCTCGCCGTCTGGTCGCTGTGCGAGGCGAAGATCACCTTGTCGAAATGCTGCTCGTTGCCACTGTCGTCGATCACGGTCACGCCATCAGCGTTACGCATCACGCCGCGCACGCCGCAGGAAAGCTTCAACCGGCTGCCGAGCGGCGCCAGCAACTTTTCCAGATAGTTGCGGCTGCCGCCGGTCACCGTCCGCCACTGATGCTGCTTGGTATAGATCAGCCGGTGATTGTCGAAGAAGTTGACGAAGTGCTCGGCCGGAAACTGCATCATCCGCTGCGACGGCGTCGACCAGATGGCAGCCGCCATCGGCACCAGGTAATTGTTGGTGAACCCGGGGGAAAAGCCGCGCCAATCGAGATAATCGCCGATCGAGCGTGATGCCAGATGGCCGGCGGCGCGGTCTTCCAGGCAGGTCTTGTTGAAGCGCAGGATCTCGCGGATCATCAACAGGAAGGACGGGCGCAGCAGATTGCGTTTCTGCGCAAACAGCGAAGAGAGACCGCAGCCGCTCCACTCAAGACGGCCCTCGTCCAGCGACAGCGAGAAGCTCATGTCGCTGGCATGCGTTGCGACGTCGAGCTCGGCAAACAGCGCGGTGAGATTGGGGTAGTTGCATTCGTTATAGACGATGAAGCCGGTATCGACAGAAATGTGCTTCCCGTCATAATCGACATCGACGGTCGCCGTGTGCCCGCCGGGGCGGCTGTTCTTTTCGAACAGCGTGACGTCATGCACCGGATTGAGTGCCCAGGCAGCCGAAGCACCCGAAATGCCGGAGCCGATCACGGCGATTCTCAAGCGTTCCTGCGGCGGCCGGGCGATGTGAAAATGCGCGTTCATGCAGCGTCCTTTATGGCGTTGTAAGCTTTCAGCGCGCGGTCGCGGGCGGCGGCGTGATCGACGATCGGTTTGGGATAGGTGTCACCAAGAATGATGCCAGCTTTCTCCAGCACCGCAGCCGGTGCATCGAAGGGGCGGTGGATGTATTTGGTGTCGAGCTTTGCGAGCTCGGGGATGAATTCGCGCACATAAGTGCCGTCGGGATCGAACTTTTCTCCCTGCAGCACCGGATTGAAGATGCGGAAGAATGGCGAGGCATCGGCGCCGGAGCCCGCGACCCACTGCCAGTTGGCAGCGTTGCTCGCCGGATCGGCATCGACAAGCGTGTCGCGGAACCACTTTTCACCGCGCCGCCAGTCGATCATCAGATCCTTGATCAGGAACGAGCCTGTGATCATCCTGACGCGATTGTGCATGATGCCGTGGCGCCAGAGCTGGCGCATGCCGGCATCGACGATCGGATATCCCGTCAGACCACGCGTCCAGGCGTCGAAATGCGCCTTGTTGTTATGCCATTCGAAACCGTCGAAACGATTGTTCCAGTTGGCGTAAGGCAGCTTCGGAAAGTGGAAGAGCAGATGATAGCAGAATTCCCGCCAGGCAAGTTCCTTGCGGAAATGCACGAGATCATCCGGAGAGACGCGCTTCGACAATCCCCGCGTCGCATCCCAGATGCGGGCAGGCGATATTTCTCCGAGTGCCAGATGCGGGGACAGCATGGAGGTGGCTGTAACCGAGGGGAAGTCGCGATCCTTCTTGTAGCCGCTGAGGCGATCGTCGACGAAATCGGCAAGCTTCTCCAGCGCCGCGTCCTCGCCAGGCGTCCAGACCTCGTCGAAGGCCGACGCCCAGTTCGGCTTCACCGGCAATAGCTTCCAGGAGGCGAGGCTGTCGGATTGCGGCCAATGGCTGGGGAAGGCGATCTTCTTCGGCGCTTCCAGCGGATGCGGCGGCTCTCCGGAGCCCTCCAGCGCCCGCCAGAAAGGCGTGTAGACCCGGTAGGGCGTGCCGCCGCCGGTCTTCAGCTTCGAAGGCTCGTGTAGCAGCTGCCCGGCAAAGCTCTGCGCCTGTACAGCCTGCCGTTCCAGCTCGTGCTTGATACGCGTGTCGATGGCGATCCCGGGCGGATCGTAGCGGCGGTTCCAGAGCACCGTTTCGGCACCCGTCGATTTGATCAGCGCGTGCAGCACATCGAGCGCGTTGCCGCTCAAAAGCACAAGTTTACTGTGATGTTTTTGAAGCGAGCGGTCGAGTGCTTCAAGAGAGTGGTGAAGCCACCAGGCCTGGGCAGCGCCAAGCGGGCCATTGCCCGACGATTCGGGCTCGYGGATATAGACAGGGATAACACGCTTTCCCGAGGCGCAGGCCTCGTGCAGCGCGTGATTATCGTCAAGACGCAAATCCTTGCGAAACCAGACAATAACCGGTTTTTCCACTGCCTTCGCCAACGCCGTCATTCCCTGTTCTGTTCTTTTGGTCTGCTACGCACTTACGGCGCCTCTGGATCAAAAGTTTCAGACGGAGAGACAGTTTTATTCACACGTCAGGCGGACATGAAAAAGGCCGGTCGAAACCGGCCCTTTCCGGGGAACTATGTCGGTCAGTTGTCATACTCGCGGCAGCGATCGCTGATCGACGCTCCACCCTGACCGGCACGGCTATCGACAACGCCCTGCTGCGGCATATTCGGGCAATCGAGCACGCCGCGCGGCTCGCCGATGCTCTCGGTCGTCACCGGATCGACCGGCTCGACCCGCACAGGATGCGTGCCGTTGTTATCAACGCTCATATCGGACGAATAGCGCGGTGCATCCGGTGCCGTCGTATCGTAGGCCGGTGCCGATTGCGCGAAGGCGGGTGCGGCAAGGCCGATCGCGAGCAGCGATGCTGCGGCAAATGTCTTACGCATGGAGAAACTCCTCCTATTCTGCTTCTTCACTATGGGTGACCAAGGCGAAACCCGTGGGGCGAGCCATTGTTCCGAAATTTCCCGTTGAAGTTTCAGTCCGCAAAAGCCGGTGTGGTTACGCGTAAACCTTAACACGCGAAGCCGCTGGCCACGGCTTCGGCCGCGTGATTAGGAAGCGCCATGTCGCATGATGCGGCGCGTGGGGTTCAGGTGGTCATTTCCTTTATCGAAGCAGCGGATATGTCGTTCAAAGCCGCCCTGTCGGTTGCCCTGACGATCGGCGGCATGATGGCGGCCACTGCTATCCTGAAGAGCGAATCTGCTGAGAGCCAGCGTCTTGACCTGTCGCGGCCGGTCCTTTGGACGGCTGAACCGGTCCGCGTGCCGCCGCCGCTGAATTTCGCGTCGAGTGATGGCGAAGACAGCGGGCGCTTCTGCGTCAGCGAGATCGGCCTGCGCATCGATTGCGATCTGATCAACACGGCATCGTCGTCGCTCTGATCAGAGCGTGCCGCCATCCTTGTAATAGCTTGGATATTGCACGAACTCCGGATCGCGTCCGCTATCGCCATCGGTGCGTTCGGCTTTGCCTTCGCGCGTTTCGGCATAGCCGTGGCTGATCAGCCAATCCTGCACGATATGGCGCATCGCTTTGTCGCGCTCGGTTATGCCGAACTCCGCCATGAACCGCTGAAGGGCTTGCTCGCACCGTTCTGAAAAATCCTCTGCCATCAGATGGTAAGCGGCGAGGGCGGGGTTTGTTCCACACATCGAAGTGCAGAAAAAAGAAGAGCCGGTTCGCTGACGAACCGGCTCATTCAATCTATCAGCTATGCTGATGAATCTGGCTCCCCGGGCCGGATTCGAACCGGCGACCTGTCGATTAACAGTCGAATGCTCTACCGCTGAGCTACCAGGGATCACCGCTTGCCGCGGTGTGAGTGGGCTAATACAAATGCTTGTTCGATTTGCCAAGCGGTTTTTTCAAAAAAATGACATCTGCTTGCAATTGCTGCACTTATCCCCATCTCCTGTGGATGACTGACGGGAAAAACAACACTGGAAATTCGCGCGCCAAGCACTTTGGCATCGATCATGCGACCGGCGAGCTCGTTCTTGGCTCCTGGCGCATCCCGCTGCCGCGCTCGCGCATGGCGCGGATCGGCATCGGACTGCTGCTGATTGTCTGTGGCTTCCTGGGGTTTCTGCCCATCCTCGGCTTCTGGATGCTGCCGCTGGGCTTCATCGTGCTGTCGCACGATCTGCCTTTGGCGCGCCGCTGGCGCCGCAGGCTGTCGGTCTGGTGGCACCGGCGGGGCAGGCCCGCCGGTAGCTAAAGTCTGGAATCAGGCGAAGAAGCCCGCGGCCCAGTAGAACAGCGCCGAGATCAATGCCGCCGCCGGCAGCGTTACCACCCAGGCGATGACGATATTGCCGGCAAGCCCCCACCGCACCGCTGAGACGCGCTTTGCCGCGCCGACGCCGATGATGGCGCCGGTGATCGTATGCGTCGTCGAAACCGGAATGCCGAGCCATGTCGCGCCGAACAGCGTCAGCGCTCCGCCGGTCTCGGCGCAGAAACCCTGCATCGGATTGAGCTTGGTGATCTTCGATCCCATCGTGTGGACGATTCGCCAACCACCGAAGAGCGTACCGAGCGCCATCGCCGTCTGGCAGGAAAGCACCACCCAGAGCGGAACGTGGAAGCTGCCGCCGAGATAGCCCTGCGAATAGAGAAGCACGGCGATGATGCCCATGGTCTTCTGCGCATCATTGCCGCCGTGGCCAAGCGAATAAAGCGAAGCGGAGACGAACTGCAAGATGCGGAAGGTGCTGTCGACGGCAAACGGCGTCTGCCGCACGAAGATCCACGAGACGGCGAGCACCAGGAACAGCGCCAGCAGAAAGCCGATCATCGGCGACAGCACGATGGCTCCTGCCGTTTTCAGCAGGCCGCCCCAGACGATCGAGCTGAAGCCGACCTTGGCGAGGCCGGCGCCGACGAGACCGCCGACCAGTGCATGCGACGAGCTCGACGGTATCCCGAAGACCCAGGTGACGATGTTCCAGATGATCGCGCCCATCAAGGCCGCAAAAATCACCAGCGGGCTGACGATCTCGGGATTGATGATACCGGTGCCCAGCGTTTCCGCCACATGCAGACCGAAGAACAGGAAGGCGATGAAATTGAAGAACGCCGCCCACATCACGGCATATTGGGGCTTCAAAACACGAGTCGAGACGATTGTCGCGATCGAGTTCGCCGCATCGTGCAGTCCGTTCAGGAAATCGAAGAACAGCGCGACCGCGATCAGTCCGATCAGCAGCGGAAAGGCGAGGGTGGCATCCATCAGACGTTCTCGATCACGATGCCGCTGATTTCGTTGGCAACGTCCTCGAACCGGTCGACCACCTTTTCGAGCTCGGCATAGATCTCGCTGCCGATGATATAGGCCATCGGGTTGGAGGCGCCGTGACGGCGGAACAGGTCTTTCAGACCGAGATCGTAAAGCTCGTCCGACTTGCCTTCGACCCGAGTGACTTCCTCAGCGATCGATGTCAGCCGCTGCGCATTGGCGCCCATCCGGTCGAGAAGCGGAATGGCCTCGGCAATCAGATGTGCCGCCTTGACGATTTCCTTGCCCATCTCCTGCATACCGGGATCGAAGCTCTTCTGTTCGAACAGGCGGATGGTCTTGACCGTCTTGTGCATCATGTCGATCGCGTCATCGAGCGACTGGATCAGATCCTTGATGTCGCCGCGGTCGAATGGCGTGATGAAGCTGCGGCGCACGGCCAGCAAAACTTCGCGGGTAATATCGTCGGCCTCGTTTTCCAGCGTGACGATGCGGTTGCAATGCCGCTCGGTATCGTTTCCGGCCAACAATTCGTTCAGCGATTCCGCCGCGCCGACGACGGTGCGCGAGTGCTGAGCAAAAAGATCGAAGAATCGATCTTCGCGCGGAAGAAGTTTGCGAAACCAGCTTAACATGGCGACCCCGTGAGTGCTTGAGTTGTCACGCAACTGTCACAAATGGGGTCCTGTTGCAATAAAAGCCGGGCCGAACATACCGCGCCAGCAGGCTTTTCCACGCGTTTGAGGCAGGTTTCACACAGCCTCGGGAATACGATTCTCTTAATGAAGGTCGAGTGTCAGCTGCCGGTTCTTGATCTGAGGCAGGGGCAGGCCGATATCGATCTTGCCGAACACGCGCCGTCTGCGCTCCTCGTCCTTTTCCCGCTCGGCGCGGCTGGCAGCCACGGTCGCAAGCGCATTCTCAATCACCTGTTCGGCATGGGTCATAGGAACCTCCGTTTTATGTTCCTATTTTGTTCTCATTTAAGCAAATAGTCAAGTCTGCTCATTCACCGAAGTAGAACAGCGGCTCGCGGGTCAGTTCGCCGTTGCCGATATGGCCATACAAGTCCTGGCCGAGGATCCAGTAGGCAATTTTTTGCGTCGTCAGGGAGAAAACATAGTCTCCGTCGATCCAGTGCTCGGCCTTGCTGCCGCCGATTGGGAACAAAAACTTGCCTGCTTGAAATAGGACCGCTTTCTCAGACTTATGATCGAAAATGTATCTCGTTTTCGCCATGTGTCATCCCGCTTCTATACGCAGGATGCAACGTCACATGGGATTTTGATCATGTCTATATTATCAGAAGTAGAGTCTGATTATATTCACAGATAAGCTTTAGCTTAAACAGCATTATCCCAAAAATGGATAATACATCACCGGCCGCAGGGGCGGGGATGTATTCCGGCAATACAAGCTTGGATTGTTGAGTTTGGAGGCCTCGCCCGGAATTGAACCGGGGTACAAGGATTTGCAGTCCTCTGCGTCACCACTCCGCCACGAGGCCATCCGTGAACGACTTGTTCAGTGGTGGCGCGGATTTAGAATGATCCAAAGGAAACCGCAAGAGGTGTTTTTCGAAAAATCTTGACCGGCAACAACTCGTCCACCGTCAATCGGCATCCAGCGCCCTTGATCATTCAGCGAATCCGCTCATTATCCATATATGAGGAATATCTCAAAACCCTTTGTCACCAAGGATGATCCCGACCGCCACATTCGGTGCCAGGACGCGCTTCAGTTCGCGTTCCGCGATTTGATCGAGGCGGCGGTTGCCGCCGGATGGAGTGAGCAGGAAGCGCTGGATGCCGTTGGCTATCTTGCCGAAGGGCATATGCAGGAGCGGGTGGCGAGGGCGGATGCCGCGGCATTGGCGGCGCTTTTGAAGACAATGCGCTGATCCGCGCGGCTATCCAACGCCTCAATTCGATCTTTGAAGCGCGGCAATCGGCGAGACGCCACCTGTGGTGACGCTGGGTGCGGCAGAGCCGATCAGTGGAATACAGAGAATGATTGCGACGAAACCGCCGATAAAGCAGGCGCCGAGTATCAGGGATCTGTTCATGCCTATTCCGCGTTCGCTTCGATTGCGGCCTTTATCGCAAGCGAAGCTGACATGTTCCTGAAACGCTGTTCAGGGTTTTGGTGCGGATTTCAGATAAAGATAGGCGCCGATGGCAAAAAAGCTAAGCGTCAAGCCCGGCCAGGCGATGAACACGGTCGTGTAGCCGCATGCTCCAGTGAAGCAATCTCCGAGCGTTCCCGCTAGGGATAGCCGCATGGACAAGACGCCCGCAAGAATGACGCTTGCGGCGGCGATCAGCAGCAGAATGAAAATCGTAAAACCCGTGCTTCGCATTCGAACCTAAAGAGCGGGCCTACTGATTCCTGCCTGCTGCGCTGTGATTGTCCTCAACTCGTCCGGCTGTTGACCAGCCCGCAGCAAAGAATGCCGACGAGCGCCGCACCGATGAACAAGTCGAAGAGTGTGAAATGCACGAACATGGCAGACATGGCCTGCTCCTCCTCATTTCCTCCGGTTGCAAGAATACCACAGGGCCACGCTTTATGCCACTTCGGAGTTTGGAATGCGCTCCGGCGCACGCGACAGCGCCGCGTCCACTCAAGTATTCTTGCCGCAGCCGCGCGCGGAGCCTTGAAAGCATCCGAACCCGGGATTAAGAGACGCATGTAGGCGCCGAAAACGGGCAAGAGGATAAGATGGATTTCGAAGCAGCACGCGTGAAGATGGTCGACAACCAGATCCGTACGACGGACGTGACGTCCCATTCCGTGTTGAGCGCGTTCCTGACGGTCGAGCGCGAAACTTTCGTCCCGGAAAAGTCGAAGGCGCTGGCCTATATCGATAATGACGTCGAGATCTGTCCCGGCCGCTTCCTGATGGAAGCCTCGCCGCTGGCAAAGCTGCTGCAGCTTGCCGCGATCACCAAGGACGACACGGTTCTCGAAGTCGGCTGCGGTACCGGCTACACCTCGGCGCTGCTGTCGCTGATCGCCGGTTCGGTTACCGCTCTCGAATCCGATGAAGCGCTTGCCGCAACGGCAAAGGCCAATCTCGCAGCCTATCCG
This sequence comes from Rhizobium sp. 10N427, assembly GCF_056394605.1. Taxonomy (NCBI): domain Bacteria; kingdom Pseudomonadati; phylum Pseudomonadota; class Alphaproteobacteria; order Hyphomicrobiales; family Rhizobiaceae; genus Rhizobium; species Rhizobium sp. 10N427. The sequence continues at coordinate 124,643 of NZ_JBFTID010000014.1, read as the reverse complement.
AATGTCGCCGTTGTGACCGGCGGTCTCGAGAAGGGCCATACGGCCGGCGCGCCTTATGATCTGATCTTCGTCAACGGTTCCGTCGAGCAGGTTCCGGCAGCTCTTCTCGGCCAGCTCGCCGAGGGCGGCCGTCTGGTCACGGTCGAGGGTTACGGCAACGCCGCCCGCGCCAAGGTCTTCGTTTCCGAGCGCGGCGCCGTTTCCGAAAATGTCTTCTTCAACGCGTCGGTCAAGCCGCTTCCGGGCTTCGCAAAGCTGCGCGAATTTGTGTTCTGAGCAGCATTGCATTGCTCTTTGACGATGCGGGCGCCTCCGGCGCCCGTTTGCGTTTGCGGCGCTGAAACCGGGCCGGGCAGACGGTCCGCAGTTCATCCAACAAAACTGTGCATGGACGCATTCATTTGATTCGCGATGATTTTTTTCGCGTCTTGGGTATTCTAGTGTCTGGGTGATTCGGATGCCCACACCACGCAATCCGATCGTTGCTTTTAGCATAACGGGGATAGATATGGCTCAGCCAAGCGTAGCGCGTGAACCGTCCATGGAAGAGATCCTGGCGTCGATCCGCCAGATCATCGAGAGCAATGATCCGGGTGCCGGAAAGGCCATTTCCCAATCTTTGCCGCCGGTTTACGGCGATGACGGCGAAGACGAAGGCAGCGACTCCAACATCCGTCTGACCGTCGACGACACCTATGCCAATGTCGAGTTTCCCGAGCCGGTGATGCAGGCCGATCCGCGCTTCGTCGCCGCCAATTCGGCAGGTACGCGCGATATCGAGGAGCCCGCGCGCTCCATGTCGCTTGCCGATGTCGCCGCCCGGGTTCGTGCCGCCTCCGAGCGTCTGCCAGCCCAGCCGCCGCGCGAGCTTCCGCCGGTCTTCCGCCAGCCGGAACCCGTGGCCGAGCCCGTCGCTGAACAGGTCCGTGCACCGGTCGAGCATGTATCCGCTCCCGTCGTTGCTCCGCTGCCGGCACCGAAGCAGGCGCCGCTTGTTGCCGAAGCCGCACCGGTGGACGCTGCCCCTCAGCCGGTAGCAGCCGCTGCCACAGAAGTGTTCCCGGAGCCGCAGGCAACGATCGCTCCGCAGGCCGAAATCGCGCCGGAGGCACCCGTCGCCGAAGCCCCGGCTGCCATGCCCCAGTTTCTGCCGCAGATCATGGAAGAAGCCCAGGCGCTGATCTCGCAGGATGCCAGCCTTCAGGTCGCACGTTCCTTCGAAGAGCTGGCGCTTGCCATCGATGGCGCCGAGCGTCGGTCGCTCGATGAGATCGCCGAAGACATGCTGCGTCCGATGCTGCGCGAATGGCTGGATGACAATCTGCCGACGCTGGTCGAACGCCTCGTGCGTGAAGAAATCGAGCGCGTGGCGCGCGGTCCGCGCCGCTAACCGGAAACGCTTTTTACCGAACAAGCCGCTCCGGTCTCCGGGGCGGCTTTTTTATTGACTTGCCCGCAGCCATCCTATTTACAAACCCGCATCCTAAAACCCCGAAGTTTGGTCATAAAATGCTCGACAAGACCTATGATTCCGCCGCAGTCGAACCCAAAATCGCTGCGAAATGGGACGAAGCCGATGCTTTCCGCGCTGGCGCCAACAAGAAGCCCGGTGCCGAAACGTTCACGATCGTCATCCCGCCGCCGAACGTGACGGGCTCCCTGCACATGGGCCACGCGCTCAACAATACGCTGCAGGACATCATGATCCGTTTCGAGCGCATGCGCGGCAAGGATGTGCTGTGGCAGCCGGGCATGGACCATGCGGGTATCGCCACGCAGATGGTGGTCGAGCGCAAGCTGATGGAACAGCAGCTTCCGGGCCGCCGCGACATGGGCCGCGACGCCTTCATCGACAAGGTCTGGGAATGGAAGGCTGAATCGGGCGGCCTGATCTTTAACCAGCTGAAGCGCCTTGGCGCCTCCTGTGACTGGTCGCGCGAACGCTTCACCATGGACGAGGGTCTGTCGCAGGCCGTTCTTGAGGTATTTGTAACGCTTTACAAGCAGGGGCTCATCTACAAGGACAAGCGTCTCGTCAACTGGGATCCGAAGCTGCTAACGGCGATTTCGGACATGGAAGTCGAGCAGCTCGAGGTCAAGGGTAACCTCTGGCATCTGCGCTATCCGCTGGAAGAGGGCGTCACCTACCAGCATCCGGTTGCCTTCGACGAAGATGGCAAGCCGACGGAATTCGAAACCCGCGATTATCTCGTCGTCGCCACGACCCGCCCGGAAACGATGCTTGGTGACACCGGCGTTGCCGTCAATCCGGACGACGATCGCTACACGTCGATCGTCGGCAAGCACGTCATCCTGCCGATCGTCGGCCGCAAGATCCCTGTTGTCGCCGACAGCTATGCCGATCCGACCGCCGGTACCGGCGCCGTCAAGCTGACGCCGGCGCATGATTTCAACGACTTCGACGTTGCCCGGCGCACCGGCTTGCGCGCTATCAACGTTCTTGACGTCGATGGTTCGGTCACCATCAAGGAAAACGAGGACTTTCTGGAAGGTCTCGACAACCCGGCGGCCCTCCACGGCGCCTGGGATCGTCTCGAGGGCCAGGATCGCTTCGCGGCACGCAAGATCATCGTCGAGATTTTCGAAGAAGCCGGTCTGCTCGACAAGATTGAGCCGCACAAGCACATGGTTCCGCACGGAGACCGCGGCGGCGTGCCGATCGAGCCGCGTCTGACCGAGCAGTGGTGGGTCGACAACAAGACGCTCGCCAAGCCGGCGATCGCCTCGGTTCGCGAAGGCCGCACCAAGTTCGTGCCGAAGAACTGGGAAAACACCTATTTCCAATGGATGGAAAACATCCAGCCCTGGTGCATCTCGCGCCAGCTCTGGTGGGGACACCAGATCCCCGCCTGGTACGGCCCGGATGGTCAGGTCTTCGTCGAGAAGACCGAAGAGGAAGCGCTGCAGGCTGCGATCCAGCATTATCTGTCGCATGAAGGCCCGATGAAGGCCTATGTCGAGGACCTGCTCGAAAACTTCAAGCCGGGCGAGATCCTGACCCGCGACGAAGACGTTCTGGATACCTGGTTCTCGTCGGCACTCTGGCCGTTCTCGACGCTCGGCTGGCCGGAAAAGACGCCGGAACTGGCGCGCTATTATCCGACCAACGTTCTGGTGACCGGCTTCGACATCATCCCGTTCTGGGTGGTCCGCATGATGCAGATGGGTCTGCACTTCATGAAGGATGAGGACGGCAATCCGGTCGAGCCGTTCCATACCGTCTACATCCACGCGCTGGTCCGCGACAAGAACGGCCAGAAGATGTCGAAGTCGAAGGGCAACGTCATCGATCCCCTGGAGCTGATCGACGAATACGGCGCCGACGCTCTGCGTTTCACGCTGGCCATCATGGCGGCGCAGGGACGCGACGTGAAGCTCGACCCGGCGCGTATCGCCGGCTACCGCAACTTCGGAACCAAGCTCTGGAACGCGACGCGCTTTGCCGAGATGAACGGCGCCAAAAGCGACCCGAACTTCGCGCCTGATAGCGTCAAGCTGACCATCAACCGCTGGATCCTGACGGAACTTGCCCGTGCGGAACGTGACGTAACGGAAGCCATTGAGGCCTACCGCTTCAACGATGCGGCCGGCGCGCTTTACCGCTTCGTCTGGAACCAGGTTTGCGACTGGTATCTTGAACTGTTGAAGCCTGTCTTCAGCGGCGAGGACGAGGCCGCCAAGGCGGAAGCCCAGGCCTGCAGCGCCTATATTCTCGAAGAGATCTACAAGCTGCTGCATCCCTTCATGCCGTTCATGACCGAAGAACTCTGGGCGCATACCGCAGGTGAAGGCATCGAGCGCGATACACTCGTCTGCCATGCGGACTGGCCGGCACCGTCCTTCTCCGACGATGCCGCCGCCGACGAGATCAACTGGCTGATCGATCTGGTGTCGGGCATCCGTTCGGTTCGCGCCGAGATGAACGTCCCGCCGGCGGCAACCGCACCATTGGTTTTCGTCAATGCCAATGCGCAGACCAGGGAGCGCCTGTCGCGCCATGATGCGGCGATCAAGCGTCTGGCGCGCGTGGAGACTGTCTCGCTAGCTGACGCTGCGCCGAAGGGCGCGGCACAGATCGTCGTCGGCGAAGCCACGGCTTGCCTGCCGCTCGGCAGCCTGATCGACCTTTCGGCCGAGAAGTCGCGTCTCGAAAAGGCGATCGGCAAGACCGAAGGCGAGATGGCCCGCATCAACGGCAAGCTGTCGAACGAGAAGTTCGTCGCCAACGCCAATCCCGAAGTGGTCGAAGCCGAGCGCGAGCGCCTGGCCGAACTGCAGGGGCAGATGGAAAGCCTGACGGTTGCGCTGGCGAGGGTGAACGAAGCTTAATCCACTCTTGGTAGTAAACTATTCCAAAGCGGCGTCCGGACTTGCACGGGCGCCGTTTTGCGTTCGCAGCAATCCGAATCGGAAGAACTTGCTCATATGCGCCGCCGATCACGCTGAATCGGGCGGTTTTGCAAATTATTCAGTGGGTAGGGCCGAAAAAACTGACTGTTGTCAGATTGATACAGGGGCAGATCGGCTTGGAAGGATAATCCAAAACTAACCCGGAATGATTATTTTATTGGGATAAAATTTTACCATACGCAAAAATTTGACGTGCTCGTCAATTTCTTACGTCAATTTAACTTCTTGCATGCATTGTGGCGTCATGAAGGCGCGCATTGTCATCCGCGCTATTCCTTTGCAAGGTGCATCATCTGCATTGCTTGAGTGGGGGAGACACAATGGCATCTCGTATGTTTTCCAAGGGCGTAGCATCGCTCATCATCCTTTCGTCCGCCGCGACGCCGTCCTTTGCGGGCGGTCTGGAACGCGGCGGCTACAATATCGATCAGCTGTTCGATACCGGTCCGTTTTCGTTCAATTCGGGCGTTACCTATGTGATGCCGCAGCGCAAGCTGAAGAATGTGAAGGATATCGATTCTTCTGACGGGTTTGGAAACAACGGGTTAGGCGGTGGTTCGACATCCGCGGATGAGACTAAGGATTACGCGATCCCCTACGTCGGTATCAAGACTGGTCTTGGGCCGGTAGATTGCTTGGTTGACTACTCGGAGCCCTTCGGGGCCCATAGCGATCCTGGCATTGGCTGGGTCGGTGCCAATAGCAATATCGAAACGAAAGTTACCAGTCACAACTATGGAGCAACCTGCTCGTACAAATTTGATGCAGGTCCAGGCCAGTTCCGCGTGATCGGCGGCGCTTTCTATCAGGAGATCGAGGGCTTCAAGACCAGATATGTCGCTAATCCTGCGCTGTTCAGTCAGCCGGGTGACGGTATCGGTCGTCTCGACATGAGCGACGACTCGTGGGGTTGGCGTGCAGGTATTGCTTACGAAATCCCTGAATACGCTCTGCGCGCAAGTTTGGTTTATAATAGCCGTGTGAAGTACGATAACCTTGAGGGGACCGTCGACCTCACTCAGGTTCCTATTGTGCCTGGATATGGCGGAAAAATCACGCCCGTCACAGGTTCGGCTGAAGCGCCAGACTCATTGGAACTCAAAGTTCAAAGCGGCATTGCTCCCGATTGGCTTGCGTTCGGCAATATCAAGTGGACGAATTGGAGCATCCTACAATCCGTCGCATTCTGCCCTACGACTGGGACGTGTCCTGCCGGCGGCCTTGCATCGCTTGATCTCGCCTACCGTGACGGTTGGACGATCGGTGGCGGTATCGGTCACAAGTTCAACGATCAGTGGGCCGGTGCTGTCAGTTTAACATGGGACCGCGGCACCAGCGACGGCTACGGTTCGCAGACTGACACATGGATGCTCGGTCTGGGGGCAGCCTATACGCCGACGGAGAACATCGAATGGCGTGTGGCAGGCGCGATCGGTCTTATGACAAGTGGCGAATCCGGGACATTCACCCGTGACGGCGTGACGTACGGCGACGACGTGACCTATTCCTTTGGCAACGACCTCGTCACTGCGCTATCGACCAGCATTAAGGTCAAGTTCTAATCAAGACCTGCCAAACACAAAGCCCGGCCCAGCGCCGGGCTTTTCTTTGCTTGCTGCCATATTAATCATGCCTTTTGGCCATCCCATTTTGTGACGAATCCGCAACAGTTTTTTACGACAGTTGGCGTAAGCTCTCTCCAGGGACAATTTGTCCATTTCCCGCCACAAACAGAGCGCAGCGGTATCTTCGGGCAAGGGAATGGCAGGCGTAGGGTGCGTTTGAAAAGTAAGATGGGTCGAGTTTTTTCAGGGACAGGCGAGGGCCGATCGGGGGCCGGATTTCATTCCGCTCCATTGGCGATTCAGCTTTTCCCGCAAGGCGATTCCGCCGAAAAACTTCGCTCTCAGGTCGTGTCTTCCATCTGTCCATTCTCCGATGTTTCCGCGTCCATGATGGGCGCTGAAGAACGCCGCGATCACGCCGATACCGGTTTGGTCACATTTGGTGTTTACGACTATTGGCGAGGCGGAGAGAGAGACATTTCCTCCGTAAAAATGACGCCGCAGGCATTGCAGGCGGGCCGGGCCGGAAACCGGGCGGTCCATCGCGATGCGCAGGAAATTCACGCCCTCGAAGAAGGGCGAAAGGCTGGATGCGACGCGGGCAAAGGAGCCAGAGAGCTCGCCGCGGGATCGCTCGCCTGGAGGGAATACGCCGGGACGCGTGGCAGCGGAGTTTTTGCTGCCGGGCTGGTCTGCGATGGAAGCGAAAGAAACCGAGTGAAATGCTGACATCCGAGTTCAGACTTTTCAGATCATCTATCATGGGGCTGTCCATCGCTCTTTCAGCGGCGATTGCATCCCCAGCCGGCGCGTTTGATATCAATGCCGGCGTGACCAAGGAATCCGGTCCTTTCGATCTCTTCAAGTTCGGTTTCAAGGCTTACAAGAGCGGCCAGAAGGAAGAGGCCGTTGAAGCCTATAAATACGCGGCCGAGAAGGGGCACACCGGCTCGCGCTGGGCGCTGGCCAATATGTATGCCGACGGTGATGGCGTTACCCAGGACGATTTCGAGGCCTTCAAGATCTACAGCGAGATTGCCCAGCAGGGCGTCGAGCCCGGCTCCGAAGACACCGGCTTCTTCATCAATGCGCTTCTGTCGCTTGCCAGCTACTACAAGCACGGCATTCCGGGTAGCCCCGTCAAGACCGACCTCAATCAGGCCCGCCAGCTTTATTTCCAGGTCGCCTCCACCTTCGGCGTGCCGGAGGCGCAGTTCCAGCTGGCGCAGATGATGCTGTCCGGCGATGGCGGCAGCGCCAATCCGCTGCAGGCCAAGAAGTGGCTGAACCAGGCCCGCAAGAGCGGGCATCCCGGTGCCATGTCGGTCTTCGGCAATATTCTTTTCCAGGAAGGGCAGTCGGCCCGCGGTCTGGCAATGATGACGGCGGCGCTCGACCGCTGCAAGCCGAAGGACTGTGGCTGGATGGAATCGCTGCAGGAGCAGGCGTTCTCGGTCGCCACCGAAGGAGACCGCCGTGCGGCGGTATCGCTCTCCCACAATATCGCCACCAGCGGCGACTGATTTCCTTTAAGCGGCGAAGTCGAAATAGGCGACGACGGGCACGTGGTCCGACGGCTTTTCCCAGGCGCGGACATGCTTTTCGATCGCCGTCGACGTCATCCGGTCAGCAGCCTCGGGCGACAGCATCAGATGGTCGATACGAATGCCGTTATTCTTCGGCCAGGCACCGGCCTGATAATCCCAGAATGAATAGAGCTGTGTCGCATCGGTGGTCGCGCGCACCGCGTCGGTAAAGCCGAGGGCTTCGAGCCTGCGGAAAGCCTCGCGCGTCTGCGGCAGGAACAGCGCGTCATTCTCCCAGACCTTCGGATCGAAGCAATCATGCGGTTCGGGAATGACGTTGTAGTCACCGGCCAGGATGAAGGCTTCCTCATATTCGAGACGCTGGATCGCGAATTGCCGCAGCCGCTCCATCCACGCGAGCTTGTAGGTGTATTTCTCGGTATCAACAGGGTTGCCGTTCGGCAGGTAGAGGCAGCCGATGCGAAGCGCCTTGTTGCCGGGTAACGAAAAGACGGCCTCGAGGAAGCGCGCCTGCTCATCCAGCGGGTCGCCGGGCAGGCCGCAGTTCACTTCGTCAGGCTTGCTCTTGGAAAGGATCGCGACGCCATTGAAACCCTTCTGGCCGTGGGTTTCGACGTGATAGCCGAGCGCCTCGATCTCGAGGCGAGGAAACCCTTCGTCGACGGTCTTGATTTCCTGCAGGCAGGCGATGTCAGGGCTGGAATCCTTCAGCCATTGCGTGAGGTTGTCGATACGCGCCTTGACGCCGTTGATGTTCCAGGTCGCGATCTTCATCCATCACCTCTTGCTTCGTGCCGATCTTGTATCGTGATGGGCAGCGTCCGGACAAGACGATAAACCGGCCGGAAGAGATTTCTTCGGCCGGTCTGATTTGGGTGCTCTGATGTTGTTCAGATCGAAAAGCTGGTGCCGCAGCCGCAACTGGCGACCGCGTTCGGATTGTTGATCTGGAAGGACTGGCCGAGCAGGTTATCAACGAAGTCGATCTCCGAGCCCGCCATATAGATCAGCGACATGCTGTCGATCAGCACCTTCGCGTCGTTCTTCTCGACGATCACGTCGTCGTCCTGAACGCCATCGGCGAGATCGAACTTGTAGGAAAACCCCGAACATCCGCCGCCTTCGACGGAGACGCGAAGGGCGCTCTTGCCGGCTTCGGCGCCGACGATGGCGGCGATTCGCTTTGCCGCGGCATCGGAGAGGGTTACTGTGGTCTCTGTCATGCTTCCTCCTGCCGGGGTCAAGATCCGGAGAGAATTGATAGAAGCCGATGATCTTTCAAACGGCTGATATCAAAAGAATTTATCACATGCGTCATTGAAACGCATTATTGCGGAAAGCGGTTAAGAAAGCGCCGCTTTGCCGTATATACTGACTATAGGTATGAAGAGCGTGAAGCGGCGTCAATGGGCGATCCGGCCGCGAGCTCGAATGACGGTGAAGAATGACGATCGACAGGCATGCATTGGGTTTTGGAAACAGCGAGCGGGCAGTCTATGCGGCAGACCCCTGGACGACCCGCGGGCGGCTCTATGACGAAAGCTCCAGCCCGACACGTTCCGACTTCCAGCGCGACCGCGACCGCATCGTCCACACCACGGCCTTCCGCCGCCTGAAGCACAAGACGCAGGTCTTCATCGCCCAGGATGGCGACCACTACCGCACGCGCCTGACGCACACGATCGAGGTTGCACAGATCGCCCGCGCTTTGGCCCGTGCACTCAAGCTGGATGAAGATCTGGCCGAGGGCGTGGCGCTGGTCCACGATTTCGGCCACACGCCCTTCGGCCATACCGGCGAAGATGCGCTGCATGAGGTGCTGCTGCCCTATGGCGGCTTCGATCACAATGCCCAGTCACTGCGGATCGTGACCAAGCTGGAGCGCCGCTATGCCGAATTCGACGGCATCAACCTGACCTGGGAAAGCCTCGAAGGCCTCGTGAAGCACAACGGCCCGCTGCTGACGAAGGACGGGCAGGGCACGCGCGGGCCGGTCCCGCAGCCGATCCTCGATTATTGCGAGATCCACGACCTGCAGCTCGACACCTATGCAAGCCTTGAGGCGCAGGTAGCGGCGATTGCCGACGACATCGCCTATAATACCCACGATATCGACGACGGCCTGCGCTCCGGCTACCTGACCTTCGAGATGCTGGAGGAAATTCCCTTCCTCGCCGGGCTGATGGCGGAAGTGCGCGAGCGCTATCCGAACCTCGAGGCGAGCCGCTTCACCCATGAAATCATGCGCCGTCAGATCACCCGCATGGTCGAGGATGTCATTTCCGTCGCGCAGCAGCGCCTGTCGCAGATCAAGCCGGAGAGCGCTGACGATATCCGTCACGCCGACCGCGTCATCGCCACCTTCTCGCCGGCGATGGCCGAAACCGACAGGCTGATCAAGCAGATGCTCTTCAAGCGCATCTATCGCCATCCCGAGATCATGCGCATCCGGGCAGGGGCCGCGCAGATCGTCACCGACCTCTTCGGCGCCTATATGGCGAACCCGAAGGAGATGCAGAGCCACTACTGGGTCGATCATATCGCAGGCCTTGCAGACGCGCCGAAAGCCCGCCATGTCGGCGACTATCTGGCCGGCATGACCGACACCTATGCTATCAGCGCTCACAGGCGATTGTTTGACCACACTCCCGATTTGCGATAGGCAGCACGCGCCCGGCAAAAGGCCGGTCGATGCCTTGTGGCACAGCCTATGCATGGAAGAGTGCGATGAACCTTTTTACCGATTTCGAAGCCAGGATTAAAACCGCCCTTGAACAGATCGATCTGGTCAAGGAAAAGCGATCCGAGCTCGATTTCGGCCGCATCGCCGTCGAGCCGCCGCGTGACGCCACTCATGGCGACGTTGCGACCAACGCAGCGATGGTGCTGGCTAAGCCGCTCGGCACCAACCCGCGGGCCTTCGCCGAAATCATCATCGGCAAGTTGAAGGAAGATCCGGATGTGGCTGACGTCTCCGTCGCCGGTCCTGGATTCATCAACATCAAGCTGTCCGTCGGCTACTGGCAGCGGCTGCTCGCGTCGATGATCGGCGCCGGCACTGATTACGGCCGCTCGACGCTTGGCATCGGCCGCAAGGTCAATGTCGAATACGTCTCGGCAAACCCGACCGGCCCGATGCATGTCGGCCATTGCCGCGGCGCCGTTGTCGGCGACGCACTGGCAAATCTTCTGTCTTTTGCCGGCTATGCCGTCGAGAAGGAATATTACATCAACGATGCCGGCTCGCAGATCGACGTGCTGGCACGCTCGGTCTTCCTGCGTTACCGCGAAGCCCTCGGCGAGAAGATCGGCGAGATCCCGGCAGGTCTCTATCCGGGCGATTACCTCGTGCCGGTCGGCCAGTCACTGGCCAGTGAATATGGCGTGCGGTTGCACAATATGCCGGAAGAGCAGTGGATGCCCATCGTCAAGGACAAGGCGATCGATGCAATGATGGTGATGATCCGCGAGGATCTGGCAGCATTGAACGTTCACCACGACGTGTTCTTCTCCGAGCGCACGCTGCATGATGGCGGTGCCGCCGCTATCCGGACCGCAATCAACGACCTGACCTTCAAGGGCTTCGTCTACAAGGGTTCTCTGCCGCCGCCGAAGGGCCAGCTGCCCGAGGATTGGGAAGACCGCGAGCAGACACTGTTCCGCTCGACCGAGGTCGGCGACGATGTCGATCGTCCGCTGATCAAGTCGGATGGTTCCTATACTTACTTTGCCGCTGACGTTGCTTACTTCAAGAACAAGTTCGACCGTGGCTTCAACGAGATGATCTATGTGCTCGGCGCCGACCATGGCGGCTACGTCAAGCGTCTGGAAGCTGTCGCGCGTGCCGTTTCGGAAGGCAATTCGAAGCTGACGGTGCTGCTCTGCCAACTCGTGAAGCTCTATCGCAATGGCGAGCCGGTGAAGATGTCGAAGCGCTCCGGCGACTTCGTGACGCTGCGCGACGTGGTCGAGGAAGTCGGCCGCGATTCGGTGCGTTTCATGATGCTGTACCGGAAGAGTTCCGAGCCGCTTGACTTCGATTTCGCCAAAGTAACGGAACAGTCGAAGGATAATCCGGTCTTTTACGTGCAGTATGCGCATGCCCGTTGCATGTCGGTTTTCCGGCAGGCGAGGGAGGCGTTTCCGGACCTCGACGTGACCCCCGCAGAGCTTGCAAAAGCCGTCTCCGGAATCTCGGATCCCGCGGAATTGCAGCTGATTGCGAAGGCTGCGGAGTTCCCGCGCGTCGTCGAATCCGCGGCCCAGGCACAGGAGCCTCACAGGGTCGCTTTCTATCTCTACGACCTCGCCAGTTCGTTCCATGCACACTGGAACAAAGGTAAAGATCAGACTGAATTACGATTTGTTAACGATAAGAGCCGAGAATCGAGTATTGCCAGACTAGGGCTGGTGTACGCTGTCGCTTCGGTTTTGAAGTCGGGTCTTGCCATTACTGGTACCGCCGCACCGGATGAAATGCGATAAACGTCACCAAATCCCCACATTGCGCTGGCATTGACCGCGTTGGCTTTTGAGTGGGATGGGTATGGCAGACAAACAACTTGCGTATGACGCGCGACAGAAGACGGAGCTGTTCGATGAAAACGATCCGCTTGCGGAACTCGCGCGCATCGTTGGCTTCGAGCCGCGGGTAGCCGCCAATACTGTTTCAGAGCCGGTCCGGCAGGAGCCCGCCTTCGATCTCGAAGACGAGCTGCTGCGGGAATTCGAGAGCTATGACGAACCGCGCGCACCGGATGTTGTCGACCATCCGGCCGAGCCGGTCGCGGCCTACGAGCCCGTCACTTACGAGCAGACTTCTCAGGTCGAGCCGGAGCCGACCTATTACGAGACACAGGCCGTAGAGCCTGAGCCGGTCGTCCATGCCGAGCCGGCAGCCGCTTCCGCCTGGAATGCTGCGGGAGCCTTTGCTTCGGCGGATTGGACTGCGCAGCAGTCCGAGCCAGTGTCGAACGGCGCCCGTGATCTGATCGAAGAGCTTGAAATGTCGATCGGTGCGGCGGCTGCTGTTCAGCCGGTGGCACCGGCTCAGAAGGCGCCGCAGTGGTCGGCTGCCAGCATCAAGCTGCCGCTTGCCAATTTCCACACGGCTCGCCGTGAAGCACCGGCGGCTCCTGTCGCCATGGTGCCCGAGCCGGTCGCCGCTGCGCCCGTTGCCGCCGCGCCGCAGGTGGTCGAGACCATTCCATCCGAAGCTGCAATTCACGAACTTGCAGCTCTCGATGTCGCCGATGAGTTTCTGCCGGTTTCCGGTGGTTTTCCGGCCGAGATCGATCGCCACGAAGTCGCCGAATTGCCACAGCACGAGCCGGTCGCCGAAGCGGCAGCCGTCGAAGCCTACGCTGAACCCGTTTCGCACGATGCCGGTTTCGATCTAGCCGCCGCCGCCAAGGATGGCGTCGTGGCATCGGATGCCGCGCTGACCGAAGCTTTGCCGCAGGATGCGGCCACGGCGTTCGATATCGATAATCTGCTGGCCGACGTCTCCCGCTACCCGGTCCCGCAGCGCGCTGCCGAGCCGGTTCATCATGAGGTGCCCGTCGAAGCTGCTCCCGTTCGCCATGCCGAGCCGGTTCAGGCCTTTGCTCCCGTTGCTGCCAAGCCGGCTGCTCCGGAAGAGGAAGACCCGTTTGCCGGTCATGACTTCGAGCTCGATCTCGAGGGCATCGAACTGGAACTCGCTGATCTTGATTTCGCCGAACCCGTGAAGCCGCTGCCCGAGCCGGTCGCTGCTGCTCCGGCACCGGTGGCCGCGCCTGCTGCCGCATTCGTTCCGGTACCTGTTGCCGCCGCGCGTCCGATTGCACCCGCGCCTGTGCTTGATGAGGCGCCGCGTCCGGTGGCGCAGCCTGCCTATACGCCTGCGCCTGTTTCCTATGTGCCTGCTGCCTCTGTCTTTACCCCGGCGCCGCAGCGGACCGCTCCCGTGCAGGCAGCCGCACCTGAGCCCGTTGAAGAACTGCCTTTCGATCCGTCGATGATTGCCGATGCCGATGGGCATCCGGAGGCTGTCGAAGAGATGCATGTTCCGGCGCTGCCGCCTGTCGAACAGCACAAGCCTGTCGCGCAGACTTCTGATTTCGATTTCGACGTCGACGCCGAGATTGCCAGCCTCTTTGAGCCGATGAAGTCTGCAGAGCGTGCACCTGCCGCTGCTCCCGCCTGGGCGCCGCCGGCCGCTACTCCTGCCGCCGTGAAGCCTGCCGCAGCACCTGCCGTTGCCGGTCTTGACGATCTGGAGCGCGCGCTTGAGGAAGACCTTCGCCGCAGCATGCGCGAGCCGGTGCAGCGCACCGAGCAGCTCGCGGAAGTCCACATTCAGTCCGCAGGCGCAGCCGAAGACATGCACCGCGCCCGCTCGATGAAGCGCATGCTTGCCGCCGCTGCCATGGTGGTGGTTTTCGCAGGCGGTGCCTACGGTCTGTACACGGTCGTAGCCGACTCAGGCATTGCCGGTGGCTCGGGCGAGCCGCGCATCATTTCCGCCGACAAGGAACCTGTTAAGGTCGTTCCTGACAATCCGGGCGGCAAGACCGTTCCGAACCAGGACAAGGCCGTTTACGACCGTGTCGCTGGCGCCACCGAGACGCCGAAGCAGACGGCCCTGGTGTCCTCGGATGAGGAACCTGTCGACGTCGTTCAGCGCACACTGACGCCTGAGATTGCCCCTGAAGACAATGACGGCGATGTCACCGACCAGGCGATGAGCACCCCGGTCAGCGATACGCAGGATCCGCGTCTTCTTCCGGACCAAAATCAGCCGGAGCAGGCAGCAAATGACGGCGACGCAGACCGCGTCCCGGCCGTTTCGCCGCGCAAAGTCCGCACGATGATCGTCAAGCCTGACGGGACTCTGGTAGCCCGTGAGGACGAAGCACCCGTCGATGCGCCTGTTGTCAAACAGGTCAAGACGACCACCATCACGCCGAACGGCTCGGCTGCCAGCTTCCCGGCCAGCACCGAAGTCGCTTCTGCCGACATCCGCTCCACCCCGGTCGAGAACACGGCAACGCCGCCTGCCCAGGCTGGTGCGTCCGAATCGGTCCTTGCCAAGGTTGCCGCGAGCAACCCTGCTAATGTCGAGCCGCCGGTCCGTCAGGTTCAGTCGACGCAGGTCGAGCCCCAGGCTGCGGCAAAGCCTGCAGATGCTGCTCCGGTCCCGGCAGTCCGCCCGGCTGCCAAGCCTGCAGCCGCTGCTGCTCCTCAGCCGCCGAAGCCGGCCGAGGTTGCCTCTGTGGCGCCCGCAGCCACCCAGCCGCAGGCTTCAGCGCCTTCCGGCGGCTACGGTGTCCAGATCGCATCGCTGCCCTCAGAGGCCGAAGCCAACAAGTCCTACGCAAGCCTCTCGAAGAAGTTTGGCAGTGTTCTGGCTGGCCGCAGCTTCGAAATCCGCAAGGCCGATATCGCCGGCAAGGGCACCTTCTACCGCGTCCGTATCCCGGCCGGCTCGAAGGACGAAGCCGCAGCGCTTTGCGAAAAGTATCGTGCCGCTGGCGGCACATGCCTGATCTCGAAGTAAGCACGATCACACGCATTCAAGGCGGCGGGCATGGTCCCGCCGCTTTCGTTTTGCCCAGCCTTTCCTGTGAATGCCTGTTGACCTCTATCGCAATTCGCCTCAGCACCTCTATGATTCGGGTATGACCGAATCAAAAGCGATGATCCTGGGCTGTAGCGGCCTGTCACTGACCCCGGAAGAAAAGGCCTTCTACAGGGCCGAGCGCCCCTGGGGCTTCATTCTTTTTGGACGCAACATCTCCGAGCCGCAGCAGATCGCCGATCTCGTCGCCGAGATGCGCGAAAGCGTCGGCTGGCATGCGCCTGTGCTGATCGACCAGGAGGGCGGCCGCGTCCAGCGCATCCGTCCGCCGATCCTGCAGCACTATCCATCCGGTCAGGCGCTCGGCGACATCTATCGCCAGGATCGGGAGCAGGGGCTTCGCGCCGCCTGGCTGATGTCGCGCCTGCACGCGTTCGATCTTCTGAAGTTCGGCATCAATGTCGATTGCCTGCCGGTGCTCGACGTGCCGGTCGAAGGCAGCAGCAATGTCATCGGCAACCGCGCCTATGGCGGCGATCCCCAGACGGTGACCGCGATGGGCCGTGCTGCCAGCGATGGTTTGAAGGCCGGCGGCGTATTGCCGGTGATGAAGCATATGCCTGGTCACGGCCGCGGCTTCGCCGATTCCCATCATGAGCTGCCTGTCGTCACCGTTTCGCGCGAGGAGCTCGAAGCCCACGACTTCCCGCCCTTCATCGCCATGAAGGATGAACTCGCGGCGATGACCTGCCATGTCGTCTTCACGGCGATCGACGATGCCAATCCGGCAACCACGTCCCGCAAGGTGATCGACGGCGTCATCCGCAGCCACATCGGCTTCAACGGCCTGTTGCTTTCCGATGATACATCGATGAATGCGCTGGCCGGCACGATCGGCGAGCGCGCCGCGAATATCATTGCAGGCGGATGCGATATCGTGCTGCATTGCAACGGCCACATGGACGAGATGCTTCAGGTGGTCGCCAACGTGCCGGTCCTGTCGGACGCTTCGCTGAAGCGCGCCGAAGCGGTCCTAGCCGGCATGCCGAAACCCGACCAATCCGAAGAAGCGGCAATCCGCAGTGAATTCGATGCGATGTTCGCCACCGTCTGAAAACTGGAAGCGAGGCAGAGTTGAACGTAGTCAAGGGTCCCGAGCGGTCGCCGTCGTCAGCAACGCCGATGGACAAGCTATGGCAGGATAACGGGGCCGAACGCGCCACCCACGAGCCGGCGCTGGTGATCGACGTCGCGGGCTTCGAGGGCCCGTTGGACCTGCTGCTCTATCTCGCCCGCAATCAGAAGGTCGATCTGTCGCGGATTTCGGTTCTCGCGCTTGCCGAGCAGTATCTGCTGTTTGTCGACAGCGCCCGCCGCATCCGCATCGAACTGGCCGCCGATTACCTCGTCATGGCGGCCTGGCTTGCCTATCTGAAATCGCGCCTCCTGATCCCGCAGCAGATCAAGGACGATGGCCCGTCGGGCGAGGAGATGGCGGCAACGCTCGCCTTCCGCCTGAAACGCCTGGAAGCGATGCGTGAGGCCGCCAGCGGTCTCGTCAACCGCAACCGTCTCGGCCGCGATATCTTCGCCCGCGGCGCGCCGGAACATATCCCGGACCGCCACCGGTCCGCCTACGATGCCAGCCTCTATGATCTCCTGACCGCCTATGCATCGCTGCGACAGCGCCAGGCGGTGACGCAGGTCACGATAGCCCGGCGCACTGTCTGGTCGCTGACCGAAGCGCGCGAGCTCTTGACCCGGATGATCGGCGATGTCTCCGACTGGACGGCGCTGGAGCACTATCTGCTGCGCTACATGACCTCGCCGGAAGAACGCGTCACGGCAATCGCCAGCGCCTTTGCGGCGTCGCTGGAGCTGGTGCGCGAGGGCAAGCTCGAAATCCGCCAGGAGGGCGCCTTTGAACCACTCTACATGCGCCGCGGACCGAAGCACGCCACATTGCAAGTTATCGAGCAGGAGACGCCACTGTGATCGATCCTGAGGGCGATGTCGGCGGAGAGGAAGGCGAGGGCGTTGAAAGCCGGGATTTCCAGGCGGAGCTTGAGGCAGAGCGTATCGCCGAGGCGCTGGTCTTCGCCTCGTCGCAGCCCGTTTCCGAGGCCTTCATCGCCGATCGTATTGCCAAGCACTTCAATGTCCGCGCCATCATGCTCCGGTTGAAGGAGCAATATGCGCCGCGCGGCGTCAATCTGGTGCAGGTCGACGACGCCTGGGCCTTCCGCACGGCCGCCGATCTCTCATTTGTGATCCGCCGTGATGAGAACGAGGCGAAGAAACTTTCGCGGGCCGCGCTCGAGGTCCTGGCGATCATCGCCTATCATCAGCCGGTGACGCGCGCCGAGATCGAGGACATCAGAGGTGTCCAGACGTCGCGCGGCACGCTCGATGTGCTGATGGAGGCTGGATGGGTTCGTTTCCGCGGTCGCCGCCGCACCCCCGGCCGCCCCGTCACGCTCGGCACTACGCGGGACTTTCTCGACCATTTCGGCCTTGAGGAACTGCGCGATCTGCCGGGTATCGAAGAGCTCAAGGGGGCAGGGCTGCTCTCTGGCCGTATCCCGGCGAATTTCAACATCCCGTCACCGCTGATGAGCGACGAACTGACGGAGGATGAGGACCCGATCACCCAGATGGATCTGGAGGAATTGGGGCTTCTTGCCCCCGGCGGCGCCTCCGAAGATTAACGGTTGCTGGTCTTTGTTTTGACACCGAGGGCGAAAACAATAGTGATCACCATAATTCGATGGCGCAATGACTTGTCACAATGGCCGAAGCCGTGACATTAAGCGTCAATCCAAGGGGAATTTTGGTGTTGGAAACGATGGCGGAAACTCTTACATCGAAGAGACATCGCAACAGGGAGTATGCGTAATGGGTTCTTTTAGCATGTGGCACTGGTTGATCGTTCTGGTCATCGTGCTGTTGTTGTTCGGTCGCGGCAAGATCCCGGAATTGATGGGCGACGTCGCCAAGGGCATCAAGAGCTTCAAGAAGGGCATGAACGACGAGGACGCGCCGGTTGACGGCAAGACCGTCGATCACAAGGCCGACGAAACGAAGTAACCAGTCCGGAAACGGGTGGCTTGCCCCGCTTCCCATCCAGGAGCCTTGAATGTTCGATATTGGCTGGACCGAGCTGCTCGTCATCGCGGTCGTGTTGATTGTTGTGGTCGGTCCGAAGGACCTGCCGCCGATGCTGCGTGCGTTCGGGAAGATGACCCAGCGCGCCAAGAAGGTAGCCGGTGAATTCCGCGCACAGTTCGACGAGGCGCTGCGTGAGGCGGATCTCGACGAGGTGCGTCAGACACTTGCCGACGCCCAGCGTCTGAACCCGGCCAATACGCTGCGCGATGCGATGAACCCGCTGCGCCAGATGGGCAACGACATCAAGGCAGACCTGCAGAGCGCCACCAAGGTCGAGAACAAGACCGAAGTGCCTCCTGTCAGCGTCCCGGAACCGTCGATGAGCCTGCCGGAAACGCCGCCGATCGTGGCGCCGCTGCCCGAGCCGGCTGTTGCCGCGACCGTTGAAAAGCAGAAGGCTGTGCGCAAACCGCGTGCCGTGGCTGCTGCAAAGGTTGAGCCCGTGGCTGCCGCTCCCGCGGCCGAGGCAAAGCCTGCACCGGCTGCCAAGGCCTCTGCCGCTCCGGCAAAGACTGCGGCCGCCAAGGCGGCCCCAGCAAAGGCGCCTGCCAAGACCGTGGCCGCAAAGGCCACACCAGCAAAGAAGACCGCAGCTGCTCCGAAGAAGGCAGCGGCAACGAAAAAGGATGAGGCATGAGCGGCGATATCGAAGACAAGCCGCAGCCCTTGATCGAGCACCTCATGGAGCTGCGCAGGCGGCTGATGTGGTCGATCGGCGCGTTTTTCATCGCCTTCATCGTCTGCTTCTTCTTTGCCAAGCATCTCTTCAACTACCTCGTCTATCCCTACAAGCTCGCCGTCATCTGGGCGGGCATGGATGTCGACAAGGCGCAGCTGATCTACACGGCGCCGCAGGAATTCTTCTTCACGCAGGTGAAGGTCGCCATGTTCGGCGGCGTGGTGATCGCATTCCCGATCATCGCCGCGCAAATCTACAAGTTCGTGGCGCCCGGCCTCTACAAGAACGAGCGCGCGGCCTTCCTGCCGTTCCTGATCGCCTCGCCAATCCTCTTCCTGCTCGGCGCCGCACTCGTCTATTTCTTCTTCACGCCTATGGTCATGTGGTTCTTTCTGGCCATGCAGCAGACGCCGGGCCATGGCGACGTCGCCATCTCGCTGCTGCCGAAGGTCTCGGAATATCTGAGCCTGATCATGACGCTGGTGCTATCCTTCGGCCTGGTCTTTCAGCTCCCCGTCATTACCACGCTGCTCGCCCGCGTCGGCCTGCTCACCTCGCAGTGGCTTGCCGAAAAGCGCAAGTTCGCGATCGTCATGGCCTTCATCGTCGCTGCGGTTCTGACGCCGCCCGATCCGATGTCCCAGATCGGTCTTGCACTGCCGACGATCCTTCTCTACGAGATTGCAATCCACGCGGCTCGACTCGTCGAGCGCCAGCGTGCGCGGCAGTCGGTCGAAGAGGCGGAACGATCCGCGGATGTTGCCAACACGGACAGCGTCTGAGCGGCTTCGCAATCTCTTCCCGTACGCTTCCGTATCTTCCGGCCGCAGCCAGGTCAGGCTCCGGCCGGTTCCTGTTTTGTAACGACCCGGAACGACAATGCTCGATATCAAATGGATCCGTGAGAACCCCGAGGCTCTAGACGCCGCGCTTGCAAAGCGTGGTGCGGACGCGTTGGCCCAGTCCCTCGTAGCCCTCGATGAGAAGCGCCGCTCCGCCGTGCAGAAGGCGCAGGACCTGCTGTCACGCCGCAACACCGCCTCGAAGGAGATCGGCGCGGCGATCGCGCAGAAAAACACCGAGCTTGCCGAGAAGCTGAAGGCCGAAGTCGCCGACATCAAGGTGACACTGCCGGCTGCCGAAGACGACGAGCGCCAGTTCACCGCCGAGCTCAACGACGCGCTGTCGCGCATCCCGAATATCCCGTTCGACGACGTCCCCGTCGGCGCCGACGAGAGCGGCAATGTCGTCACGCGCACGATCGGCGAAAAGCCGCGCTGGAACCATACGCCGAAAGAGCATTTCGAAATCGGCGAAGCGCTCGGCTACATGGATTTCGACCGCGCGACCAAGCTTTCCGGCTCGCGTTTCACGGTCCTGACCGGCCCGCTGGCGCGTTTGGAGCGGGCGCTCGGCCAGTTCATGATCGACCTGCATACCGGCGAGCACGGCTACACCGAGGTGTCGTCGCCGCTGATGGTACGCGACGAGGCGATGTTCGGCACGGGCCAGCTTCCGAAATTCGCCGACGACCTCTTTAAGACGACGGATGGGCGCTGGCTGATCCCGACGGCTGAGGTGACGCTCACCAATCTCGTCTCTGCCGAAATCCTCGAGCAGGAAAAGCTGCCGCTGCGCTTCACGGCGCTGACCCCGTCCTTCCGCTCGGAAGCGGGCTCCGCCGGCCGCGATACCCGCGGCATGCTGCGCCAGCACCAGTTCTGGAAGTGCGAGCTCGTATCGATCACCGACGCGGAAAGCGCGGTCGCCGAGCACGAGCGGATGACCGCCTGTGCCGAAGAGGTGCTGAAGCGCCTCGGCCTGCATTTCCGCACCATGACGCTCTGCACCGGCGACATGGGTTTCGGCGCCCGCAAGACTTACGATCTGGAAGTCTGGCTGCCGGGACAGAACACCTTCCGCGAAATCTCCTCCTGCTCGGTCTGCGGCGATTTCCAGGGACGGCGCATGGATGCGCGCTACCGCGTCAAGGGCGAGAAGGGCACCAGGTTCGTTCACACGCTGAACGGCTCGGGTACCGCCGTCGGCCGCTGCCTGATCGCCGTTCTGGAAAACTACCTGAACGAAGACGGCTCGGTGACTATCCCCGATGTGCTGCTGCCCTATATGGGCGGCTTGAAGAAGATCGAACGGGCGGCCTGAGACCATGCGCATTCTGCTCACCAATGACGATGGCATTTATGCCGAAGGCCTCGCAGCCCTTGAGCGGATTGCGCGCACTCTCTCCGACGACGTCTGGATCGTGGCACCCGAGACCGATCAGAGCGGTCTTGCCCATTCGCTGAGTCTGTCGGAGCCGCTGCGCCTGCGCAAGGTTTCCGACAAGCACTTCGCGCTGCGCGGCACACCGACCGATTGTGTCATCATGGGCGTCAAGCAGGTTATGGACATCAAGCCGGATCTCATCCTGTCCGGCGTCAATTCCGGCTCCAACGTCGCCGATGACGTGACCTATTCCGGCACCATTGCCGGCGCCATCGAGGGCACGATGCAGGGCGTACGCTCCTTCGCGCTCAGCCAGGCCTATGTCTATGCGGACGGTGCCCGTATCGTGCCGTGGGAGGTCTGCGAGGCGCATGCACCAGCGCTGCTGCAGAAGCTGATGAATGTCGATCTGCCCGAGGGCACCTTCCTCAACCTGAACTTCCCGAACTGCCGTCCTGAGGACGTCAATGGGGTCGAGGTTACCGCACAGGGCAAGCTCGCCTTCAACCTGCAGGTCGACGCCCGCTCGGATGGCCGGGGCTTTCCCTACTACTGGCTGAAGTTCGGCGAGCGCGCCGGCGCCTTCGCCGAAGGCACCGATATCCACGCTTTGAAGCATAATAAGATTTCGGTAACACCTTTGAAACTGGATCTGACTGATTATTCCGTGAAGGACCGCGTCGAGCGGGCGCTTTCGGTTACGGAGTAAGCAGGCATTGACGTCACAGTTGGTCGAGAAGGAAGGTTTTGCGGCTCTCGTCCTGAGGCTGCGGGCCCAAGGTATTTCCGATATCGATCTTCTGACGGCGGTCGAGCAGACGCCGCGCTCGCGCTTCGTTCCGGCGCAGTTTGCCGATGAGGCCTATTCAACACGGACGATCCCTATCGAGTGCGGCTCGTTTCTTGAAGGCGTCGATCTTGCCGTCCGCATTCTCCATCATCTGAAGGTCAAGCCCGGCCAGCGCGTTCTCGAGGTCGGCACAGGCAGCGGCTTCATGGCCGCCGTCATGGGCCGGATTGCCGAACGGGTTCTGACCATCGACCGCTACAAGACGCTGGTGGTTAATGCGCAGAAGCGCATGGATCAGCTCAGCCTGCGCAACATCATCGTCCGCCAGGCCGATGGCAGCAACGGCCTGCAGGGCGAGGGCACCTTCGACCGCATTCTCGTGACCGCCGCGTTCGCATCGATGCCGCGCGTCTATACCGATCAGCTGGTTTCCGGCGGATCGATGATCGCGCCGCTGATGATATCGGACGAGGAGTGCCGGATGGTGCGGCTGACGAAAACCGGCAGCCGCTTCGAGCGCGAGGAACTCTTCACCGTTCCCTATCTGCCGATCGTTCCGCGGGTCGCTTCGCAGCTCTGATCTGCGCGCATTTCGCGCCGCTTTCGCGGGGTGCGATTTTTCACCCGCAAGACTATGGTTATCAATTCCTCTAAAAAACTGCTCCAATTCCAGCGCTTTAACCGCGTGGTAATACTAACGCGCTTTAATACTCCCACAAATGGTTGCGTTGTGAGTGGGTCGTATCATGAGTTTTTGTGTATCGCCAAAGTTCGGAAAATCGGCCTTCAATCTTCTGGCCGTCGCCTTGTTGGCGAGTGCAGCGACAGGCTGCAGTTCAGATGTTTCGCGCTTCAGCGGTGGTCTTTTTGGCTCCGGTCAGGATCAGATGGCAACGGGTTCGGTCCCGCGCCGCAGCATGAGCGGACTGCAGGGCGATCCCGTACCGCAGGGCGACATGCAGGGCGGTGGCGCCATGCAGCCGGCCTACGGCAGCAACAATCAGTCCTACGGCAATCAGTCGTACAATCAGCCTTACCCGGCTTCGACTGGCGCGATCCGCTCCAATGCCCGCATCGCATCGGCGCCGGTCACGGTTCAGCGTTCCGAGCTCTCGGCACCGGGCGCAGCTGCTCCCGTCGCATCCCGCGAACGCCAGGAAGCACTGGCTCAGCCGTTCCCGGCATCGCAGGCTTCCGCGCCGCGCAAGCTGCAGGCTGCTCCGAAGCTTGCTGCGCCCGACACGCTGACGACGGGTTCGACGCCAAAGGCAACCGGCTGGTCTGCAGCTAACGCTCCGTCCGTCACGGTTCGTCCGGGCGAAAGCCTCGCTGTGCTGGCACGCCGCTACGGTGTTCCTGAAAACGAAATCCTCCGTGCGAATGGCATGAAGTCCGCTTCGGCCGTCAAGCCTGGCCAGTCGATCCTGATCCCGACCTTCAACGGCGGCAGCAACGCGGCCAAGGCCGCCTCGCAGACGGCCGACCTCTCCAAGCCGGGCAAGGCTCCAGAGCCCTACAAGGCGCCGGAACAGAACGTCGCTGTTCTGCCGGGCGCCAATACGGCACGAGACAAGTCGCAGGTCAGCGCTGACGGTGCCATGGGCAAGGTTGCAGCGGCCGGCGGCAAGGCTCCCGGCGGCGCCGGAAGCTATACCGTCAAGCAGGGTGACTCGCTCGCCAAGATCGCCAAGGCCACCGGCGCCAGCGTCGACTCTATCAAGCAGGCCAACAATCTGCAGGCAAGCTCGATCCGCATCGGCCAGACGCTGACTATTCCGGGCGGCTCTGCCGGAACCGACCAGATGAAGACGGCTTCGATCCCGGCCAAGGCCGCAGAGCCGAAGGCTGCCGCGCCTGCCGCAACCGAGACCGCGTCGAACCAGCCTGCGGGCTACAAGGCGCCCGCGGCAACGCAGACCGTCGATGAAGTCGAGAAGAAGTCCGATGTTGCTTCCGCAGCGCCTGAGGCAACCGGCATCGGCAAGTATCGCTGGCCGGTCCGCGGTGCGGTCATCGCTGCCTACGGCGCCAACGTCAACGGCAGCCGCAACGACGGTATCGATATCTCGGTTCCGCAGGGCACACCGATCAAGGCTGCTGAAAACGGCGTCGTCATCTATGCAGGCAACGGCCTGAAGGAACTCGGCAACACCGTTCTCGTCCGTCACGACGACGGCACGGTCACCGTTTACGGCAATGCCGATACGCTGAGCGTTACCCGCGGCCAGAAGATCCAGCGCGGCCAGACCGTTGCAGTCTCCGGCATGAGCGGCAACGTCAAGCAGCCGCAGGTCCACTTCGAAGTCCGCAAGGATGCTTCGCCGGTCAACCCGATCACCTTCCTCGAATAGTTAGCGCGTACGGGGAAATGCGAAAGCCCGGCCATGCGCCGGGCTTTTTGCGTTTTGGGCGAGGGCCAGCGGAATCAGTCGCGGGAAAGATTGATGCGCATGCGGCCGGCAAGATCCTGGATATACTGCCAGGCGACACGGCCGGAGCGCGCGCCGCGCGTCGTTGCCCATTCCAGGGCCTCGGCGCGCATCTTGTCGCGATCGAGCGTCAGCTTGAAATGATCGGCATAGCCGTCGATCATCGTCAGATAGTCTTCTTGGCTGCACTTGTGGAAGCCGAGCCACAAGCCGAAGCGATCCGACAGCGATACCTTCTCTTCCACCGCTTCCGACGGATTGATCGCCGTCGACTGCTCGTTTTCCATCATGTGGCGCGGCAGCAGGTGGCGGCGGTTGGACGTGGCATAGAACAGCACATTGTCAGGCCGCCCTTCGACGCCGCCATCCAATGCCGCCTTCAGCGACTTGTAGGCCGTGTCGTCATGATCGAAGGAGAGGTCGTCGCAGAAAACGATGATCCGGTGCGGCACATCCTTCATCAGGTCGAGAAGGGCAGGCAGGCTGGCGATGTCTTCGCGATGAACCTCGACCAGCTTCAGCGAAACGCCGCTTTCGCGCCTGACATCCTCATGCACCGCTTTGACCAGCGACGACTTGCCCATGCCGCGTGCGCCCCACAGGAGCACGTTGTTGGCCGGAAAGCCGTCGGCGAAACGCACGGTGTTTTCATGCAGGATATCGCGCACGTGATCGACGCCGCGGATGAGCGTCAGCGCCACGCGGTTCGGCCGCGCGACGGGTTGCAGATGCTGCCGTGCGGGCGACCAGACGAAACAGTCCGCGGCATTCCAGTCGTTCACGGCAGGGGCGGGCCCGGCAAGCCGCTCGACGGCTGCCGTCAGCCGCTTCAGTTCCTGCAGGATGACGCTGTTGATCTCTTCAGCCATGCTATGTCCTCCTGAAAATAGACTGCGGCGAACCGCCTCTTGTCTTTCATGGCGGCGTAACATGGCCTTTCCACAGCCGAAAGGTTATCAGGCGGCGGATTCGGTACGCCTCACGGCTGTTTTTGTTGCATTCGTTCTTACCGCAACTATAGTCCGGCCACTGAAAAGAGAGGCGGAATTTCGCCGCCCGCAGCTGAGGAGTTTATCAATGTTCATCACCCCGGCATTTGCCCAGGCCGCAACGGATACTGCCGCGTCGCCATTCGGCTCCGGCTTCGAAATGATCATCCTGTTCGTGCCGCTGATGGTCGTCTGGTATTTCCTGCTGATCCGTCCGCAGCGCGCCCAGGCCAAGAAGCGCGCTGAGACGCTTTCCGCCATTCGCCGCGGCGACCAGGTCGTTACTGCCGGCGGTCTCGTCGGCAAGGTCACGAAGGTCGTTGACGACAAGGAAGTGGAAGTGGAAATTGCTGATGGCGTTCGCGTTCGCGTCGTCCGCAGCGGCATTGCAGACGTCCGCGTCAAGGGCGAGCCCGTCAAGGCAGACGCCGCATAAAGACCGGCTTCAGACGAGCCGGATCGGAAAGGCAGCATGCACCACTTTTCCCGTTGGAAAACATTTCTGATCTGGCTTGTCGTCGCCGCGGCGGCATTGGCCGCCGCGCCAAATCTCTTCTCCGCCAACACGCTTTCTTCACTGCCGCAATGGCTGCCGCATAAGGCGCTGACGCCGGGCCTCGATATCGAGGGCGGCGCGCATCTGGTGGTGAAGATCGAGCGGGCCGATATCGTCAAGAACCGGCTCGAAAACACGGTCGCCAGTGTTCGTTCGCGGCTCCGCGACGCGAATATCCGCTATACCGGTCTGGCAGGCAACGATCAGACCATCCAGGTCCGCATTACCGATCCCGCGCAGACCGACCAGGCCGCATCATTGCTTTCGCCGCTGGCAGTCGCCTCGGGCGGATCGGCAGATCCCGATTTCACGATCACGAAGAGCGCCGACGGGCAGCTGAACCTTGCAATCTCGGGCAAGTCGATCGATCGCGACCTGGCATCGGCCCTGCAACGCTCGATCGCCATCGTCGCGCACCGCGCCGTCGAAGCCGGTGGAGCCGATCCTGTGATCACCACCGAGGGCCGCGACCGGCTGACGGTGCAGATCCCCGGTCTCGGCGATCCGCAGCGTTTCAAGGATCTGCTTAGTCAGCCGGGCAAGATAACCTTCCGTCTGGTCGATGCGAGCGTGACGCCGCAGGATGCCATGGCGGGCACTGTTCCCGCCGGTTCCGAGATCGCCTACTCGCAGGACGATCCGCCGATCGCCTATCTCGTCGAACGCGCCGAGGTCATGCACCAGTCGGATCTCGGCGACTTTGCCGTCGAGTCGGGCAATTCGCCCGACGACTCGTTCCTGAGTTTCAACTTCAATCTCGACGGGTCCAGGCGCTTTGCCGATCTCGTCCAGAAGAATGCCGGACGCACGCTTGCCGTGCTCCTCGACGACCAGGTGCTGACAACTCCTGAACTCGGCAAGCTTCTGGTCGGCGACAGCAGCCGTATTCCACTCGCCTATGCACCCGATGAGACCGAGGATCTGGCAGCGATGCTCCGCTCCGGTCCTCTCCCGGCCGGCCTGACCATCGTCGAGGAACGCACGATCGATCCGGGGCTCAGCGGCGGCGCGATCCGCGCCGGTCTGCTGGCAGGCATCATCGGCGCCGTCCTGGTTGCCGGGCTGATGATCGGCCTCTACGGCATGCTCGGTGTCATCGCCAGCCTCGCGCTGCTCGTCAACGTCCTGATGATCATCGCCGTTCTCAGCGTACTCGGCGCGCCGCTGACGCTGCCGGGCGTTGCAGGCATCGTGCTGATGATCGGCATTGCCGTCGATGCCAGCGTGCTGATCTACGAGCGCATCCGCGAAGAGTTGAAAGCTGGACTGCATCTCGATCAGGCGATCTCGGCCGGATATTCGCGCGCCTTCATGACCGTCGTCGACGCCAATATCACGACGCTGATCGCGTCGGCGATCCTCTTCTATCTCGGCAGCGATGCGATCCGCGGCTTTGCCGTAACGCTGGCGGCCGGCATCGTCACGACGGCATTCACCGCATTCCTGTTCACGCGCCCGCTGGTCGAGGCCTGGGTGCGCCGCCGCCGCTTGAAGCATCTGCCGAAAAGCGTGCACACCGACGTGTTCGACGGCACCTCTATCCGCTTCATGGGCATCCGCCGCTACAGCTTCACGGCGCTTGCCGCGCTGTCGCTGGTCTGCATGCTGGGCGTTGCCGCATCCGGCCTGCATCTCGGTGTCGATTTCACCGGTGGCTCGCTGATCGAGGCACGCTCGAAACAGGGACCTGCCGATCTCGAAGATATCCGCTCGCGGCTCAGCGAGCTCAATCTCGGCGACGTCGAGGTCAAGCGCCTGCGTGATCCGAACAGCGCCGCGATCCGCCTCCAGTCCCAGGGCGGCGGTGACAACGCCGAACAATCGGCGATCTCGCTTGTCCGTAGTGAATTGCAGGACGAATATGATTTCCGCCGCGTCGATGTCGTCGGCCCGGCCGTCTCCGGTGAATTGGCGCGCACAGCGACGCTCGGTGTTCTTGCCTCGCTGGCTGCGATCCTGATCTATATCTGGATCCGCTTCGAGTGGCAGTTCGCGATCGGCGCCATCATCGCCACGCTGCACGACGTCATCCTGACGCTCGGCTTCTTCGTCGTCACCGGCATCGAGTTCAATCTGACGAGCATTGCCGCGCTGCTTGTCATCGTCGGCTACTCGCTGAACGACACCGTGGTGGTCTACGACCGCATGCGCGAGAACCTGAAGCGCTACACGCGCATGCCGCTGCCGATCCTCATCGACGCCTCTATCAACCAGACGCTGTCGCGCACCATCCTGACGGCGGCCACGACGCTGCTCGCGCTTCTGGCGCTGACATTGTTTGGCGGCGAAGTGATCCGTCCCTTCGCGCTCATCATGCTCTTCGGTGTTGCCGTTGGCACGTTTTCCTCCATCTATATTGCTGCGCCGGTCCTGATCCTTTTCAGGCTTCGCCCGAAATCCTATGACGACGAGGACGAAAACGAGACCGCGGGCGGCGCACCCGGAAAGGCTACAGTCTAAGTCATGGCAAGAGGCATCGAAATCCGCGCGGCACATTTTCCCGGCCGGGCGCCCATCGACAGCTATGGAAACGGCGGCTTCCGCTTCGCCGACATGTCGCATCGCGGCTCTATCCTCTGTCTGCCGTCGGGCATCTATGGCTGGGAGATGGACGTGACGAAGCCGCTCTCGCCGGAAAATTTCATCCGCGTGCTCGACGAAGCCGGCGATATCGAAGTGCTGCTGGTCGGCACCGGCCCGGAACTGAAACGCCTTCCGCCCGAGCTGAAGCAGGCGCTGAAGGCCCGTGGCATCTCGTCCGATCCGATGAGCACGGGCGCAGCCGTGCGCACCTACAATATCATGCTGGCCGAATCGCGGGCCGTCGCCGCAGCGTTGATCGCGGTCTGACCATGGCCGAGCAGACAATGACCAACCAGGAGATCTGCCTGGCGATGCTGCGCGACAGCGACCGGGACCGTTATCTCGCAAGCCTGCTGTCGCCGCCGGACAAGCGTGCAGCGCTTGTCGCTCTCTATGCCTTCAATGCCGAGCTCGCCAAGATCCGCGATCTCGTGCATGAGCCCCTGCCGGGGGAAGTGCGTATGCAATATTGGCGCGACCTGCTCGAGGGCAGCGCCCATGGCTCGACGGAAGCCAATCCCGTCGCCGCCGAGCTTCTGAGCGCGATCGAAACCCACCGCCTGCCGCGGCAGACGCTGGTCGACATGATCGAAGCCCGCATCTTCGACCTCTATGACGATCCGATGGAGAGCCGCACGTCTCTGGAAGGCTATGCAGGGGAAACCGCCTCGGCGCTGATCCAGCTCGCGAGCCTGGTATTGTCGCCGGAGGACGCGGCGAAATCCGCCGATGCCGCCGGACATGCGGGTGTCGCGCAGGCGATTTCAGGTATGCTGCTGCTGATGCCGCTGCACCGCCACCGCGGCCAGGTCTATATTCCGCTGGAGATCCTGAGCGCGACCGGCCTTGACCGCGACAGTTTCATCGCAGGCGCCGATAAGACTCGGATTTCCGCAGCGATCGAAGCCTTTGCCGGGCTCGGCCGCGATCATCTTGCCAAGGCGCAAAAGGCGGCAATCCCGCCCTCCGTCTTTCCAGCTTTCCTGCCGGCAACGCTTGCCGGGCCGGTGCTGGCAAGGGCGCAACGGGCAGGGGCAGGGTTGTTCGACCGGCCGTTGCAGCAGCCGCAATGGCGCCGTCAGCTGGGAATGACCTTTTCCTTGATGCGCAAGAAAATCTGAGGCGAGTTCAAACTCGCGCAAGCCTCGGGCATTATAAGGCGGCAACCGCAATTCCGGATTGGAGACCGCGTTGAGCATTATCATCTGGTCGATCATTTTCGCTGGCCTGTTTCTCCTGGCTTTCGTCGCGACACGCATGGCGTCGCAGAACAAGGAAGAAGAGGGGCTGCGCGACATGGGTCTCGCGATCCTCGAGTTCAACCGCGCCTTCCCGCACGACGCGATCCGCCAGCTGCAGGCGACGGCCGATGGCCAGGTGGTGTTCGTCAGATTGCACGACAACAAGGCCGGCTTCATGCGCAGCATGCACCGGCACTTCTCCTGCCATGTGCTGCAGCCGGGCAGGGTGCGGGTTGCAAGCTCGGAGACAGGCAAAGGATTGGTGATCGAGTTCCTCGATCACCCGCATCAGAACAGCACCTTCGAATTCGTTTCCGCCAAGGAGGCGTCCGAGGTCTCGCTGTGGCTGCTCGGCAATTATGTCGCCGATGCCGATCTGGTGCTGCCGCCGGCAGATGCGCCGGCAGCCAGCAATCAGTAAGCCGTCAGGCGCTTTCGGCCAGCGGCACGCTCTGGCCGAGCCATTCTGCGCAATCGGCTAGCGCCCGCTTGGCGATCAGCTGCCGTTTCATGATCGTCTTGTCCTTGCCGCGGAAGCGCTTGACGCCCTCAGGCTTGACGATCGAGCCCGGCTGCAATTCCGGAAACAGCCCGAAATTGATGTTCATCGGCTGGAATGACCGCTTGCCCGGCTCTTCGTCGGTGACGAGATGACCGCCGGTAATGTGGCCGAGTAGCGAGCCAAGGGCCGTCGTGGACGGCGGCAGCGAAACCTCTTCGCCCTTCCGCTCCGCAGCGGCGAAACGTCCGGCCAGAAGGCCGACGCTGGCACTTTCGACATAGCCTTCGCAGCCGGTGATCTGCCCGGCGAAGCGCAGGCCCGGCCGCGACTTCAGCGTCAGAGAGCCGTCCAGAAGCGTGGGCGAATTGATATAGGTGTTGCGGTGCAAGCCGCCGAGGCGGGCAAATTCGGCATTTTCCAGGCCCGGGATCATCCGGAAGATATCCGCTTGGGCGCCGTATTTCAGCTTCGTCTGGAAACCGACCATATTGTAGAGCGTGCCGAGCGCATTGTCCTGGCGCAGCTGAACCACGGCATAGGCCTTGACAGTCGGATTGTGGGCGTTGGTAAGCCCCATCGGCTTCATCGGCCCATGGCGCGGCGTTTCGCGGCCACGCTCGGCCATCACCTCGATCGGCAGGCAGCCGTCGAAATAGGGCGTGCCTTCCCATTCCTTGAAGCCGACGGTGTCGCCCGCGATCAGTGCGTCGATGAAGGCGTTGTACTGCCCCTCGTCCATCGGGCAGTTGATATAGTCCTTGCCTGTACCACCGGGGCCGACCTTGTCGTAGCGCGACTGATACCAGCAGATATCCATGTCGATGCTTTCGCGGTAGACGATCGGCGCGATGGCATCGAAGAAGGCCAGCGCGTCGGCGCCGGTTTCAGCCTGGATGGCCTCCGCGAGCGACGGCGCCGTCAGCGGGCCGGTGGCGACGATCGCCAGATCCCATTCCTTCGGCGGCAGGCCGGTGACTTCCTCGCGCACCACGGTGACAAGCGGATGCTCGTGGATCGCCTTGGTCACCGCATCCGAAAAGCCGTCGCGGTCGACGGCCAGCGCGCCGCCTGCCGGTACCTGATGCTTGTCGGCGCAGGCCATGATCAGCGAACCGGCCAGACGCATTTCCGCATGGATGACGCCAACGGCATTGCTGGTGGCGTCGTCGGAGCGGAAGGAATTGGAACAGACGAGCTCGGCAAGGCCGTCCGTCTTGTGGGCGTCGGTGCCGCGGACGCCACGCATCTCGTGGAGGATGACGGGTACGCCGGCCTGGGCGATCTGCCAGGCTGCTTCGGAGCCTGCAAGGCCGCCGCCGACGACGTGGATGGGTGAATGGGAAGAGGTCTTGTTCATGCGCGGCTGATTATCACGGCTTGCCGACGCAGGAAACTCCCGCGTTCAAAAAGCGACCGCTTGCGGTAAGTCAACTGAACGCCGGTTCCCGCTCCAGCTGGAGATGGACGGGACGCTGCATCGGCCGCTTCGCGACTTTCTTTGGCTTGGCTGCCCTGACCTTCTGAGCGGGCCTCTGTTCGCTGACAATGCGCCGAAGGGCTTCGCGTGACTTTTCGACATAGGTCTGTTGCATCGCGTCCTCGAAATCGTAACGCTCGATCATTGAGAATACGCGGGCTGCCTCCTCCTTGCGTCCGGCGCCGGCGAGCGCCACACCCTGCTTGTAATGCGCCTGCGCGTCGAAGGGGGCATTCTGGATGATCTTGCCGAAGGTGAGCGCCGCGTTGTCATAGCTGCCGAGCGCCAGCTGCGTTTCTCCGAGTTTCAGATAGACGGGCGCCACGTCCTTGACGCGTCCGACAAGCGCCGTGAAACCTGCCTCGGCCTCGTGCAGCTCACCCTTGTCGAACGCCAGGCTGGCGAGACCGAATTCGGCGCCGATATGGCCGGGGACCGTAACCGCAAGCTGCTTGAATGCCACTTCGGCATAGGCCTTCTCGCCGCGCCGGTACATTTCCAGCGCCCGCTCATAGACGAAGTCGATGCTCCGCCGGTTGATGATACCACCGAGATTCTGGCCAGTTCGCGTGCGGAAGACGGTGCAGGAAAGTTGCCGCTCCTCTGGACCGAACATGTATTTGTATGGCTCTGTGCCACGCAGGAAATCGTAGGTCGCAAAACCGTCGGCGATGGCGCGGCGAATGCAGTAGCCATGAAGGATAAGGCCGGGCGAGGGCGTCTTCCATTCTTCGTCGCGGCCGGTGATGTAGAACAGGATGGCTTTCTTCTGCCGGTCGACGATGTTGGCAAGCACGCCGAGTGGCCGGTCGCCATGCCAGAGCACGGGCACGTCGAGATTGCCGGTCGCAAAGCTGTCCATCAGCAAAGTGCGTGTCGCGCTGATCAGCTTGTCGATCCGTTCCACTCCCTTCTTCGCCAGCCATTTTGTCCGCCAGAACTGGAAGAGGATGTCGAGATCGCGATCGATCGTCTCCGGGGTCGCCATGGTGATGCGGAACTCTTCGCCGCCATCCAGTTTGCGTAGGAAGCGCCGCAACTTCTGCCGCGACTGGCTGCTCATGCTGCTGTCGAGATAGCCATCGAAGCTGTCAGGCAACCGGACGACGGGGCAGACGCAGTTGTCGATATTGTCGGCGTTGCGGATCGCGCTGTCGCGAAACATCACGTCCGGACCTTCTAGTTCACGCAGGAAGGCTTTGCGCCGCTCCGGCGATCCATAGAAATACTCGACCTTCAGATGCGTCCAGTTCTGCTGCTTGAGATAGCGCGCGAAGCCTTCGATGGCGAACCGCTCGTAGGCGGGATCAGCGAGAAACCCGGCATAATCAGCCGAATAATTGCCGGCCATGACGATCTCGTCGAAGAACAGGCCGGTCTTTTCGTCATGCTGGGTAAGAACCCGTAACGGAAAGAAGGCGACGTAAGGTGAACCTTCCGGCTTTTCCCGCAAGGCCAGAACAAACCAGCGGTTCCGCCGTGCAAGATAGGATCTGAGCCAGATCCAGGAGAGAAAATGCTGTGCGTGGGGGTCCTGCAGATAGACCCGGTCCCACTGCTCGCGGAGCTGGTCGAATCCAGCGTCCGTGTCGATCACATCAATGCGCATTGCCCCCTCCCAACACCCCTTACACAGTTCGGGAGCTTGCATTCTATTGGGAAACGGCGGCCATCAAATATGCCGTTCGGATAAAACACCGGCATCAAATCGGGCTAACATTTGCGGGTTATGGGGCCCTGAGCGGGTAATCCCGGCGCTTGCCGATGTGTTGGGCAAGCCTGCTGTTTATAGGATCAGATGTTGGCCGACGCATGCTCGCTGGCGTGGATGAATTCCCAGAGCGATTTGCTGATAGCGACGATCTCGGCGATCGAGTGTTCCAGCGCCTGGATCTCTTTTTCATCGAGCTGCTCGACCTTGCCGTAGCGGATTTCCTTGTCGTCCTCGACGAGGCGCATCAGCTGGGTGGAGGAGATCTGGCCGTTGTCGTCGAAGGAATAGATGCAGTGATTGTATTTGTTGCGCATCCGCGATTCCCGCTTCAGCCGGCCCATCGTCTGAAGCACCGCCTTGCGGTCCGCCGGCGGCGTGGAGTGGAGCTTGGCGAGCCGCTCGACGAGGTCGATGCGGGCGCGGGTGGTATTCAGCGTCAGGAAGACGACGATCGCCGCATCCTTCTCCACTTTCAGAAGGTGGGCGATGACATAGATCAGCAGGCTTTCGGTATTGGTCCAGACATAGTTCAGGCGCCCAACCCGCAACAGCACGTCAGACATGGCCGCCATAGAAGCCTCCAAAAACCGATCCCGTGAAGGACAATACTGCAGATCGGAACAGGAGGCTTCTAATCTCTTCGTATTAGGGCGGTCAGCGCTCCTTAAAGGCCCGCGACATACTGTCGGTGATCGGCTTGGTGATATATTCGAAGAATGTCCGCTCGGATGTCTGGATCAGCACATCCGCCGGCATCCCGGGTACCGGATGGAACCCATGCACCTTGGCAATCTCCGAATCCGGTATTTCGACGCGGACGATATAGACATCCTTGGTCTGCAGGCCGGAATTCTCCTCGATAGAGTCCGCCGAAACATAAAACACCTTGCCGTTCAGAACAGGCGTCGTGCGCCGGTTCAGCGCCGAAAGGCGGATGGCGGCCGTCTGGCCTTCGTGCAGCTGGTCGATCGATGTGCGCAGAACCTGCGCCTCGATGATCAGCGGCACATGCGCGGGCAGGATTTCCATGATCGGCTTGCCTGTGGTGATAACCCCGCCTGCCGTGTGGTAATAGGCACGGATCACGGTACCGTTGACGGGCGAACGGATCACTGTCCGCTCAAGCACGCCCTGCGCCTCGCGGGCCTGTTCGCGCACGCTGTCGAGATCGGAATCAGCGCTTTCAAGCGCATCGAGCGCTGCCTGCTTGTTGGAGTTGACGGCGATAACGGCCTCCTGGCGGAACTTGGCGATTTCGGCCTCGCTCTCGTTTAGCTCGCCTTGCAGACGCGAAATATCGCCCATGGCATCGGCCATGGCGCGCTCGATCGCCAAAAGGTCCGTCTTGCGCATGTACCCGACCTTGACGAGGCGGGCCTTGGAATCGCGCTCTTCGGTAAGCAGTGAAAGCTGCCGTTCGAAGGAGTCCTTCTGGCCGCTATAACCCTTGAAGCGAAAGTCGAGCGAGGCGATGTTTTTGTCGATCAGGTTCAGCTGTTCTTCAAGTTTGACCTGCTTGCTGCGGAACACGATATTCTGGCTCTGGATAATCGAACCGACATCCGGATCGCTGGCCTCGGCCATGACGACCGCGGGGATCTTCAGATCCTTGTCGCCGGCAGCTTCGGCCCGCAAACGGGCGACTACCGCCTCCAGGCGCAGCCGCCGGAGCTTGAGCATGCGGTCATTCGACAGTGCTGCCGTCGGGTCGAGGGTCAGGAGGACGTCACCTTCCTTGACGACGTCGCCTTCACTGACCCGCATGTCCTTGATGATGCCGCCCTCGAGATGCTGGACGACCTTGTTATTGCCCGTGGCAACGAAGCTGCCCTGCGCGATGATCGCCGAGGCCAGCGGCGCCGTGCCGGCCCAGATGCCGAAACTGCCGAAGGAAGCAGCAAGGACGCTGAGGCCGATGATGCTGTGATAGCGGATCGAGCGCGGAACCTCGCTATACCATTCGACGGGATTGTTGCTCGTCTGCAGAGTGGTACTCGCCATTTCGATTTAACCTTCGATACGCGGCTGGGGACGATTGTTATTGTTGTTGCCCTGGATGGCTTGCAGCACTTCCATACGCTCGCCGAACATCCCGACCGAGCCATCCTTGAGCAGAAGGATCTTGTCTACGCACTGCAGCAGGGCAGGGCGTTGCGTGATGGTGACGGTGGTAATGCCCTGCTTCTTGGCATGGATCAGCGCGCGGGCAAGAGCTGCCTCACCCTGAGTGTCGAGGTTCGAGTTGGGCTCGTCGAGCACCACGAATTTCGGGCTGCCGAAGAAGGCGCGGGCTAGCGCGATACGCTGCTTCTGGCCGCCGGAGAGCGGCGCGCCATCGGCAGCGACGACCGTCTCGTAGCCCTGCGGGAAGCTGGCGATCAGCTCATGAACGTCGGCAAGYACGGCTGCTTCGTAGATCTGATGATCCTCGACATCGTCGCGCATGCGGCAGATGTTGGCCTTGATCGTGCCCGGAAAGAGCTGCACGTCCTGCGGCAGATAGCCGATGCTTTCGCCGAACTGCCGCTGATCCCAGTTGCGCAGGTCCATGAGGTCGAGGCGCACGTTGCCCGAGGTCGGCAGGATTGAGCCAACAAGCATCTTGCCGAGCGTCGTCTTGCCGGAACCCGAATTGCCGATGACAGCAAGGGATTCGCCCTTCTTCAACGAGAAGGAGATGCCGTTGAGGATGACCTTCTTCTGAGGTGGCGGAACGAAGAGGATGCGCTCGACGTCGAGGCGTCCTTCCGGATTGGGCAGGCGCAGGCGCGGGAAGTTCAGCGGCGAATTGATCAGCAGCTGTTTGATGCGGCCATAGGCGGCGGCAGAGCGGTTGAACTGATGCCAGCCTTCAATCGCGCCCTCGATCGGCGCCAGCGCGCGTCCGGAGACGATCGAAGCGGCTATCACCATGCCGCCCGTCAGCTCGCCCGACAGCGAAAGATGTGCGCCCCAGCCAAGCAGCGCCACCTGCGTGATCATCCGGCAGGCCTTCGAAATGCCTGAAAAGATGATGTTGCGGTCCTGGGCGGCGACATGGCTTTTCAGCGATCCCGCCGTTTCCCGGCCCCACATCTTCACGGCTTCCGGGATCATCGCCAGTGCATTGATGATCTGCGAATTGCGGGCCATCGAGTCGAGATGGAAATTCGCCCGGCTGAGATAGCCATTGGCTTCGGCGAACGGGCGGGCCGTGAAGCGCTGGTTGAGGTAGGCGATGAAGAACAGCACCGCGCAGCAGACCATGATGATGATGCCGAGATGCGGGTGGACGAGATAGACCACGACGATGAACAGCGGCATCAGCGGTGCATCGAGGAAGGCGATCAGCGTGCCCGACGTGATGAATCCGCGCAGCTGCTGCAGATCCTGCAGGATCTGATAGTCCTTGCCGGTTCCGTGCAGCGAGGCGCGGGCCGCAGCACTGAGGATCGGCGCGCCGAGCTGCACTTCGAGCTCGACGGCCGTGCGCATCAGGATGAAGCGGCGAATGGAATCGAGAAATGCCTGGATCAGCACCGCGCCGAGCACGGCGATGGTCAGCATGACGAGCGTGTCGATCGACCGGCTGGTCAGCACGCGGTCGGAGATCTGGAAGAGATAGAGCGGGATCGCCAATAGCAGCACGTTGATCGCAATGGTGAAGGCCATGACGATCACCATATTGCGGCGGATCGCGGCAATGCCCTTGGCAAGGCTGGCAGCAAAATTCACCGGTTCGCTGCGCTTGTGGAAATTGGCGCCGTTTCCGCCGCCTCCGCCACCGCCGCCACCGGAATCGGTGTCCTTGCCGTTTCCGCCGCCGCCAGTCTTCAGCCGGCGTTCGTTGTCCTGCAGCGGACCGGTATCGCCTTCGATGGTCTTGCCGAAGGGAATGGCGGCAGGGCTCTGTTTCAGTTCCGGCGCGGCCTCGGGTATGGCAATGGGAATTTCCGGGCTCTCAGGCGTCCGGCGCGCGATCGGCTCGTCCTGAACCGGTGCCGTTCTCTCCATGACGGGAGCAATGGGTTCTGCAGCAGCGGAGTTCGGTTCTGCGGGCGCGATGATTTCAGGCTCCGGAGCGGGCGCTTCGGCGACAAGCTCGATCGCGGGCTCCGCGGTCTTGGCCTCAACCTCGGCCGTTGCTTCGACGACGGTGTCGGCTTCTGCATCGATGACCACGGAGGGCTCGGCCGCAGCGGCCGCTGGCGGAACCTCGGCAATATCTTCGGACGCAGCGGCACGGAACGCCGCATCGTCGCGCGCGGCGGATTCTGCCTGTGCCGCAGCCCTTGCGGCAGCACGCTTCGCCGTTAGCTGGCGAAGGTTCGCCACCGCATCGTCGATCGCCGACATGCACTCGTCGGTCATGTCCTCGTCGAAGGCACTGCCGCGGCGGCCAAGTCCCAAAGTCCGGCTTCCGGTGAAGGTGTTCTTTGGAATGTGATTCATGGGAGCGTTTCCCTCTACTCAAAACTATGCAGTGACGCCTTGCATCACGTCCGGGTGAGTAAGCGTCCATGAAAGATCGTGGCCGCCGTTGATTGTGGCGTCCTCGGAGCCTGCGTGATGCGTTGCGTCATCGCCGAGAAATGCGATGACCTCATTTGCAAGTGGCGCGGATTGCGGCTGGGAGGTGTCGTGTTCGACGAGGCCGCTCTGGATCAGGATGGCATCCGAGTAGAGCTGTCCGCCGAGATAGGTCGTGTGGCCGAACGTGTCGTAATCCAGGATCTGCGCGATATTGACGACAGCGTTGCTGCCGGTATCGACATGGATCGTGGCATTCTGGTTGTTCTGGGCGATCGCCGAGATCGCGTGGGTGACGTCGTCGGAATCGCCGAGCAGGCTGACCTGCTTGATGACGTTGACGTCGTAGAGATTGCCGGTGATGTAGAGGACGTTGAGCCCGGCCTGGCCTGCGAAATTGGCGTCATGCGCCAGCCCCGACGGCATCGATGCGTCACGCTCCTCGATCGCTTTCTGCGTCTGCACCATATAGTCGGGCATCGCCTGGAAACGGTCGTTGGCGCCGACATTGTGGATTTCGGCCAGGTTCCAGATCAGGTTGTTGCCTGACTGGATGGTCGCCCCCGGGGCGCCCGGTTCGCCGCGCGCCCAATCGTTGTCATAGAGGACGGCGATCTGCGAAATGACGTTCATGTCGAGGACGTTGCCGCCAACGATCACCAGATCATATTGCATGCCGATGCCGAACATCGACGCGAAATTCACGGATGCATTGCCGCCCGTCAGCACGGTTGCTTCCGTGCCGGTGGCGGTAATCGTCATCGTGTCGTTGTCGTTGATGAAGTGATACTGCTCGATCCAGTTGACGAAGGACACGTCGCCATCGACGACGCTGACGCGCCAGGCGGTCGGGAAAATCGGGTCGTGACCTGTATCGGCTGAAGTCGCGTGTTGAGAGCCGCCATCGTCATAGACGCTGCGCTGGAAGCTCGCGATGTTCTTGGCAACAGTCGCGGCGCTTCCCGAGGTGTCGAACATGCTGTCGATATGGTCATGGTCGCTGTAGACGTAACTCTGCGAGATCGCGTCGATCTGATGGTAGTTGCCCATCACCGCGGTCACCGAGGATATGACGGCGGTATCGGTGATGGCGACGATATTGGCGAGCACATTGGCGCCGGCGGCCACGTCGAGGCTGTTGAGCGGTCCGCCATGCTGCTCGATCGGCAGGTCGGTCTTGCCTGTCTCGGGATCTTCCGGCGGCTTCGCGATGCCTCTGTCAGGCATGTAGTCGTCGAGAACGGGCGCTGCATCGGCGACCTTGCCGTTGATGTAGATTGCACCCGTCAGCTCTGTGCCGCCGATGTCGTGGCCCGCATCGACATAGCTATAAGTCTGCCCGCTCGTATCGGTGTCGTCGCTGCCATAAGTCTGCAGCTCGCCGCCAGGGCCGGGTGTTCCCGAGTCGAGGACCGAGTTGACATAGGTATGAATGTTGTCGGCAATCGTCTTCAGCGCATCGGCGCTGTCAGTGCGATCGAGACTGATGAACGGTGACGCAGCTTCGGCCTTTTCCTGGAGATAGAGCAGTTGCGCGGTGACGAAGCTCGTATCCCGGAATTCGGCATCGCGGTCCGTCATGTTCAGATAGTCGTCGTCGTAGAGGATGTTCACCTGCGCGACATGCGCGACCATCGAGCCAGGTCCTTGAAAGACCTGCAGCTCCGGATCTTCACCCGGCATGCTGAAGCTCGGAATATAATGGAGGCCGCCGAAGTCGCGATGCGCGAGATCGGAAAGCTTCGCCAGACTCTCTTCGAAGGCGTGCCCATAAAAGCGCGGATGGGCGAAATTGATGTCGTAGGCCAACGAGCGGTACGGTGCGCTCGGGTCGAAGTCCTTCAGTTGCAGATCCGATGAAAACGCCGCCGCCCGGATTTCGTCCTCGGGCTGGATGGCGACGTCCTCATTCGGGCGTGCCCCTTCCGCATATACATTGCGTGCTCTCGCCTCTTCGACCGCCGTATCGAATAGACCGATGAAGTGCGCAATGATTTCGGAAATCTTCTCGCTATGCATGATGGCCCCTCCCGTTTGACACGGTGTCCGGCCTGATCTGCAGCATATCCGCCCTTGGATACTCTCGTGTGCTGCGTTTCAAGCCGCCAAACTGCACCGGCGCGAACGCCGGTGCAGCAGGTCTTGGACGTTGCTTGAGGTTACGCGGCACCGCCGTCGTGCGAGTCCTGGCCCGTGGTATGCGAGTCATGTCCGATCGCATCGAACGTGTTGCTGAGCATATTCGCGCCCTGCACGAGTTCCATGTGGATACCCGAATTCGCAAGGATCGCAGATGCGTCCGCAACGCTCGAACCGTTGACGTCGTCGCCTGCGCCGCCGGTCCAGCCGCCATGATGGCTGAGGTCCATACCGTCAGCACCATGTGCGTTACCGCCATCCACCGACAGTTTGTTGTCGGCGTTGGAAGCATCCATCTTCATGCCCCAGGACGTGTCCTGGTCCGCCAGGTGGTTTGCCTGGATGGCACTGAAGGCGTTGCCGTTGTTGAAGGCACCGTTCAGGATGTTGTCGATATCGAGCGTAAAGGAGAAGTTGTCGCCGAGATTGAAGTTGACGTCGTTGCCGGCCACTCCAAGATTATCGAAGTCCTTGACGTCGTGAATGGTCGCGAAGTCGGTATCGGTCTTGTTGAAGCTGTCGGCAGTGTTCGTCGTGTCGTTGTCGGTCTTGTTGAAGCTGTCAGCCGTATTGAAGCTGTCCGATGTCGTGGTTGTCTTGACGTCGGTATCGGTGACCGTCTTGATGTCGGTGTCGGTCTTCGTGTTGATATCGTTGTCGCTGTACGACTTGCTGTCGTAGCTCCAGTCATAGTCCGACTTCACATTGGTATCAGCGTCGTTGATGTTAGTATTGGTCGTCGTATTCGTGGTCTTGCTGTCGTAGTCCCAATCGTAGCTGTTGTCGCGATTGTTGCCGTTCAGCAGGTCGAGCGTCGCATCGACGGTGATATCCGAGCTGTTGTCGCTATGATCACTGTTGTCGCTGTTATCGCTGTTATCACTGTTGTCGGTATTGGTCGTGTTGTCACGATTGTCACCATTAGCGAGGCCGCCAATATAAGCGGTGGAATTATCCGAAGTGTCCGGATCATTGATTGCGGTATTGCCCAGGAAGCCGTCTGCAAGCGCACCGATGTTATTGGTCTCGGTGTCGCCGCCCGGCTGATAATTCTGGCTCATTTCGCTTCCTCCAAAGGAATTCGGAGCAGTGTGCGAAATCCCTCTCATCTCAAATGGGATTTTACTCGCGCTTACTCCGATACTGATTACTCATATGCAGATGTATGCATTACCTGGTCATCTGCGGTTCAATTCCGGTTTGTTGACCAAACCTGATGTATTGGATTGCGCGTAACTCAGTACAAGGACGCACAGATCTAGCTCCGCAATCATGTGATTGAAGACTTCATGCTTTCAGTTGTTTGAGTTGCCCCAATGGAAAAGCAGAGATATCGCAGTCGCGAGGGGATATTCCGCGTTTCCGGTGCCGCAATTGAGCGACAATACGACTTTGACCGAGAAGAACCGAGCTTCCTAGATACCAATTCGGGCTAGCGCGTTGGAACTCACTGTGGCTCGCCCGGACTGATCAAGGCGTTTCAAGATGACCTCTGTTCGCTGGCAATGAAACCGCATGCAGCCACCCCCATTTGCGGGCAATTGGGCCGCTTCGTTTCGCTCCACCTCTAAGTCAAAAGTCTTGCATAAGTAACATTCCGGTTAATTGGCGCTGTCCAAAAGAGTGAAAAAGACGACGCACCTACTATTGGTTCGAAAATACCATAAAGGACCAAAAATAACCGACTATATACCCCATAAGTTATCTAGGATGGGGTGGATACAACCAGAACAATAGGAAATGTCATTGTATATTTACAAAAACTAACCCGTTTGGGCCATTTCCTTCAATGGAACTTCGTATTACCATAATTAAGAAATGGCTAACTAATGAAGACGGGAATTACGAGGGGTGCCCGTCCGGGCCGCCCGGAAGTATCACTCAAAGCATTTGTAACGTGTAACGCTATGGGGAGGCGTAAATGTTCATGACTGCGTCGAAGACTGGTGATGCCGATCAGAGCCGAAAGTTCGGTCCCGCCGGGGACACAATACTTGTCATTGCGAATGCCGACTTGTTCTCCGAATGCCTCGTCGAGGCGCTGGCGAAGAAGTTTCCGAGTTGCGAAGTCATCAGCAGGGGCTATTCCAAGGCCATGCTGCAGAATGATGCCAACGATGCCACGCTGGTTCTCTTCTACCACATTACCGGAACGGAGCTCAGCGATGCTCTGGCGACTGTCAGGGAAAATCACCCCGCGACATCGATCGGTCTCGTCGTCGAAGCGATCGACATGATGGAGCCCTATATCAACCGGCTCGTCGAGGCCCGCGTCATCGATGGCGTCCTGCCGCTCAATCTAAGGCTCGATGTGTTCATGGCAGCTGTCGATCTTCTGATGAAGGGTGGCGAGCATTTCCCGTCGGCACTGCTGAACCGCCTGACCAACCAGGCGCCCGAGCGCTCGCTTTACGAAGCACGCTCCGTTGCGGTGGCCGGGGCAGGGGCGATGCGGCTGAGACAGGGCGATATGTCGTCCCTGACGACGCGCGAGGTGCAGATCCTTGATCTGATCTGCAAGGGCACGCAGAACAAGATCATTGCCGATGAACTCCATCTGTCGGAGAACACGGTCAAGGTTCACGTCCGCAACATCTACAAGAAGATGAATGTGCGCAATCGCACCGAAGCAGCCTCGCGGTTCTTCAGCAGCGAAGCGAACAATCCGACGGGAAGATGGCGGAACTGATTACCGGTCAATATGATCAATGAGCAGGCCGCGCGAAACAGCGCGGCTTCTCCAGCCGGTGGCGTTACAGACGTCGATGCGCTGATGCGCGTGTCCGCAGCCAGGCAAACCGCAAACCGCGCATAATTCTCAATCACAAAGAATCTGATGAATCCGCGTTCGTTTGAACGGGCGGCGGTTCAACGGTGAGCACCGGCGACTTGCCGGCTTGGGAACAGGCCTGAAAACGAAAACGGCGCCTAACGGCGCCGTTTTGGGTGTATCACATTCGCCGCTGATTAGCGGAACGAACGGGATGCAATGTTACGGATCTCGTAGCGGCTGATGCCGATATCGGAGAGGGTCTGGTTGGACAGGTTGCCGAGTTCGTTAAGCGTACGGCGGTAGCTAATCCAGCTCTTTGCAATGCGGATCGGGTTCATTGTCTTCATCCTTAGAAGTGTCTCGCGGCCGGCGTCATCGCCGTCTCTGCGCTTGGACATTCATATAGTGGATCTCTGTCATATTGTGCAGTGCAAAGAAAAGGCATCTGCTATGCGTTTGTGCAATGATCTGCCCGCGAAATGCGCAGGTGTGATTTTTTGAGCGCTAAAAGTGAAGCCTTTTTGGCTGCAACTCTTACGAAAGTGTAAATTTCAGGCAAAAGAAAACGCCCGTTGCGTGAGCACCGGGCGTTTTGAGAAGGAGATCAGCTTGGGAGGACGCTGATCGCCTGAATTAGCGGGCAGCTGCCTCGCGAGCGACGCGATGGATTTCCGACCGGTCGATGCCGAGGTCGTGCAATTCGCGGTTGCTCATGCGGCCGAGTTCGCTAACGGTCTGACGGTACTTGCGCCAGTTGTTGAAAGAGCGGGTAATGTTCATTTTGATCCCCTTTCCGAGTGTTCGCATCTGCCAGCTGCAGCCTATCCGCGCTGGCTTTCATTTGATGGGCTGAATATATGCTGCGCCGCAAAGAACGAATAGAGACAAGATTTCAAGTCACCTATGCGCTTTGCGCAGGTCTGGCGCCGTGAATTGCATGATTTTGCCGCTTTCTGGTCAATGAATAGGCAGAATGATATTCCCCAGCGTGCCTATTGCCGGTGGTCCGGCGCCAGCTGCGGCTGAGAGTGTTTTTCGAGCGCGCAAAGGGGGAGACCGGATGCCCGGAGTAGGCGCCGCCGCAGCAGCGCTCAACATTTCCGGCTTACGGCAGGATATGTATCTATAGCTTCTCGCGCGCCGCCGGCTCCGTCCGCAGACATCAAGCGGCATATATGCATTCCGGCTGATTTAATCGTTTAACCACCCGTTAAACAAAACGCCCACCGGGGGAGGATCCGGTGGGCGTCATGTAGGTGACTGACAACTGGGAGGAGAAGTGTTGTCAGTCTATCGGAGTGCGCTGGGAGGAGGAGTGCGCATCTCCGAATTCTTTATACGGACATCATATCCGCAGGCTTCCGGTTAACCGGGCCGGGCTGCCACGCCCGCGCTTCTTGATGATCTAAATAGTATGACTAATGATTATTTTGCAGTGCAATATTTTCATAGTGGCTATGCGCATCGTGCATGCCTTTCTACAATGACCATATATTAGAACATTGGCGTTAACTGTCGGTTAAGAAGAGCCCCAAGTTCATGCAGGGCGTTTCTTGCATTTCGAGCGCGGGATTGCCTAACCGGATCACCGGCGATAACGCTAGCGGATGCCATCACGGGGGCGGAGGCTGATATGTATCGAGGCAGGTTGGAGCGTGATCTTTCGGTGTGGGTCGGCAAGGGATTAATCCCCGAGGCGACTGCCGAACTGCTGCTCGGGGAATATGACAGCCGTCCGGCGAGCTTCAGTCTCGGCCGCGTCTTGATGGTACTGGCCGCTGTCCTGCTGGGTGCGGCCCTGCTGCTGCTCGTCGCGTCCAACTGGGAGGCCATTCCACGGCTGGTGCGCGCCGGCGCGATCCTGGCCGTGATCTGGATGGCCTATC
Organism: Rhizobium sp. 10N427; assembly: GCF_056394605.1. Classification (NCBI taxonomy): domain Bacteria; kingdom Pseudomonadati; phylum Pseudomonadota; class Alphaproteobacteria; order Hyphomicrobiales; family Rhizobiaceae; genus Rhizobium; species Rhizobium sp. 10N427. The sequence continues at coordinate 79,878 of NZ_JBFTID010000014.1, read as the reverse complement.
TCGGCGCTGCCGCGCTGTTTGCCCGCGGCGCCATCGCCGCAGGCAATGCGCTGCTTGTCGTCGGCGTCCTCAGCTTCGGCGGGGCCATATCGCTGATCGGGCAGATGTATCATCTGTCCGGCGACGAGCAGACGGTCATGTATCTCTGGTTCGCCATCGCTGCCATTTCGGCCGCGCTCTTCCGCTCGGGCCCGGCAACGGCAATCGCGGGCTTTCTCTCCTGGGCGTCCTTTGGTGTCTATCTCAGCAATTACGACACCCGCTGGGTCGGTGCCGGCGCCTGGGCGCCGCTGGCAATGAGCGTCGTCCTCATTGCGCTGGTTCGCTATACCGACGCTGGCCGGTCACGCCACCTTGCCTACTTCCTGGTGGTCGGCTGGCTGGCATGGCTTTATACCTTGCACGACGATTTCTGGCTGGCCGCAGCGTATGTGGTCTGCGGTCTCGCGGTGTTCCTGGCCGTCAGCCTGCCGCCACTACGCAATTCCGCCTTCATCAAGGCCGCGGGGGCTGCACCGGCCTTCTACGCATTCCTGATCGCCACCGTCGGTTTACTGCTGCTCAATATAGAACTTCAGAAAGGCGGCGCGCTTGTCGTTCTCAGCCTTATCACGCTCGCGATCGCCGTATTGGCAATCGCGCTGCAGGGCCGGGATAACGGCGCCGTTCGCTATCTAGCCTATCTGATGTTTGCCGCCGACGTCCTTTATCTCGCATCGGAAACGGTCGGCTCGATCCTTGGCACATCCAGTCTCTTCCTTCTCTCCGGCGTCTTCGTCGCTCTAGTCGCCTGGCTGGTGATCCGGCTGGAACGGCGCTTCGGTGGAAAAAAGGCGGAGGTGGCCCAATGAGCGCGATCATCTTGAGCCGCAATCCGGCAAGGCGTTATATGGTGGCGGCGCTTGTCGCTGCCGGTCTGCAGACCGCGGTACTCGGCTATATCATAGAGAGCCGTGCTGCGATCCTGCGCAGCGGCGCGGAGGTCGTCCTCAAGACTGCGCCCGTCGATCCGCGCGACTTCCTGCGCGGCGATTATGTCGTCCTGAACTACGACATCTCCTCCGTGCCGGTCAGCAGCGTCAAGGGCGGGCTTCCGTCGGCCGCCGGCGAACAGGTGCTATGGGTGCGGTTGAAGCCGCAGGCCGATGGCTTCTGGAACGTCGCCGAATCGTCATTCTCTGCGCTGCCGGAAGAGGGCGGCAGTGTGGTTATCAGAAGCCAGCCTTTCTATAGTTATGGTCCGGCCGGCGGCGACAGCATGCGCGTCGAGTATGGCATCGAGCGCTACTATGTTCCCGAGGGCGAGGGCAAGCCACTTGAGGAGGCCCGGCAGGATGGTCAGGTCTCGGTTGCGGCCCGTGTTTCGGCCGATGGAACGGCGCAGATCAGGAGCCTTCTCGTCGATGGGAAGGCAGCCTATGAGGAGCCGCTTTACTGATTGGAGGAGAGGCCTGTGGATTGCCGCTCGCCGGGCGGTTGATCGCTGTCATCGGGCCTTCATTTTTCCTTTGCCTCTACCAAATCGGGTGATATAGAGACGCCGCGCTCCGGAAGGCCTCATGCGCAGGCATATGCATGCGGTTTTGCGAACGCGGGTATGGTGAAATTGGTAGACACGCCAGATTTAGGTTCTGGTGCCGCAAGGCGTGGGAGTTCAAGTCTCTCTACCCGCACCAAAGCTGGCTTGCAGGCGGGATATCCCGATTACCCGGCAGGATGGCGCCGTCCCCCTTAACGGCGGGATGTATTGGAATTTGAAGAACAAAGCCACGCGCGGCCAAATTGTCCGGCGTCGTGCTCATCGAAACGAAGGCGTCTGGGCACGGCCGCCAACGAAATGAAGGTAGGAAGACATGCAGGTTATCGAAACGCTCGCTGAAGGGCTGAAGCGCGAAATCAAGGTCGTTATCCCGGCCAAGGACATGGAAAGCAAGCTGAACGAGCGTCTTGCCGACGTAAAGGACAAGGTCCGTATCAACGGCTTCCGTCCGGGCAAGGTACCGCCTGCTCACCTCAAGAAGGTCTACGGCAAGTCGATCATGGCCGACCTCGTCAACGAGATCGTCCGCGAACAGCCGACCCAGATCCTTTCCAGCCGTGGCGAAAAGTCGGCTACCCAGCCGGAAATCGCCATGACCGAGGACAAGGACGAAGCCGAGAAGATCCTCGCCGCTGAGAAGGACTTCGAATTCACGCTGTCCTACGAAGTCCTGCCACCGATCGAACTGAAGTCCACCAAGGGCATCAAGATCACCCGCGAAGTCGTCGATATCTCCGACGACGAAGTCAACGAACAGGTCCTGAAGGTTGCCGAGAGCGCCCGCTCTTACGAAACCAAGAAGGGCAAGGCTGCTGACGGCGACCGCATCACCATGGACTACGTCGGCAAGGTCGACGGCGTTGCCTTCGACGGCGGCACCGATCAGGGCGCCGAACTGGTTCTCGGCTCCGGCCGTTTCATCCCGGGCTTCGAAGAACAGCTCGTCGGCACCAAGGCTGGCGACGAAAAGACCATCACCGTGACGTTCCCGGCCGATTATCCGGCCAAGAACCTCGCTGGCGCTGAAGCCACCTTCGACGTCACCGTCAAGGACGTTGCCGCTCCGGGCGAAACCGAAATCAACGACGAACTGGCCAAGAAGCTCGGCCTCGAATCGGCTGACCGCCTGCGCGAAATCGTCCGCGGCCAGATCGAATCGCAGTACGGCTCGCTGACCCGCCAGAAGGTCAAGCGTCAGATCCTCGACCAGCTCGACGAGATGTACAAGTTCGATACGCCGAAGTCGCTTGTTGACGCTGAGTACAACGGCATCTGGAGCCAGGTGAACAACGACCTCGCACAGTCGGGCCGCTCGTTCGAAGACGAAGGCACGACCGAAGACAAGGCGCAGGAAGAGTACAAGACGCTCGCTGAACGCCGCGTCCGCCTCGGCCTCGTTCTCTCCGAAATCGGCGAAAAGGCCGGCGTCGAAGTATCCGAAGACGAAATGCAGCGTGCGATCTACGAACAGCTGCGCCAGTATCCGGGCCAGGAAAAGCAGATCCTCGAGTTCTTCCGCAGCCAGCCGGGTGCAGCCGCTTCGATCCGCGCTCCGATCTTCGAAGAGAAGGTCATCGACCATCTGCTGACCGAAATCGACGTCACTGACAAGAAGGTCACCAAGGAAGAGCTGCTCGCCGACGAAGAAGGCGAAGGCTCCGACAAGGACGCCAAGAAGGCCGCCCCGAAGAAGAAGGCAGCTGCCAAGGCTGAAGCTTCCGAAGGCGAAGAAGCCGCTCCGAAGAAGAAGGCTGCTCCGAAGAAGAAGGCTTCCGAAGGCGACGCTGAATAATCGGCTGATCCCTTATGGATTTTCGAAGGCCTCGCCGCTTGCGGCGGGGCCTTTTCGTTTGTCATCGAGCGTCCTGACTCCGAGGCTGTGAAGAAGTTTCATATTTGCTAATCAGTGCCTTGCAGTGTGAATCTGATCCTTTACACTTCTGGATTGCGACGATGTGCAAAGGGGAAAATCTTGGCCTTCCAGAACAGCGCCATTGAGTCCGAACAGGCCGATTGGCAGGCGGCAGAGTCCGGCTTTTTCACCTGGGATATCGTGGCGAACCTGCTCTATGCCGATGGTGCGGTTGCTGAGCTTTTCGGCCTTGATTACGTCAAGACCGAGCACGGCCTGCCGCTGGATATCTATATCGAGCGCATTCATCCGGAAGACCGCGCGAATGTGGCTGCGGCCATCCACGAATCGATCGCGACAGGCGAGCCGGAGCAGCAGAGCTACCGGACGCGCCAGGCAGACGGTCGCTACAGCTATGTGATGGTCTTTGGCCGCTGCTTCCGCGACAAGGCGGGCATCCCGTCGCTCTATGCCGGCATCATTTGTCCGGTGTCCGATGAGCCGATGCTGACCAAGCCATTGGTGAAATACTGCCTCGCGGCCTACGATATCGCCGTTCGCGAAGGTAACCACGCCGTTGCCAAGCACCTGCAGGCGGCGCTTGGCGAACTCGACTGGATGAAACCAGATGGTTTGCTGGCGAACTGAGCCGGCTTAGCCGGGAAGCGCTCTAAAGCTCCGACTTGATATCGCCCATGCGGTTCCAGGCGTCGAGGCCCGCAATCTTGTAGGCCTCGGCAAGCGTCGGATAGTTGAAGGTGTTCTCGACGAAATATTCGACGGTACCCTTCAGGTTCAGCACGGCCTGGCCGATATGAACGAGCTCGGTGGCGCCTTCGCCGACGATATGGACGCCGAGCAGGCGCCGCGTCTTCAGCGAGAAGATCAGCTTCAAAAGGCCGGTATCGAGGCCCATGATATGGCCGCGCGAGGTCTCGCGGAAACGGGCGATACCGCATTCATAGGGAATGCCGCGTTCCTTCATCTCTTCCTCAGTCAGGCCGCAGGTGGAGATTTCAGGGACGGCATAGATGCCGTAGGGGAAGTATTTCGGCGGCTCCTTGGCAACGGCACCGACGGCGACGCGTGCCGCGATGCGGCCCTGTTCCATCGAGGTCGAGGCAAGGCTCGGAAAGCCGACGACGTCGCCGGCGGCATAGATGTTCGGTACCGAGGTCTGGAAGGTTTCCGGATTGACCTTCAGGCGGCCGCGATTGTCGGCTTCGAGGCCGATGGCCGGCAGGTTGAGCGTATCGGTAGCGCCCATGCGTCCGGCGGCAAAGAGCACCATGTCGGTGACCAAGTGGCGGCCATTGTCGAGTGTCAGCTGCACCTTGCCATTGTCGAGCTTCTCCACCTTGTCGGCCTTCTGGCCGAGCAGCAGTTTCATGTTGCGGTCACGCAGCTGATAGGTGAAGTCCTCGATGATTTCCTTGTCGATGAAGTCGAGCATCGTCGATTTCGGATCGATGACGGTCACGGCGGTGTCGAGTGCGCTGAAGATCGTCGCATATTCGATACCGATGACACCGGCGCCGATGACGACCATCGAGCGCGGCAGTTCCTCGATATCGAGCAGCTCGTCGCTGTCGATGATTGCCTTGCCGTCGAAGGGCATGTAATCGGGCCGGAACGGCTTGGTGCCGACGGCAAGCAGCACGCTTGCGGCAGAAACCTGGATCGTCTCGCCATCATCCTTGACGACCTGCAACGTCGCGGCGTCGATGAAACTCGCCTTGCCGCGCATATGCTGCACGCGATTGCGGGCGAACTGGTGCTCCAGCACTTCAACTTCATGATCAAGGGTGATCAGCAGGCGGCGGCGAAGGTCCTCTGCGCTGATCTGGTCCTTGACGCGATAGGCCCGGCCGTAAAAGCCGCGTTCCCGCCAGCCGGAGAGATTGAGCGCCGTTTCGCGCAAGGTCTTGGACGGGATCGTGCCGGTATGAACGGAGACGCCGCCCACCCGCTTGCCCTGTTCGATGACCAGAACCTTCTTGCCGAGCTTGGCTGCCTGAATGGCGCCACGGCGGCCTGCGGGGCCGCTGCCCACAACAACGAGATCGTACTGGAACATGGCTCAGCCCCGGCTGGAAGAGGAATCAAATATTGCGCCGCAAAATGTCGCGCATTCACCGGTAGCTGGTCAATGTTACAGATGGTTTAAGGCGCTGGTATCAAGAATTACCGAAGCCAAGCAGGGGTTCCATCTTCTCGAAGGTAATATCCATCGGGAAAGCATGCGAAAACGAGTAGGGGATATGGCCGTAAAGTAGCGACAGCTGGCCCTCCGCGACCTTTTCACTCTTGCCGGCGATGGCAGCGAGATAGAGCGCCGAGGCAAGCCCGGTGCGATCTGCGCCTGCCTGGCAATGGATCAGGAGCGGCTTCGGCGCGTCGCGCATGATGGCGATCAGCTGCAGAGCCTGTTCAGGCGTCAGTTCCTTTGAGGAATTCATGCGGAAGTCGATATGCTTGATCCCAAGTGCATTCGATTGGGCGATCTCGCTGTCGTACCAGCTCTTGCTGCCGTTCTCGCCCCTTAGATTGAGGATCGTTTTGATGCCGTAGCTGCCTTCCAGCCGGGCGATCGCCGAGGCGGAAGGCTGCGAGGAACGATAGACTTCCCCGGGCACGACGGCGTGGAAATTGTTCGTCGCCAACAGATGGACATAGTAGCCGCCAATCAGCAGCACGAGCATGCCGGTGAGGCTGAGGATGCGTTTGGCGATCGGGGAAATGGTCAGGCGCGGAAATCTCAGTGTCATCGAATCTCAAGCTCGGGTCGCGCTGCGAGAAGAGCAGCATGCGCTCTTTGCGAGCCGAAGCTGACAGACACCTGAAGGAAACTGTGACTGTAGCTAGATTAGCCTGAGGCCTTTAAGGCTGGCATGGCCGTCCTTGCCGATGATGATGTGGTCGTGAACTGTTATGCCGAGCGGCTTTGCCGTATCGATGATCATTTTCGTCATGTCGATATCGGCGCGCGAAGGCGTCGGGTCGCCGGAGGGATGGTTGTGAACCAAGATCAGCGCGGTTGCCGAAAGCTCCAGCGCGCGCTTCACCACTTCACGCGGATAGACAGGCGTGTGATCGACCGTGCCGCGCCCCTGCACCTCGTCGGCGATCAGCGCGTTGCGTTTGTCGAGGAAGAGAATGCGAAACTGCTCACGGGTTTCGTGCGCCATCGCCGCATGGCAATACTGGATCACCGACGACCAGGAACCGAGCACTTGCTTGTTGCGCAACTCGCTCTTCAGCGTGCGTTGCGCCACCGCGGCGATCAGCTTGAGATCCAGTGCCACCGTCTCGCCGATGCCCTTGACCTCCTGCAGCAGCCCGGCCGGCGCGCCGAAGACGGCGGCGAGCGTGCCGAAGCGGTCGAGCAGGGCCTTGGCGATCGGCTTGGTGTCGCGCCGCGGGATCAGGCGGAAAAGCAGAAGCTCCAGGATTTCGTAATCGGCCAGCGCCCCGTCGCCATTTTCGCGGAAGCGGTTTCGTAGCCGCTCGCGGTGGCCGTGATAATGTTGCTCTCCGCCAAGGGCAGGCGGTGCTGAAGCCGCTTTCGCCATCGAGGGTTTTGCGGGCTGCTCGGCAAAGAAAAGGCGCTCGTCGATATCCGGTTCGCCAACAGGCAAATCGTCGAAAGGCAGCTCGTCATCGGAAGTCAGAACCGGGCCTTTCGCCATCTTCGTTTCACCCGTTGAGCGGCGCGAGCCCCGGACGGTCGAGACCACCGGGCGACAGCGTGAAGATCTCGCATCCGCTGGCGGTGACGCCGACGGTGTGTTCGTATTGTGCCGAGAGCGAGCGGTCGCGGGTGACTGCCGTCCAGCCGTCGGCGAGAACCTTCACATGCGGACGCCCGAGATTGATCATCGGCTCGATGGTGAAGATCATGCCTTCCCGCAATTCCGGCCCTTCGTTGGCGCGGCCGTAATGCAGGATATTCGGCGAATCGTGGAACAGGCCGCCGACGCCGTGGCCGCAGAAATCGCGCACGACGGAGCAGCGTTCGGCCTCGGCATAGGTCTGGATCGCTTCGCCGATCGCGCCGGTGCGGGCGCCCGGACGCACGGCGCCAATTCCGCGCATCAGTGATTCATGGGTGACCTCGAGAAGCCGTTCGGCCGCGCGCTTCAGCTGACCGACCGGATACATGCGGCTCGAATCGCCGTGCCAGCCGTCGACCACATAGGTGACGTCGATATTGACGATGTCGCCATCGCGCAGCGGCTTTGAATCTGGAATGCCGTGGCAGACGACATGGTTGATCGAGGTGCAAGTCGATTTCGTGTAGCCGCGATAGTTCAGTGTCGCCGGATAGGCGCCATTGTCCATGCCGAATTCGAAGACGAAACGGTCGATCGCATCGGTCGCAAGCCCCGGCTTGACGATCGCCGCCAGCTCGTCGAGACAGCGGGCGGTCACCTGGCACGCCTTGCGCATACCCTCGAAAGCCTCGGGGCCATAGAGCCTGATTGCGCCGGTATTTTTCGGCGGCGCCGATGCGGCTTCGATATAATTCACCATTGCAGGGCCTTAGCGGAAATTGTCCTTGTCGTACATAATGCAGCTATGCCGGGTTCGTCCATGCCGATCAATGGGCCTGTCGCGATTTGTGCCAGCATTGCGCCGATGAGGCGGCCAGCTGCCTGGGCCGCCTCATCGATCAAATGCAGATACTGGACTTAGGATTGTTTGGAGAAGAGCGATGCCAGCGTCGATTTGGGCGAGGAACCCGTCGAGCCGCCGGTATATTTCGGCACGACGACGAGCTGTTTGACTTCGCCACGCTTGAACGCGGCCAGGAAGCGCTTGTAGTCCCTGAACGATACACAGCCGTTGGAATCGCCGCGCTTGCCGAGCATGTAGGTGTGGGCAAGCAGCCCGACGCGGTCATGAATGGCGCCTGGGCCGCCGACGGGATGCAGGCGGATTGCCTCGACGCCGTGGAACAGGGCTTCGCGCATCTGCAGATTATAGGTGTGCGGCGGCGTCGGGCCGCGCATCTTCTGGCTGACATAGCGCGGGTTGTCGCGCATTGCGCCAAGGCCGGAATGGGCTTCGAGGCGCTCGCCGTTCGGCATGTACACCGTGCCGGCGGAAATGTCGTAGATCGCAATGCCGTTGCGGGCGACTGGGGCAAGCGCCGTCCGGCCGATCTTCGGCATGTCGCCGTCATCGTCGTCCTGATCCACCTTGGCATAGGCGAGTGCGGCGACCGGTGCATCGGCAGCAGGCTTCGGCCGGTTCGGGCGTGCCATCGGCAGCGGCACGTCGCCGCTTTCCGACAGAACGAGGCCGAACGGTGCGTCAGACACGACGCTCTCGGCAAGGGCGGTTTCGACGGCCGGTGCAGCGGCGGCTACCGGCTTCTGTTGCGGCAGTGCTTCTGCAGCTGCCATGGTCGGCGCCGGTTGCGGCGCCTTGACCGTAGCTACCTGGACTGGCGCGGGGAGGGAGGCCGGAACCGTGACGGCAGAAAATGCCGCAGCGCCTGCGATCGTTTCCGCCTGCTGCTTCAGGGCCGAGGCAATTTCACTGCCGTTGTTGCGCATGGCAAGCGCCGAGAGCCCCCGGCGCTGCATCAGCGCCACCATGTCCTTGGAGGATTTCGACTGCACTTCTGCCGTCATGCGATCGGACACGGTGATCTGGCCGGGCAGCCGGGAAAATTTGCCGATGTGGACGAGCGTATGGGCAGCCGCCGCGTTATGATGCACGGGCGCCATCGGTGCGATGGCAATGTCCGCAAACAGCCGCTTGTCTTCGCGTTCCGGCATGGCCGACGAGTGCATCGTTGCGACCGATGCGAGCGCCCATGTCGATACAGCGGCCCCAAGGCCGATGGCAGCGATGACCGGAACGAGCCGGAGGAGCTTTGCCGAGCCAAAAATCGCCCAGCCGAAAGGGTTGACGCTTTCACACGTCTCGACAGCAAACGCCATATTACTCGGTTTCCAAACGCGTCACTCTACCGGCAGCTTACGCAGGACGCTTTCGCCGGAGCCGATAATGAAGCAAGAGGGCCTAATTGAGGCATCCCGCACATAATCAACTGCCTGGAACTATGCGGGATTATGGTTTCCAATTTCTTTATAAGCATGAAGGACCGCCCAAAAAAAGATTCTGGTTCGGTTCTTTTGGCGACGAAATCGGGCTAAAGATCGACTGTTCGGAGGCAGATATGGCCTATGCCCGCTCCATCACGTAGCTGCCCGGTGCTTCCTCGATCGCATTCAGCGATGCACCGCCGGGCTTGCGGGCGGGCACGCGCTTGCCGTCCTTGGCCTCGATCCACGCCTGCCAGTGCGGCCACCAGGAGCCTGGATTTTCCTCGGCCTTGTTGAGCCAGGTGTCGTAATCGCCCTTGGCTGGGCCGCCGGTCCAATACTGATACTTCTTCTTGTCCGGTGGATTGACGACGCCGGCGATATGTCCTGAGCCGGTGACAACGAAATCCACCTTGCCGCCGAAGAACTGGCTGCCGAGGAAGACCGACTTTGCCGGCGCGATGTGATCCTCGCGGGTCGCCAGATTGTAGATCGGGATCTTCACGTCTTTCAGCGACACGGTCTTGCCGTCGAGGATCATCTCATCGGCGGTGAGGGCATTCTTGAGATAGCAGTTGCGCAGATAGAAGGCGTGATTGGCAGCCGCCATTCGCGTCGAATCGGCATTCCAGAACAAAAGGTCGAAGGGCATCGGCATTTCGCCCTTCAGGTAGTTGTTGACGAAATAGGGCCAGATCAGTTCCGAAGCGCGCAGCATGTTGAATGCCGTCGCCATCTTCGACCCATCGAGGTAGCCGACCGATTGCATATGCGCTTCCAGCGCCTGCAGCTGTTCTTCGTCGACGAAGACCTTCAGGTCGCCGGCATGGGTGAAATCCACCTGCGTGGTGAACAGCGTCGCCGAGCGGATGCGCTTGTTCTTTTCCTTGGCATGAAGCGCCAGCGTTGCGGCCAGCAGCGTCCCGCCGACGCAATAGCCGACGGCGTTGACGTCCTTTTCGCCCGTGGCCTTCTCGATCGTCTCAAGCGCGAAATCGACGCCCTCGCGGGCATAGGCCGTCCAGTCCTTGTCGGCATGGCGCGAATCGGGATTGACCCAGGAGATCACGAACACCGTCTGGCCCTGATCGACGCACCACTTGATGAACGACTTTTGCGGATTGAGGTCGAGGATATAGAACTTGTTGATCCAGGGCGGGCAGATCAGGAGAGGGCGCTTCAGCACCGTTTCCGTCGCCGCCTCGTACTGGATGATCTGGCAGATATCGTTCTGGGCGATCACCTTGCCCGGTGTCAGTGCCATATCCCGGCCGACGGCGAATTTCGTCATGTCGGTCTGGCGAAGCTTCAGGTCGCCGTGCCCGGCAACGATATCCTCGGCCAGCATCTTCATGCCGCGCACCAGGTTTTCGCCGCTGCTGGCGATGGTTTCCCGGTAGAGCTGCGGGTTGGTGGCGACAAAATTGCTGGGCGAGAGCGCCGCGGTGATCTGCTTGATATAGAAACCGGCCTTGTGCTTGGTGTGCTCGTCCAGACCCTCGGTCTGCGTCACCATCTTCTCGGCCCAGTCGGCGGTGATGAAATAGACCTGCCGCAGGAAGTCGAAGAACGGGTTCTTCTCCCAGTCCTGATCGGAAAACCGTTTGTCCTTGCGCTCGGGCTCTGGTTCGGCGGCTTCGCCCTGCATGCGCTGCATCGAGCGCATCCAGACGCCGAAATAGCTGCTCATCAGCTGCGTCTGCGCCTCGAAGGTGCGGCGCGGATCGGACATCCAGTATTCGGTGATCTTCGACAGCGTCTTGACCATGTCGGTCATCGGCTCGGCGGCTTTGTCGCTGACGTCGCCCCGTTCGCGGGGCGCCAGCCATGCCGATGCGGCCTTGCCGAGATTTTCGAGGGCGCGGGCAAAATTCATCGCCATCGCCTCGGGATCCTTCATCAGATAGGGATCGAGGTCTGCCGTTTCGAAGCCTTGCGGCTTTCCCTTGTCGCCTGTCTTGCTGTCGGTCACACGTTTCCTCCGGGCGGCAGCAATCATCCTGAAATCGATTTGTACATCGTGCAAGATCGATAAAACAAGTTCAACACAACCACGCTCGTGCTATTGCTTTGTTGCTGCGACAAATTTAACAGTCGCAGAGGCTTGAGGATTTGGAAGATCTGGCATGACGAACAACGGCAGCTCTGGCATCGCAATCGCAACCCGCATGGCAATTATTGCCGCGGCCGCGGCGATGACGCTTGCCGGCTGCACGTCGACGCCGGATGAGAAGGCAGCGCTTGCCGCCAGGCGAGCGGCCCCCACGGCGGTCGTGATGACCGCCACCAAGGGTGAGGCTCCGGCCGAGAGCGGCCTTTCGCACTACAGGGACGGTTATCCGTCCTTCGGTGCGCCTCTGACGGCCGCCAACGTTCAGATGAACGATGACGAGGCCAAGGGCCTGCAGGCCAAGCTGACTGCGCTTGGCGCGCAGCGCAAGGCGGGCACGATTTCCGAGGCCGAGTATCAGCGCCGCGTTGCCGAATACCGCAAGCTTGCGGCCGATCACGGCGCCGACACACTCTCGGAAATCACCAAGTAGGCCTTGCCTTTCAGGCAATTTGCACGCAAAGCCTTCCGCAGCTGGCGGGAGACGTAAATTTTCCCGATAATGCTTCGCAGCTGCGGCATCCGTCAAAGAATCGCCGCCTGCAGACAGTCTGATGAATACGGCGCATGCGATTCTGAAGTTCGTATCGCAAGCAGCCGGGAACAGGACGAACTTCGAGCGCGGCCGCGGTGGCCGCATTTCCATGGGGAATGAAATGGAAGAGTTTCACAAAGTCCGGCGTTTGCCGCCTTATGTTTTCGAACAGGTCAACCGTTTGAAAGCAAGCGCGCGAGCGGGCGGCGCCGATATCATCGATCTCGGTATGGGAAACCCTGACCTGCCGACCCCGAAAGCCATTGTCGACAAGCTCTGCGAAGTGGTCCAGGACCCGCGCACGCATCGCTATTCGTCCTCCAAGGGCATTCCCGGTCTTCGCCGCGCGCAGGCCGCCTATTACGCCCGCCGCTTCGGCGTGAAGCTCAACCCGGATACGCAGGTCGTCGCGACCCTCGGTTCCAAGGAAGGTTTCGCCAACATGGCGCAGGCGATCACCGCGCCTGGTGACGTCATCCTCTGCCCGAACCCGACCTATCCGATCCACGCCTTCGGCTTCCTGATGGCAGGCGGCGTGATCCGTTCGATCCCGGTCGAGCCGGATGAGAATTTCTTCGCGCCGCTCGAGCGCGCCGTGCGTCACTCGATCCCGAAGCCGCTGGCGCTGATCCTGAACTATCCGTCGAACCCGACGGCCTTCGTCGCGACACTCGATTTCTACAAGGACGTCATCGCCTTTGCGAAGAAGCACGACATCATCGTGTTGTCCGACCTTGCCTATTCGGAAATCTACTTCGACGGCGAACCGCCGCCCTCCGTTCTGCAGGTTCCTGGTGCCATCGACGTCACCGTCGAATTCACCTCGATGTCGAAGACCTTCTCCATGCCCGGCTGGCGCATGGGCTTTGCCGTCGGCAACGAGCGCCTGATCGCAGCCCTGACGCGCGTGAAGTCCTACCTCGACTACGGCGCCTTCACGCCGATCCAGGTTGCAGCGACGCACGCGCTGAACGGCGATGGCTCCGACATCGCTGAGGTCCGCAACGTCTACAAGCGCCGCCGCGACGTCATGGTCGAGAGCTTCGGCAAGGCCGGCTTCGAAGTGCCGCCGCCGGCTGCCACGATGTTCGCCTGGGCGAAGATCCCGGAGAAGTTCCGTCACCTCGGTTCGCTGGAATTCTCCAAGCTGCTGGTCGAAAAGGCCGACGTTGCCGTGGCGCCGGGCATCGGCTTCGGCGAAATGGGCGATGATTACGTTCGTCTCGCACTCGTCGAGAACGAGCACCGCATCCGCCAGGCTGCGCGCAGCATCAAGAAATTCCTGTCGACGGCCGACGAGACGATGCACAACGTCATCTCGCTCAACGCACACCGCTGATAGACATCTCCCAATCGGCAGCCGCGGTCCGCGGCTGCCACTCATGAACATTCAGGATCGCTTCATGGCAGACGCCCTCAAAATCGGCATTGCGGGTCTTGGTACCGTCGGTGCCTCGCTCGTCCGTATCATCCAGAAGAAGAGCAACGAGCTTGCTGCCACCTGCGGGCGTCCGATTCACATTACGGCCGTCACGGCACGCGACAAGACCAAGGATCGCGGCATCAATCTCGATGGCATCACCTGGTACGATACGCCGGAAGAGCTGGCCGCCAAGGCCGACATCGAGGTTTTCGTCGAGCTCGTCGGTGGTGCCGAGGGCGCCGCCAAGGCATCCGTCAAGGCTGCCCTCGATCGCGGTCTCCATGTGGTGACAGCCAACAAGGCGCTGCTTGCTTACAACGGCGTCGAGTTCGCCAAGATCGCGGAAGAGAAGGGCTCGCTGCTCAACTTCGAAGCGGCTGTTGCGGGCGGTATCCCCGTCATCAAGGCGCTGCGCGAATCCCTGACCGGCAATTCGATCTCCCGCATCTACGGGATCATGAACGGCACCTGCAATTACATCCTCACCAAGATGGAGAAGGAAGGCCTGTCCTTCGCCGATTGCCTCGCCGAAGCCCAGCGTCTCGGCTATGCCGAAGCCGATCCGGCCTTCGATATCGAGGGCAACGATACGGCGCACAAGCTGTCGATCCTGACGACGCTGGCCTTCGGTAACCAGATTGCTGCCGACGACATTTACCTCGAAGGCATCACCAATATCTCGATCGAAGATATCCGCGCTGCCGCCGATCTCGGCTACCGCATCAAGCTCCTCGGCGTTGCCCAGCGCACCGAAACCGGTATCGAGCAGCGCGTTCATCCGACCATGGTGCCGGTTGATTCCGTCATCGCCCAGGTCGATGGCGTCACCAATGCCGTGGCGATCGAATCCGATATTCTCGGCGAACTGCTGATGGTCGGCCCGGGTGCTGGCGGCAATGCAACCGCCTCGTCGGTTCTCGGCGACATCGCCGATATCGCCAAGAGCCAGCCGGGTGCCCAGCGCGTTCCGGTGCTCGGTCATCCGGCCAAGTCGCTGGAGCCCTATCGCAAGGCGCAGATGCAGAGCCACGAAGGCGGCTACTTCATCCGCCTGACGGTTCTCGACCGCACCGGCGTTTTCGCCAGCGTCGCAACGCGCATGGCCGAAAACCACATCTCGCTGGAATCGATCGTGCAGCGCTCGCAACAGCACCTGTCGCCGTCGCATCACCAGACGATCATCCTCGTCACCCATGCGACGACCGAGGATTCGGTTCGCAAGGCGGTTGCCGCGATCAAGGGCGAGGGCTATCTCGTCGGCGAACCGCAGGTCATCCGCATCGAGCGCCCCAAGGAAGACTGAGGGTAACGCCAGCCCGGGCGTTGCCACCGGCCTTAAGCCTGCATAAATGTGCTCATGCAATTTTTGCCGCCCCGTCACGGGGCGGTGACATTATGGGGCATTGGCAGAATGGTGGATATAGCCGCTGATCCGGTACAGCGCGCGTTCCTCGGGGTGGAGAAATCCATTCTCGACAATCGCTGGATTTCGCGGCTCGACCAGGCCGGGCAGAACCGCGCGCTCGCCATGTCGCAAGTCCATGGCCTGCCGGATCTGATTGCCCGCGTGCTTGCCGGGCGGGGCGTTGCGGTCGATGAAGCGGTCGAGTTCCTCGATCCGACCATCCGCAACCTGATGCCCGATCCCTACAAGCTGACCGATTGCGAGACGGCGGCAAAGCGTTTGGCAGAAGCCATCCGGCGCGGTGAGAATGTTGCGATCTTCGGTGACTATGACGTCGACGGTGCCGCTTCATCGGCCCTGATGTACCGCTTCCTCGCCCATTTCGGCGTCAAGGCCGAGATCTATATTCCTGACCGCATTTTCGAAGGCTACGGACCGAATGCTGCCGCCATCAACCAGTTGATCGACAATGGCGCGAAATTGATCGTCACCGTCGACTGCGGATCGACCAGCCACGAGGCGCTCGATGCCGCCAAGGCGCGCAATATCGACGTCGTCGTCATCGATCACCATCAGGTGACACACGCGCTGCCGCATTGCCACGCGCTGGTGAACCCCAACCGTGAGGACGATCTCTCGGGCCAGGGGCACCTCTGCGCCGCCGGCGTGGTCTTCCTGGTGCTGGTGGCCACGCTCAGATTGCTGCGTGAAGCCGGCGACAAGCGCATTCTGGCAATCGACCTCCTGCAGTGGCTCGATATCGTGGCGCTCGCCACGGTCTGCGATGTCGTCCCGCTGAAAGGCCTGAACCGTGCCTATGTCGTCAAGGGCCTCGTTGCAGCGCGTCACCAGAGCAATGCGGGTCTTGCCGCCCTGTTTCGCAAGGCCAGTCTCTCCGGCCCGGTCACGCCCTATCATTTCGGCTTTCTCGTCGGTCCCCGTATCAATGCCGGTGGCCGCATCGGCGACGCCGCCCTCGGCAGCCGCCTGCTGACGCTCGACGATGCCGGCGAAGCGGAGACGATCGCCCAGAAGCTCGACGAACTGAACCGCGACCGCCAGGTGATGGAAGCCGCCATGCTGCAGGAGGCGGAGGCCGAGGCAATGGCCGAGTATGGCGATGGCCAGGGTGCTTCCGTCATCGTGACTGCCCGCGACAAGTGGCATCCCGGGATCGTCGGCCTTCTCGCCGCACGTCTCAAGGAAAAGTTCAAGCGCCCGGCCTTCGCCATTGCTTTCGATCCATCGGGCCGCGGTACGGGATCCGGCCGCTCGATCAACGGCTTCGATATGGGACGTATGGTCCGCGCCGCTGTCGACGAGGGGTTGCTGATCAAGGGCGGCGGACATGCGATGGCCGCCGGTCTGACGGTCGAGCGCGAGAAGCTCGGCGCCTTGCGCAGTTTCTTCACCGAACGCGCCGAAAAGACCGTCGCCAATCTCGTCGCCAATGAAATGCTGAAGATCGATGGCGCGATCGGCGCCAACGGCGCCACGCTCGATCTCATCGACCGGCTGGAAACCGCAGGCCCCTATGGCTCCGGCCATTCGCAGCCGGTCTTCGCCATCCCCGCCCATCGCCTGCGCGATGTCAGGACGGTCGGCGAAAAGCACGTCAAGGTGACGCTCGAAGCCATGGACGGCGCCCGTCTTGACGGCATTGCCTTCCGCGCCGCCGATACCGCTCTCGGGAACCTGCTGCTCAATTCACGCGGCGCCAATCTGCATGTTGCAGGCTCGCTCGGCGCAGACCATTACCAGGGCTCGCGCCGCATTCAGCTGCGCGTCTCTGATGCGGCACCGGCGAAGTAAGCCTTACCAGTCGGTGGACAACTTGGTGAGATACTGGCCATAGGCGCTCTTGCCGAGCTTTTCGGCAAGCTTTGCCAGGTCGTCCTGGCTGATATACCCCATGCGCCACGCCACTTCCTCAGGGCAGGCGATCTTGAAGCCCTGGCGCTTCTCCAGCGTACTGACGAAGGCGGCTGCGTCGAGCAGGCTATCGGGTGTGCCGGTATCAAGCCAGGCATAGCCACGGCCCATCAGTTCGACATAGAGTTCGCCGCGCTCCAGATAGGTGCGGTTGACATCGGTGATCTCCAATTCACCGCGCGGTGACGGCTTCAGATTGGCGGCGATATCGACGACCTGCTGGTCGTAGAAATAGAGGCCGGTGACAGCCCAGTTGGATTTCGGCTGCTTCGGCTTTTCCTCGATCGACAGCGCGTTCATCTTGCCGTCGAATTCGACGACGCCGTAACGCTCGGGATCGGTGACGTGATAGGCAAAGACCGTGGCGCCTTTGGTGCGCGCCGTCCCCGACTTCATGATCTCCGGCAGGCCGTGACCGAAATAGATATTGTCGCCGAGAACCAGCGCGGAATTCTGGCCGTTGATGAAATCGGCGCCGATGATGAAGGCTTGTGCCAGACCATCGGGGCTGGGCTGAACTGCGTAGCTCAGCGAAATGCCCCATTGCGAACCGTCGCCGAGAAGCCGCTTGAAGGCCTCGACATCGTGCGGCGTGGTGATGATCAGGATGTCGTTGATCCCGGCCAGCATCAGCGTCGTCAGCGGATAGTAGATCATCGGCTTGTCGTAGACAGGCATCAGCTGCTTCGACACCGCCTGGGTGATCGGATGAAGCCTGGTGCCGGTGCCGCCCGCTAGAATGATCCCCTTCATCTCAGTCTCCTCAAATCGCATTTTTCAAAATGGCTTTGACCGCAATTTCCGTCGAGCTTTTCCAGTCGGGCAAGCGGATGCCGTAGGTGGCAGCGAGTTTGTCTCCCGAAAGCCGCGAATTGGCGGGGCGCCTCGCGGGCGTCGGATATTCTGCAGTGGTGATGGGCGTAACCGCGGCACTGTTGCCGCCGAGCGCTCGCGATTGCGCAAAGATCTCGGTGGCAAAATCGGCCCAGGTGGCTTCGCCGGTCCCGGTCAGATGAAAGGTGCCGCGCAGCGCGGGATCCGGATCGGCTTTCAAACGCGCCGCGATGGCGAAGATCGCCCCAGCAATATCAAGCGCCGATGTCGGGCACCCCTGCTGATCGGCGACGACGCGCAGCTCGTCGCGCGTTTCGGCAAGCCGCAGCATCGTCTTCACGAAATTGGCGCCGAAGGGCGAATAGACCCAGGCCGTCCGCAGGATGACGTGATCGGGATTGCCGGCCGCCACCCGCAGCTCCCCTTCAAGTTTGGTGCTGCCATAGACCGAGATCGGACCGGTTGGATCGGTCTCGACATAGGGCGCCAGCTTCTCGCCGGAGAACACATAATCGGTCGATAAATGGATGACGGGGATACGGAGATCCGCGGCCGCTTCGGATACGGCGCCGGCACCGGCGGCATTGACGGCGAAAGCCACATCCGGCTCGCTCTCAGCCTTGTCGACAGCCGTATAGGCTGCTGCGGAGACGATCACGTCGGGCTGTGCTGCTGCCAGAGCCGGCAGCACACTAGCGGGATTGGCAAGATCGAGCTCAGGGCGGCCAATCGCGATCACCTCAATGCCTGAGGGTGCTGTCGCCAGAAGCGACCGAGCGACCTGACCCTCTCTACCCGTTACGGCAATGCGCATCGTCATCGTCCCTTGAAGACGCCAAGGCGTTCGCCGGAATAGACGTTGTCGCGCAGAGGGCGCCACCACCATTCATTGTCGAGATACCAGCGCACGGTCTTGTCGATGCCGCTGTCGAAATTCTCCGCAGCCTTCCAGCCGAGCTCCGTCTCCAGCTTGGTCGCGTCGATCGCGTAGCGCGCATCGTGGCCGGGCCGGTCGGTGACATTGGTGATCAGGCGCGAATGCGAGGCCTTGTCCGGAAACACGGTGTCGAGAATCGCGCAGATGCGCTCGACCACCTCGATATTGCGGCGCTCGTTGCGCCCGCCGACATTGTATTTTTCACCCGGGCGTCCGCGCGAGGCGATGGTGAAGAGCGCCCGCGCGTGATCCTCGACATAGAGCCAGTCGCGAATATTGGCGCCGTTGCCGTAGACCGGCAGTGCCTTGCCATCCAGCGCGTTGAGGATCATCAGCGGAATGAGCTTTTCCGGGAAGTGGTAGGGTCCGTAATTATTGGAGCAGTTGGAGACCACGACCGGCAGCCCGTAGGTCCGGTGCCAGGCGATCGCCAGGTGGTCGCTCGCAGCCTTCGAGGCCGAATAGGGCGAGGAGGGATCATAAGCGGTCACTTCCTCGAACAGGCCCTGATCGCCGAGCGAACCATAGACCTCGTCCGTCGAGACATGCAGGAAGCGGAAGGCCGCCTTGGGTCCCGTATCGAGGCTATCCCAGTAATGTCGCGCAGCATCGAGCAGGCTGAAAGTGCCGACGATATTGGTCTGGATAAAATCGCCAGCACCGGAGATCGAGCGGTCGACATGGCTTTCCGCCGCCAGATGCATGACGATATCGGGCCTGAACGAGGCGAAGGCTTCCTGTATCTTCGCCCGGTCGCAGATATCGGCCTGCAGAAAGCGGTAGTTAGCGGCATTCTCGACAGATGTCAGCGAGGCCAGATTTCCGGCATAGGTCAGCTTGTCGATATTCAGCACCTCGGCGCCGATCTCGCTCACCAGATGACGCACAAGCGCCGAACCAATAAAGCCTGCTCCCCCCGTTACGACGACACGCATTGCCGGAAATCCCCTGAATTACTGTGCTGAAAACTGAAAATGGCCTGGAATATCGGCAAGCTTCGGAAGCTTCCGGTCCTTGTCGGAAAGTACCGCATCCGTCTCCTGGACCGGCCAGCGGATGCCGATATCAGGATCGTTCCACAGGATGCCACGGTCGTGTTCCGGGCTGTAGGGCGCCGTCACCTTGTAGCTGATCACGCTATCCGGAGCGAGCGTCACGAAGCCATGTGCGAAGCCTGCCGGTACCCAAAGCTGGGCACCGTTATCGGGCGTCAGTTCTTCGCCGAGCCACTGGCCGAAGGTCGGAGATCCCTGGCGAATATCGACGGCGACGTCGAGAATGGCGCCCTGAAGGCAGCGCACCAGTTTTCCCTGGGCGAAGGGCGGCGTCTGGAAATGCAGGCCGCGGAGCGTACCGGCTTGTGCCGAAAGCGACTCGTTATCCTGGACGAAGGTGATGTCGGCGACATTCTCGCGAAACCATCCGTCCTTGAACACCTCGGAAAAATAGCCGCGGTGATCGCCATGCCGCGCCGGCGTGATCTTCAGGATACCCTCGATCGTCGTGGTCTCGATGCGCATGGTCTTTTCTATCCGGCCTGCATCACGCTCATCAGCATATCCGCCTGCGAGCGGCTTTGCATGGCTGCAAATCCATTGGCTGCGATGAGCTCGCGCTCCTCATCATCGGCAATAAGCTCCTTGCAGCGCTCGACGAGATCTTCGTAAAGCTCGACTGCCAGGCCGCCCATGAACGGCTCGAGATCCGGATCCTCGATATCGCCTTCGGTCAGAACGCAGACGCGGTTCGCCAGCAGATAGGAGATGCGGACGATCTCAAAGACGCCGCTTTCATAGTGGTGGATGTTGATGACGATCTTGGCGCGGGCGATCGCGGCGTCGCGCTCGGCACCGTAGACGTTGAACAGATGGACGACCTTCAGCCCGGCCTCGTGGAGAGCCACGAGGATATCGCGACGACGATCGTTCATCGAGCCGTAGAACAGGACGTCGATATCCTTTACCGGCGCCCATTCGATCTGCGTCAGCACCTCGCTATAGCCGATTTCGAGAACACCGGCGTGATCGATGCCCTTGGCGGCCAGATTCCGCCTGTTGCGCGGGCTGTAGTCGAGCACGGGAAAGGATTTGAGAACGGCGGTATAGCGCTCGTTCATCCAGGTACTGTCATCCGATACCTGCTCGAGATTGACGATGACGCTGTCCTTCGGCAGATGCGCGGTGATCTCCGGCGGCAGCAGATTGCCGCCATAGACGATCGGCGAACGGCCGGCGAATTCGCTCATCTCGCGCACGATCGGCGCCGAGCCGCCGAGCTCCTCGAACGCACCTTGCAGCCCGAGCGCCACCTCGTCGAACGCATGGCTGTGATTGTAACCCTTGGGCGTGACGATCCAGATGCAGTGCCGGTCCTTGTGCGCATCCCAGCCGCCCTCGAACGCTTGCAAGCCCGAAAGACCTGACGCAACCGGTTCTGCGACAGAGAGCGGTGCCAGGGGCTGGCTCATCGCCTGCAAGGCGGCGGCATTCGGTGCGGGCAGCGATTGGTCGCCGGCGCTTGACGCGCTTGCCGGCCGCGACTTGCCCTTGGGGAAATTGCCACGCGGCGTCCAGTCGGGCGGATCGTCGCCGGTCCAGATCAGCTGCGGCTGCTTGGCGATAGGCATCCGGCCTTCCTGCCAGAGCTCGAGCTTCGCCGGATCACGCGTCTGCAGGAATGCTTCCTTGCGGCCGTAGAGGCTGTGGAGGAGCTGGCCGGTCCGGGCGCCGAACTTCCATTCGAAATCCTCGGCGGAGGGCACGAAGGCGGAGACTTTCATGCCGCTTGCCACCGCATGCGGGATATAGAGCCCAAGCAGCCGTTCGATCACGAAGGGCCGCATTGCGGCATTACCGTCGCGGCTGTAATTCGCCGTGCCGCTATAGGCACGTCCGGCCGGCGTGCCGCGCGCAGCTTCCTGCTCCAGCGCCTGCAGGATATGTTCGCAAAAGGCGAAATAGCCGGACCAGAATTTCTGATTTCCGACGAAATAGTTGCAGAAGAAGAATGAGGTGCGGCCCTGCGGCGGCGCGATCGGATAGCCCATCTCTTTGAGATGGCCGAAAACCGGCTCCATGCCGGGATGGCCGCCCATCATCGCGTGTTCCCAGACGTTACTGTAAACAGCGGCGTGGCCGATCAGTGGATTGTAGACATAGGCATCGGCGCCGCCGGCGCGCGCTTTTCTCGCCTCGGAGATGAAGGATTGCAGACTGGAGACCGATTTTGTCTCGAACTTGCTGGACAGCAGCCCCCAGAACACATCCGCCTGCAACCCGGCCTGCAGATGGTGCTCGTGCAGGATCCGGAAGAGTTCATATTCGCGAGTCGTCGATTGCGTGTTGAAGGAAATGTCGAAGGGCAGGGCGGCCGAATCGACATTCGCCCGTTGCCTGGCGTCGAGATAAGGCTGGTAGACGATCACTGATCCGGATTGTTGCGCCTTTCCGGTCAATTGCTGAAGGCTCGGCAATCCCGCGGGCAGGGTGGTCGGAATCTGCTGGTTGATCGTCAAAGTCGCGTCCTTCGAATGCCGCCTCCGCTGGAAAGAGAGATTCCCGCGAGGCTATCCGGGCCGGACTATTGGCATTGAAGCTTGCGCCACCCTGTTGGATGCGCGGTGCGCACGACGGTCGGATATCGCTACGTCGAGAGCGTCTTTTTGCTGAGTGTGAAAGTCCACGAAAACTTGAAAACATTCTCTCCGAAATCGAGAGAGAAGTGGCACGCCCTAGGGGAGTCGAACCCCTCTTCCCAGAATGAAAATCTGGTGTCCTAACCGATAGACGAAGGGCGCTTCCTTCGTGGTGGCGCCCTTATAGTCAGCACCTTTCTGACCCGCAAGCGGTAAAATGCGAAATTCCGTAGATTTTTTCTGAGCTTGTGGAAATAGCTTGCAGCAGACGCCGAAGTCCCTGGAATGCAGGGGATGCCTCGCGCTGCGGTAGGATAGGCAGAACGCGGTTTGCAGCCGCTGGCCCAAAAAGATTGAAACGAATTCCGCCGGTACCGGTTTTCCAGATGTCACCACCTCAACAATGGAGACAGATATGAGCAAGACTGATGCGAAAGAAATCCAGAAACGCGCCGAGCGCCAGGTTGAAAACACCAGCGGTGGCGGCCATCTCGGCGGAACCTATTTCGGCCAGCAGCCCGACGGTAAGACCGCCTCGGTGAGCAGCAAGGAAGGTCCGAAGGCGAGAGCCAATGACGGTTAAGGAGAGAGCCCCGCTTCGGCGGGGCTTTCTTTGCCGGCCACGCACCAAAGGATCCGAATCGCCATCCAACGATGATAATCAGCGTCGCGAAGAATACTCGAAAAGTCAGTTTTCCGGATGTAAACAGGAAGAAGCTGCTTGCTCTGCAAGCGTCTCGATCATTGAAAATGAAAGAGAGAAGTGGCACGCCCTAGGGGAGTCGAACCCCTCTTCCCAGAATGAAAATCTGGTGTCCTAACCGATAGACGAAGGGCGCTTCCTTCGTGGTGGCGCCCTTATAGTCAGGGTCTTTGAATCCCGCAAGCGGGAAATTCGCATTTCCTTCAAAAAAATGACACGCCACGATCAGCGGGATTTTTTCGAGTTAAATCAACACTCTGCGCAAGCTCTTTCGGAGAGGGACGGCAGGTGACGTTGCGGCACGGCAAAAACCGTGACGTCCTTCAGATAGCGCGGGCGCTTGGCGGCGTGTTGCGCCGGGCGCCGCATCCCCAGTTCCAGTCGCGATTGCTTCCGGTGTCGAGATGGACCGAATCCGTGTGGCAATAGGTGCCGACACCGCCGCGGCCGGGAAGCGAGCGGATATAGCTGGCGATATCCCATTTCGAGACGCCGTCGATCTGGATGTCGGCGGCGTCGCAGCTCTTGTGCATCGATTCTTCGGCGCCGCCGACCTGACGGTTGTGCTCCGGATCGCGGTAACCCGACGTGACGATCACCGGGCGGCCGAAATGGGTCTCGACCGTCTTGATGACGTTCAGAAGGTTGGGCTTGAAACAGCTGACCTCGACATTGGCGTTCTGCACATGGATGCCATTCGGCGCCACGCGGGTCATGCCGGGCAGCGAGGCCTTCTGCAAGAGCCCGGAGAGGCTGCCGAGCAGGTTCTGCTTCGGCGCGGCATAAAGCGCGTTGGTGGAGGCGCCCTGCAGGCTGCCTGTTGCCAGCGACGCTGCCTGATAGGGCGCAACCTGGGTGCTGGTATTCTGCGACGACTGTTGCGGCAGCAAAATCTCGCCCTGCGGCGCCTGTTGAGGCTGCTGTTGCTGTTGGGGCGTCCCGAAGACGCCGCCGCGCGACGTTGCAAATCCCCCCTGCACGGGCGCATAGGCGTTTGCATCGGCCGGCTGGATGACCGTCGAGGTGCGGTTGTTCTGAGGTGGTGCGGGCTGCGCCGAGAAGATGCTCATCGCATTGGCATTGATGCGGGTCGATTGCATCGCCATGCCACCGATATTGGCGGGCTGCATCTGAGGTGCGCCGGGCGGCATGCTCGCGGCATTGGGATCCATCGCCACTGTCTGCTGCTGGCCTCCGGCCGCTGCCACCATCGGGTCGCGATAGCCTGCCGTCTTGGCGCCCGGCTGGCCGGCGGGAGCGCTCGCCGCCTGCTGCGCGGCGGCCGGCGCGGGTGCAGCAGCCGCAGAATCGAGTGCCTTCTGGTCGGACACGCAGCCTGCAAGCGCAAGCGTCGAGACTGCGGCAAGAAGCAGGCACGGACGGGTTCGAAGATGGGGCAAGCGTAGGCTCTCCGGTCAAAACTGAAGCAGCCCGGCGCTAGCCCGACTGCAAGAATTGAACGGAAGGTGCCTGCGGCGGCTGCATGCGGCAAGTGCGAACCGGCGTCTCGTGCCGGAAATCGCAAAAGCCGCAAGCCTCACTAAAGCCTCGGCCTACCAGACGCCGGTATTGCCCATGGAAAGCCAGGGTTCGGCTGCCGGCAAGCTGCCATTCTTCTGCAGAATCTCGATCGAAATGCCGTCCGGAGAGCGGACGAAGGCCATGCGGCCGTCGCGGGGTGGGCGGTTGATGGTGATTCCACTATCCATCAGCTGCTGGCAGGTGGCGTAGATGTCATCCACCTCATAGGCGAGGTGACCAAAGTTGCGTCCACCGGTATAATCCTCCGTGTCCCAGTTATAGGTCAGCTCGAGGCAGGGGGCGCCATAGGCTTCAGCGTCGGAAATGTCGTTGGTGGCAGCAAGGAAAACGAGCGTGAAACGGCCCTTTTCGTTCTCCGAGCGACGGATTTCTTTCAGTCCGAACAATGTGCAGTAGAAATGCAGCGAGGCATCGAGGTCCTTCACGCGGACCATGGTATGGAGATAACGCATTCTATTTCCTTTCGAATGTTGGGTCGTAACCCGGATAGGCGAGCGGACGTCAGCTTCGGGCAAGACATGACGCTAAAATCAGCAACTGGGAATAACCGAAAACAGGACTTGCGCTTATCCGTTACCAAGATGTTAATCTTGATTTCAAGAATCAGTTAACCGTAACAGTGTGACGCGTAATGAGGGGCTGGCGACATGGCTGATAGGATTTCATCGAAGGAGTTCATTGAGCTCGAAGAGCTATCGGGGGATAGCGTCGATCTCATTGAAATCACCGGTGTCGTTAAGTGGTTCGATGTCGCCAAGGGATTCGGTTTCATCGTCCCCGACAACGGCATGCAGGACGTGCTCCTTCATGTGACCTGCCTGCGCCGCGATGGCTATCAGACAATCCTCGAAGGCACCCGCATCGTCGCGCTGATCCAGCGCCGCGAACGTGGCTATCAGGCCTTCAAGATCCTCTCGATGGACCAGTCCACGGCAATCCATCCTTCGCAGCTGCCGCCGGTGCGCACCCATGTGCAGGTCACTGCGACGAGCGGCCTGGAGCGGGCTCTGGTGAAGTGGTTCAACCGCACCAAGGGCTTCGGATTCCTGACGCGCGGCGAAGGCACGGAAGACATCTTCGTCCATATGGAAACGCTGCGCCGCTTCGGCCTCACCGAGCTGCGTCCCGGCCAGGTCGTGCTGGTGCGCTTCGGGCCCGGTGACAAGGGTCTGATGGCCGCCGAGATTCACCCGGATATGCCGAGCCCGGCAAGCCGTGCACACTGATGTTCAGGATTGATGAGAATGCATAGAATCAAAGGCGCCTTATTGGCGCTTTTTTTCATTGTGGCAGCACCTGCTTTTGCCCAGCAGCAACAGCAGATGGCCTTCGACAAGGAACCGCTGGCCGTGCAGACGGCCTCCGGCAAGATGCTGAACTTCACCGTCGAGATCGCCTCGACGAACGAGCAGCGTCAGTACGGCCTGATGTATCGCAAGGAAATGCCCGAGAATGCCGGGATGCTGTTCGACTTCGGGCAGTCGCGCCGGGTGACGATGTGGATGGAGAACACCATCCTGCCGCTCGATATGCTGTTCATCGACAGCAAGGGCGTCATCCGTCACATCAAGGAAAATGCCGTGCCCTTTTCGGAGGACATCATCGACTCGATGGGCGAGGTGAAATACGTCGTCGAGTTGAACGCCGGCATCGTCAAGAAGCTCGGCATCAAGGCCGGCGATAAGGCCGCCAGCGCGACGATCACGAAAAAATAAGGGGAAGCAGCTTACTGCTTCTTCTTTGCAGCCTGCGCCTGGGTCACCGCAGCCTGACGCATGCGTTCCATGAAGCGCGCCATCTTCGCCTTGACCGAACCATAGGTTCCAAGCTCGAAATTGCAGCTGTAGCAGCTGATGATGTCGTTATCGAGCGGCTGCGGGCGCGGGAAATTCATCCGGGTCTTGCCGCATTTGGGGCAGGGGATTTCGACTTGCATGATCGGCTCCCGTACCAGCGGATGACCGCCTGCTTACCGTAGAAATCTAGGGAAAAATGGTCGGAGTGGAGAGATTCGAACTCCCGACCCTCTGGTCCCAAACCAGATGCGCTACCAGACTGCGCTACACTCCGTGTGAGGGGGCAATACACGCTTCGCCGGGGGGCCGCAATATCAAAAACGCGTTTGTCCCATCCTTAAATGCGGCTTTTGCGTTCAGGATAGTGTCAGGAAGCCTCTCCATGGTCGCCCGGATTTTAAGATGGGCGGCCAGAGGCTTGAGTCGGATGGTCCGCCCGGCGCGGAGCGAACCTGACAGCATGGCCATGACACTGAAGACGGCGCGGATGCGCCCCAAGATCGGCAGCATCACGCTCGCCGTCATCGTTTCGCTCTATATTCTCGCCGTTGCCAACTACACGTTCTGGAGCCGGGCCTACGTCTATTTCGACGGCCACCGGTTGGCTTTCGTCGGATTCGTTATCGGCATGATCGCGCTGACCGTGGCGATCGCCGTCACCGTTTCCGTCAAATATCTCATCAAGCCGGTGCTGATTCTGCTGTTGCTGGCGGCTGTCGCGGCCGCCTGGTTCACCGACAGGTTCGGCGTCATCATCGACCGCGAGATGATCCGCAATGCCGCCGTCACGACGCAGTCGGAAGCGCAGCACCTGATCACCACGAAATTCATTTTCTACATGCTGCTGGCCGGCGTCCTGCCGTCGCTGTTCATCGCGGCCGTGCGCGTCGTCCACCGGCCGTTCCCCAGCAAGTTTCTGCACAATATGGCCGTGATCGTGCCCTGCATCACAGTCATCGCGGTGATCGGCATGGGCTTTTATCCGACCTATGCCGCCGTCGGCCGCATCCATCGCGATCTGATGATGACCATCAATCCGCATTTTCCGCTGGGCAGCGCGGTCTATTTCACCGCGACCTATGGCGACAATCTCAATCTCGTGCGTCAGCCGATCGGTACGGACGCGCACCAGATCCCGGCGGCTTCCCCGGCCAAGCCGCGTGTGCTGATCATCGTTGCCGGAGAGACGGCCCGCGGGCAGGACTTTTCGCTCGGCGGCTATGGCCGCGATACCAATCCGGAGATGAAGGCGCGCGGCGTCACCTTCTTCCCAGATGTCACCAGTTGCGGCACGGAGACGGCCGTCTCCATTCCCTGCATGTTCTCCGTCTACAAGCGGACGGAATATAGCTACCGCAAGGGGCTGGTGACCGATAACCTGATCGACGTTCTCGGCCATGCCAAGGTCGGCGTCGAATGGTGGGACAACGATACCGGCATGTACGGCGTCGCCGACCGCATCAAGTACAAGTATCTGCCCGACAGCCGCGATCCGCGGTTCTGCAAGGACGGCGAGTGCCTGGACACCATCCTGCTCGACAAACTCGATGACTGGCTTTCCAGCGTCAAGGGCGACAGCGTGCTTGTGCTGCACCAGCTGGGGAGCCACGGCCCGGCCTATTATCTGCGCTATTCCGACAGCGCCCGGCGCTTTACCCCCGATTGCCGCGCCGCCGATTTCGCCACCTGCAAGCCGGAAGAAATCACCAACGCCTATGACAACACCGTTGTCATGACCGACCAGGTGCTGGCCGCGGTGATCGACAAGCTGAAGGCGCATCAGGCCGCGCTGGCCGGTTCGATGATCTATCTCTCCGACCACGGCGAATCGCTGGGCGAAAACGGCATCTATCTGCATGGCGCGCCCTATTTCATCGCGCCGAAGGAGCAGACGCATGTGCCGATGGCGCTTTGGCTGTCGGATGATTTCGCCAGCGAGACGCGGCTCGACACCGCCTGCATTGCCGCTCGCGCCAAGCTGCCTGCCTCGCACGATAACCTCTTCCACAGCGTTCTCGGCCTGATGGAGGTGGAAACCAGCGTCCGCGATGCGTCGCTCGACCTTATCTCCCCCTGCCGGCGGCCCACGGACAAGCTTGCCGCCAAGTAAGCAGCGGCAGTTGGGTGCGGCTCGGCTTTTTTCTTGAAACCGCAGGGATTCGCGGATAAGCAAAATTCATCTCTTTGCGTTAGATAGCGCGGAGGGAACCGTGCTGGTGACGGCGCGGCAGTTTGAAATTCCAGCGGATGTTGTCCGCGTATCCGGAGGCGAATGCAGCGATGTCTGCCAAGATCTACCGTCCAGCCAAGACCGCCATGCAGTCCGGCAAGGCCAAGACGCATCTCTGGGTGCTCGAGTTCGATCAGGAGCAGCCGCGCAAGATCGATCCGATCATGGGCTACACCTCTTCGGGCGACATGCGCCAGCAGGTCAAGCTGACCTTCGAAAGCCAGGAACTGGCCGAAGCCTATGCCAAGCGCAACGGCATCGAATACCGGGTGCTGCAGCCCAAGGATCCGATCCGCCAGACTGTCGCCTATCCGGATAATTTCCGTTATACCCGCACACAGCCCTGGACGCACTGAGTGTCCGTGTATGCCGCGTTTCGCCGCTATCGCTGGATAGCGGCCGGATGGCCCCTTAGCTCAGCTGGATAGAGCACCTGCCTTCTAAGCAGGTGGTCGCAGGTTCGAATCCTGCAGGGGTCGCCAAACATTTCAATGGGTTAAGAGGCGATTTCACCTTCCTCAAAGCGCCCGTTTACACCTTTCCAGACGCTGTTTACATTTTCCATTCACGTGATGTTCTTTTCCATGCGCAAAATGACCGCATCGCTGGTCTGCTGGTCTGTCGCCAGATAGTGCTTTTCGAGCACTCTTCCCACCTCCGCAATCGAATGCCCAGTGATCGATGCGATCTGTTCGACCGTCGATCCTTCTCGCCGCCTGTCGGTGATGAATGTTCCCCGCAGGTCGTGGAACGTCACACCTTCGATCTCAAGCCGATCGCACTCTTTCCCCCAAGACGTCTTAAAGCCGCTCTTTGTCCATGGGCGCTTTCGCGAGTTGTTCAGGATCCGCAATGTGTCCTTTGGCAACCCGTCGAGCATCGCTTTGAGCGTGCTGTGGACCTTCACCCTGACACGCTTCTTCGGTTTCCCTGGCTTCGACTTCCCTTGTTCGAACATCAGGTGCGTGCCGTCGTATTGCTTCCACGTTGCCGACAGCATATCGGCCTGCCGCTGACCGGTATGGATCGCCATCTCGAAAGCCAAGCGCAGATGAGCATGCGCCTTGGCTCGGAAGAGCGCGATCAGCGCCGGCGTCCAGACATTTTCCTTTCGAGACCCAGTGTAAAGCCGATCGACGCCCGTGCATGGGTTCTTGTCGATCATCTCCTCGTCGATCCCGTAGGTGAAGACACGTGAGAGGGAGAAAAGCATCTGATCGGCTTTGCGTGGGTTCGCCGCGAAAGTGTGATGCCATTTGCGGATTAACGCTTTCATTCCGCGCTGTTGGGTTAGCTTCAGCGGCAGGCTAGGCCATTCCTTGCGAATTTCCTTAAACGAGAACTTATGGGCGTCCTGCGTGGTTTCGGCGAGAGAAGCAAATGCTGGGCTCATTTCGAAAGCAGCAATTAGGCTGTCGAGGGTTTTCACCTCAATTGGCGCGGCCTCCTGCTTGTGCCTTGCCAACTCGGCTGAGAACGCTTCGGAGCCGGGGGCAGACACCATTTTAGGCCCTCCGCGCCAGGCATAGTAGTGCCAGCGCGTAGTTCCGTCAGCGAGTGTCCGCTTTACCTTATGAATGCCTTTGAGCTTCACGAGCACGTTCTCGATCTCTCCACGCCTGCCATTCGGCCAATGACGTGAAGTCTTCAGGTTGCGGGTCAACTGCTGACGGCCTGTGGATATCTTGGATATCGGGGATTGCGCGGACGATTGTTCCGTTCACCTCGATTTCGAACCTCATGCCGGTGGCCTTCGCAGCATTCGCGATGCGTTTGAGGTCCGCGGCCTTGACGAGGGCGGCTCTGGTCATTCTGCCTCCCTCATAAGGGGTGCTGGTGATTGCGCGTTCATGCCGCACCTCCTTCGATCACACCGAAGCGGCGCGGCCTTTTGATGAATGTCGCGATGATCCAGCCGTCGCCGAAGTCCGATAATTCAAGCTCGTAACCCTGCGCGTCAGCCATTTTCTGGAACGCGGCGGCGTTCTCGACGTGAGTGGCGATTTCATCGAGGCCGCCAATCTGCGGGTCACCATTGACCATCCGCTGCCAGATCATGCCGGCTTCGAAACCATGTACGAAGCTTGCCGATTGATCCGGGAACGGTACGAGGCAACGGAACTCCGCCGCATCGGCCGAGAAGTCTTCAGCCATTGGAACCCTCCAACATCGTCTTAATGGGTGGTGGGTAGCGCAGTACCTTGATTGACGCCGCTTCGGCCTGCCTGATCATATCAGCCGTGCCGGTCCCGCCTGGAAAGGCTATGACCAGATTTGCCCGATACCTTTCCAGCATGCGACGATTGCGGATCGGGCCAGCGGCTTTGCCGTGCGTCTTCCAGTCAGCCGGAATGTTCCAGCACTCGACATGGCGCGCTCGGCACCATTCGAAAGCCAGCGCGTCCGCTCCCTTTGCCGCTCCTTGGATGACGACATCTGGCCGCAGCTCGTCTAGAGCAGCAAAGACAGCCTGCCTGTCGGAATAGTCGCGGCCCCCGCATACGATCGCTCTGATCATTCTTCGTCCTCCTCAGGCGGGCGATGATTGATGTACCGGCCGATTGGATTGCGGGGTCCGCTGTGGCGCTCGTTGGCGAACGTGCGAGGTTGGAACTTGAAGTCCACCGGAACACCAGACTTTTCGGAAAGCCACTTCGATAGAGACACGGTGAGAACCAGCCACTTCGGATCGTGCTCCCAAGCGGCGCTATGAAGCGGCGCGTTCGGGAATTCCTTGGTAAAAGCCTCGTCGTCGAGGATCATGACCAGGTCAACGTCTCGCCAGTCTGCGCGCTCAAGCGAACTGCCGACATGATAGATCGATGCGCCGTAAGCCCGGATCAGGACGTTACAGGCCATCGTCAATTCGAAGATTGCGGGAACGCCGACGTATGAAGCCTTCTTGCGGGGCTTCTTGCCGGTCGCCAACTCTTCAAGCTGCGCGAGCTCGTCGTCCGTGAGATTGAGCGTCATCGTTTTGCGGCGGCCGGTAGTCGGGTCCGCATCGCCTTCGGCTTTGGCGCGCTTTTCGAACCAGTCCTTGTCGATCGGCATCTTCATCCCTCCACCTCCGCAGAGAGAGCGGCGCGGATGCGGGCCTCGTAGTCGGCTTGGGCGGCAGAGCGTGCGGCATCCAGTGTTCTATGCCTAGAATAGTCCATCCTACTGCCGCAAAGGAGGAACGGCGGGCGTCCCTTAAGTTCGCTTTCTGGAACATCGCTCTGATCATTGATGTCATACCAGCCAAAAGGTGTCTCGGCGCGGTATGGGTTCCACTCCAGCGGCTTGACCGCCACCTTTTGAGGGGGCGGAGTTGGCGCGCCGTTGAGGAAGTCACGCAGAGCGACGATCTCGCTGGCGTCGAGACGAACGATCCAATGGACGCTGCCCTCGGGTCCGTCCGGTCCCTCGCAACGATCATCTTCGAGAATGAAGTCTTGCTCGTTGACGACGATGTGGCCGCTGCCGTCCTTCTTCACATGCAGGACGCCCGGCTCGAAACCGAACGAATAGCCGCTGCAATGCGGTGGGACGATCCCCACCATTTGTGTCTGGGGTGGTGGGGCCTTGTCAGCAGAAACAGCCGCATCCCAGCGCTGATGCATATCCCGCATCAGATCGCGCGTTTCCGCCGGCAGGTTTGCACCTCGCGATAGGTTGTACATCATGGTCGCCATCTGGGAGCCGATGGATCGGATAGTGTCGCTCATCTGAAATCCTTTAAAAAAGTGAGAGTTTAGGATCGAGACCAAACCGGAGCGCTGTCCTGGGCGGGCATAACCCTCCCTCCTTCTCCGCCTCTATCTGCCACTGGCATTCGTGTGATCTGGGGCATTCGTAGTCGCGGGGTGTGCGCGCATCCCAGCGCTTCGGCTGGTCTGGACCCGCTACGGGAACGGGAGAGCCATCGGCAGCTTCAGCGATTTGTTCATGGGCCATGTTGCAGCCGCCGCAACCGGCGCCATCGTGGAACCAAGCACACTGGCCTTCTCCGAATCCACTTTTCTGCGGGCAAGCTGAATTCACGTCGCCAGTCCACGGTGAACCGTTTGGCGCGACCAGCGGACACATTGTTGCTGGGCAATAGCTCATCTCATTGCCCTTTCTGCTGGTCGGACGGCGCGAAGAGGGCGCGGTAGCCAGGCATAATTTTGGTGGAGGTTTTCTCAGGTCGAGCGGCTTTCGGGAACGCCGGGCCGCGGAGCTTCTTCGCCGGCGAGCGCATGCCGAGATACGATTCTTCGACGCGCTTGGCTTTGGCGATGATACCCTGGTCTACGACGGTCTTCGGCTTATGGCAGCACTCGACGCCTAGAAGCTTGCCGTCGTCGGCCGTCAGCTTGCGAGACTTATCGATCTGCAGGGCGTCAGGGACGGTGTGATCGACGTGGAACTTCCTGCGTCCCAGGATCAGGCCGCAGCCCTCGCAGGCGATCTCGCCGCTTTCCAGCATGGCTCGCTTGACGATCTGGGCGTAAACCGCCTTCGTGAATTCCCTCCGCATCAGTGCCTCCTGATGCTCTTCGCCAGCGCGAGAAGCTGGGCGGCTATATCAAGGACGACACGGCCGGGACCGTGAATAGGCGCGGGGATAGGCTGCCGTAGGCGCTCGTCATCGGTACCGACAAGCTCGACACCCCATTTCGCTGCGAACCTGGGCTTCTTGGCTTCGATGATGGAGGCGAAGGGGTCTTCAACCCCACGCGTGTGCGCTTTGACTTTGACGAGGGTCATGCTGCCTCCTTCGACATCGCGTCGATGTTGGCGTGATGAACGGAGTAGGAGTAGGCGACTACCCAGGGGTTCTTAGCGGACGCGCCTGTACCGTTGATGTGATCCCAGAGGGCGAAGTAGCTTTCGCGCGGGTCTCCGTTCCACGTCGAGGCGATGCCTGAGATACCGTAAGTGGGCGCAACCCATTCAAGCCCCTCAGCGATGGCGTCTTCCCGACTGATGTCCTTGAGCCGTTCGACTTTCACTCCCGTGACGACGAGCGTCATGCGGGACATCCAACGTGGCATGTGCATGGCGGGCTTTGGTTTTGTCCAGTCGCCGTACTCGGGGTTGCCGTCAGCCCAATACCAAACATCGCAGCCGACCGGCCATGTTGATGGCGGATCGATCTTCGGGCGAAAATGGCTCGGGCCTGAATACTCTTCGCGCACCCAAAGGCGATCACCAACAGCAGCTTTGAGGGGCACGTACCAGCCGCTTCGACCGGCAGGGTTTGTCTCTGGATCCCAGAGGCCAAGCTTTGAGTGTACGAACTCGACGCAGGGAACGGTTCGCCCGTCAATCGGCTTTAGCACCCCAGTCGTCTCGTATCCTTCGAGCTGCGGGAACCGCGCGAAGGTCTTAGTCAGATCTCTCCGGGTGTTGGTCTTAATGCCAGCACGGTTCGCACAGATCATCTTACCGCTGAAAGGAATAGGGCGGTCGGTCATGCTTCATTCCCCTTCGCCTTTGCCATCATCCGCTCAAGCGGAGACAGGTGATCTTCGACAGCCTTCGCCTTCAACGGCGGCAGGCCGAACTTTTCGAGGTATTTGCGGGAGTGCCGCGCCCATACCTTCCGGCCCCAGCTCGTTGAGGCGAACTCCCAAGGGCGAGCGGCACGCAAGGCTTTCTTGCGGGTGGCAAGATCGGCATCAGCCGGGAGGCTGCGATCGACCTCAGCGACGACGCTTGCGGCGGTGGTCTGCCAGTTGATCATGCCGACCTCCGATCACGGAAATCCCGCCACCTGAGGTATTCCATGAAAGTCATGGACCCATCGTATGCGAGGAAATCGAGATACCGCTGCCTGCTGCGCGAGATCTTTGGAGGAGCAGGGCTCTCCGCTACGGCCGCGCGCTTACCCTCTTCGGTGACGGTGAAGGCGTCGCTTCCGCCGAACAACTCGACAGCAGGGTAGCGCTTCATATAGCCAAGGCCGACGAGCTCCATGCAGAGCGGGTGGTCGACACTGCCTTCACCGGTCACGAAGCGGTTTCGGTAGAAGGTGCCGCGTCCGTACTCATCGAGACCGAGCGAGTGCTGCAGGATGTGGAGAAGCTTCGGGTTCATGCCGCACTCCTCTCCGCACCGACCAGCGCCGAGCACCAGTCCAGCACCTTCTCCTTGCTCTCGGCGAAAGCCCGCTTGTCCATCGAGCGGTAATCCTGGCTGAGGGCGTTGTAGACCGTGACGACGCTGTCTTTGACCGTGACGAGCTGATAGCTGTCATAGGGGCGAATGACGGCGGCGAGCCGCTGCGCCTCGGCTTCCGACTTGCAGGCATGCTGCGTCATCGTGTGGAAGCCGGTGCGGATCAGCGCATATTTCCGCATATGTTCCTCCGTCGGGAACTGCTCGGCATAGCGTTCCGGCAGGCTCTGCCAGATATCGTGCAAGGCGGCGAAATAGTGAGCGTGCGTGGCCGAAGACCGGACATGCAGCTCATCGAGCGTATAGGACTGACCGACGACGAAACGCTCGTCGCACTTCCGTGCCCAATGGCGGTTGGCGGGCTCGAAAGCCTCGCCGGTCCAAATGAAGGGAAGGGGCTGGTTCATACTCAACCACCCGCCAGCGCAACAGTTTCGAGAACCTTCTTATCGTCAACAGCCTTGTCGATCGACGCGTCGATCATCTTCCGCAGGGCGAGAGCATCGCCGGGATGACGAGCCCAGAACATCTGCAGTGCAGCGCGGTTGGTGTCCTGCCACTTGGCGATCTTCCCCGGGGGTGTGGTCTTCAGGTGCTCGATGACGCGATCGACGAACTGGCCGTCAGGCACGTTTTCGAGCGCGAAACCGTCTTCCCACCAGACCGTGATTGAATCCTTGCCGCCGATGGCGCGCATGCGGTTGTCCTGTCGGTCCTGCTCGACGATCTCTGTTGCCGTCATGTCGAGAACTTTGGCGCGGTCAAGCTCAGCCTCGTCATAGAGGCCAGTGAACTGCTCGGGCCATCCAGCGCGAAGCGCCTGCATCTCGGCACACTTGGCGATCATTAGGCGGGGCATCCGGCACCAGTTGCCGGAGCTGTCGAGCGTCTTCTTGCCCGATGGCTTTCGCTTGCCCGCTTCCTGATCGTAAACCCACTCGTCAGAGACGGGCGCGAATTCTTCCCAGAATGCCTGGCCGGCAACTTCGTACCATTCGCCTGACTTCGGGTCCTGCTTCCACAGGAAGGTCGTGGCCGAGATGATGCCCTGAGGATTGATCGGCGACATCATAGCCTTGTCGGTTTCGTAGATCGCTGGTTTGCTGGCTGGCCGATAATCACCGCAGCGCTGCGCAATGACGCGCTGGCCGTCGCGGCTGATGATGATCGTCATCTTTCGCTTGTCAGCTTTGTCTTTGTTGAAAACCATCGGGATGATCTGGCCGAGAAACGGATCCAGTCCCTTGGCGCGTGCGACTTCGCAGAAGAGGTCGAACTCTTCGTTGTTGCAGTCCTTCGCCACTGTGTTCTTCACGAGCGAAATCTGCTTCGGCGTCATGTCGTAGCGGGTCAATGCGTTCATGATCACTTCCTTCTTACGGCCAGGCTGCGAGAACCGTTGTCGAGCGTGGCGCCGGGGATGGTGCCTTCGTCGAGTGCGGCCCTGAGGGCTTTCTTGTCGAGCTTCGGGGCGGGCCGCTCCTGCTCGATCCAGAACTTGGTCGGGATATCGGCCTCGTTGGTGACGATCAGACCGGGGGCGCGCTTCGCCAGCGTCAGCGTGGCGGTTGGCAGCCGGAAGCTATCTTGCTCGGTGGCGATCATCGCCTGTTCGATCGTCGCCTTGATGCGGTCGGCGCGCTCTTCCATACGGCGGCGGCGCTCTGCGAATTCCGCTTCCTTGGCCTTGAGCCCGACGATATGCACGTCGCATTCGTCGATCTCGGCAAGCGCGGCGGTGATCGCCTCGATAAGGGAGGTCTCGCCCTCAATCGTGTCGTTGACCAGTTCCTGATCGTCATCGACACCTTGAGAGCGCAGGTTGATCATCAGGCGCTTTGCAGCCTCTGCCTGACGGGCGATGTTGAATTCTACTTCTGCCATGTGACACATGCCTCCTGGCAATCGAGCGCGCTATCCTTGAGCTGCTGCTCGGACGGGATTGCGCAGATGAAGGTGAGGACGCCGACGGCGGCCACTGCGAGGATGAGGGTGATCGCCTTGTTGATGGCGTCGATCCGGCGAAGGCTCTTCTCGCGGTGCGCGGCTTCGCGCCGGCGGAGGTCTTCGAGACGGGAGGCGATGTCGTCGTGGAAGGTCATGGCTGCACCGCCGACTTGAGCGCCGGGACTTCGCCTTGGAAGTCAGCGCCGCGAACAATCGCAGCAGCCCGGAACACGTCACAGGCATTTCCGCCGTTCAGAACGCCCTGCAGGTCATCGATTCCCCGCTGGATGGTGTCAGGGTACGAGACGAGCTTGCACTCGGCGTCATCCTTGCAGTGCTGGAGGTAGGCGATAGCGGCATGGAGGCCGAGGCGGAGACGGGTGATTTCGTCGCGGGCGTCGGTCATGCTGCACCGCCTTTTGCCTTAGCGATGGCGGCTCGGGCATCGGATGCCCAAGGATCGCAGCTATCGTCTTTCGGCTGGTAGCTTAGGGCATACTTCAGAGCCTCAAGCAGGTCCGGAGCGGCCGAGATCAGCTTTGCGTCGGCTTCGCCATGGACGATTTCCGCCACGCATTCGCCATCGGCAGACCAGTGAATTTCGTATTCAGGCTTGCCGCTTCTGGCGTGGCCGGTCGCATGAGCAGTCCAAGGGCCGGGTGTGTACTTGCTATTACGCATAGAACTGATCCTGCTCGGTGATGCCCATAATCTGGCGGGCGTAGTCGTAATGGGTGGTGACGCGATCCATGGCGCCGCGCAGCCAGTTCGGCCCCTTCACGGCATGCTCAGGCTTGCGGATATGGACGAATCCGATCGCGCCAGCGCGCTGAGCCTCGATCGCCATGTAGGCGTTGCAGTCGGCGAGCGTCTTGGCGCTGTTCCAGCGCTGGTCGCTCTTGCTGCGATCGGTAGCGATGTCTCGGACGTGCTGCATCACGCACCTGCCTTTTCAGACAGTTCATCGAGATCGACGCCCACCTGCTTGAGCAGCGCCTTCTTCTGGTCGTCAGTGAGAAGCTTGCCGTTGAGGAGGGCGTTGATAGTCTTCTCGCCAAGATAAAGCTGACGGGTGACGGTGCCCTTGGGTTCGACGGTATCGACGGTGACGTTCGTGACGATGCGCGAAGTCTCGATACGACTGACGGGGGTGAGCTTGCTGCCGTAGTCGCTGAACCCGGCCAAATCGAGAGCCGCTTTCATGCGCGGGCTGTCATTGTAGGCCTTCATGATTTCGGCCTCGATATTCGAGACTTCCTTGCGGGCGGCCTGAAGGCGCTTCCACGCTGCGCTGTCGAAATCTGAGATGCTGATTTTGAATTCGAGGTTCATTTCCATCTCCGCGCCATGGCGTTTCGTTGATGGAAGTAATGTAGGAAAATTCCTATAATAGTGTCAATAGGAAAAATCCTGCCGATAAGAAATTAATCGACTCGCATAGATTGTTCTTGTTTCGTTCTTCAATCGGAGTCACGATTGGAGCCGCAGAAAATAAAACAGCGGAGAGCAATGATGATCACGTATTTTGTAGTGCAGAGCTTCACCCGTGGAAAAAGGGGAGCGCTTTTAGCGGACACACCCATCCAGGCTACCGATCAGGGCCACGCCTTCAGGATGCTTGAGAGGTTAGCAAAGACGAAGGTAGGTGTTGTAGCGTTTAGCCGGTCGGGCGATCCCACGACGGGCGAATATACGGATGCCATTATCCTTGCGACATTCGGAGAACTGCCGGACGAAGCGGCGGAAATGGCTGCCTAGCGCGCGTTGTACTTCCCGACAACGCGGTGGCAGATTGACCACTCGACCCGGCTCTCGATGAAATCGTCAGCCGGGTTATACTGCTTCAACCGCCATTCCTTGTCGTTGAAGGACGTTAGGCGCTTGATGATCGCTTCGGCCTCGCTGTGTGGCGGCACATGGAAAAGCACGACATCCGTGTCACGGGCAGGCGGTAGGTGGGGATGAACGAGCGCCATATCTCCC
Organism: Rhizobium sp. 10N427; assembly: GCF_056394605.1. Classification (NCBI taxonomy): domain Bacteria; kingdom Pseudomonadati; phylum Pseudomonadota; class Alphaproteobacteria; order Hyphomicrobiales; family Rhizobiaceae; genus Rhizobium; species Rhizobium sp. 10N427. Next base: position 41,272 of record NZ_JBFTID010000014.1, on the reverse strand, counting down.
GGCCAGTAAGCTGGCTCCATCGAGCTACCTGTAAGGAGAACGCCATACGCGCCCCTGACTCCTTCTAGAACAGCCGGCCGCTTTACTATTTCCACAGGGTCGAAAGTGATTATGACGTGGCCTTCGCCGCCCTGAGCTGCAGCGTAGATCGGGAAGTCTCGTGCTCCCACCAACTCTGAGCCTGGCGTGATGAGAGGCTTGAAGGACGTCGATCTTGCCGGAGCTGCCGGAGCTTTCCCGCCTATGATTTCCCTAATCGTACGCTCGTCACGCTCTTTCAATTCGCGCGGCGTGCCCCGCTCGACGAACTGCTGCACATAGGCGTGGTTCTTGTCGATCGCAGACGACAGCGCCTTGTAATTTGTCACGCCCGCATCGACGGCGTCTTTGATCGCTTGCCTTAGCTCGTCCATAAAAATCCGATTGCAGATTCCTATTCTTACGTCCAATAGGTATTTTCCTCTTGCAAAGCAGGAAATTTCCTACTATCGATAGGGAATGAGCGAGCTAGACGAATTCAAAACCACAATTGAGACGTTCATCGAAAAGACTTCGATGACACCGACGCAGTTCGGGAAGCGCTTTGCAAGCGATCCCCTTTTCGTCTTCCAGCTTCGCGCCGGTCGCGAGCCACGCACGTCGACACGACAAAAGGTGCTTGAAGCCCTCAAGACGGCTGAGGTCGCAGCATGACCGCCGACGAGAAACTGATCAGCGCAAACGCATCCGTCCTCAGCAAGGATGCCATGGCAACGCAATGTGCCAAATTCGCCGAAAGCATTTCCTCTTGCGAACAGCGATGGGCTTATTGCTTCGCTAGAGCGACCTTTTGGTATCAGAGCAAACATGGTCTGACCTCGCGCGTGATTGACCAACGCTCCGTGCCCACCGTCGAGCGGATCACCGGCTGCCGAGGTGCCGCTTTTCGTCTGGCTAAGATCGGAAGCATCGGCATGGAAGAGGCGCTGCATTACCGGTTTCGCGTAAGCGAACGTATGCTGCTGACTGTTGGTGTCATGGAGCCATGGCACATTGGGCACGTGTACCTTGCGCGCTTGGCAGATTATCCGCACGTGATGAAGATAGGCTTCTCGCGCCGCGTGCGGCAGCGACTTGAGGACGTGGAATCGAAGGCTAAGCTTCGGCTTCTCGTCCCCCGTTTGATCGTTGGGACAATGCTCGATGAGCAGTGGCAGCATCGCCAATATCAAGATTTCCGGATCAGCGGTGAATGGTTCTTCGATCCAGCGTCGAGCGAGCGCAGCCTCCCGCCATTCCTTGCTGTCAACACGAAGAGGGCCGCGTAAATGCTTTCCTCCAAGACCCTCAAGGAAATCGTATCCGAAGCCCGGCCGATCATCGAGCGCCAGCTCGACGACGCCGAGATGATTGCAGGCCTGCGCGATGTCGTGGCCAACGCTGGCGGCGACTGGTCCGCTCTCAAGGCGTTGATCAAAGCCCAGATCCAAGACGAGCGCGACGAGACTGGCAACGGCAAGCGCGTCAAGAAGATTTTGGACAAGGCCGGGTTCTCGACCGACTACGCGAGCATGCTCGGCTGGTCGAATATGAACGAGAAAAATTTTTCTGCCGACGAGGACTTCGACCCGATCACCGGCGAGTTCGTCGATCGCGAGAAGGCGATCAGGGAGAAGGGCCTTGCCGGTGCGCTGAGCGCGGCCCTCGGCATTGAGGTCGAGATCGTCCGTACCAATCCCGTAGCGAACGTCGAGGAGGGGGCAACCGGCGCGATAGCTGCTGCTTCCAGTGATCCGGCTGGTAGGACCGATGAGGACAGTGAACGTCAGCACTCCTCGACGGTCGGCTTTACTGACGATTGCCGTACCGGAGGCAAGGAGCAGTCGGATGCGTCCGCTGCACCGGTAGGGGAGGCCGACGCACGTAGTCTCCCCGCCACCAATTCCCCATCGGACGACGATGCAATCGCTGAAGTGAACGGCAGCGCCGGACTTGCGAACGTCGTTGACGTTGAACCGTCGTCGTCTGACCCCATCGACGTGGCCTCTCAAGGCGAAGCCACCGACCTCGAACAGCATGGAGGCGACGATGTAGATGGCAGCGCGGTGCGCGCAGATACCTCGAACACGGCCGGCGGGACCGTTAGTAACCCTCCGGCCAAACCTCTCAGACCACATTGCCTTCGCCCTGAGAACTGCGGCGGCTACGGGAGCAATCATTGCTTCGCCTGCAAGCGAGCCGCCAAGGCGCACGAACACGAGGAGGAAGCAGCATGAGCACCTGGTGGGATCGCGCGACCGACGCGCAGCGGCTTGAACAGATCGACGCTGGCATCGAGCTTGGCATGAGCAGCAAGCAGATAGCCATGAACCTTCGCGTCGAGGCGGACCAGCGCGGCATCAGTAAGCTGGTCTACTTCGCCAACTCGCACGGCAGGCATTTCTCGCGCTTCACGCAGCGGTCCACGCGCCGCGCCGCCGGCATGACAGGAGGCATCGTCAGTTCTCGTCGCCGCGGCATCCCTGATTACACGGTCAGCAGCGCGCATGAAATCTTCGGCGCTCGGGACAGCGAGGCTTACGAGCTTTCGGTTCTCGATACGGAGGATGCCGCATGATCGAAACAAAATCATCCCTCGATATCCATGCTGAAGTGTCTCGTTTGAGCGCGATCACGACCCACGACGGAACGGTCATCATCAATGACCCGGATGTCGGCTCCGTTTCCGGACGCAATCGCTTCGAGGCTGAACAGGAAATTGTGCGCCGGAAGGCTGCGCTGAAGGCGAGGGCGGTATGACCATCATCATCGGCTTCACTGCCTGGACACTTCTGTCTGTCCCGCTGGCGATCCTAACTGCGAAGGTTCTCGGCTTCGTCACCCGCGATTGACGGGCAACACCTCCGGCCCGTCATCGATCGTCCCGGCTGTCCTCCTCCCGAGCCGGGACGATCGCCTGAATTCTCAAAGTCCTCTTGTTCGCGATCCTCATAACGACCGCATGAACGAGAGGCCCGATTGAAGGGGGTGACGACGACACCGGCGGAGTGCCGTCGTCTGCAGGGCAATGCGGAACGGGCGCCCTGCGATTGAATGGAATTACGGCATGCCCAGACGGCGGGCCGGCGACCAAGGGCGAAAGCCTGCCAGGGCCAAACCCTTGGTCGTGATCATCATCTCTCCGGCGCATCTGAAAGTCTCCGTGAACAGGAGCACAGATCGCACAGGAGCCAGACAAGGTGTTGTCAAACAAAGACAAGGAATTGGCAAACAGGGCCAAGGTCATGACTGACGCATTTTACGCACAAAACCTTTTGAGGGAGGCCTTCCCGGAGAGCCGTTACGGCTCGGTCAAGGGAGCGATATTCGCGGCATATCGCTTCGTCAGCCCGAAGGTCTCGAAAGAACTGACGCCGAGAAGAATTCGATCGATCCGGGAGGGAACAGCCCGCCGGATCGACGCTGAGGAAATGGAAGCGCTCAAGGCAGCGATCATCGAGGAGGCTCACCGTGAGCAACAGGAATTACGCGCCCGTCTGGCTGCGCTGGACAAAAAGGTTGCCGCTTTCGATGCGCGCGTGGCTGGCCGATCGGTGGCGCCGTCGAGCGAATAAGTGGGCCGATCGGGCCGAATGGATCATGGGAGACTGAGATGAGCATTCGTCAGCCAACCTTGTTCGAGGGTAGCAAGCGTCTTGTGTACGACGAGGCAGTCGAAATGACGCTTCAGTCGATGCAGGCATACGGCCCGGCCCACGATCACTGGGTCTTCGCTTTCTCCGGAGGTAAAGACAGCACCGCCACGTTGACCGTCATCATTCATCTGATCGACGCCGGCCGGCTCGCGGCTCCGAAGTCTATCAGCGTTCTTTATGCTGATACCCGTATGGAGCTTCCGCCGCTTGCAATCGCTGCTGAGCGCCTGCTCGATCGGCTCCGCGCGCGCGGCATTCACTGCGAAACCGTCTGCGCGCCGATGGATCAGCGCTTCCTCGTCTATATGCTCGGCAGGGGCGTTCCTCCGCCGAACAACAATACGTTCCGCTGGTGCACCCGTCAGATCAAGGTCGACCCGATGACAGCGGCGCTTGAGCGTCGGATCAATGAGCTCGACGGATCTATTCTGATGATCACCGGCGTTCGTCAGGGCGAAAGCGCCATCCGCGACGGTCGCATCGCCATGTCCTGCGGCAAGGACGGAGCCGAGTGCGGCCAGGGGTGGTATCAGCAGGTGGTTCCGGAAGCTAAAGGCATTCGTGGAAGAATCGCCACCTTGGCGCCAATCCTTCACTGGCGCGTCTGCAACGTCTTCGACTGGCTCAAGATCTATGCCCGCATGGAAGAGTATGGCGCTTGGGACACGTCGGCTGTCGTCGATGCCTATGGAGGCGACGAGGCGCAGGAGATCAATGCCAGGACAGGATGCAACGGATGCCCGCTCGCCGCGCGCGATCTGGGGCTTGAGACCGTCGTTCGCGTTCCTTTCTGGTCGTATATCTCGCCGCTGTTCGGTTTGAAGCCGCTCTATCGTGAGCTCCGCGAGCCGCGCAACCGCCTCAAGAAGACTGGCACAGACGAGAACGGCGACATTGCCACTGCCAAGAACAAGCAGCGGATGGGTCCGCTGACTTTCGAAGCTCGCCTGATGGCGCTCGGTCGCATCCTGTCGATCCAGTCGGAGATCAATCTCGATGCCGACCGCCTTGGCCGTCCTCACGTCGACCTTATCAATGCTGAGGAAGAGGCGCGGATCCGTGAGCTGATCTCGCTGGGCACTTGGCCGAATGGCTGGGATGGCGATGAGCCCACAGCTGACACGCCAATGGATGCCGTCTTCGCTGACGGCTCCGTTCAGCCTCTTCTTGTGTGAGGTGAGTGATGCAGCAGCTCTCCATGTTCGATCTGATGATGCCGCCAGCGCCGCCCCCGGCGATCGATCATGTGCGGCTCGCGATTATAAGCTCCGGTTTGGTCCCGAATGATTTCATCCTCGACCTCAACGGCGGCATCACCAATCACCGCGATACGAGCCTGCCGTCTCGGCTGTTTCAGTTCCCGGTTTCGGTGCTGAAGGGAACAGAAGGCACGGGTGGGCAAAGCGTTATCCTCCTCCGCCATCCGCTCCTGCGAGAAGATGCCGACGTAGCAGCTTTCCTCGACGACATAGAGCGTAGGACGGGATTTCGTCCGGAGTGGCGGGATGAGTTTGCGAACCACCATTATACGGGCCTCGCTACATGGTGGCATGCCGTAGACCTGTGCACGAACAAGCATTGGGAAGATCTACTGAGAACCGCGCAATTCACTGAGCGGGACTCGATCCTTAAGGCCGCCCAGCTTCATGTTGAATGGGGGTCTCTGTCGATCAAGAACGCTCGGTCGATCCTCAAAAACTTCGATTGCGTGGAGCCTGAAGATAGAAGCCGCGAAAGTCTCCTTAGAGACGGAATCTGGCCCGGGGGCACCAGCGGCGGGATTGCGCCGAATATCAAATATCAGGGTGAAGCGGGTGTGTGGGTTGCGATCCACGGCATTGAGGATGGCTGGTTCAAGCGCAAAGGGCAGCACCTTTCCGTCACCGAAGAAACAATGAAATTGCGCGACGAAGCGAGGAAAGCAGCATGAAAAATCGTCTTATCGACCTCAACAATCACCTGTTTTCGCAGCTTGAGCGCCTCAGCGACGAGAACCTGACCTCCGAGCAGATCGAAAGCGAGGTCAAGCGCACCGACGCAATCGTGGCGGTGAGCGAGCAGCTGATCCGCAATTCGGACCTATCGCTCAAGGCCGCTACGCTCGTTGCCAATCACGGCGATCGCTTCAAGCCCATGCTTCCAACGATCTTCCGTCAGCCTGAAACCCTTGAGGGCAAGGCGATCACGGACGGGAGCGACAAGTGAAAGGCACATGGATCAAATACACTGACGAACAGATGGCTTGGCTGGAAGCCAAGCGCCTTCTGCCGATCAGCGACTATCACGGCGCCTTCTGCCAGCAATTTGACCGGTACGATGTCTCAGCGGGAAATCTCCACGCGCTGCGCAAGCGCAAGGGCTGGAAAACTGGCCGTACCGGACATTTTGCTAAGGGGAGCACACCCTTCAACAAGGGCGTGCCATGTGAGCCTGGCAAGGGCGGGAAGCATCCCAACGCTCGCAAGACGCAGTTCAAGCGCGGCGGGTTGCCTCACAACACTAAGTACCTCGGCCATGAGCGGGTTTCGAAAGACGGCTACGTCGAGATCAGCGTCGACGAAGAAAACCCACATACGGGCTACGAGCGTCGGTACGTTCTAAAGCACCTGCACCTGTGGGAGAAGTTGAACGGGCGAGTGCCGAAAGGCATGTGTTTGAAAGCGGTCGATGGCAACCGGCTGAATACGGACCCGTCAAACTGGACGCTTATTCCTCGCGGCGTGCTGCCTCGGCTGAATGGTGGCCGAGCTACCCGCGTCATGGCTTACGATGAGGCTCCGGAGGAGCTGAAGCCGGTCCTCATGAATATGGCCCGGGTGGACCAGAAGGTCAGTGAGCTGCGCCGCAAGCGTCAGGGGGCGGAATGACGCCTCCAGAGGAAATGCTCGCCTGGCTAGACCGCCGCATCGCCTCCGCCATGACCTGGCTCGACGACCACGGCAAGGGGTCAAAGCGTCCTCGTCCTCAGCACGAGATCGAAACCAAGGAATACGACATCGCCCGCTTCGAGGAGATCAAGGCGGCGTATGCGAGAGCATTGGCGAAGAGGGAGCAGGCGGCATGAGCTGGTTCTTCGATCCTCTATTGCCGCTTCACTACGAGATGATCGTCATCGATCCGCCGTGGGGGTTTGACCTCTACAGCAAGGAAGGCGCGAAGAAGTCGGCATTGGCAAAATACGAGCTGATGACTGACGTCGATATCCTGGCTTTGCCGGTCGGCGAGCTCGCCAGCATGAATTGCCTTCTCTACTGCTGGGCCACGGCTCCGCAACTTCCTCTGGCGATCGAATGCGTCAAGGCGTGGGGCTTCGAGTACAAGTCCGTGCTGGTCTGGAGAAAAATCACCGCCGCCGGCAAAGTCCGCATGGGGACAGGCTATCGCGTCAGGACCACAGGCGAGGTGGTCGTAGTCGCCACGCTCGGCAATCCGAAGCAGGCCGTCATTCCCCAGACCCTCTTCGACGGCATTGCCCGCGAGCACAGCCGCAAACCTGACGAGTTCTATGCCCTCTGCGATCGCGTGATGCCCCATGCGCGCCGCGCGGATGTCTTCTCTCGCGAAAGCCGCGCTGGCTGGCATTCTTTCGGAAACGAGGCGACGAAGTTCGACGAGGTTGCCGCATGATGTCAATGGATGCTCAAACTCGATCAACGCCTAAGGATTCCTGCTTCCTCGGCCGCGAGAATGAAGGCAGCCTTTGCTTTCGGACCGGGGACCTTCCCCTCGATCGCGGCGAGACAGACTCGCCGAGCAGCGGAGAAGGATTTACCTCCTTTTGTGGGCCAAGAGTTCATGAGGCACGCCAAAGCGTCCCGCGTGCTGGTGACGCTCCGGAAATGGTCGGTGTTTTCGATCATCAATTCGATTGGCTTGTCCCACAGATCGTCGCTCATGTTGTCACCTCACGCGTGGTCGTCGTGGATGATGAAATACGCAGCCTGCTCGTTCCGGCTATCGGACTGAGGTCCCTGATGCGTATGCGACTAAAGGCCGGGGGCTGCGCCTATGACCTTCCTTGAAGCCTACGTCCTCCATGGCCCTGATGTGGAGCGCATCGCTTTTGTTCTCGACATATCGCTCCTGGAAGCAGACCGCCTCATCAACCGTGAGCTCGACAGGCGGTATGTGGAGCGTCGCCGGCTGGCAGAAGCCAGGAGGTCGGCATGACCGAGATCCTGTCCCGCGAGGAATATCTCGCCGCTGTCGCGAAGCCGACGCGCTTGAACAAGTACGGCGCCAAGAAGACGACGGTCGATGGTATCACCTTCGACAGCAAGCGCGAGGCTGAAGTCTATGGCGAGCTCAAGCTCCTTGAGCGGGCAGGGCGCATCAGCGGCTTCGAGCGCCAGCGCAAATTCAACCTCATCATCAACCGCAAGATCATCGGCACCTATCGCGCCGACTTCGCTTTCATCGACCACGACCAGGACGGACGATTCCGCGTCGTCGACGTGAAGGGCGTCATCACCCGCGATTTCCGGCGCGTCCGGAAAATCATCAAGGCAGCATACAACATCGACGTCGAGGTGTGGAAATGAGCAACCGCGCATGGATGCCCCTCCACATCGCCGACTATCTTGCTGATACCGGCCACCTGACCGCGACAGAGCACGGCGCCTACCTGCTGCTAATCATGCATTACTGGCAGAACGGGCACTTGCCGGAGAACGAGCGCGTCATCGCCCGTATCGCCAAGCTGACGCCCGAGCAGTGGGAAGAGAGCCGGGAGCGGTTGTTGTTGCCATTCAACAACATCGCCCGACGGTACAGCAAGATTGACCGACTAATAGGGCGCGGAACCAATCGCAGAGCGCCATTCTCGCAGCGCCGCGAAGTATTGGCGCGGGATGGCAACGTCTGCGCCTACTGTGGCAGCACGTCAGGGCCTTTCCATGTCGACCACAAGGAGCCCTGGTCACTGGGCGGCACGCACGACCCCGATAATCTTTGTGTCGCTTGCGAGGAGTGCAATCTAGCGAAGAGCAATCTCCCTTACGCCGTCTGGATGGAGGTCGTCCAATGAACGACTGGTTCCGCTCATGGCATGGCGCGCCGACTGATCCGAAGTGGCTTGGCATTGCACGCCGTGCTGGCGTAGCGCCTGGAATCGCCGTCGCCGTCGCTTGGGCGCTCATGGATCGCGCGTCTCAGGCATCGGATCGTGGCTCGATCGCAGGATATGACGCAGAGGGCTTGGCCTACTTCTATGGCTGCGAGCCGGAGCAAGTTGAGGCGATAGTCTCCGCCATGGCCGATAAGGGCATGATCGCCGATGGCAGATTTTCCAGCTGGGAAAAGCGTCAGCCAAAGCGCGAGGACGGCGCGGCAGAACGCGCCAGAGAGTGGCGCGAACGCAAACGAACGCAAGCGAACGCGTCTGCAACAACAGATACAGAGACAGATACAGATCCTTCGGAAGACGCGAGCGCGCCCGAAGCCAATCCTGATTTCGAAAGATTTTGGGATGCCTACCCGAACAAGACCGGCAGGCCATCGGCGGAGAAGGCTTTCTCCCAAGCCATTAAGCGCGCCAATCTCAACGAGATCATGGCCGGTGTCGCGGCCTATGCCGCCAAGACCGATGATCGCCAATGGTGCTCACCGGTGAGATGGCTGTCCGATGATCGTTGGAAAGACCAGCCGGCCAAGCCGCCCGACCCGCGTCCTCCGAAGGCCAGCGGCCTATCCCACCTGCAGACACATCAAACCCGAGAAGAATACATCGCCGCCGAGTTGGCGAGATCAGAACGGAGCTTCAGATGAACGTATTAGCGAGAGAGTTCCACCCGGAAGCGGGCCTGGCAGCCCAGGTCAAGCACTATGCTGAGATCCGAAACCGGATAGCGCGTGGCGACAAAAAGACCGTGAACGTCGCGACGGCTCAGGCACTGTCCGATGCGCTTCTCGTCGGTGAGCTGCGCGAGGAAAACGCGGCGCTGAAGCGTGATCTGACGCGGGCGCAAAACAGCCTTCGGTTCGTCGCCGACCGGGAAAGCCACCACCGCCAGACCGAAGCCAGGCTCCAGCGGTTAGAACTCGACCTCGCCGACGCCCAGGCTCGTATCCTGTCTCAAGCCGAAATGCTGCTGGCGATCAATGACGTTGGCGATGAACCAGCCGATCACCGCCGGCCGGTACCGGATATCGTGGCGGAAGTCCTGGCTGATTACCCAGGCACGACATGGGCCGACGTGAAAAGCCTTCGCCGGACGCGCGAACTCGTCGCGCCGCGGCAGGCCTGCATGGTGGCCGTCTATGATGAGCGCAAGGATCTGTCTCTGCCTCAGATTGGCAGGCTGTTCAATCGCGACCATACGACAGTCCTTCATGCCGTCCGCAAGGTCAAAGCTCAGCGAGGTGAGGCGTGAACAAATACTCAGCTTTCCCGCGTCGCCTACCGGGCGGACAATATTGGGCCATGATCAGGCTGTGCCGCGACAGCCACCCGTCTCCGGTGATGGATGCAGGTGACAAGCCGAAGGTCTTCCACACCAAAGGCGAGGCGGCGGCCGAATGCCTTAAGCACATGCTGGCCTTCATGAACGGGCGGGAAATCCGCGGCGAGACCTTCGAGATGGTGAAGCCAGTGACGGCGGCACGGGCTAGGGCCGAGCAGCTGTTCATGGGCGGCGGCCGGGTCGTCGAGGTCGTGCGATGAGCGACATTCCGGCCGATGAAATCAAGATCGAGGTATGGCCCATTCCCGGCATCCACGAGCGCGGCGGCCAGCACTTGGAATCCACCACGGGCTCCGTGTCACGCACCTACCGTCAGGCGTTCAGGCTTTCGTCGATATCGGCCGGTCTCAGCACATCAACAAGATGATCGCCATGGACATGATCCTCGCGGCGATCACCCACCCTAAATTTCGATAACGAGCGGCGGCTCACGAGAGGGAACACCAATGGCGGAACTGAAAAAGACGCGCAAGAAGCAGGCCCGGACCTTCAAAGGCCTTCCGGTGGCGAACACGAGCGAGTTCGCCGGCCTCGGCAACCAGCATTCCAAGGTGAAGCTGATTGAGATCGACAACCCGCATTACAGCAAGCGGCATGCCGGAGCATCGGGAAACCCGAAGACAGTTACCGCGGCCATGAACCTTCGCGAAAGCCCGGTTGCCATGATGGCAGCGAAGGGACACCTTGAGCCGCACCAGGTCGAAGCAGCCATCAAGTTTCGTCGCCTCTGGGAAGCACTCGGCGGCGCAGGCGCTGGCTCGTTCGACTACAGCAGGGAGCCCGTTGACGGGGGTGGCGCGCGCGAGCCCATCTCTGACCGTCAGATTGACGCCGGGATCCAACTCAAGGGATGCCGAGACCTGCTGGGCCGCCGTCACTACGATGTCGTCAGCAAGGTGGCAGGCGAGGGGCGGACGATTGCCGAGATCGGAACGTCGAAGCGCGCCAGGCATACGCTCGCCGACTACCTGAAAGACGCATTAGAGGATTTGGCTGTGCATTGGGGCTTTCAGAAGCGAAAATCACCACAGAATTCACCATCTGCAGTGTTGTCAAGGTAAACCTTCCACGATATGTAGTGGATATGGTGGTGATTTGCGATCAGCGATTACCCACGCAAGCCGCCTTCAGGCGGCTTTTCTATTTTCGCCCCTAACGGGGGAACATCGGCCCGCCAAGCGCCGCCCAAATGATAATCAACAGGTAAAGCAAGAACGCTAAGCCGCCGACTATCGCGATAATGGCAACGCCTATGCGCCCGGCGCTGAGCCTGGTGTTTCTCCCAGCCTCGGTGTTCGCTGGTTCTTGAATGGGGTCATTTGTCGGTTCCATGACCTGCGAACTTCGCGAGTGTGCAATTGTTCCACAGTGCGCCGCTTAGGTTTGGTGCCTCGGCGAGTAGCGAGCAGCAACCGGGCCGCCTCGGGGCGGCCTTTTGATTGCAGAGATCGTTTAAAATGCTTCTAGCGGCCCGCGCGTCTCCAGCCCGCTGCGCGCGCCTCAGCCTCCGAGCAGAACCACCGTTCCCCGTATTGGGGGGAAATCTTGGTCTCTTCGTAATATTCTTGGCCTGGCACGTGGTAAATGTGTTCGCGGCTTTGGATGCTGATGTTGCCCTTGATGTTGCAAACACCACTCAGCGCTAATGTTGGGCCGAGTAGATCGACCGCATCGACGGCACCGTAGCCAATCACGCTCGCGGTGATGATGGCCAGATAGAATGCCTTCATCGAGAAGAGCGGCGTCGCCTGCTTCACTTGGTATCGTGGGCGCGGAAATGAGCGGTGTGTCGGCATCCCGAAAGGATGCCTCGATCATGCGGGAACGCAAGCCAAAGTTGAGCCACGGGTAAATTGAAGGTTGGCGAAATAATTAAAAAGCCAAGCTTCGAGGAGCATAAATGCAGAAGCGCTACGGCGCTCGACGGTAGCCCTCTCGGGCCGGTCAAGCACATTGCCGCGCTGGTGCACACAGCGGCAAGACCGTGGCAGGCGTCATTGCTGAAGCCGCCAGGAAAGCACCGGGAGCACTGTACCCGGAGAGGCGTGGAAGCCGTCTCGTCAGCCCGCCCGGCGTCCCGAGGCGGGTTTTGTCGTATCCGCGTCCGGCGGTACCGGACCAACAAAGGAGAAGACGAATGTCCGTCCAAGCAATGTTCTATGTGAAGCAGATCAACCACCACGCCACCAGCCAGCCGGATCAGGTCTGTGTCGAGGTAAAGCTCGCGGCCGCCTTCGGTGGCTACCTGAATGGCCTGCCGGAAGGAAACGGCGACTGGTCAAAGTACACGCCGCAGGGCGAGCTCTCTATGACCATCACCAATCCCGGCGCGATCGAGCAGTTCGAACCCGGCGCCGTCTATAGCCTGACCCTCGATAAGGTCAGCAAGTAAACGAGATGAGGAGCGTCATGTCGCAAACTCGCCGTACGCTCCTCATCATCGCTGCCGTTGTTGCTGGCGCGTTTATCGCTGCGCTGCGATCGGCTGCGCTTATTACGAGCCGCCAGGCCGAGATCTGTGGCGGACGCTGTAATGCTTAAGGTTCAAGCCGATCTTTGTGTCGCCAAGTGATCGGCCAAATTGTCCCGCCACCAATATCTTTGCCGTGGTTCAACAAATGCAAGAATATTGCGTTGCATAGTTGGTCTATTTTTTTGGCCGTCTGCAAGACACGAAGCCGAGTTACTGGCCACTCGGTTTTCTGTTTGTGGCCTTTCAATGTGATCAGTATAGCGTCCGCGTTTGTTTTCGAGGATGCAGGGTCGATGTACATCCCGTGAATGACTTGTTCCCTCTCGCTCTTCATCCCTGTAGCCTTGTCAATGAGCTCGATAAGTCCACGGGTGCCGAGCTTGTCGCCGTGGTCACTTCTCAAGATCGACTTGAGCTTGTCGCATCGTTGCTGGAACCCCTTGCTATTAATGAAGGCTGCTATGTCTTCGCCGTTTGGATCCGACGCCCAATACAGAAGGTTGTCTATCTGAAATTCGAGTGCTGACCACTTCACCGCGACAGTGCCAATCGCCTCAAGAAGTTTCGTCCCAGGTACTGCGACGAAGTCGTCAGGTTCTTTTGACCCCATTCCGAACCTCACTTCGCCGTAAAGCCAATTCGATAGGCGGTTTCCTCGAGCTTTGGCATGGCGACCAAGAGCACGCTCATCTGTGAATGGTGCTGCATGAGCTGGACTAAGTTCCCATCGGCGTCTTTGCCTATGAAGACCAGGATGTCCGGATTTGAGTAGCTGATGTTGCGCAAGTGAAAGGCTGGAGAAGCTCCACCCGTCACCAGCAATCCCAGTTCGTAGTCGTCAGTGAGCCTAGCCTGTTGTGCCGCGATCATCTGCATCATGCGATCGTGCATAAAGCCAGCAGGATTGTTCTTTCGCTGGCTGATCGTCACCATTTCGTCGCTCAAGCTGTTGATCCTGCCGATTATATTTTCCATCGCTTGCTCCAAGGTCGTTCAATGCCCGCACTGAGTGAAAAACAGAAGCGGTTCGTCTCAGAGTATCTGATCGACCTCAACGCAACGCAAGCGGCAATCAGGGCCGGATACAGCGCCAAGACAGCCCAGCAGCAAGGCAGCCGCCTGTTGTCAAATGTTGTGGTGCAGGAAGAGCTGTCAAAGCAGCAGTCGAAGGTCGCTGAGAGGCTGGAAATCACCAAGGACCGCATCGTAGATGAGCTGGCCAAGATCGGCTTCTCCAACATGCTGGACTACATGAGGGCAGGGCCCGACGGCGACCCTTACCTCGACTTCTCTGGACTGACGCGAGACCAGGCCGCGGCGCTTTCCGAGGTGACGGTCGAAGACTTCAAGGATGGTAGGGGCGAAGACGCCCGCGACGTACGCCGGGTGAAGTTCAAGCTTCATGACAAGAAGGGCGCGCTGGTCGATCTGGCTAAGATGCTCGGCTTCGTGATTGAGAAGCACGAGCACACCGGCAAGGACGGCGCACCTATACAGACCGAGACGAGAACATGGCGGGAAGTGCTGCGCAGCGAAAAGAGCTAGACGCTTCCATCCACCTCACTAACCCCGCACTCCACGATTTTTGGGAAGAGGTTTTTCTCGGGCAGGCTGACATTGCCGTCCTCCATGGCGGGCGATCCAGCTCGAAGACAAGAGACACGGCGTGCCAGCTGGTGCGACTGGTCGATCATGTCGGCGTCCGGATGCGCGTTCTCTGCATCCGCCGATTTCAGAACCGCATTCAGGACTCGGTCTATACCGAACTGAAATGGGCGATTGCTCATCTCGGGCTTGAAGCCGCTTTCGACGTCCAGAAGACGACTATCATCCATCGGCGCACCGGCGCTGAATTCATTTTCTACGGCATCGAGCGAAACCTTGAGGACATCAAGGGCACGTCCGACGTCGACATCCTCTGGGTGGAAGAGGCGGAGAAACTGACCGAGGATCAATGGACCGTCATCGGCCCAACGATCCGCAAGGAAGACAGCCTGGCGATCCTGCTGTTCAACCCGAAGCTGGTCACCGACTACGTCTGGAAGAACTTCGTCATCAACGTGCCGCCGCACTGCGTCGTTCGGAAGATCGACTATACCGAAAACCCTTTCCTCTCCTCCAAGGCACTGCGCGACATCGCGGCGATGCGGGAGAGAAACCCGGAGAAGTTCGAGCACGTTTACGGAGGCGTGCCTCTTGGGGATAGCGAGCTATCAATCTTCAAGCGGAAATGGCTTGAGGCGTGCGTCGATGCTCACCTCGTTCTCAAGCTTGATCTGACCGGGCGGAACATCGTCGGGTTCGACCCTGCAGATGACGGCGAAGACAAGAGTGCCACGGCCGACAAGGTCGCCGGCATCTTCGTCGATGCGGAAGACTGGTCATCCGGCAAGGACGAGCTCGTCCAGAACGCAAAGCGGGTTTGGGCCAAGGCCAAGAATATCGGCGCAACGGTCTCATACGACACGATCGGCGTGGGCGCCTTCGTTGGCGGCTACATCGATGAGCAGAACGAGGTTCATACGGCCAGAGTTGAGCACTTCGCGTTTCACGCCGGCGGTGCGGTCATGGACCCCGATAAGCCAAGTGACCCGTTGAACGACAACAGTCCGCTGAACAAGAACGAGTACCTGAACCTCAAGGCGCAGGGATGGGCCAACACGGCTCGCCGGGCGATGCTCACCTTCAATGCGGTAACGCGGGGCCAGCCGATCAAGCCCGAAGACGTTCTGGCTTTCTCGTCCCAGATCGGCGCTGCAAAGCTGGACGCGCTCTTCACCGAGCTTTGCGTCCCGTGGTGGGTCGAGACAGAGGGCAAGAAACGGGTCGTGCCGAAGCTCAAGCTCAAGAAGGACTTGGGCGTGAAGTCGCACAACCTCGCTGACGCGGTGATCGCCGCCGACAACGTCAACATCGCGACCGGCCCGTCCGTTGCAATGTTCCTGAGAAAGAAGAACCGATGAACCAAGTTGTTCGGCTCGCAAATTATGTGCAGCGCCGTCTCGACAGCATGTTCCCGGCGTTCTTCCCGGGCGTATCGCCCAAGCATGACCACTACCGCGATTTCGGCTATCCCGATCGCCTGTCGTTCGATCAGCTGTACCGCATGTATTCCCGCAACGGGATTGCGGCGGCGGGCATCGACAAGACGGTCCGCAAGACCTGGCAGGACAATCCTTTCCTCCTTGAGCAGGAGCGTGATGGTTCCCAGCAGGGCACGGCGAAGGAAACGTCGGCAGAGAAGGAAATCCGCCAGCGCTTCGAAGACCTCCGCGTCTGGGCTCGCTTGGCTGAAGCCGATCGCATGTCGATGGTCGGTGCCTACTCGGGCGTGATCCTGCGCTTCGCCGATGGCAAAGCCTTCAATCAGCCGCTGGGCAAGGTCACGGGTGGCCTGAAAGCGCTCGTCGAGATCATCCCGGTATGGGAAGGCCAGTTGCGCGTCTCGGAATGGGATACGGTCGAAACGTCCGAGACTTACGGCCAGCCGAAGATGTTCCAGTTCAGCGAGTCCGCGGTCGATACCAACAAGCAGCAGCCTCGCAACATCATGATCCACCCTGACCGGATCATCATCTGGTCGAAGGATGGATCGGTCAACGGATCGTCGGCGCTTGAGGCGGGTTACAACTCTCTCGTCGACATGGAGAAGGTGCGGGGCGCCGGCGGCGAGGGCTTCTGGAAAAACGCCAAGAGTGCGCCTGTTTTCGAAGTCGACAAGGAAGCCAAGATCGCTGAGATGGCAAAGGCCATGGGCGTCTCTGTCGAAGACCTTGCCGACAAGATGAACGAGCAGGTCGCCGACTACAATGCTGGCTTCGACCAGATGCTCATGATCATGGGCATGCAGGCCAAGCAGATCAGCGTGAACCTGCCGTCGCCGGAGCACTTCTACGCGGTCGCCCTTCAGGACTTCGCCGCCTCGATGAACATCCCGGTGAAGATCCTTGTCGGGATGCAGACAGGCGAGCGCGCCAGCCAGGAAGACGCAGACGAGTGGGCGCAGACGAACATGTCGCGCCGGGCAAACCAGACGATTCCGAACATCAAGCTGCTGATCGACCGCCTCGAACGTGTCGGCATCCTCGATGAGAAAGACTGGTTCATCGACTGGGCCGACCTGACCGAAGCCTCCATGTCCGAGAAGGTCGATCGCGCCGACAAGATGGCCGACGTCAACCAGAAGACCGGCCAGAACGAGTGGGTCTTCACCCCTGAGGAGATCCGCGCCGCGGTCGGCTATGAGCCGCTGAGCGACGCCGATAAGGTCCGCGATGACGTGACCGACGACGAGATCGACGCGGCCGTTACGCCTCCTGGAAAAGAGGATGCAGCATGAAGCGCTACGTGACCACTGGCGGGACATTCTTCACCGAGTGGGGGCAGGCTTCCACCGCTGAATTCGTCATTGAAAAAGATCGCCAGGTGAAAAAGACCGGCCTTCTCGACGCCTCGGGCAATGACATCTTCTCCGTAGAAGAGACCGGCCCGATCGGGTTCGTTCCGCTGCGCAATCGCAGCAAAACCTAGAGGAAATCCCATGCCCAATCAGGTGCGTGTGAACGTCAAGACTTTGGCGAACGTGAAGGCTGTCCGAAAGGAAAAGCGAAACGGCCGCGACGTGGTGATCGTCCCTTCGGCAACCCTGCCGGACAACATCATCATGAACGGGATCAAGTACCCGGCCGAAGAGATCGCCAAGAGCTTCCAGACGCTCAACCGGTCGCCGGCGCCTCTGGGTCATCCGCTGGTCAATGGCAAGTTCGTCTCTGCCCGCGATCCGGAAGGCTTGAACATCGGCTATATCGGCGCATGGAACGAGAACGTTCGTCAGGACGGCGGGCGCGTGCTGCTCGACAAGGTGATCGACGTCGAGGTTGCCAATCGGTCGGAAGGCGGCAAGGCCGTCCTCGCCGCAATCGAGGCCGGCGGCCCGATCCACACCTCGACTGGCCTCCTGGCCGTCATGGAAGCGGTTAACGCCGAAGATCACAAGCGTGTCGCCCGCGCCATGGTCTTCGACCACGATGCCATTCTCCTCAACGAGGACGGCGCCGCAACGCCTGATCAGGGCGTCGGCATGCTGGTCAACGCCAAGGGCGAATTCGAAGAGATTGAGGTCGTCAACTCCGCCATGACGGATGCTGCCGATCAGGAGATCGATTGGGCGGGAACCCGCCTCGTCGAAGCTCTCATGCGCCGACAGAACATCAGCGTCTGGGAGAAAGTGAAATCCGCAATCATGGACGCCATCGGCTCCGGGCGGGAACCATCCACGAACACAAAGGAACTCGACATGACTGTTGAAGAACAGCTCAAGGCGCTTTCCGCGAAGGTTGACGCCCTCTCGGAAGCAAAGCCGAACGAGGCGATGAACAAGACCATCGCCGACGCCGTGACTGCAGCCGTCAATGCTGCTGTCAAGCCGCTCACCGATGCCCATGCCACCCTGGTTGCCAACCAGAAGGCCAAGGACGACGCCGAGCAGGCTGAACTTGTCACCAAGATCGTCAACGCCAAGATCCTCGACGAGGCCACGGCGAAGGCAACCCCGCTGGCAACCCTGCGCGCGCTTGCTTCGCAGACAGACCCGAAGACGGCAGCCGCCCTGAACTCCGCCTTCGGCGGCGGTCATCATCAGCCGGGCTTCAAGCTTCCGAAGGGAGACAAGTAACATGGCGCGCTACAACAAGATCTATGCGGGTCCGGTCTCCGAGACCCTGCCGCAGGTCCAGGAGCGCCTCTGCGCTGCCTCGATCCTGCCAGGCACTGCGTTGGTCGAATCCGGTTCGGCCTTCGCTCAGGCCGGCGCCGCATCCAACGCAAAGCTCTACATTGCCCAGGATAATTACTTGGCGATGAAGGGCGTGGATGACGCATGGGCGGCCAACGACCGCATCATCGGCATGGAGATGCTCGACGAGCAGTTCTTCAACGTTCGCGTGCCCACCGGCACCAACGTCACCCGCGGCGCGGCGCTGACCACCAGCGCCGCCGGCAAGTTCGTCCTCGCCACCACCGGCAACCGCATCGTCGCGTTTGCCGAGGAGGCATACAACAACACCTCAGGTGCCGATCAGCTTGTCCGTGCTCGCGCGGCCAAGGGCAACCTGGCTTCGGCGTAAGGAGAAACCGATGCGCTATTTTGACGAACAGCTCGTCGCCAACTCCCGCCCGCATGCGGAATGGTGGGCCGACGTTTCGATCAACCGCGAGCATTTCCACCAGGTGGAAGAGCATATGGCATCGCTCGCCAATGCTGCGGCAGTGCTACCGCGCGATGCCTGGCTCGAAATCGACAGCATCACCCGCCGCGTTCTGCGCGACGACGAAGGCGAAGTCTACATGCGCGACCTGATGGCGCTGGCTCGTCCGATCAACATCGGCAAGCTCGTCAGCATGACGCGTGTGGCTTCCGACTCCTCGAACCCGGTCATCCGGTCCATGTCGGGCCAGGTTCCGGTTCCGATGGATAAGGTGGTCTATGCCTACCGCGGCACGCCGGTTCCGATCTTCCAGGACGGCTACGGCCGTGAATGGCGCGAGTGGAACACGCTGCAGTCGGAAAACTTCGACGCCATTGCTGATGACGAAGAAGCGGCCAACGCCAAGATCAAGAAGGATCAGGCGGACTACGTCCTGAACGGCGATACCTCCATCGTCTTCCAGGGCTATTCGGGCACCGGCATCCGCAGCAACCCGCTGGCGAAGACCATCAACATCGGTGCTTCCGGTGCGAACATCGATCTCACGTCCCCGTCGACGACGTCGGACGCGATCGATGCCTTCTTCACCCAGACGCTCGGCGCCATGCTCGACGCCCAGCTCATCACCGGCAAGGTCAACATCTACATCTCGCCCGAGATCGGTCGCAACCTCGACCGCTCCTACTCCGGCGCGAACGGCTTCAAGGGCGGCACGCTCTTGCAGTACCTGCTGACCAACCGCCGCATCGGCAAGATCGAAGTGACCTTCAAGCTCTCGGGCAACGAGTTCTTCGGTTTCGTCCCGTCTTCGGAGTTCATCCGTCCGCTGATCGGCATGGCAGTCAACACGACCGCAATGCCGCGCCAGTACCCGACGGCGAACTACCAGTTCCTGAAGATGGGCGCGATGGGCCTCGAAATCCGGGCGGACTACAACGGCAAGTCCGGGGTCTTCTACTCCACCAGCACCTGATGATGCTGCCTCGCCCAACAGGGCGGGGCGCTCCACTCCTCAATCATCACGGCTCAAGGAGGCCGATCCGATGAAAATTCGTCTGAAGGCACCGGATGGACTGAGCTCCACCGGCATCTACGGTCAGGACGGCAAGGAAATGCCGGTCGGCCACGAAATGACTGTCAAGGAAGAGCCGAAGGGCTGGGCTGGTCGCTACGACATTCTGTCCGGCGGCACGGCGGAAGGCGGCGAGCCCGTGACCAACCAGTCGGCATATGCTGTCGTTGAAAAGGACGGCGGCTGGTTCGCGGTCACCAAGGACGGCCAGGAAGTGACGAAGAGCTTCCGTAAGGGCGATGTCGATGGCTTCGATGGCATGTCCGAGCAGGACAAGGAAGCCTTCGTCGATCTCCACAAGAAGGACGCCTGACCTATGGCGGGCTACGGCGGTGATAGCGAGTTTCAGGCATGGCTCGACGAGAACGGCTATGTCCTGCCACCGGGCGCTCCGTCGAAAGCCGTCCTGCGCAATCGCGGGAGCCAATATATCGATGCGGTATATGGCTCCCGCTTTCTCGGCAGTGTGGTTGACCCTGTCCAGGAGCGCCAGTGGCCGCGCGAAGGCGCGATCGTCAACGGCAAGCTCATCCCTTCGGACGTGGTACCGATTGCTGTGATCAACGCCTCGTATCAGGCGGCATATCAGGAGGCAGTGAAGCCCGGCAGCCTGTCGGCCGTCGGAACGTCCTCCGGCGCGGTCAAGCGCGTGAAAGTCGGCCAAATCGAGAAGGAATACCAGACGGCCAAAGATGACGGCACGGCTTCGGCCATCACGCCGCTGATCTCGATCGTCGATGGCATGCTGGCGCCGTTCCTCAAGGATGAGGATCTTGTCTGCTTCGGCCTCTGGTCGGTTGGCTGCTGATGGCGACCTTCGATTATGCCGAAATGCAGGCTGTTGCCGAAGAACTCATCACCGAGTTCGGCCAGCATGGCACCATCAAGCGCCTTGGCGATGTTGACCCCGTAGAAGGCGGCGATCCGGCGCCAGGCGTGTACCCGGCCACGCTGGTGCCGATGACCTATGACCAGCGATACGTCGACGGATCGCTCATCAGGACAGGCGATCGCCAAATCTACATCTCGTCTGTCGGCCTTCCCATTGTTCCTGAGCCAGGGGACATCGTCACGGCCGGCGGCGTCGATTTCAACATTATCTCGACCGATCCGAACAACTTCGATGGTCAGGTCAACGTGGTTTTCATCGTCCAAGGAAGGATTTGAGCATGACCGACAAGCCGAACCCCCGCGCCAAGTACGTCAAGGTCGAGGTCATCTTGCCTTTCGAGCGCTACAGCATCGGAGAGACGCCTATGCTGCCGCCACTGAAGGCCGCAGCCCTTGAGCAGCAGGGCATGGTCAAGCCAGCCACGAAAGCCGCTGAAAAGCAGATCGCCAAGGCGGCGCCCGCCGTCTGATGGCAAAGCGCCCTCAGTCCGCCTCGCGCATCCGCCAGCTTATCGATGGCCTGGAACCGTCGGTTAAGAAGGCGTTCGACGAGGGCGTGGATATCATGAGGCTGAACGGCCTCAGCCGCGCCGAGCAGCGAGCCATAGAGCTGCGGCTTGAGAATGCTATCCGAGACGGAAACATCGAGGATGCCGCTCGGGCCTTGAACATTGATGCGTCGTCGTTCCGGGCGCTGCAGAAGTCGGTGGATAATGTCTTCGAGGCGGGTGGCGATGAGGCGGCACGCAAAGTGCCGAAGATCACCGAGAACAATGGCTCAACGGCTGTCTTCCGCTTCGACATTGGCAGTCCATCGGCCGCGCAGTACCTTCGGCAGAGTAGCTCAACCCTTGTCACCAACATCACTAGCGATCAGTTGCAGGTGATACGGGACACCCTGGCAGATGGCATCGCACAGGGTAGGGCGCCTCGTCGTACGGCCCTCGACCTCGTCGGCCGTGTCAACAAGATCACCGGCCGTCGCGAAGGCGGCGTTATAGGCCTGACCTCACCTCAGGCGCGGTATGTCGAGACAATGCGGGAGCGCCTTCTATCTGGTGATCCCAAGGAAATGGAGAAGGTCTTCTCAATGGGGCGCCGTGACAAGCGCTTCGATGCCACGATCCGGGCAGCTATAGCAGCGGGCAAACCGCTCGACGCCGCTACGGTTCAGAAGCTGGCAGGACGCTACGCAGATCGGCTGTTGCAGCTCCGTGGCGAGACGATCGCCAGAACCGAGACCATGGCCGCCTTCAACAAGGGGCAGATGGCTTCGATGCGGCAGGCAATCTTCGAGGGCCGCGTCTCAGCGGAAGTCGTGGTCAAGACCTGGCATGCCTTCATTGATGAGAAGACGCGCTTCACTCATCGCGACCTGAATAAGAAGACGATTGCGTTCAACGATCTTTTCCAGACGGCGCGCGGGCGCTTCATGGCCCATCCAGGCGATCCGCAAGGCGGCTCGGAGGAACGCGTGAACTGCCGCTGCTGGATGGAAACCAAGATCGACTTTCTGGCGGAGCTAGACTGATGGCGCGCGGTCCTACCGTTGGCGTATTCACCCGGTCGGGGCGTATTTCTCGCGGGCAGGCTCGCTTTGCCAACCAGGTCGATGAGTGGGTGCAGATGACGGAAAAGCGTGTGAACGCGGTCTTCCGTCTCTCTACTCAGAAGGTCATCAGCTACATGCAGCAGAATGCGCCCTACCGGGATGGCTTTCTGCGAGCGTCACTGGTGGTGCTGGTCAATCAAGAGCCGCCGGCACCCAATAAGTCGCAAGAAGATGCCCTGGGGCCGTATACTGAGGCTTACATGCAGTTGCAGATCGCCAATGCCGTCGCCGGCGATCGGATTACCGCATCGTACACGATGGAATATGCGCGCAGGCTCGAATTCGGGTTTGTCGGAACGGACTCTCTCGGTCGCCACTACAATCAGCCGCCGCGCGCCTGGACGCGCCTGGCTGCACAGCAGTGGCAGAAGTTCACAGAGGAAGCCACCAACGAGGCTAAGGCGCGAGTGGCTTCGAAGGATCGATGATGGCGGTGTTCCTGTCGTCGCCGCTTTCCAGCGCCATTAGGAATCCTTTCTGCAAAGACTCGAGCGCTAGGCGAGCAGTGGCGATCGTCGTTTGCCCAGCCACGCTTTCAGCCCGTTCCTTGCCGAGGGCGAGGAAGGCGTCATGCAGCCGGTCATAGACTTCTTCGTCGCTGAGCTTGTTGGACATCCATAGGGGAATACACGAATGCCAGCAGGCGTGGAAGCGAACATCTTCAAGGCCCTTGCCGATCGGCTTCAGCTGCTGGTCTTCACGCCTTCTCTGCCTATCGCTTGGCCGAACATTAAATTTCCTGCGTCCGAGCAGCCGCTCCCTCCGGCCTATCTGCAGGTAGACTTCCTGCCCAACCGGACGAACACCAGAACACTTGCGGCAACAGGTCGGCAGCAGCATCGCGGAATCTTCCAGGTCACGCTTCACATGAGCACGAAAGCCAACGCGGGGATCAAGGTTCCTCACGAGAAGGCGGATCAGATCATCGATCATTATCCGCTCGGCCTGAAGCTCTTTGAAAGCGGAGTAGGGGTGAAGATCTTCCGGAAGCCATACGGACAGCCTCAGCCGCCGAACGACGGGTGGTTCTCCATCCCTGTCACCATCGAGTACGAAACCTACGCGTCTTAGCAAGGAGAAGACTATGGCAATCACCACAGCGACCGGAACCAAGTGGTTCATCGGCGGCACTACTGCAATCGACTACACCACCGATGCTGGCGCGATCGATGATTTCGAAGCGCTGACCTGGGTGCCCATCGGCGAAGTTGAAGATGGGGGCGAGATCGGCGATCAGTCGTCCGATGTCTCCTTCCAGTCTCTTGGCGATGGCCGAGTTCGTCATCTCAAGGGCGCACGCGATGCCGGCACTGTCTCGCTTGTGGTTGGCGATGACCCGCTTGATGCTGGTCAGATCGCCCTTCGCGCCGCAGAGCAGACGAAGTTCCTCTATAATTTCAAGGTCGAATACGAGGACGCGCCAACCGCCGACTACTCCAACAGTGTTGACTACTTCCGCGGCCTCGTGATGTCCGCTCGAAAACAGGTCGGTCAAGGCGACAACGTTCTCCGCCGCACGTTCGCGATCGGCATCAATACCGACATCCTCACTGTAGAACCGGCCGACATCACGCCGTAAGGAGCGCCCATGACATTCGATCTAGCTCAGTTCGAGACCTTTGACTTCGAGCAGGTCTCGGAAGTCGAGATCATGCACCCCGTGACAGGTCAGCCTACTGGCCTGGTGATCGGCGTCCGTTCATATCGGTCGGAAGCGGTAAAGCGCGTTCAGCGCCGGATCACCAATGCATCCATCGTCGCGAACAAGCGGAACCCCCGCAAGGTCGGCACGATCGAGGAAGTGGAGGGCCGGACGTATGAGTTGATTGCGGCGGCCGTCGCCTACTGGAACATGAAGAATGACGGGAAGGACGTGCCCGCCACGCCCGAGAGCGTCATCAGCATCATCAGCCAGCAGCGATATGACTTCATCGGCGAGCAAATCGATGCCAAGGCCAATGAAGATGCCGGTTTTTTGATGCCCTCGCAGAAGAGCTGATCGATTTCGCGAGGGCATACTTTCAGCCGAGGCGTCGGCGAAATGCCGAGCCCGAGCTCGATGAAGATCTGGAATACATTTGGGATTGGTTCTGCGACTTGCACGCGACACGCCAGTCAGGCTTCTCAACCAACCCAATTACCTATCAGGAGATGGAGAGCTTCTGCCGCATGACCGGCGCGCTGATCCCGCCTTGGGAAGTTTCAGTGATCCGGCAGATGGATCAAGCGGTACTCGGCATATTCACCAAGTCAGGGGGGCAGAAGACACAAGCGGACACCCCCGATGTTGAAGAGCAGAAGCTGTCCCTAAGGGGAGGAAAGGCCAGGCGTGTTGTGAAGCGGTGAGTGCGATTAAGGGCGGTCTTCGGCCGCCCCTTTTATTCAAGAGCGGGAGTGGAGTCTCAGAGAAGTTTCGCTGCTACCAAATCTCGTCGTTCCACATAACCGAAGCGGTCAAGGCGGGCGCATTCCTTCAGATCGTCAAGCCTTTCCGGTGTTCTCGATTCCATGCCGCTCACTTTGGAGAGAACACTTGTCGCAAGTGAGTTGCAATAACCCGATGTGAGCTTTTCAGTGCGAGCCGTTTCGGCTGCTGCGTTCGCGGTCTCAGCCGCGCGCGCTGCTTGAGCTCGTTCGAGCGCAGCCTGCGCCTGCGCACTCTTGTATTCGCTCCAAGCGAAATAGGCGCCTGCTGCGATCACAACGACGCAAGCCGTTCCGACGAGCCCTTTGAACCAACCATCCATGTTTCATCCCTCCAAAGAAGAGGGCTGAGCATCGACATTTATTTGGAGTTGTCTAGTGGCTGAACTCGCGACGCTTGGCATTGAGGTCCAGACGGCCGACGTAGACCAGGCTATTGGAAAGTTGGGAAGGTTTGCCAATGCAGCGCGGCTAGCTGAGGATTCGGCGCAGGGCATTGGCACAAGCACCCTTGCGGCTGCCCGTATTTCGTCTTCGGCACTAGACGGTATGGCATCGCGAATGCGCGCTGTGGAAAAGGTCTCTCGTGATGCCGAAAAAGCTCTGGCAGCGCAGTCTCTCGCAGCGCAGAAGGCAGCGAACGCCACAAAGGCGGCTACTGCGGCCGCAAATCAGAATATCCCGCAGATGGCTAATATGCATAACACGGCCAATCTCGCGGCCCAGGGTTTCGATATTGTAACCACCGCTGCAGGCGGCATGAGCGCCGGCCTCATCGGCATGCAACAGGGCCTTCAAATCGCTCAGGTTGCCATGGCGAGCGGTGGCGGCTTCGCTCGATCGCTCGGAGCAGCCTTCGTGGGGATGCTATCTCCTGTGACCCTTCTCTCGGTGGGGCTAACCACTTTGGCGGCCGTTGCCATCCAGGCCCTTACGTCTTGGTTTTCCAGTAGCGAACAGACAAATATGTCGCTGGAGAAGCAGGGACAGTTGGTCGCCGCAGTCGCTGACCGTTGGGGCGCAGCAACCCCCTTGATCAAGGCATATGCAGACGAACTTGACCGAGTGCAGGCTGCCAACGATAGGCTTCAGGCTGGCGATATTGTTGCCAAGGCGCAGTTTTCTGACGCGCAGCGAGCTATTGCATCGGTGTCGACCCAGTATGAGAGCATGATTGCAGTGCTCAACGCTCGACCGGACACCGTGCAGTTCGCCAACGATACAACAGCGGCCTTTCAGAACCTCGTTCAGAAGCTCGCGGAAGGTCAGGCGACGGCGAAGGATGTCTCTGCCGCACAGGACGCGCTCAGTGCCGCGCTCAGGTCCGGTCAGCCCGAAGTCATCGCCTTCGGCAATGCTTTCCAGTCGATCCTGCCTGTCTTGTTGAAGGCGGCCGAAGCGATGGCCGCTGTTCGGCAGGAAGCGGCAGGCGCGACTGCAGCGACAAACGCTGCCCTCAACAACCCGGCCTTTTGGCGCGGCGCTGGCAGCAGCGGCTCCTCTGATGGCAACATCCAGAATGGTGGGTTCATGACGCCAGAGGTCGGACCAACACCCAGCCGGCGCCCGCTTATCGAGCTGGAAGGCCTACCAAGCTCCGGCGGCGGGCATTCTCGCAAAGCTGCCAACGATAACTATGAGAATGCCATCCGTTCGTCGCAGGAGCGGACGAAGGCTATCCAGGCAGAAACCGCGGCGCAATCGCTCTTGAACCCTTCGATCAACGACTATGGCTTCGCCGTAGCGAAAGCGCGCGCCGAAGCCGACCTGCTGGCCGCAGCCGAGCGAGACAAAAAGGCTATCACGCCTGAGCTCAACGCTCAGATACAGCAAACGGCCACGGCCCTCGCGACTGCCACAGCAGCGCAGGCTCGGATGAACGAGGAGACGAAGAAGGCTCAGGAATATACCAACTTCCTGAAGTCTACGACGGCTGGCTTCGTGAATGATTTGCGGCAGGGACTTAGAAGCGGCGAGGGCTTCTGGAAGAGCTTCGGTACCGCTGCCTTGAACGTGCTCGATCGCATCACCGATCGCCTGCTCAATCAGGTGATGGACGCAATCTTCCAGGTGAATGGCGCCGCCGGTGGCAGTGGTGGCGGCGGGCTGTTTGGGTTCCTCGGTGGTCTCTTTGGCGGCGGATCGTCGTTCAAGGCCAATACCACGCTTGGGAGCTTTCTGACGAATGGCTTTGCTAGTGGCGGTTACACCGGCAATGGTGCAGCCTCGCAGGCAGCGGGTATCGTACATGGCGGGGAATACGTCTTCTCCAAGAGGGCTACCGATCGGATCGGGGTGAAGAACCTCGAAGGGATGCACAAGCGGGCCAAAGGGTATGCTGCAGGGGGGCACGTGTCCCCTCTGATGCCAGCCAATGGGAACGCCACTCAATCCGCAGCGCCCATCACCGTCGATGCGAGAACGACTATTCAGGCAAGCGGTAATGCCGAGACGGATGCCGAAATGAGGCGCTGGGCAGCAAAGCGTGACGCCGAACTGCCGGCGACCATCATCAAGACCGTCAAAGAAGCTCAGAGGCGCAGGGTGCTGTAAATGGTGATCACGTTTCCACGTCCTCTGCCTCCCCTCGCGTTCGAGGATTGGGTCAGGGTCGACCTTCTGATCGACGATCCGGTCGTCGCATCGAGGTCGGGTGCTCGCCTCGTGAATTATACTCAGGTCGAAGACGAGGCATGGGTAGCGGATATCGAGACAAAGCCGCTCGATGACGACGAATTCGCGATGGTGGATGCTTGGATCTTGTCGTTGCGCGGCGGGCTACGCTCTGTGCTCTTCCGCCATCCGACGCAGGGCTATCCTAAGGCCCATAGGGACAACCATGCCCCGGCGGATGATCCCGGCAACCTTGTCTCTGTCACCGACGGCAACATCCTATCGGTCAACAGTGTCGACGCCGGGCTCAACCTCTCGGTTGGTGATCGCATCGGACTCGAGAAATCGAGCAAATACTATGTCGGCCGTATCACCGAAGTCTCTGGCAGTGGAACGACACGCACGATCACTGTCGAGCCGCCGCCATTCGATACCGTTGCCCAGGCCGGGGCAGTCGTTCGCTTCGCCAATCCCGCGCTAGTCATGCGGCTGGTGCCAGGAAGCTATCAGGCACCGGGCGAGGGGCTCTTCCGCCCGATCTCGTTCCAACTGAGGGAAAGCCAATGAACTGGATTCGTCGCCGTGTCCTTCGCTGGATCCTGAATGACCCGGCCTTCCGCGAGAGGATCATCCTCATCGTAAAGGAAGCCAAGCAGCGGCGCGTCATCTGATGGCGCTATCCGAAGACGTTAAGACGCTCTACGACCAGGGACGCATATCGACACGCCAGATGGTCCGTGTCTCGCTCGGTTCCGGTATCTATGGCTTCATCGCCCGCCGGGAGCCGCTGGTCTATGCCGGCGTGACCTATCAGCCATTCGGCCTCCTGGAAGTCTCCGATATCGGCGGGGGTACAGGCACGGCGGCAGACGGCGGCTTCACGCTGACCCTTGCCGAGAGCAAGGAATTTGGCCTGACGCCGGAGATCCTAACGCAGATCGAGGAAGAGGATTACCGGGACCGCCCGGTCGTCGTCTATGACGCCCACTTCCACCCGGATACGCGTGCTTTGATCCAGGTCGAGCCGGTAGCCCGCGGCTATCTCGATGTCATCGAGCATAACGAAGACGACGAGCGCGGCTATTATCTCACTGCCAGTTGCGAAGGGCGGCAGCTGGACTATTCCCGTCGCAACGGCCGAAAGCGCACCGTGGCAGACCAGCAGCGGCGCGATCCCGGCGACCGGTTCTTTGAGCATGCTGCTACGGCCGGCCGCGTCGATGTGAACTGGGGCCGCGCTGTCGGCTCGGCAATCAATACCGCCAAGAGCGCGGCCGCCGGCGCGGCTCGCGCCATAGGGTTCAAGGGTCTCTGACATGGCAAGACTGCCCGGCTGGGAAAAGCGCCTCAACGCGGTTGTGGCGACACATCAGGCATTGCCTGGCGCTTGGGGTGTCTCGGACTGCTTCATCATCCCCGACGACGCTGTCGAGGCGGTGACGGGCGAGAAGATGTATCCTGACGCCCGTGGCTACAAGACTGAAGCTGGGGCGGCCAAGCAGCTGCGCAAGCACGGCTTCGACAATGTCCGGCAGGCATTCTCGGCCAAGTTCGATGAAATTCCGGTGGCGATGGCGCAGCGTGGCGACATCGGTGTGATCGAGCGCGACGGGTCTTTCTCCGGCGGCGTCTTCACCGCGATCGGCTTAATGACCCGCTCTCACGGCGGGCCGGTCGAGTTCGTATCGATCGACCGCGTCACCGCAGCATTCAAGGTGATCTAATGGGCTTTCTAGCTCCCCTCATCGGCGCGGTCGGCAGCTTCTTCGGCTCGCTCGGCATTATCGGTAAAGCGATTATCGGGATCGGCCTCAACCTTCTTGTTGGCGTGCTCACGAAGAAGGAGCAGAAGAAGGCCACACCGAGCGGCTCGCAGTTCGAGCGCGACTACGGCGAGAATGTCAGCCGCAAGGTCGCTTGCGGCCTGGTCGGTGTCGCTGGGCACGATTGCTATGTGAACACGTGGGGAAGCTCGAACAAGCAGCTTGAGCAGATCTATACCTTCGCTGATTTCCCCTGTGATGGCCTGTCGAGGATTTACGCGGGCGGCAAACAACTGGCGCTCTCGGTAACGTCGTCGGACGCCGTCAAGACAGTCTATGCTGTCTCAACTGGCGACTATGCCGGCCTGATGACCTTTACATTCTACAACGGCACGCAGACGACGGCCGATGCCGGCCTGATCGATCACTCGAACCCGATTGGACGCTGGACTTCGGATCATGTCGGGACAGGCCTGTGCTACCTCATCGCTCGCCTGACATACAATCAGGAGAAGCTCAGCAGCTTCCCGGACTTTTTCTTTGAGCTTCGCGGCGCGCGGCTCTACGATCCCCGAAAGGATTCGACCGTCGGCGGCGTTGGTTCCCATCGCTGGGACAACTACGCCACTTATGAATTCTCTCAGAATCCGATCGTCCAGGAATACAATTACCGCCGCGGCTTCTCGATCAACAATGACATGTTCTGCGGCATGGGCATGGATGCAGTCGATCTTCCGCTTGATCGGTACTTCACCGCAATGAATATATGCGACGAGATCGTTGACGGTATCGAGGCGCGATACCGCTGCTCGATCGTTTTCGACTGCGATGTCGAGCACGGCGACAACATTCAGTCTGTCATGGTTTCTTGTGGCGGCATTGTCATCGATAGCGTCGAGGGTTCTTGGCCACTGATCGGAACGGACCAGCCGATCGTTGAGACCTTCACCGACGATGACCTGGTGAAGGGTGAGGCGGTCCGCTTCCAGCGGCGCCGCTCGATGGCCGACCTGGTGAATGCCGTTTCGGGCACCTATCCAGAGCCTTCCAACATGTGGAGTCCGGCCGGCTATGACACGCAGACGAATGCGGGCTATGTGTCGCTCGATCGCCGGTCACGTGACGTGAACCTCGAACTGCCTACGGTTTGCTCGAAACGCCAGGCCAACCAGCTCGCCTCGATCTACTTTAATGAGAACCGGTATGAGGCCACCGCGGATGTTACGCTGCGGCCGCGCTTCCAGACGGTCAAGGCCGGTGACTGGGTGCGGTGGAACTCGGCGCGCCATGGCGACCGTGTCTACATGGTGCAGGCTCGATCAATCAAGGCGCTTACAAGCGATGGTCCCCGAAACGTTGTCCTGTCACTGCAGGAGCGCGACGGCGGGATCTATGATGGAGTGGGTGTCATCCCGCCTGTCATCCCCATCCCGAACGATACGCCTGTTTATCTCAATGAGTTGCAGGATTTCTCGGTGGCACCGGTCATCGGTGTTGGAGCCGATGGGCGCTCTTATCCGGCATTCCGCGTTTCATGGTCGCCGATCGACGATCCCACCGTGACGGGCATTCAGCTCGAATGGTGGATCAAAACCGATCCGATGAACAAGTTCTCGCGCCAGATTGCTCGCGATCAAACGGTTGCTTTCCTGCAGGAGGGCATTCTCAGCCTCACAACATACCAGTTTCGCTCCAGAGTGATCGCTGATCGGACGACTAACTGGGCGGCGGCGGTCGATGCCACGTCACTGGATGGCGGTAATGCCGATTTGGAAATCGGTCTCGGCAATCTGAAGCAAGAGGTGAAGGATGTCTTCACTGAGCTTTACGCCGGCTTGAACCGCAACGAGACGAGACTTGCCCAGATCCAGCAGAACCTGCAGATCAACGGCGGCGTCTCGCAGTCGATTGGCCGCAAGCTCGAAGTGTCCGGCGCAAAATTCGATGAGCAGATCTTCGTCTTGACCTCTGACGTCGCCAATGTCGTCGAGCAAACCACAGAACTGATTGCCGCCTTCGGTGAGAACCTTGCCAATGGCATGGTTGCCTTCCAGGCGGTAGCCGCCCCGGAAGGTGTGACCGTTCGCTATGCGATCCTGTTGAAGGCCACACTTGAAGACGATTTCAAGGAGAGCGGGTTCTTTATCGAGCTCTACACCGATGGTGGAGTTCTGAAATCGCGGGCGGCGTTCAGCGTGGATCAGTTCGTCGTCCTGACATCCGACGATGAAGGCTCGTTCCCGTTCGTCATCGAAAACGGCGAGCTAACTCTGAACACCGCACGCATCAAGACGATTCGAGGCGGGGCGTGGATCTCCGATAACAACAAGCTGCAGATCGACGGCATAGCCGGCAGGATAAGGGTGTTTAGCTGATGGCATGTGTTGAATGGGGGCCGGACTATCTTGGTATCCCCTCCCTGAAGATCACAAAGAACAACGCCGATATCCCGCTGGATACCCCTGATACCGACTATTCGAAGTTTTACTTCAACAGCAAATGGGACATGAACGTCCGCTTCGTCGGTCAAGAGCGACTGACCTTCGTTTCCGGAAACTACACGTCGTTCGTGCCGTCCGGAACGGACAAGAACAGCTACAAGCGGGGTATCGTAGGCCAGAACCTCGGCTTCAATATGATCTTCTGGAAGAACTCATACTGGCAGGATTTTGGACAACTCGACTATCAGCTTCCACTGTTTGACCTGAAGCCAATCGCAAGTAACGGCTGGACAAGCTACTGCGTCATTCAGAAGTTTCTCGGAACGCTTGACACCCGCTGGTATTCCGCAGGGGGTGTGTTTGCGGGCTGGGCAAAGAATTTCCGTATTAGCAACCCAGGCTCATATCCCATTAACGGGGCAACGCCGGCAAATATGCTGGTTGGGTTTGACGATGACGGATCGGATTTTCGATCGTGCCAGGCGATTGTCTACAACCTTCCTGGCAATGAAGATCCCATCCTCTACCCTGCTACGGACCCGGTTCCCGGTCAGACCGTTATCGAAATATCGAGCACCGGCTTTCGTGTAGCCAAGCCGGGTTACGCCGTGAGCGACATCGCGGCAAAGCTCGCTTTCGACAGTTCGACACGGCCCGCCAAGATCGTCGCATCGGGCGATATAGCGCTGCCAAGCGGTGTCGTTACCGTATTCGACTTTTCGGACAAGCTCGCTGGGATCAACGTCGATGCGGCCTCAATTGTGGTGGACGTGCTGCAATATAAGGGCTCAACGATTACGTTTCCTTGCACAATCCCTGATGATGAAGATGATTGGGGCGCGCCCTACAGAGTCAACGGCACGACGATCGAATTCAACAACGCAGGGTCTGCAATTCGCGCCCGCTTCATCGTGATCGCGCAGGACAATACGCCGCTGTCTTCCGGTGCAAACGATGTTCTCCGTCAAATCAAGATCGGGGGCGTCGATGTGTTCCAAATTCTTAGGCCCGGCTCAGCCGATCCGCCAAGCCTCGCCGATGTTATCATCGACACTCGGTGGCCGTGCCTCCAGATCATCAAGACCGGTGTCTTCGACATTCCCCCCAGTGGCGGGGCAGCGGCGAATACAGATATCGCCTTCGACAGCACAGGGCTTTTCCCATTCATCAAGTTCCATCCCATCCTGCCGGCCGGGTACATGCCCCAAGGTGGCGGCGTCGCAGGATCGGGCGATAACGCGGTAGACTTCCTTCATGATGGAATGATCAGGGTTCCTTACGCGTCTGCGGGCTTCGTGCGCAACGGCAGCTCCGGCGCGAAATCGAGCTACATCAACGGCGAAACGGCGATCTGCCAGCTCACGCCAAGCCGCGCGCGTTTCATTACCTATCGTGGCGGGCCTTATCGCCGATCGTGGAACGGTAGTGCGATCGTGACGACTTCCGTCAGGAGCCCTGCCACCAAAATTCGCTACTACATCTTCGGCATCCCGGCTTAAGGGGCAATCCTCACATGGCAGACTATTACACGACAGGGCAAGTCACCCTGACGAACGGCAGCGCGTCGATTGTCGGCGTTGGCACCGCTTGGGCTATCGCCAACATTGCCGGCGGCACGATCTTTGCGGAAGCGGCCGGCAACCCGCTTCCTTTGGAGACGATCGCCGACGATACGCATGCAACGGCCGCGATCAAATGGACCGGCCCGACCGGCACCTACGACTATGCCCTGTTGCGCGCCACGGCGTTCAGCGAGCAGCTGGAAACCAACAGCAACATCATGTCACGGCTTCTTGTCGGCATGGAGGCGGGTACGATCTACCGCTATGATGAGTCCGGCGATCTGGCTGAGAAGGCGACATACGACGCCAGGCCGGAGGATTTCGGGTTCCTGGCGATCGATGTCAATCCGGCTCAGCTCTTTATCAAGGCGTCGGATGCCTCCGGCGACTGGGCAGGGCCTTTTTCCTATGGAACGGGGCCACAGGGCGCCCAGGGTCCGGTTGGACCGGCTGCCGTCCTTAATTGGCGAGGTGCGTATAGCAGCGCCACAACTTATGCCAAGAATGATGGTGTTCGTGGTAGCGGCCGCTCGTTTATCTCGCTGCAGGATGCGAATACCGGTCATGCGCTTCCTGTTTTTCCGGCAACCAGCAATGCCTGGTGGGATCTGACAGCGGAGAAGGGTGCCGATGGCATGGGCACTGGCGACGTGGTGGGCCCAGCCGGCACGACAGATGACACGCCGGCTTTCTTCGACACCGCGACAGGAAAGCTCCTGAAGTCGAAGACGCTTGCTGCCTTCAAGACCTGGCTTGCTACGACCGCTCTTGATGTCTCGTTCGATAATTCGGTTGCCAGCCTGCTGGGTGCTCCTGCAAATGTGCAGGCGGCCTTGAATACGCTCGCAGCGGCCGGAAAGAACATCGCACTGCTGTCGCTCGAAGTCGCTGATCTCAAAGGCCAGCGAATGGGTATGGTCGGCGGTGTAGCGGATAGCTTCGACGATCAGACCGGGATCGCAGCCGGTGACTCGTCCAGCTACGCATATGACGCCGCAAACGACTGGTTTTCTCCGGCTCAGCCGGCGACATTGCAGGCGTCTGGAACTGGAAGTAACACAGCGTCTGGTGGGGAATTTACGCTCATCGACCGAGCGATGGCGATCGCAGTTGGTACGCAGATCAGGTCTGTTGGCATCTATTCAACGACTGCTTATTCCGCGATCTTCAAGATTGTTCGGCGTGTCTCATCCACGGTCTATGACATTCTTGCGTCGTACTCGTTCGCGCATCCTGGCGGCGGTTGGTACGACTACGTGTTGCCCGCCTTGTTTGCTGTCCCGGCGAGCGGCACGATATATGCGGGTGCCACCCAGCCTGCATCGACCAACCTGAACATCTATGCCTCGGGATCGCGGGCCTATAAGGCGCTCGACCAGGCTGTAGGAAATGGTGTCACCGGGTTTACAGAAGATGCAGGCAACTCCTTGCCGACGCGTGTCATCTATGCCGCGACTAACATGATCCTCGCATCTGTGGCTTACGCAACAGGCGCCGTTCCATCAACGATGCATGTCGCGCTTCAGCTTGCTGATGCGCTCACTCTTACGCCCGGTACCGACTTCATTGTGGAAGTTTCCCGAAACAACGGGGCGACATGGATTGCAGTGACGATGGCGCTGACCTCCTCGTTTCTTGGCGTCAAAATGTACGAGGGCACGGTTGCCATGAGCGGCGCGACCGGCACGAACGCGCGGTGGCGGCTGAGGACGTTGAACTATCTGGCGATCATCGCAAGCGGCGTCGTGCTGCAGTACTCTTAAGGGAGATCGACACATGGTGTCTTTGTGGGGAAACATCGGCGCGGGTAATCTTGTGCCGGAAGCGATCAGCCGCCGCCAGTTCTACCAGGTGATCGCGGTTCGCGAAATGATTACCAAGGCCGAAGCGCTCGCGGCGATCACGACAGGCACGCTGCCTGCAGCGCTAGATGCGATGGTCTCTCTCATCGCGGACGAGGATATCGAATGGCAGGCTCGCATGCTGCTCTCCGGAGCAACAGAGTTTCGGCGCTCCAACGGCTTTGTCGAGTTCTTCGGCGCCATGCAGGGGCTCGATAGCGGCGCCATGGACCAGCTCTGGCGCGACGGCCACGCCCTCGACTAATCCGGCCCTGAAACGCCGGTCACTCATCAACATCGGAGACATCCCATGGAGCGATCGCGGTTCTTCGCAACCGTGCGAACCTCTGTGTTCGGCGGTACGCTCAATTACTCCCCGGCAAGGGTAGGGCGGGATGGTTGAGATCCGGTCGTTTTCCTCGTGGGTCCGCCCACCGGATCTCATGCGTCGCATGGGTTTGGGGTGTGCGACGCGCTCGGACCCGATCACCGAATTGAAACATGGTCCAGATCCTCGGGCACGGCGTGGTTAGCAGACTGTTACTATCCACAGACAAAAGGCCCGCCTGGGTGTTGGCGGGCCTCTAGCGTATCGAGAAGTGCGACCCGGTCAGTTCACCGCGGGCCAAACAAATGGCAGCGCCACGATAGCGAAAGCCATGAGAGACGTTAGCCCCAGTTTGAAGCGTCGGATACGCCGAGTACGGACGCCAGACCAGTCATACGTCATAACCAGAGATCCTCATGATACCGCGAGATAATGCTCGCGTCATTTGACTTTCGCAAGCGAGCTAAAGACCGCGAAGCTTGCGCGAGCCTTTCCCCACATCGGAGACACCCATGCTCGTGCCCAACTGGCGCGCGGTGCTGAAGCACGCGTGGAGCGTCCGGCTTATGGTCCTGGCGCTCTGCTTCATCATCCTTGAGCCGATCTACAACTTTGTCGCCGCGACTTGGGTCTCCCGAAATATCTGGATCCAGTTCGGCATGTCGGCCTTTACCGGGTTGCTCACCGTCGCGGCGATCATCGCCCGCATCTACGTCCAGCAAAAAGTTTCAGGAGACATCAATGACAAGCCGCCTGAAGAAGGGTAGCGCGATAGCTGCTGCCGCGATTGCATGTGTCAGCACGTTCGAAGGGCTGCGCACGATTGCTTACAAAGATCCCGTGGGCATTCCGACGGTCTGTTTCGGAGAGACGCGCGGCGTGAAGATGGGCGACCGATATACGGTTGACCAATGCAAGGAAATGCTCGGCGATCGCCTCACAGAGTTCGAGACCGGCATGCGAGCGTGCATGAAGCAGCCTGACGCAGTTCCTGCCGGAGCGTACGTTGCGTTCCTTTCCTTCACCTACAATGTCGGGACAGGCGCGTTTTGCAAATCCACATTGGCGCGCAAGCTCAATAGCGGGGACGTCTTCGGCGCCTGCGATCAGCTTCTAAACTGGACAAAAGCAGCTGGCATCACTTTGCCCGGCTTGAAAAAGCGACGGGTTGCCGAACGCGCGCTTTGCATCAGTGGTATTCCCGCATGACCGTATTCTTCACATGGCTGATGCGCACAATCGGGATCGGCGGCTGCGCCTTCCTCGGTCTTTGGATTTACGATTGGGGCATTCCAGGTGCCTCCCGTATTCCATACCTCTCCAGCATCCCGATCATCGGGGATCTGACGACGGGAAGGGCGCATTCGTTTGCATCCGACCAGGTGAAGATCGCGACCGTGCAGGCAAAGGTTCAATGCGACGCCCGCCTCGAAAAGACGGTCTCGACATTCCAATACGAAGCTCTTGCCGCGCAGCGCGACGAGGAAAGCCGCCGACGCCTCGCGGCTGAGGTTGCCGCGGCCAATGCCGCCATCCGCGCTGCTGACACGCTCAAGGGCAAGCAGGCAGCAGAAGATCGGATAGAGGCGCTGCTGAAAGAGGCCGAAGCCGATCCGGAGCTTTCCAGACCCAACGCAAAGGACAAGGCATGGACACCAAAGCGCTGATCCTGCTCGCGGCGCTCCTCGCCGGATGCACGACCACCGATGACAGCGGCAAGCGCGTTTCTGCCGCCGCCGTGACGCAAGGGCATTCGAAGGCCGAGCAGCCGAAGCTTGTGCTTCCTCCTGCCTGCACCGCACTCGTCGAGCGCGTAAAGCTCCGCGACGAGCCGTGGGTGGTGTTCCGCTTCCGATGGGAGGTGACCGCAGATAATCGGGACCAGCTGGCGCGCGACTGCCAGGCGTGGGCAGACGATTACAACAAGCAGAATGCGGGGAGGGGCTGATGTCGGATACCTCCTATATCGGGCCGGGCATCTGGATTCGCATCCAGCACCGGTTCGGGCCACGCATGACGGAATGGTTTCTGGCCGGACACACGGTGCTATGGGGCGCGGTCCTGCTGGCCAGCACCGATCTCTTCAATCAGCCGGCGTGGGTCGGGTTTCGAGCAGTATTCAGGAATGAGGACTATCTAGGCTGGGTAATGATGTTGCTCGGCATCATGCGCATTGGTGGCCTCATCGTGAACGGAGCTCGAAAGCACGTCACTCCGGTCATCCGGCAGGTATCAGCAGGCATAGGCTGCCTCATCTGGGTCGGCATCACATATTGCTATGCATCCTCGAATGTCATGAGCACCTGGCTCGCCATCTACCCGCTTTTTGCGGTTGGCGAGATCGTCAACATCCACCGCGCGGCTCATGACCAAGGGGAAACAAGGAATGGAAAAACTCTTTGACCTGCCGCCGCTGGCTCTGATCACTCTTGGTGCCACGCTGGCGGTAATATTTGCGGCTCGATACCTTGGCCTGATGACAGGTGAACGGTCTGGTCCGGTCAATAGCCCGGCAGCCGCCCAGGTGGCGGCAGTGATCGTCGATCCCACCGCCCTCAACCGAGCAACCGAAGCTGTGAAAGATCTGACATCTGAGGTGCAGGACTTGAACCGCGGACTACGGGAACTCGTGCTGGAGCTGGCACGGCGAAGGTGAAAGGGCTCGCCACTCACTACACAGGCGAGCCCTTCATGCGTCAAGGTGGTCCGCCAGGACGCATCAGCGGCCGGTAAGTAATCACATCAGGTGATGTTCGTCGCGTGACGCGCGCGTGACACCTCGCCGCGCTGGTGCAATATTGTTCCATCTACCCTTAGACCGGGATGCCCACGATGTTGCTAAATCCGAACGCAGTGGTCTTGTTTGCATTGGCGATTTACGCCGGCCTTTATCTGCTGGCCATGTGACTGCTCGCCTTCCCCTATGGTTGCCGTAAGGGGAGCAAAAAACTTAATTCCACATGATAAATGCAGGTTAAACGGAACCTGAAGTGGAATATTTTCTTAAAAAACCGTAAATGAGACTTGCGACACGACGTCGCGTCTCCCATCTGGGAGAATGGCTTTTGTAAGCCAAAAAAGGGTGGCCCGGTAGATGCGTCAACATCTCCGGGCCTGACAACCACCTAGCGGCGGCTTGTTTGTGATCACGAGGCAGTAGTTGGGTATGTTCCGACAGGTTGTCAAGCGGTTTCTGACAAGTTGCTGCGGCGACAGCAAAGGAAATCGCCATAATGACTATAAAAATCAATACTTTGGCTCGCAATAGCAGCCGAAAGGAAATCACTTCAAATCAGGGCGTCCTGCCCCTGGCGATCGAGAGAGATCGCGAAGTTCAAGGCATTGGGATGGGTGTCCTGTCGGATGGCACACCATATCTCAACCAACGCGGCCTTGCTGCTCTTTGCGGTGTTCAGAACGCTCATATCGGGACAATCAGCTCCCAGTGGGCAGATGAAGATCCGAAGCCGCGCTTAGAATCTATCAAGGGCATTCTTTCGAAGATTGGTCCAACTAAACACGCACCGCACATCGAATTGACACACAAGGGGACGCCGCACTTTTGCTACCCGGCTGATGTGTGCCTTGCCATTCTCGAATACTACGCGTTCGACGCTGGCGTTAATGTATCAGCGACTGCGCGAGACAATTACCGTAAGCTGGCGGGATCCAAGCTCAAGGATATGATCTACCAGCAAGTGGGCTATGACCCATCTGGTGCAGACCGCTTTAGAAAATGGCATGAGCGTCTTGAACTGAACTATCAGTCGGCGCCCAAAGGCTTCTTCCATGTTTTCAACGAAGCACATACCATTATTTACGAACTCATCATTGCTGGCGCTGACATCGGTGAAAAGTTCGTGGTGGATATTTCCATCGGTCAGCATTGGTCAAAGTACTGGGAAGACAGTGGGCTGGCCGATGCATACGATGTTCGCCGGAAGTATCCCCACCGCTATCCTGACAGTCACCCGCAAGCTAAGGCTAACCCTCACGAGTCGTGGTGCTATCCGCTTGCTGCACTCGGAGACTTCCGTGCTTGGTTGCAAGATGAGTACCTTGAGGGCGGGAAGTTCCGGATCTACCTGCATGGCAAGGTGAAGCGTGGCGAGTTGCCACCATCGTTCGCCGAACTGGCTCTGGACGTGCTGGAGCCTGCACGGCTTGCATGATGGGACGGGGCTTCGGCCCCGTTTCCGTTCCAAAAGAAAGCCCCGCACTGGGCGGGGCAAGTCGCGAGAGTGACATAGCTGGCAGAGGAACGAGCCAGCGCCCTATGAACGCGGCCATCCGTCTTTCGGTTCCACGAGTTCAAGCATCAGGCGTGCACCAGTCGTTTCGATGTCTCGGCCGCCACTCTCGAGCGAAACCCTCGCGAAGAAGCGTCCTCCCGATTTCCTCGCCGTTTGCCCTGTAGATATTGACCAGCGGCCGGTGCGTCGGTGTCTTGTCCACCGCGCCGCTCCATTCCAGACGCAATCCCTTTTCAGCCAAAAGCTCTTTCAATCTTCCCTTGGCGATCAGCGCCAGTTTCCGTTCCTTCAAGCACTTTGCGTGCGATCCTATCTCCGGGGTATCGATCCCCGAGACGAACGGAACACCTTCCCCCAGCAGCCGCATGTTCTGCCCTGTGGGCAGGCACTTCACCGTGTCTCCATCGACAGCCACCAACGAAGCGCAAACCAGCAATTCAAGCATTTTTTAACCCTCACGCCCAGACCGATCCCTAACTCCGGCGGATGGCCTTCGGCTGCTCCTGGCATCCATACGGAACATGAGTTCAGGCCTCTCGTTTTGGCAAACGTTTGGTGGTCTGCCTAATGTTCTGCTGTCGCTCAATGCCCAGTTTCACAGCAAATCCGCCCCCGGAGACGAGTAGCGCCAATATCGCGATATAAAGTGTTTGCCTAAGGATGCCGAGTTCGGTCATCAAATCGTTTCTATGAAAATAGAAGGCTACCCACATCGCGAGTACAAGGAACGTTGCACGCAACGCGCCTTTCGAAATCCTGAACAGATATCCGAGGAGTCCCACTGCGACGGCGTAGCCGATCGCGAAGACGGTCACCATGGTGTAACCGCYAGCAGCATAGGCTTGCGCCCATGGGTTGCTGGCCATGCCGAAYGGCACATCAGGAAAAAGCTTGTCCTTRAACAACTCGGAGAAAAGCGGAACCTTCCCGAGATCCATATGGAAAATTGTTGTTCTGCCGGGTGTGACCGTCAGAATCTGATCGAGAAGATAGGAGCTGCCTGTCGAGAACTGCTCTTTCACGGTTTCATTCAGGATTGACTGAATGACGAATGGCTCCGAGTTCAAGATGGAATTCGAGTATGTTTCGCTGGTCAAAAAGGCTTTGGCGAGATTGCTAACAGCCTTGGCCGCGTCTGTTCGCTCGCCAAGCGCGAGATCAGTGCTGTTCGCGGTCTGAGCGGCCTTCAGACCATCTGCATTCGCGGCATCGCCGGCCTCTATAGACCTGCTCGGCCAGACTGTGACAGGCGTTTTGTCGTCACCGTGCGCGTCTTTCGCGATCGTGCAATCGACAGCATAGACGCTCTTCAAGTCGTAGGAGACTTGCTTCACCACAAACAAGGCGCCGCCGCCGAGAGTGAGGATTGCGACGAAGCCGATCGCCGATCTTTTGCTGTGAAATAGCATWGAGCCAATYAAGACGCATAGAGACAGGAAGCAGATGGCCGCGTTGACGCGGAAGCCTATGAAGATATCCGCACCCAGCATCAAAACGCAGAGCGCGGCGACCATCCAATTGCGGAGCAAGCAYGCGCTGACGAGGCACAGAGGCAGGGCATAGGCGGCCCAGTAATACCCGTTGTCAATCTTCGAGAGCGTCARTGTCTTGTCTGTGCATAGGTAAAACTCCGACACCGTTCGGATCGAAAGCGTCGA
>NZ_JBFTID010000013.1:0-174904 GCF_056394605.1 Rhizobium sp. 10N427 | reverse complement strand
GCCATCTTGTGCTGGTCCATCAGCTGGCCGACGCGCAGCGAGCCCTGCAGTCCAAGGGCGATCTCGGTCTGCATGTCGGCGAGCTTCTTCTGGTAGAGCTGCATGCCGGCGAGCGGCTTGCCGAACTGCTTGCGGTCGAGGCCGTATTGACGGGCGCGGAACCAGCAGTCTTCGGCCGCACCCATCACACCCCAGGAAATGCCGTAGCGGGCGCGGTTGAGGCCAGCATACGTTGTCATTGTTGAGTATGACGGCACAGCGATCGCATGACTCCGGATTGTTGTGTCGCGCCAGATGGGTGGCGCGGGCGGAGAATGGCTGGCGTATGTGCGTTGAGGCCGCTCGTGATTTCCTTCTTCTTGTAGCATAGGTGATGTCCCTTCCCGCACGGCGCCTTTCGCGGGCCGAAGTCTTCGCGACTCACCCGGGCACGGTACGCGTCTATTCTATTCGTCGTTCCGTGTGAAGATAGCGGACCGCTCGCTGCCGGTGGTCGAGCTCTCGGGCGGGGGCGGAGCGTGCGTGACGCAATCGATGCGGGAAAGTGATAGACCAGAGGCTTTTTGAGGAGTTGCTGATAGGCGAAATCCCACACGCGACCTCGCATTGCTGCACCATACCCGCGGGGGGTATATTTCGCAGGCCGCACTTGGAGCAGTACCTGGCTCCCCACGACAAGAAGCCCGAGGCTAGGCCATCGTACTGGCCTCCGGCACGCACAAGAGGCTATTTTAGAGCTGTGTCCATCGGGCCGGTCGTCGCCCTCAGCTACAAAGATTACGCGAGACGGATGCCGCGGCTAAGCCCAGAGTCGATCGGGCCAGTCTTGCAAACCTACAACCTGCGCCTTCGATACAGCCAGGCGCCTCGCCGCAAGTCAACGTTTCAGAGACGCCAATCGGTCGCCTCTCTCGGGAAGATAGACTTCACATCAAGTACTGGTGCTCCCGACATTGTCAGCGCTCGAATGCCATCAATACCCAACGTCCTGAACTGGCTGTGACCAACAGCTACAATCACGGCACTGTAATCCGAAAAGGACGGCAGCTCGCGCAGGCATGCAAGCCCGTATTCGTGTCTCGCCTCCTCGATATCGATCCAGGGGTCATAGATGTCGACGGCGATACCATAGTCCTCCAGGCCGCGAACGATATCCACAACCTTGGTATTGCGAACGTCCGGGCAATCTTCTTTAAAAGTCAGCCCGAGCACTATAACCTTGCCGTTCGCAACTGGTAGCTTTCTCTGCAGCATCATCTTGACGGCCTTACCCGCCACGAATGCGCCGATGCTGTCATTGATACGGCGGCCGGCCAGAATGACTTCAGGATGGTAGCCAACCTCCTGCGCCTTGTGGGTGAGGTAATAGGGATCGACTCCGATGCAGTGACCTCCGACCAGGCCAGGCCTGAAAGGCAGAAAATTCCATTTGGTACCGGATGCTTCGAGTACCTCCATCGTATCGATATCAAGAAGGTGGAAGATGAGGCTCAGTTCGTTCATCAGCGCGATATTGACGTCACGCTGGGTGTTCTCAATAACCTTGGCCGCTTCGGCGACGCGAATCGAGCTTGCCTTATGCGTTCCGGCCGCAACGATCTGACGGTATAGCCGGTCCACGTCTTCAGCCGTATCGGGTGTGGAACCGCTGGTCACTTTCACGATAGTCTGAAGACGATGTACCTTGTCACCGGGGTTGATACGCTCGGGGCTGTAGCCGCAGAAGAAATCTGTGTTGAACTTTAAGCCGGAAACGCGCTCTAGTACGGGAACGCACACCTCTTCGGTGGCACCGGGATAAACGGTCGATTCGTATATGACGAGATCATCCTTCTTGAGGACCTTACCAACGGTTTCGCTCGCCCTGATGAGCGGCGTCATGTCAGGCCGGTTGGCCTGATCGACCGGGGTCGGAACCGTGACGATGTATATGCGCGCTTCTTTTAGCTGCTCCCGATCGCAGGTAAAGCTGATATTGGTGATGCTGCGTAGCTCATCCTCGGCCAACTCAAGGGTATGGTCGTGGCCGGATCTTAATTCTTCGACGCGTGCATTGTCGATATCGAAACCGATCGTCTTCCTGACTTTACCGAAGGCGGCTGCGAGCGGAAGTCCGACATAGCCTAAGCCAATTACGGCAACGATTTTATCTTCCATTTCCATGAAAAGCCCTTTCGACGACCCGATACACCTGCGCGGCGCCATCATCTCCGCGCAATCGCCATGCGCGCATAGCAAATTGATTGAGATTTGACCACAGCTGATAGCGCCGAACTGCGGCCAATCCTAAGCTGTCCTCGTCGAAGAGGCGCGTGGCCTCAATTGATTGGTCCCCTTTCAGTGTACAGTCAATTGATCAAAACTATGGAAACTCTTTTGGTCGGAGAAAGTCATTGACACTTGACTACCTTTTCCTCGAAAACCGACGTGGCTGCAGGCTAGGACATTTCGGTGGGGCGCCGTTCGGCAAGGTATAATTTCGCAGGGTTAAATC
The DNA here is from genome assembly GCF_056394605.1 of Rhizobium sp. 10N427. Classification (NCBI taxonomy): domain Bacteria; kingdom Pseudomonadati; phylum Pseudomonadota; class Alphaproteobacteria; order Hyphomicrobiales; family Rhizobiaceae; genus Rhizobium; species Rhizobium sp. 10N427. Next base: position 172,410 of record NZ_JBFTID010000013.1, on the reverse strand, counting down.
GAGCCGTTCGCGCGGCAAAACGGAGAGCTTTGAACGTGAAGACAATTTTGACGGGCGCGGCCGGCTTTATCGGTATGCATACAAGTCTTAAGCTGCTTGAACGCGGTGATATGATCGTCGGCATCGATAACCTCAACGACTACTATGATGTCAGCCTGAAAGAAGCGCGACTTGCCCGTCTCAAAGCTTACAAGAATTTCTCGTTCGTCCAGGTGTCCGTAGAGGACAAGCAGGCGATGGCCGACGTGTTCGCCAAGCAATTGCCGCAACGCGTTATCCATCTCGCCGCCCAAGCAGGTGTCCGCTACTCCCTGCAAAACCCCCATGCCTATATTGATGCCAATATTCAGGGATTTCTCAATATCTTGGAGGGATGCAGGCATAATAGTGTTGAATCGCTAGTCTATGCGAGCTCTTCGTCGGTCTATGGAGGCAACGTCGCGCTTCCCTTCCATGAGCATCAGAACATCGACCACCCCGTCAGCCTATACGCGGCGACCAAGAAAGCTAATGAATTGATGGCGCACACCTATAGCCATCTGTTTGGACTGCCGACCACCGGTCTGCGCTTCTTCACTGTTTATGGCCCTTGGGGCCGTCCTGATATGGCTCTTTTCCTTTTCACCAAGGCAATTCTAGAAGGGCGGCCAATAGATGTGTTTAACAATGGCCAGATGGTGCGCGACTTCACCTATATTGACGACATCGTCGAAGGTCTGTGCAGGGTCCATGACCGTCCTGCGGAGCCCGATCCTGACTTTGATCCGGCCAATCCGGATCCGGCGACGAGCAATGCGCCTTATCGTGTCTTCAACATTGGTAACAACCAGCCGACGCCGTTGATGGAGTATATCGGCTCTCTCGAGAACTCACTGGGCAGGATAGCCGAGAAGAATTTTCTGCCGATGCAGCCTGGCGACGTGCAAGCTACCGCCGCAAGCACCGTCGAGCTTGAGAAGTGGGTCGCGTTCAACCCGAACACCCCCGTGGCAGTCGGCGTGCAGCGGTTCGTTGACTGGTACAAGTCATACTATCGCATCAACTCCTGAGGAGTTGGTGCGATATCCGGCCATGGATTCCGAGGCCGCTGAATAGCTATCTGAGGCGTTCTTCTGAATCTGACTAGCGTGCGGATGTGCGTAATTCTGGCGTTTTGCCTTTCTAGTTAGTCATGGGAACACGGCCGCCTCTAACGAATACTTTCCGCCCGCAGGCGAAGGTGCAATTTCCACGTCTATTGCAGTTCTTGGTTGTGCGATTGGAGGCCTAGATAGATTGCGTTTCATACTCCCCCTTGCTATAGGCTTGCTGCTTAAAGGCGGCCGGCATCAGCACAGGAGGAAGTGACTTGCTGAGCAATGCAAGGACCGTTGTCCTTATAGGTTTCTTGGGACAACTTTTTGCCTTCGCCAGAACTGCTGCCATGGCCTATCTGTTCGGCACCTCGGTAGAAATCGACGCCTACAACTTAGCTCTGTCCCTACCGATCTTTCTCTCCTCACTGGTGACCGGTTGGTTGCAAGCGTCCTTTGTGGGGGGCTATATCGATATCGGGGAGAATCAGTCGGCGCAGGCTGCACGGGACTATCGTAGTCTTGCCGGCCTAATCGCGCTTTGTCTGCTTGCGGTCTTGACGATCGGGCTCCTTGTCGCGCGCCAGCCGCTTTCAAGCATTCTGGTTCCCCAACACCTCGGCCAAACGCATGATCTGACATACAGTGCCCTTGCGCTTTCTCCGCTTATTCTCATTCCATCCGCCATGAGTGATTTCTTGGCGTTGGTTCTTAGCTGTCACAAACGGTTCCTGGCTGCCTCGGTTGCGCCTATCCTGAATGCCGCGGTGTCTATTGTGGCCCTGCTTGCGTGGCCCGCAGGTGGTCTCGATGCACTGCTGCTTTCGCTGATCCTGGGTTGGTTCTGCCAAGTGGTCTTGCTGCTGGTCGTGCTGCTGCGCAGCGGCCTGGGTTTTGTCATTCCGGCCGCTACCAGCTTGCGCGAGGTCAAGGCGCTCGGATACCTTTTTCTGCCTATCCTTCCCGCAGTGCTGTTTTCTAATGGCACGAACCTTGTCCTGCAATCAGCATTCGTGCGCATGGGCGAAGGCTTTGTTTCGACCTACGGATATGCTCAGCGCCTTAATAATGCTCTGGTGCAGGTCATCGTTGTTGGCCTTTCCTCAGTACTGCTGCCGCACCTCGCCGGCATGCTTGCGAGGTCGGAGCGGCGGGCGATCGTTGTCCTTTTCGATCGCATTATTAAATCCGTGCTTGCGATTTCGTTGATCGCCGTAGTGCTCATCGTTCTCTATGGAGCAGATACCATACTCATGCTGTTCGGCCGCGGGAAATTTCATCAGGAACAGGCTCACCTGGTCAATCAAATATGGGTCGTGTTGACCTTGGCGACGGCGCCGTTTGCTATTTCTACATTCTTCGCCAAGCTGTTTCAGGCCATGCGTCAGCCCGGCAAGCTCGGCGTCTCCTCTCTGATCTCTTTCTGTCTGACCGCTGCCATTTGTCAGGTCGGCATCCTCGCCGGCAACTACCTGATAGTCGCCGGTGCACTCGGCGTCGCGCAGCTTTTTGTACTCGCCTATTTCAGTTTTTCTTTCGGACGGGAACTATCAGCGGACCTTACCTTCAACCGGTATATAGGTTTCGCACTTTTTGTTGCAGTGCTTGCAGTCGTGCCGGTGGGAGTTGAAATGGCGATTTGGCATTTCGGTCTGGCGTCACACTCAAGCATCTCCGTTCTACTACGCGGTAGCTTGTTTATTGCCATATTTGCTGCGTTTGCGTTGAGTTTCGGTTTGCTGAAACGAATTTCGACGGAGGCCGCCGCGTGAAACCGGTCTCTGTTCTGCTGGTGATTTCAAGTTTGGACGGCGGCGGCGCTGCCCGTGTGATAAGCGAACTCGCTGATGACCTCGCAGACCGGGGCTTTGTGGTTATTCTGCTGACGCTGGAAGGAGTGGATCGTCCGGATTTTTTTCCGGTCGCGGAAACGGTGGAGCGGCGGCGTGTTCAGATATTTTGGCGATCACGTGGAATATTCGAAAAGACCTGCGGCTTTTTCCGCAGGTTTTTCCTGTTGCGCCGGGCAATCGCTGAGGTAAATCCTGATGTCGTGCTTAGCTTCATAGATACAACAAATATCCGTATACTAGCATCGGCGATATTCACAGGCATTCCAATTATAGTATCGGAGCGTACAGACCCCAGGCACCATGAAATTGGAGCCACATGGAGCAGGCTACGGCGCCTCCTCTATCCGATAGCGGCGAGGGTCGTGGTTCAAACCACACAGGTGGCGGAATGGATGAGCGGCGAAATGAAAGGGTTGTCAATCGATGTCATCCCGAACGCGTTGAGGTCATCAGAATTTCTCAAAGCCGCTTCTGATGGAATGCCTGCAGACATGCCGCCAAGCCGCTGGCAGGAAAGGGCCCGTGTAATATCTGTCGGACGGCTCGTGCCGTCAAAGAGGCTTGATCGAGTCATCGAAGGATTCGCGAAATCGGGTCTTGCCGCCAGAGGTTGGGATCTCGTGATCGTGGGTGATGGCCCGGAAAAATCGAATCTCGAAGCGCTAGTCTCACGGCTGGCGCTTTACGATGCTGTTCATCTCGTCGGACACCAGGCCGATGTCGCGTTATGGCTGATGCATTCGGATGTATTCGTCACAGCTTCAGAATACGAGGGGTTTCCGAACGCGCTGCTCGAGGCGATGCAGTGCGGCCTGCCGTGTATTGCGACCGATTGCGACAGTGGACCGTCCGAACTTATTCAATCTGAAAGACAGGGGCTGCTGGTCGCCGTCAACGACGAAAAAGCGCTGATTGCGGCGATGTTACGTCTCGCGGGAAGTGCCGAACTGAGGGCTTCTATGGGGCAGGCGGCAAAAGTCTCCTGCGAACGATATCAGCCGAAGCTTGTAAACGACCAATGGATGAAGCTCATCCTGTCCACAGCGAGTGTGATTTGACAAGAAAAACAAGTATAATGAAAAAGCAGCTCGTTATTGTCTACACAATAGGAAGCTTCATGCTCGGCGGCGCGGAGACGCAGCTTCTGATGCTTGCAGCCGGTATGCGCGAGCGGGGCCATGAGGTGCACGTATTCGTCATAAGCGATGAAGGCCCATTGAAGCAAAGCTTTATCGATGCGGGTATATCCATACATCGCGGCTGCTACTCAATGAAAGGGCATAAACTCTGGCGCATGTGGCTGCTTTTCAGGGCTGAGTTCTACCTTATTGCGTTGCTTCGTCGGTTGAAGCCAGATGTCGTGCATAATTTCCTGCCGTTGACCAATCTCATGGGTGCGGTTGCCGGTCGGCTGGCGGGAAGCCCTCGGGTAATCACGTCCCGTCGGGCGCTTGGCACCCATCAGGATCGCGTTGCCTTTTGGAAGCCTATGGATTGGGTCGCGAACGCCCTTAGCCACGTCATCACAGCAAATTCGAAAGCTGTGGCTGAGGACGTGATGCGGCGCGACGGGGCTGATCGGAAAAAGATCAAGGTCATCTATAACGGGATCGATATGCCTGACCTGCTTCCGGGCCTCAGGCAAGCGGTCCGCGACGAGTTAGGCATCGGTGCCACATCGCTGGCGATCATATGTGTCGCAAACCTCATTCCTTACAAGGGACACCGCGAGATCATCATCGCGATGAAACATGTGGTAAGCTTGTTTCCGGACGTTCGCTTGATCCTTGTAGGCGAGGATCGCGGTATCGGGGACGATCTTGACCGTCTCGCTCGAGAAAATGGCATCGAGCGCCATCTGCAGCGAACCGGCCAGCGACGCGACATATCGCGTTTGCTGAGCGGTATCGACGTGGGCATTCTTGCGTCGCATGAGGAAGGTTTTTCCAATGCGCTCCTTGAGATGCTGTGCGCCGGTTTGCCTGTCGTTGCCACGCGTGTTGGGGGGAATGTTGAAGTGCTGGAGGGAATGCCTGGCTGCATCCTTGTCGAGCCCAACACGCCATCAGAGATAGAGGCAGCCTTGATATCTACACTCGAACGCATCGAACACGCCCGGTCTGAGGCCGCCTGGAGACGCTCCACGATAAAAGTAACCTATTCCAAGCAGGCGATGCTCGACGGATATACCGAAGTCTATCAAAAATCTGGGCTTTGACGGCTACCAAAGGTTTGCGCTTGATCATGGCGACGGCGCATTGAAAGTCGTGATTTGTGTGGGTATGCAATGGCATCCCACTGAAAGGTTTTGATCGATAAATGTGTGGTATTGCGGGATTTTTGAACTGGACGGGTCTGGCTGACGGCGCTTTTGTTGAGCTAAGGCGGATGACGGATGCCATCGCACACCGCGGTCCGGATGATGAAGGCGGATGGGTCGATGCCGGCGCCGGTGTCGCCCTCGGGCAGCGCCGGCTTGCCATCGTCGATCTCTCGCCGGCAGGCCATCAGCCGATGACGTCTCATTCCGGTCGCTTCGTTATCATCCTAAATGGTGAAATCTACAATCACAGGGAGCTTCGCGCTGTCGTCGACGCCGGCAGCGGCCCCGCCGACTGGCGCGGCCACTCTGACACCGAAGTCCTGCTGGAATGCTTCGCCCGTTTCGGTATCGAAGATACGCTCCGCCGTGCCGTAGGCATGTACGCATTCGTCGTCTGGGATCGGCAGGAGCGGGTGCTTACGATGGCACGCGACCGCTTGGGGGAGAAGCCGCTATACTACGGTTGGCAGGGGACTACCCTCCTTTTCGGCTCAGAGCTTGCGGCATTGCGAAGCCACAGCGCGTTCAACGCCCGCGTGGACCGGGACGCGCTGACATTGATGATGAGGCATAACTATATCCCTGCACCTTACTCGATCTTCCGCGGCATTCAGAAACTCGAACCGGGTCAGATACTGACGCTGCGTGCTGGAGAGTGCGACCCGTCATTCACGGTCTACTGGGACGCTGCGGCCACGGCAGAGCGCGGCCGGGCGAACCCTTTCGCGGGAACGCCTGCACAGGCTGTAGATGAACTGGAGCGGCATTTGCGATCGTCCCTAGAGGGGCAAATGATGGCTGATGTCCCGCTCGGCGCATTCCTTTCCGGCGGTATCGATTCATCGACCATCACCGCACTTTTGCAGACGATGAGCGACAAGCCGGTCCGCACCTTCTCCATCGGCTTCGACGTGCCCGGATATAATGAAGCTGAACACGCAAAGGCCGTTGCGGAGCATCTGGGAACCAAACACACCGAGCTTTACGTAACCGGCAAGGATGCGCTTGATGTCGTTCCAATGCTTCCGTCCATATACTCGGAGCCGTTTTCCGATTCCTCGCAGATTCCGACTTACCTTGTGAATAAAATGGCACGGCGCGATGTCACCGTATGCCTTTCGGGCGATGCGGGCGATGAGCTTTTTTCCGGATATACGCGCTACAGCCTGACCGAGGCCACCTGGGCCAAGCTTACCAAGATACCCCAGCCAGCGCGCAGGGCCGTAGCAAAGCTATTGGAAAGTGTCCCGGTGCAGTCCTGGAACGCCGTGCTCGGCCCCCTTCTTTCGATGGCTCCGGGCCGCCTCCGGCATACAAGGCCGGGTGATCGCCTGCACAAGATCGCGTCGGTGATTGGCGCGCCATCGGCCGCTGGCATTTATCGGCAACTGGTGTCGCATTGGGAAATGCCCGACCAGCTTGTGATCGGCGGAACCGAACCGCCTACCCGCATGACGGGCTTGTCACGCCTACCGGACTTCAAGGAGTTCCTGCACGAAATGATGTACCTCGATGCGGTGGCCTATCTTCCTGATGATATCCTTGTCAAAGTCGATCGGGCAGCGATGTCCGTTGCTCTTGAAGGCCGGGTACCGATGCTTGATCATCGAGTTGTAGAATTTGCCTGGACCTTGCCGACGTCGATTCTGCGTAGGGAGGGTGTGCCCAAGTGGCCGTTGAGGCAAGTTCTGCACAGATATGTCCCGAAGACGCTGATCGAACGCCCGAAGATGGGCTTTGGTGTTCCGATCGATACATGGCTTCGCGGCCCTCTCAGGGATTGGGCCGAGGCCTTGCTCGATGAGAACCGGCTTCGCCAGGAGGGCTACTTCAACGTAGCGCCGATCCGGCAGAAATGGGAGGAACACAAGTCCGGCCGGCGCAACTGGCAGTATCATCTCTGGGATGTCCTATCTTTCCAGTCTTGGCTCGAAAAGGCAAAACCGTGAAGCGTCGCCTGCTGTTCGTCGTCAATGTCGATTGGTTCTTCGTGTCTCATCGCCTGCCGATAGCGCTCGCCGCTCGTGATGCAGGCTTCGAGGTGCATCTGGCCACGAAATTCACAGGACATGAAGCGCGGCTGCGAACCGAAGGATTGATCCTCCACTCTCTCGATATCGAGAGGAGTAGCGGCGGTCTCGCAACCCTGCTTCAAGAGTTTTTGGCGATTTTCCGCGTCATGAAATCGGTGAGGGCGGACGTGGTGCATCTGGTAACGGTAAAGCCGGTATTGGCCGGCGGCCTGGCTGCGAGATTGACTCGCACGGGCGGCGTTCTAGCTGCGATCTCGGGGCTTGGTACGATATTCCTAGCGACGGGATGGTGGGCTTGGCTGAGAAGGGCTCTCGTCGAACGGATCTACCGCTTTGCTCTGGGCCACAGAAACCTTCAGCTGGTCGTGCAGAACGGCGATGACAGAAATCTGGTTCAGGCGATGACGCAGCTTTCCGACGATGCGATCACGTTGATCCCCGGTTCCGGCGTGGACACGGATCTGTTCCATCCCCGATACACCGAACGGCATGGCAAGCTCGTGGTCATGCTCGCCGCGCGTCTGCTGAAAGACAAAGGTATCAGGGAGTTTGCCGAAGCGGCCAAGTTGCTGTTGGCGGATCCGGACATCGGACGCGACCGGGTGCGCTTCGTCCTGGTGGGTTCGCCGGATCCGGAAAACGTGACTTCGTTGGCGACAGAGACGCTCGATAGTTGGCAGTCTGATTGCATCGTTGAATTGTGGGGATCCCGCAGCGACATGGCTGACGCGCTTGGCGCCGCAGATATCGTCGTTCTTCCTTCGTACAGGGAAGGCATGCCGAAGATTCTGTTGGAAGCCGCAGCCTGCGGGAAGGCAGTTGTTACCTCGGACGTACCTGGTTGCCGCGATGCGATCCGTCCTGGCCGTACAGGTCTGCTGGTCAAGGTACGCGACAGCGCTTCACTAGCCGAAGGAATCAAACGGTTGCTGGTCGACAAGGACACCCGCAATATGATGGGTCAGGAAGGCAGGAAGTTGGCTTTGGAGCGCTTCAGGATCCAATCCGTGGCGGAAACGCATCTCGCTCTTTACGCCAAGCTGATCGCAAACGGGCAATCCGGTGTAAACCGTTGAAGCTATTGTCGCTGTCTCAAAATAAGCCTGGTCGGTAGGCTTGGGATCGGCCGAGACATCTCCTACATCACGAGAAAACGCATTGCTGGGTAGCTGAAAACAGTTATTGCGAATGCGCATATAACATTCGCAATTAAGCTGTCCAACCCGTGCGTGTTGATAAGATAGCTGGCGAGAAAACCACCCCAGACAGCGTTAAAGTTTACCAACAGCACATATCGCGTGCCGCTTCGCTGCAGTGACTGCTTGCTGCGAAAAGTGAAAGCGTATTGAGCGGAGAAATTGAAAAGGCTCGTCAACAAAATCGCCAATCCGCTAGCCAACCCGACGGGGATGGTTGGAAAGACTTTCGAGGCGCTCGATATGACGAGGAACAACACAAAAGTCATACCGCCTATCATTAGGTAACGCAGGATCTCAAGGATGCGAACCCGCGAAATTCGAGGCCTGGACTGATTGTCAGACATCGTCGGAGCGCTGCCACTGGGCTATGAACATCGGATAAAGTGAAGTTCCCGGAAGCTTGTTGTAGACTCGTTCCATCCACATCAACGGTTTGGCGAGAAATGGTTTCAACTGATATGGAACGCGGGTGATCAGACTGTTGAGGACGAGAAAATAGGCGGGGCCACCGAGATATCTGACGCTCACAAGCCTGAAGTCCTTGCTGGCGATAGCGAGAATCTCGTCATGATGTAGCGGATGCTCCTCCTGAGCTCGGAACCACCGATCCTTCCTGTACCAATGCTGCCGTACCGCGTTCAGGAAAAAACCCGCATTGGGTTCGACCATTAATAGATGCCCGCCCGGCTTCACGAAACGTGCCATATTTTCAAGCGTGGTCGGCAGGTCGTTGACGCAATGATGCAATCCTCCGACAACGAAGGCGGTGTCCCGAGGTGGTCCAACGTCAGCATCACGCGAGGACAGATCGACAACGCGAGCGTTGTATCCAGTATGTCGCTCATACGACGCACAACATTCGGCGGAAATATCTGCTCCGGCAAGTCGTGCGCCGGGGAAAATCCGCGCGCATTCCGTCGAATTCAGACCACTTGCGCACGCGAGTTCGATAACATCCTTACTGTTCAGGTCAATATTTCCAAAGAGCACCGGATATATAAACTCCCGTCTATATGCCATGGATGGCTCATCGAAATAGTGGCGTTCGTAGTCGTCCAGTATGTCGTCATAGTGTTCCGCCTGGCCCACGTGATATTCCCTAGACTGTGTCCGAAGACTTTTCGGCAACAAAAAGGTGGTTCAGCCCGTAGACAAAACTCGACTTTCTGACGGTTGAAAAACCCGCTCCGCGTATCAGATCGGTGACCATTGTAGGGTCCATGCCCATCATTTCGCCGTCGGCCACGTCCCGATGTTTGTCCTCGCTATACCACCAGATCGCATGACCGACCTCGCCGATGAGGCGGCCGATCATTGTAACGATCAACCGCCCGCCCTTTTTTAAGATGCGATGGCTTTCAGCAAGCGCTTCGATCCGTTCCGGAATGTGGTTTAGACATGCCACTAAGCATATCGTATCGAAACTTTCGTCATCGAAGGGAAGCTGCCTACAGTTCTCCACTATGACGCATTCGCCACCCCAGTCAACAACGTCAAGGCCCTTACTGTCCATCGAGCCGATTTCGTTGGCCGTGCCGATGCAGGCCTCACGGTAGAGATTCACCAGCATGTTGTCGCCGGCACCGATATCAAGCACTCGGCCCTTCATCAGCGGAAGGACCACGGAGAGGCGCTCAGCGCGAAGAGATGTCAGGTGAAGCCGCTCATTGACATGATCTGGCAGCGCAATCATTCGCAACGGTGCACCCGCAAGATCATACAGATGTTGGAGGGTTGACTTCGGGCGGCTCAGGGACCATGCCGGCGGCCGACCGCTAAACATCTTCAGATTGGTCAATCTGCAAACCTCTATTGCTAAATTACCAGTATCGGAGTTCAAACTCCGGTCCGGCTTTAAATCCAATTCGCTGCTCAATAACAGACGGCATTCACGCCTGCAATCAAATGTGAAAGTGCGTAAGTCTTATACAAGTTGGGTTTTTACTGATACTCTTCAGCAGAGACATTGCCGTCCGATCCGGCCACGCGGGCAATGGGTGTGGTATCGGGGAGAATATTCAGGCGCAGCTGGCTGATCTGGTCTGTTACCAGACCCATGCCCATGCAAAGCAGGCCAGAGCCGAAAATAAGGGATCCGCCCAAAGGCAGCCCACGTCCCTCAGTAAGCGCGACGACAAGACTGTAGAGCACGCCGACCATAACCAAGATCAGCCCTATCGGCATGAAAAACCGCATCGGCGCAAATAGAAGAACGGCGCGAAAGAGCGCTAGCATGGCTTCAAAGCCATCTTTCATGCGGACAGTCGATTGTCCGATGCGTGGTGAAGTCCTGATTTGCTCGAATGCGATGGGATAGCGGCGTTCGATCATGACCAGCGTGGTGACAAGGCTTGAACTGAACCTGTTGGGGATCAGCGAGCAATAGGGTAGGATGACCTCGCGGCGGAAAATGCGTAGACCACAGTTCAGGTCGTTGCCGGCATTGATCTTCAGGCCGCGACCGACGAGCCGGATCAATCCCTTTCCAACGCCACGTATGAGGTTGCTTGCTCCATTGTCACGTTGCCCGATCACAGCCACGAGGTCGTCCTGTCTGATCTTGGCGTAGCAGCGGGCAAGGTCTTCGGGCCGATGTTCGTTGTCTGCATCGAACCAGGCAACGTAGTCGCGGGTTGCGACTCGCATACCCGTCTTCAGCGATGCGCCCTGTCCCCGGTTAAAGGCATGCTGCAACACCCGAACGCCCGCGCGGTCGGCCGCGGAGGCGAACGTCTTATCTCGCGAACGATCATCTACAACAATGATTTCCGCAGCCTCAAACGTCTGCAGCAGCTGGTCGAGCGTCACCCCAATCCCGTTCTCCTCGTTGAAGGCCGGAATGACAATACTGAGTTCGGAGGCGTCGATACGAGCGGTGGTCATATGGAACGGGTTCCCTCTATGAAGGTCGCAAGGACGAGTAGCGTCCATACCACGAATCGGTGGTCGCGCCTCTGTTCACGATGTTCCCGCCAGATTCTGCGTACACCGTCTGCGGAAAGGCTGGGTGCAAGGATATCCGCATGTCGGTCAAGCAACCGGTCGGCATGCGCCTTTAATTCGTTGCCGAGTAGTGCGCTCATGGGCACGTTGAACCCCATCTTGCGGGCGCGGAAGACTTCGACAGGAAGCCCGAGCCGTTCGGCAGCACGCCTGAGGACGATCTTCGTTTGTCCTCTGTTGTCGACCATCTGCCGCCGTGGCAAGCCTGCCGCCAGTTCGCACATACGGCGATCGAGAAACGGGACACGAACCTCCAGGCCATTGTACATGCTGGTACGGTCGGTCTTGATCAGCATGTCGCCCGGCAGATAGTAGCGCTGATCTGCCAGCAGTCCTTGTTCCCATGCGTCGCTTCCGTCCGCGCCCGCTGCCGCATATCCTTTCAGCGGATCCTCGCCCAGCTGGGGTTCAAGGAGTTTGCCATAGAGGGATGCTCTCTCGGTGTCGCGCAGGTATCGCCGCCAGTTGGCATGAGGCGCGGAACTGGAAAGCCCATCCAGCAGGCGTACGATCATTTCACCGCGGCTGACGCGCCGGTTGGACGGTCGCGCAAAAGCTTGGGCAATCCGGCCTGCATGCCCCAAGGCCGTGCGTATTGGAAGTCGATGTACATGCCTCGCCAAGGCGGAGGCGCGGTAGGTTGGGTAGCCGCCAAAATACTCGTCTGCGCCATCGCCGGATAGCGCGACTGTCGCATGGCCGCGTACCGCTCGGGCGAGCTGAAAGGTTGCCAACGCACTGGAATCCGCCAACTCTCCGTCCACCGCGTCGACGGCGGAGCGGAAATCTTCGACAATGTCCGAGCGACCCATGTCGATGAAGGATATTGGTCGCTTCAGGCGCTTCGCAATCGTTTCTGCAAGCAGCGATTCATCGTGCGAACGATCCGAAAAGCGCACAGAGAAAAGCCTTACATCACGGCTTTCGGGAAGACAGGCCGAAATGAGCGTGGAATCGATACCACCGCTCTGCAGGACGGCTAGCGGCACGTCGGATACGATCTGATCGGCCACGACCTCACGGAGCTTTCCGATCACCTGCTCGGCGGCAGAATCCAGGTCGCCCGTGAATTTTGTACGACGCTGAGGTCTCCAAAAACGGTGCTCGTGAATGTCGTCACCGCGCGCGACAAGACAAGTGCCCGGTGCAAGCTGGGTGACGCCTTCTAGCAGGCTGTTATCAGGTGCGACGTAGCCAAGCGCCAGCATGTGGCTCAACTGTCCCGGATCCAGATCCCGCCGGAATGACGGGTCGGCCAAGAATGCTTTTGTTTCGCTGGCAAATTGCAGGCCCGTTGCAGTCTGCCTGATATAGAGAGGTTTCGTACCGTTGCCGTCGCGCGCAAGCAGAAGTGTACCATTCCTCCTGTCGTACAAGGCGATTGCGAATATTCCCTCCAGCCGCTCGACGAAAGCTTCGCCCCATTCCAGGTAGCTTTCCGGTATGACTTCGGTATCGCAGCCCGTGCGCGCGACGAATCCGCGCGTAAGTCCAAGCGTGGCCACGATATCCCGGTCATTATAGAGCTCGCCGTTGTAGGTTACGACGATCTGCCCACAGGCTGAGTGGAACGGCTGTGCGCCGGCGCGCGACAGATCCCGGATCGCCAGCCTTCTGTGACCGAATGCGACTTGGCCTTCTGCCCAGGCGCCACCGCCATCCGGTCCGCGCCGCTCCAGCCGCGCCGTCATGCTCTTCACCAACTCCAGAGAAGCGGGCGCACCGTTTGAGTGGTAGATGCCGACAATGCCACACATGAGGCGCTCTTCCTGCTAAAGTTTCTGTAGCCTGTAAAGGCGCCATTTTCCTATTGCAACCGTATCATCCGCCAGAGCCGATAGGCCGCTATCAAGAGTTTCACTCGAATGCTGACTGTCGAGCAATACATAACGGAGGTGGCGCTTCTCAACTAGTTGACGGATGATCGTCTCAATTTCAAGCCGATCTCGCGTTTCCAGTCCAGAGATCTGATCCCGCAATTCTGACCAGAGCTTCAGGTTGTCGCTCGCGCTGTAAAGCAGAAAGTTCATATCCTTGCTGAGATATAGGATCGGCTGGAAGCCGCCGTAGCGCACTGCCAGCGCATTCGTTTCGAAGGCGTTTGCAGGTAGTGGCAATACCAGAGAGCCTGCCGGAGCCTCACGAATGCGACCAATGACGGCACGAAAATCGTTGTCATCGCGAGCAGCAGCAAGCGAGGAGTTCGGCGAACGCCAATCGCGGTACGCGGCATGTAACGGATTTGGGAACGTCAACCACCATGCTGCAACAAGAACAGAGCCAAGGCCATACAGGGCCACCGACAGGGATCGCACGCTGCGGAAGCGCCGATGGGTTTCGGCTAGAAGCCAAACCAGGCCGATCAGCGTAATTGGCACGAAGAACCTGAAGTTTCTGATAATATCTATCTGTACCGGCGCACGTCCGGTAAGCGTGGCGACGGACTGATCAATCCACGCAAGCCCAACGCTCGAAAAGGTGATGCCAACAAGCAGCGCGAGAAGGAACGCCCGTCTGGGCGACCACGACATGGGTTCCAGAAGACCTACAATGAAAAGCAGCGAAACGATCCAGGGAAAATAGAGCCATCCCCATGTTGGTGACGGATTGTTGCCGCCGCCGGCTATTGCAATCTGAACAGCAAGCCATGCATCGTAATATTGCGCCCCTAACATAGGTCGGGCGCTTTCTTGCAATTGGGCGACCAGAGGCGATGCGATATGCATCATAGACGGAACAAATGTCATGGCGAATGGAACGGCGAAGATGACGAAGATGATCCCCGCTGCCACCATGACGATGATAGTCCCGACGGTTCGTTCGCCAAGTGGAGCTGTTATCAGCATTGACAGCCATATCGTCAGTGCGACGCTGGGTGCACTGACGGGATGGACGTAGACCGAAATGCCGCAGAGAGCCATTGCAAGAAACGGCCGCCACCACCGAAAGGGTGGCAATGCGGCGACAATCAGGAGCGGGAAAATCGCCCCGTATACCGATCGGGTCAACGGCGCGGCCAAATTGCCCCACAATTCGCCGTTGAAGATAAAAACCGGTGGGACGCTGAGCACGGCCAGAACAAGCGGCCAGAAAGTGCCTTCGAAAAGTTTGCGGCCAAGCCAAAAAAACGCAGCGAGCTGAATGAACAGGATCGGAAACTGCATCAGCATGTAAGCTTGGCCAATGTCGCCCGAGAAAATGTTGTTCAATGCAACCCAGGGTCTGACAATCGTCAGATAAAACGAATAGTTCGAGCTTTCTGAAAATACAGGATCGCTGATAAAGCGATCGGGCCTCACGCCGGCTGCAACGATCGAACCGACATTTCCGCCATCACCGGACGGTACGACGAATGGAGCTGGCCCAAGAACCTGATATTGCCAAAACACCGCGACGATAGCGAAAAAAGCTACGATTCCGCAATCCGAGCGCCAAGACGGGCTGCCATCGATCTTCAGAAATCTAGCGCTCGCTGCTAGGCTTGCGAGAATACCAAATCCAACTAGCAGCATTGCCATCGCGGTTTCCCAAATGCCGTCAGCACATGCTCGATGCGACGAAGATGATTTTCTTGTCCGCCTACATGCTCAGCAGATGGTTGTAAATACTCCTCCTGATGAGAGCCAGCTTTCGTGATGGACAACCGATATTGCTTCTTCTAAATAGAGATGCCGCTATTCGAAGCTACACGGGCAATTCCCAAATTAAAATCCATTCACCTGTTTTTTATGGAAAGCAATATGGACAACGACCATGCCGCCCGCCAGACGGTCGCAGATTTTGGTGAGCAGTGGACGACATACACTGAAAACGATGGCTACTACGCCAGTCAAGAAATGTTCGGAGATATAGTAAGCCCACTGTTTGCTCCCACCGACTTTCGTGGCAAACGTTGTGCGGAGGTCGGAGCTGGGTCAGGGCGGATCAGCCAGATGCTGCTCAGGGCCGGGGCTGCCCACGTAACTGCCATCGAACCTTCCAAGGCGAGCGATGTTCTCGCCCAGAACCTTTCCGAATATGGTGAGCGCGTGACTGTGGTTGCCGCCAGCGGCGAGGAATTCGCCGTCAACGGGCTTGATTTCATCCTGTCGATCGGTGTGCTTCATCACATTCCAGACCCTTCGGCTACCGTACGCAATATGCACCGGTCGCTCGCCGAGGGTGGTCAGGCAATCGTCTGGCTTTATGGCAAGGAGGGCAATTGGGCCTATCTGGTCTTTGCCGAGCCGTTGCGATGGCTCACGCGACGCTTGCCACTTGTGGCAAACCAAGTTTTTGCGGCTGCGCTTTATCCGCTGCTGGCTTTCTATATCTGGATGTGCCGATATCTTCCGCTCCCCATGCGCAAGTATATGCGTGAGGTGCTTCAACCTATTGGAGGAAAGGCGATTCGTCTGGTTATTGTCGATCAACTCAATCCGCAATGGGCAAAATATTATAACCGTGCTCAGGCCCAAGCCCTTCTGGCGGACGCTGGCTTCCAGCGCATCCGCCTGCATCACCGTCATGGATACAGCTGGACCGTGACGGGTTTCCGGTGATTGTCTCAAGAAGTCTTCCCGTATGATGCTCAGAATTGCAGGGGCGTCAGCCGGCTATGAATTCGTATAGCTTTTCGGCAGTTGGCGAGAGAGAATGTGACCAAGATTTGACGGGACCAGAAGCCAAAGTACCGCATAAAATGCCTTGATATGAAGTGTGCTGCATCGAAAACGAGCAACATTACAGCGGCGGTCAGCGCGACTGCTCGTGTCGAAATTTCCGCTTTTCCTGGGTTGCGGATGTCGATTGGCGAATGCGGCGCCGGACGGTTCTGCGACTGCGCCTCTCACACTCAAGACTTTCCTAGCTTTGATTTTCCCATGATTGTCAAAACGATACGCCGTCCGGCTTTCAACACCGGATAGAGCAGCCGGGACGTTCGAGGTGAGCTGAACACGAAAGCGCTGACCCGGTTTAGGATACTGGAGCCACTGCTTAGAAGTGCCAGCCGATTGAGGCAGTCGGCCCCGTAGTAGATTTCACTCGACATGATAAGCGCCATTCCCTCATCCAACGGCATGCCTAACCTATCGAACTCGGCAACAAGGTCCGGCCTCCTTCGTGCATCGATCAGAGAAACGCTACCGAGAGAACTCCGCAATCGCTGAAAGGCAACGAATTGAGAGCAAAATGGGCATTCGCCATCGTATATGATGACGTTGCGGTCAGGCAGGTCTGCAAACAACTTTATATTAAAGTGAGAATTCATACGTCACCTTGCCAACCGGAACTCGTTGAATGTGTCCATCAGACGTCACGCTGACGCAGAAGCTTTGAATGATTAGCCTGTAGCCTTTTATCTTCCGTACATCCAAATTTGCAAACTGGGAAAATTGCCATGGCGCAGACCAGATATGGTGTGGGTACCTATCATAGGCTATATGACCACCATTGTCTGCCAAACCAAGAGCCAGTTTCTGTTGTCGTTGAACTAGGACTGCTATTTTGGTGCGATCCGCATCCTTCAGGACAAAGGGGGCGACTTCGCCTTGGCAATTGGCGGCTACGCGCCTCATCACATCCGCATCCCCCGTTGTTCCCCATGTGCCCGTGGGTAGATAGCCTGTGCTTGGATGTGAGAAACGTTGCTGAGCAACATCAATGGAGCTATCCAGGAAAAAGTTGGACGGAGCAGTGAATGCTTGGTTATCTGCCGTGATTGCCTGGAAAACCGGTTCGTTCACTGCACCAGTGTCATACCAAGCAAGCTTCACGACGTGAAACATCAGCGGCGCAGCGATGACAAGCGCGCATCCGTAGAGACGGCTGGAAAAATTCACATTTTTTCTTCGGCTGAGTTGCGTGAACGAAAATATGAACGCGGCATTGAGGGCGATCCATTTCCAAAAGAATATTCCGCTCAGCAAAAATATGCCAACATGCATCAGATCGAAAAACGCTGTAAGTTTAGCGGCCTTCTTCATCGATAATAGGCATATCACAGATAATATCTGACCTGCTAAAACCAATATATTTATTGGCACATTCAAAAAAACTATATAATTCGTGATGTCTAAATTAATTCCTATTCCACTTAATATGGTAGGAATGGTTATGAATCCGATATCTGTAGCATGAATTGCTAGGAAATATGTTTTATTTTCGAGAACCCATGTGAAGATGTTGCCGTTTTGGAGGAAAAGTTTTCCAATCCCTGAGTAAAAATAGTTTGAAAGGTGGACAGCCGCCAAGATCATAATTCCGCCAGTGCAATACTGTTCGACCAAGGCCCGGGAATCCGAACCGGCAAGCTTGAGCGCGCGTAGGGTTCCCATCGATACCGTCAGCACGGCTAAGATCAGTGATATGAGCATGGCAAGGTCGGGTATAATGATATAGTCGGCTCCTCCATAGGACCCCCAACCCGTTGCCACCAATATGTGGTGCTTGCTCCAGTGCATAGCGACGGCGGGCCAAATGGCTAGAGACGGGCGCAGAAATGCAATCATGCCCAACGTGATGGGCAGCCACGCGCTGTTTATAATGTCATTCTCGAATCCGAGATCGTAGGTGTGTCGGGAGCCAACAAGGTAGGCAACGCAGCATGCATTCAGAGCAAGTGCCACGACGTTGAAAAACATAGGTAAGTCCCGAGAACTCCAAAGACTGCCAAGCAGGCTTACAACAAGTATTGCGA
This sequence comes from Rhizobium sp. 10N427, assembly GCF_056394605.1. Taxonomy (NCBI): domain Bacteria; kingdom Pseudomonadati; phylum Pseudomonadota; class Alphaproteobacteria; order Hyphomicrobiales; family Rhizobiaceae; genus Rhizobium; species Rhizobium sp. 10N427. Next base: position 154,247 of record NZ_JBFTID010000013.1, on the reverse strand, counting down.
AAAAGTTTCCGGGTTCTGCTCCCTGGTCGATTGAGAAGTTGGATTTCAGCATCCAGAACAATCCAAGCACCAATGACATGAGCGCAAGGATGGAAAAATTTCCGTTGAAGTTTATGGCTGTATCCTCAAGTGGCTTGGGCAAGGCGTTGCTGAAGGTGTCCTGAGGTGTGATGGTGATCGAGAGCTTTCTACGATAGAATACACGCATTTTGGCTGACGCTCGGACTAAAATTGAACCCGCATTGACTAACAGACTTTCTTTAGACATTGCCAGTAGTCCTGTTGCAATCATAAATTGGTAAGAAGGCAGTTGTATCTCTGTTCAAAAGGGAGCATTTCGCTTGACGGATTGCTGCCAAATTTGCGACATTATTTACAATCTTTATATATTTCTAATTCGATGAAATACGCCGCTGACACGTTTTTTCTCTCTTTCTGCATGTTGCCCTTTTGGCGCGCCAGCGAAGCCTTGAAGTCATCAGTTTTCATTCTTTAATGGCCTTTGCGCCTCCAAGGCTCTCCGATTTGACCTTTAGCACTAACTGCCGCATCGACACGCGGCCCGGTCCGGCTAACAACGCCCCAAGAACAAACCAGAATATACGCTGATAGGCGATTTCGTGCGCAAGGCTAAATACGCAGAACGTCGTAATCAGCAGGAATATTGCGCTGTCATTCTTGCCGAATCCACCCAGCATCCGCTTTGGCCGTTTCCAACACGTCATCCATAGTCGCTTGATCTGCATCATCGGAATCCAGCCTGTCAACAGGAGACCGACAAGCCCCATCTCTGCGATTATCCATACGTAGGTCGAGTGGATGACGAGCGGTGTTCCAGTCTTCGATATCTGCGTCGAGATGAAGGCGCCGAGTCCAGATCCGAAAATTGGATGGCTTAGCCAGAGGGCCAGCCCGCCGCGCAGGCTTTCGAGCCGCTCGGCCACCGACGAATCCTCGTTGCCGACCATACGGTCGGTCGGCAATTGCTGGAATATTTCCCTAAAGTTGGCCCCCATAGGGGGCACCGGCGGCGGATGATTGATGCCCGCAACATGCTGTTCCAACCAGAACCAGCAGATCTCGGCATAGTAGGGTGCGTACCGAGCCGCATTCAAGATGAACGGAAGGCACGCATAAAGCAGGCCACCAAGCACTGCCACGATGCAGGAACGGACCAGCAAATCCTTTCGTGCGGTGGCAACGATGATCGCGAGGCACATCAGGCAGACGTAGCTGGTTAGGGAGTTCGTTGCCACAGTCGCAAAAACGAGCAGTGCCATTGCCAATCCATGCCGCTTCCAGTGAAGACTTCTGGTCGGCAGAAGATAACTGAACGCCAGGCCAAGTGTTATGAGCATCTGGAATGCAAACGCGTTTCTGTTTGCCGAAAAACCTTCGAAATTTGGGGGCGGCGGCAACGCCGTCCAGTCGAGTGAATAGGCTATGCGGTGTATGAGATGTACGGCTACCACCATTGCGGCCGTTAGCAACAGGACTTCCGCCAGTCGCCTGATGCCCCGACGACCGAACTGCCCCGAAAACAAGGCGCCAGACCCAAAATAGCCAAGGACGACAAGCCAGCCGATACCTCTGTTGCCGATCGCCCACGGAATGGCACCATATCGTATAAACCCGACCAGCAGGCTAAAATAGATTGCGGCCGTTACCAGCACGAGCCAAAGCAAGACGCTGTGGCCAAGTCGAAAGTTGAGCCAGCCGCCGAACGACATTTGACTCGCAAGCAGACCAAGACCAAGAAGCGAGAAGATGTCTCCAAGATTCAACGTGAGCGTCGTGCCACTGACATTGATCGGGAACTGGAAATACAGGAGGATTGCAAGGCATATTCCAAGAGAGAAGCTCGATATTCTCTGAAAATCGAGCTGATCGCGTGAGTGGATTTCTGCGAAATTAGTCGTGTTGCCCTCCGCAGGTGTAACGCGGTGATCGGCCACCTTCCTGGCGAGGATTCGGCGTGACACCGCGAATGCAGGTGCGGCGGCGACGACCACGAGCGTGTTTAGCAATCCCACAGTAATGGACAGCGCGGTCGCGCTCGGAGCATCTACGCCTAGGAGACCGAATGCGTAGATTGCTGAGATTTCCCGTACGCCCCAGCCATTGACGCTAATGGGAACGCTGGCCGCGAAGCTAACCATCGCAGAGGCTGCCATAACCTCCCAGAAAGGCAGATTGAAACCCATCGAGGATAGTATGGTCGTGTAGATGTATATATTGAGCAACTGCGAGAATGCTGAGATCGCGAAGATTTCCGACACCTCGATGATGCGTTTGGGGCTACGCAACCGCTGTAGAATGTCTTTTTCGAACGACGATCGCGAGGTAAGCAGCACCGAGATGCCAGTCATCGCCAGAGCAATGATCATGGGAATGATTGGCAACCCCCTGAACAGCTCATCCAGGATGTGACCGCCGGTCAACAACATCCCTCCGCAAAGCGCCAAAACGCCGCCGATGACGGCCAGTACCAGCCGTTCGTAGCCCGAAACGAATGTCGAAAGTGCGGCGCTTATCCCCATGGCCCGCAGAACCACCTGACGTCCAAGTACGGCGCCGACGACATTGATCAGGAACAAACCGGCTATCAGGCCGCTCAGACTCGCGTGGAACGCGATGAAAAACGGGAGCCTACTTCCGAAGTGATGAAGAATACGCTGAAGTCTCAAAGCAACGACTAAGAGATTTATGACAATCAGAGCTAAGCAGATTGCCAAGGTCGCGCTATTGATGTTCTTTATCGATTCAAATGTCGCTTTCAGATTTACATTATATAGTACAGCCGCTAAAAACAGCAGGGATAGCGCGACAGCGACTACCTTTTTCATGCGAACCTACCTTTATGCATTGAAGCCAGCAGCTCATCGTTGATCTTTAAGTGAAAAACGGTAGTTTTTCTGCGGTGGTGTCACGATTTCAGTAGCAATTTTCATATCTGAGGTCGCCAGCTTCGCAAGCCCGACCGGAGATGCGGCAGTCAGTACATTTTCCTGAAACAATTGCAAAGAGACATTTGCCGGGTTGCGCGCGCAGGAATGCGGTTTGCTCACGCAACCAATGAATGCAGAAGCAGCTGTCGGCAAACGCGCTTTTCACTTCAGTTGGAAAGGGCCGAAAAATTCACGGGGAACAAGTTCGTCGAAAGGGTAAATGGTGTGGGCCTGCGTTGAGCACTTTTACGCACTATGGGACATAAGCTGAAGCCCATGAGCTTTGCCAGTCTAACCGCCTATCCGCGACATTTACCCAAAGCGAATTGACGGACGAGAATTAGAAGGGCTTGCCTGAATATATTAGCGGGATGCGACAAGGAGCGAGAGTTTTTACTGGCCGTTCTGCCGTGTCGACGCCACGCAGGCACATCGACCGCACAAACGGGACTGTACGAGGTTTTGAGCGCATTGCTTCGTATCGTGTCAACCGACTGCCAATGGAGCTACCAAAGTGTTGCCATCTGATTTAGCAGTGCAGAGCTACCTTCTTGATCGGCGTACGATCAACTTTTGTCTGCAGGTCAAGGACAATCTCGTTTGCAGATACTAAAGCTAGAAGGGAAGAAGGCTTGTCGGCCGTAGGGATGATTGACAGTCAGAGTGTCCGCTTGAACGCGGCGGGATTGGGGGCGGCTTGGGCAAGAAGACTACAGGGCGAAAACGCTCTATAGTTGTCGATGCGCTTGGCTTGGTGGTCCGGCTAGTCTTGTTCAAAGTACTGCCAATGGGGACCCCATGAAGGCGTAGCGGCTATTATGCCATTCTTCTACGCGGGCCTCGGCTTCGGCACGCAGCTAAAGGTCGGTCTTTTACGCTGGAGATATTCAAGCGAACAGACGAGGAAACGGGCTTCGAAGCACTGTCGTGTCGCGGAGTTGTGGAGCGCGCATCCACCCATCTTGGTAGATGTAGGCGACCGGGCAGCGATTGGGATAAATCAATCGTTTCCGCTGAAGTCTAGATGTTCGGTGCGTGCATCCAAATCCTCAGACGAAAACTCGTAAGGCGCTATCTCTATTGGGATCTTTTTGATCCGGTCTCCGCCGCCCCGGGGTGACTTCCGAAGATCGTCCTTGAAAAGGGAAATGCAACGACCTATTGAGCGTTCCGAGCTTAGATATGAAGGAGCGGCTTTTTTGACGTTGCTTGACGGCGCACTCTTCCATGCCTTTTAGATGTGAGCTCAGGTAGGCGTCCGTGATGCTTACCCACATTTTGTTGCGTGGGGTGAGTTTTTTCACTTCTAAATTTCCGGTCGATAACATGATCAGGCGAGCAGTGATGATGGATTTCCCCCCGCGACCCGTGGCTGGTATTGGCAAAAGCATGTCGCTATCTCGCTCCGGCCCGCTTCGCCGTTTCACGTTCGCTTGCTTCTTTAAGGCTTGCGACGGAGCCCACTGATGTTCGATAAATCCGCACAGCTTATACTTGCGTTCCCGCGGCCGGCGAAACGGGTCATCGCGCTGCTGTTTGATGCGTGTCTGTGCATCTTGACCGTGTGGCTCGCATTCTGCTTTCGTTTCAACGATTGGTACGCGCTGTCGGGCGTGCAGTTCTTGACGATCCCAGTATCGCTGGTCATCGCGTTGCCGTTGTTCATTACGTTTGGGCTTTATCGCGCGATATTCCGCTTCATGGGCTGGGCCGCCTTTTCGACGATCATCAAGTGTGTGCTGATCTACGGTCTCGTCTATATGGTAATATTCACCGTCATAAGCGTGCCGACAGTGCCTCGTACGGTCGGAATATTGCAGCCGATGCTGTTGTTGCTCGCCGTTGGTCTGTCGCGCTTTGTGGCGCGCTATTTCCTCTACGACGCTTATAGCGAAATCCTCAGTCAGGCCGCGCCGATACGTACTCTGGTATATGGTGCCGGCTCGCAGGGGCGGCAGCTCGTGAGCGCTTTGGGACATTCCGCCGAGTTCAAGGTTGTCGGCTTCCTTGATGATGATAATGGCCTGAATGGCATGTCGCTCAATGGCGTGAAGATCTACAGCCCCGATAAGATCGAGAAGGTGTGCGGGGATCTCGAAGTCAAGACCGTTCTTCTTGCTCTTCCACAAATCGATCGCAGTCGGCGCAACGAAATCATCGAGCGCCTACGCTCGGCGAAGGTCGCCGTGCGGACGGTTCCCGATATCAGCGCGCTGGCAACCGGTCAGGCACAGTTGACGGATCTTCAAGACCTGGATGTCGAGGACCTTCTGGGGCGCACGGCCGTCAAACCGAATACCGGATTGCTGGAACATAACGTTCGCGATCGGATCGTCCTAGTCACGGGCGCCGCCGGCTCCATCGGCAGTCAGTTGTGTCGCGAGATTGCCAGGCTGAGTCCCAAGGCGCTCCTGCTTTTGGATCAGAACGAGTTCGGCATCTACTCTCTTCAGGGTGAATTGGCCGGCGAGGATGTGGAGCCGTCATTTCCGATTGTTCCTCTACTTGCTGATGTTTGCGACGAGCATCGCATCAATACGATCATCCAGACCTGGAAGCCTGCCACGGTCTATCATGCTGCAGCCTACAAGCATGTGCCGCTGGTGGAGCAGAACCCCGCCGAAGGCGTGAAGACAAATGTCTTTGGAACGCTGACAGTGTCGAAGGCCGCCCTGGCAGCCGGCGTCGAGCGCATGATCCTGGTCAGCACGGACAAAGCCGTCAGGCCGACCAATGTCATGGGCGCGACGAAGCGGTTGGCCGAAATGATTCTGCAGGCGCTCGCCGAGGAGCGCGGGCCCACGACCTTCTCCATGGTACGCTTCGGCAACGTGCTGGGATCGTCCGGTTCCGTCGTGCCGCTCTTCCGACAACAGATCAGTCGGGGTGGACCGATCACACTGACGCACGAGGAGATCACGCGCTTTTTCATGACTGTGCCGGAAGCCGCGCAGCTTGTTATCCAGGCAGGCGCGATGGCAACCGGCGGTGATGTCTACCTGCTTGATATGGGCGAGCCGGTCAAGATCATCGATCTTGCGCGTCGCATGGTTGAGCTGTCCGGCCTGACCGTCCAGGACGGGCAAAACCCGGGCGGCGACATTAGCATCGTGACGACAGGACTTCGACCGGGTGAGAAATTGTACGAAGAGCTGCTGATCAACGACAATCCGGAGGCTACCGACCACCTCAAGATCTGGCGTGCGCGCGAGCAGTTCCTTAACTGGTCGCTACTGTCGGGCAAACTCGAAACACTCTCGCAATTCGCGCGGGATGGTGACGCCAGGCGACTGAAGGCGGCACTGAGCGATTTGGTGCCGGGATATAGTCCTATGGACCGTGTAGTTGATCTCGTCGCACTCCGGCAGGAGGTTTCTCAATGACGTTTTCCAACTCGCAAGAAAGTAGATGCCGGAGGCTGAGATGTTTCTCGTAACCGGCGCCTCTGGCTTCGTCGGTCGGGGGCTTTTGCGCACTTTGCAGCAACGCGCGATTCCGTTTCGTGGCACGAGCAGAAGCGCAGGTCTCGTGTCTGTAGGCGACATTCACGGCGCGACCGACTGGTCTGCCGCCTTGGAAGGTATTGATGTCATCATCCATCTAGCGGCCGTTAATCAAAACGTTGTCGAAGGCTCGACAGCGGTTTTCGCCGAGTATCGATCGGTGAATGTCGAGGGGACCATTAATCTTGCGCGTCAGGCAGCGGCTGCCGGTGTCAGAAGGTTCGTCTTTCTCAGCTCGATCAAGGCGAACGGCGAGGAGACGGCCAGGGGCAAGCCCTTCACGGCTGCGGGTAACCCTGCTCCGCAAAGTGATTACGGCCGAACCAAGCTTGAAGCCGAACAAAGGCTCACCCCCCTTAACAACAGCACGAAAATGGAAATCGCCGTCATTCGATCTCCCTTGGTCTACGGCCCCGGTATGCGCGGAAGCTTCCAGGCACTTGTGCGGCTGGTGCAACGCGGCTTGCCGCTACCCTTCGCTTCAATCGATAACCGCCGCTCGATGGTGTATCTTGAGAACTTAACCGATCTGATCGTGGCCACAGCCACCCATCCGGATGCCGCAGGTGGGACGTTCATGGTTGCCGACCGGAAGAGTCCATCTACGCCCGAACTGGTGCGCATGATTGCGGCGGCAACCGGCTCGTCGACCTCGCTGCTGCCGTTTCCGCCAGCACTGTTGGAGCTCGTGGGGAGCGCTACGGGAAAACGCGAACTGGTCCATCGTCTTACGCGCTCGCTAGAGGTCGACATCTCCGAAACCAACCGCCGTCTTGGCTGGACACCGCCATTTGAGATGGGCGACGCGCTGTCACGAACGCTTGACCTCGCACAATACGCCGAGGAGTGATATGACAAGCAAGCTCAACCAACGGATCAAGAGGGCATTTGATTTTTGTGCGGCGGCGGGCGGCTTGGTCGTTCTGTCCCCCGTTCTGCTTGTGCTCACTGTCACGGTCCGGCACTCATCGCCCGGCGGCGCGTTCTTTCGTCAACAGAGAGTGGGACGAGGCGAGGTTCCGTTCACGTGCCTGAAGTTCAGGACGATGGCGGCAGGCACGCCAAACGTAGGTTCTCATGATGCCGCAGAAGCCTGGATCACGCCAATCGGCAAGACGCTCCGTGCCTACAAGCTCGATGAGTTGCCGCAGCTCGTTAACGTGCTGAAAGGTGAGATGAGCCTTGTAGGCCCGCGTCCCTGCCTGCCGAGCCAGTCTGATGTCATCGCTGCGCGCAGAGCCAAGGGTGTATTTGTTGTTCGCCCGGGCATCACCGGTCTGGCGCAAATCGCCGGTATTGACATGTCGACCCCGGAAAAACTTGCGGCCGCCGATGCCGAGTATGTGGAGACCGCCAGCCTCTGGCATGACATTGCCATGATCCTGGGCTCTGTAATCGGCAAGGGAAAGGGTGATGCCGCGCTAAAGTAAGCATCGAAACGGAAGTCGAAAGCTTGAACCGGACCGCAAAACCCATCAGGTCGCCATTCCGGAAGCGTCTGTGTTCTCGCAAGATCAATATCGTATTTTTATTGGTAAGGACGCCATGCGAATGGCTGAGATGAGAAATTCCGCTCCGTAAATAGCAGCGACAGGATATGTTGGCGGTCGGCTTGTCTTCGAGCATCGAGATCGAGCTAGCGGTTTCCGATGCCGGATGCCATTTCGACCGTCAATATGTACTTTCGGTTGCTGCCCGGGTTTTGAAAACAATGCTTGCCACACTGCGGCGATGCAGCTTATTTGCATCGCAACCGATGCTGGACAATGCAGTTCCGGCTCCTGAATATTGGCATGTGAGGCGGCTATGTTTTCCAAGGTGCGGGCGGTTCTGGACGATGGGTTCATCGTCGGTTTGGTGTTCGCGCTTTTCCTTGCCGGCAAGATAGTGCCTTATTTGGTCGTCGTCGGTGTCGTGCCGATAGTGATCTTCTGGAACAAATCTGATTACGCAAGCTCGCGCAGCGCAATCCTGCGCTTTGCGTTGCCGGCCGCGGGCTATTTTGCTTTCTGCCTTCTGCTTTTAGTTTTCTATCCAGGTCTTCAGGCCGGCGAGAAGCCGCCTCGTAACCCAGATTTGGAACTTTATGCGATCGCAATTGCTATGCTCGCGATTGGTTTTTTACGCGGCCAGCAGATCAAGAATTTGTATGGTCGCTTTCATGTTGTCGCTCCTTGGTCGCTTGTCGCTGCCTTCGCTGTGCTCAGCGGTTACATGTTTCTCGGCATCCGGGATAGCTGCCGCGTAAGGGCGGAAGCAGCTTGGCCGTTTATTCCTGCGGTTATCTTCACGACTCTGGCCTTCTTGTTGCTCCTTGACTGGGAGGATTCATCGAGACGCGCGCGTTTCCTACGCCTTGCGCTGATCTCGCTCAGCATCGTTGTCGTACTCGGCTACACGGGCTCACGCGGTGTCGCAGTGGCACAGTTTGGAGTGCTTGCAACATTTATGCTGTTGCGCCTGTCACGAAAGTTTCTAGCCGCACTTCCCACAGCAAATGAGCTCTTGGCCTCGGCAGCTGTTGGGATGTTGCTCTGCCTGCCAGTCCAAGCAGCAACGGGATGCAATAATTTTGGCAGGCTTCCAGCAGTTTTCGATATTTTTGGCAACGCTTATGCAATCGATGCGGAAGCGCCGACAGATGGCGCCAAGCCCGGAACCGCAGTTCAGATTGAAACCAATGAGGGCCAAGGTGTTGCGTTGCGCGCTGAAGCGGAGCGTGCAGCAGCCCAACGGTCTGGTGATCCTTCGATAACGCTACGTCTGGATATGTGGGCTGTTTCAATAAAAGCTATTCGCGAAGCGCCTTTCTTTGGTCACGGTGCACTGTCACTTCGGTCGATCATTCAAGATCGGTTTGGTTTCGAGCATAACCACAATCAGTATCTGTCGTGGCTGGTGACTGGGGGGATCGTTTTCTTATGTTTTGGCTTGCTGTTCTTGTTCACGCCTTATCTGCTCTCCTATGGTCTTCCACCCGCTAACCGGGCAGTTTTGACGTTGTCTGTCACCGGGCTTTGGGGCATAGCGATGGTCTTCGATTCTTTTCTAAGTCTCGATTTCTACCTGCATTATTTCAGTTTGTTGCTCGGCTTCTTGTTCGCTCTGACAAGCGATATGGTTCGAGCAAAACGCCCGCAGAACGAGTGCAACTGATGCCGCAAGATACCGTTTTCTTCGATGTTACAGAAGCTTTGCTATCTGCTTCGGCTCGGCGCATCCAAAATTATGGCATTGCCCGGACGGTTGTCGAGGTCGGCAAAGAGGCTGCTCCACTTGATGAGAATATCCGCTTCGTTGTTTTTTCTTTCGGCACGCGATGCTTTTACGAAGTGAAATGGCACAGGGCCGACGATGGCACGGTGGTATTTGATTTGCCGGAAAATGTCGGGCAGCGCTGGTTTCGGACATATTACGGCGGAGCGTTTCTGCTGTCGGGCATTGCGCATCTGCTCAATATCTCGATGGCATCAAGGCGCAACAAACGGCTCTGGGAGAAGAACGCAAGTAGCCTTTCGAAGATCGATATCCAGGATGGGTTATTCGTTTCGGCGGGGCGGCCGAAGTTGATCGTCGACATGATCAAGGCACTGAAGAATGCTGGATCCCAGGCGGCCGTCGTGCCGCTGCTTCATGATTTTATGCCATTGCATAATGGTGCCACAAAGCGGTTCCGTCGTTTCGACCGCAATTTCCTGCGGGACAACCGCTTCGTTATCGAGCGGTCGAAACTGATCCTCGCCAATTCCGAATTCACAAGGGACGAACTGGGACGCTTTGCTGCGGCAAGAACGCTGCCGAAACCGGGGCCGGTCGCGGTCGTCCCGCTGGTTCACCATTGTCCTGATGGTGTCGAGGCTCCGGAAATCAGCCTGCCTGCGGCACCTTACCTGCTTTCCGTGGGGGTTAATCTTGGCCGAAAGAATATCGAGGTGGTGTTTAATGCACTGCTGCGGATGAAGGCAGCAGGCCGTGAAGTTCCCAATCTTGTTCTTGCCGGTGCTCCCCGGAAGAGACTTAAGCGCTACGCGGAGCAGGCCGCGTTGCGCCCAATTCGTGACCATATCATTTTTGCCAAGAACCCCAATCAGACCGATCTCGTCCGTCTTTATACCAATGCCCTCGCGGTAGTGGTTCCGAGCCGCATAGAAGGCTGGGGGCTGCCTGCCGGTGAAGCACTGTGGTGCGGAACGCCGGCGATCTGCTCGACCGCCCCGGTCCTGCGCGAAGTTTGCGGTGACCTGGGTCTCTATTTCGATCCGGATGATCCAGATGCGTTGGCAGCGCTGGTCGATAAGCTGATGCAGGATACATCGTACCGCGAAAGCTTGCGGCAGCAGATAGCGGGGGCCAAGCCCCGGCTGCGCACCTGGAAGACTGTCGCAGGGGAAGTCTTGGCCGCTCTTCGCGCGATAAAGCGTTAGGCTGTTCAAGTTTTGACGCCAGAGTAGAGCTGCTCTGGCTCGCGGTTGCGAGGCCTGCGATCTCGGGCAACAGATGCTGGAACTCTGGGAGCGCATCGGCGGCATCGGCCGCCTGTCGCAAGATCGCACCGACGAGATGGCCCTGGTGCTCTCAAGGCTGAGCTTCAGCTTGGAGTGGATCGAGTGAGCGAGAGGGTGCGCCGGCTGCGCGGCGCGCCCTCTGACATCTGGCTAAGTTTCAGCGGTGATCCAGCCGCTCCACCAGCCGGTCGCCGAGYCACTGGATGCCGCAGACCAACACGATGAGCACGATGACGACGGCGATCATTACCGATGTCTCGAAGCGCTGGTAGCCGTAGCGGATCGCCAGATCGCCGAGGCCGCCGGCACCAATCGCACCGGCCATGGCCGAGGCGCCGATCAGCGTCACCAGCGTTACCGTGAAGCCGGCGACGATGCCGGGCAGGGCTTCGGGCACCAGCACCTCGCGGATGATCGTCCAGCGATTGCCGCCCATGGCGCGGACGGCGTCGATCAGACCTCGGTCGACTTCGCGTAGCGACACTTCGGCGATGCGGGCGTAATAGGGTGTCGCGGCGATGGCCAGCGGCACGATCGCTGCCCAGGTGCCGAGTGCGGTGCCGACGATCAGCCGTGTTAGCGGGATCAGCGCCACCAGAAGGATGATGAAGGGCACCGAGCGGAAACCGTTGATGACCGCACCGAGGACGCTGTTGATCCAACGGTTCTCGGCAATGCCGCCGCGGGCCGTCAGCACCAGCGCCAGGCCAAGCGGCAGGCCGGCGACCAGCGAGATGATGCCGGATGCGGCGGTCATCAGGATGGTTTCCCAGAGCGACCGCAAGAGCAGGTCAAGCATGATCGGTGTCATAGCCGAGTACCTCCACCCGCGCCGAGCGGGCCGTCAGAAATTGTTCGACCTTGTCCTTGAGGCCGGGATCGCGGGCCGGGACGGCGATGAAGAAGCGCGCCACCGGCTGGTTCTGAATGTGATCGATGCCGCCATGGACGAGGCGGAAGGAATGCGGGAGCGCTGCCGAAAGATCGGCAAACAGCGCGCCCTGCGCCTCCGGTCCGGCGAGATCGACGCTGAGGATCACTTCGGTGCCGGTATCGGGCGAAAGCCTGGCGGCGATATGCTCCGGAAGCTGCGGGCGGATGCTGCCGAGCAGGCTCTTCGTGATAGTGCTCTGCGGATTGCCGAAGACCGACCAGACCTGACCTTCTTCGACGATCCTGCCTGCGTCGATGACGGCGACGCGATCGGCAATGCCGCGGATCACTTCCATCTCGTGGGTGATCAGCACCACCGTCAGCCCGAGCTTGCGGTTGATGTCCCTCAGCAGCGCCAGGATCGAACGGGTGGTTTCCGGATCGAGCGCCGATGTTGCCTCGTCGGAGAGAAGCAGAGCCGGGCGAGCCGCGAGCGCGCGGGCGATGCCGACGCGCTGCTTCTGGCCGCCTGACAGCGATGAGGGGTAGGCCTTTGCCTTGTCTGCCAGACCGACGAGATCGAGCAGTTCGCGTGCCCGCTTCAGGCGTTCGGCCTTCGCCACGCCTTCGATCTTCAGCGGTAGCGCGATGTTTTCCTCGACCGTCTTCGACGACAGCAGATTGAAATGCTGGAAGATCATGCCGATCCGGCGGCGCAGCGGCTGCAGCGCGCTTTCCGGGAGGCTGGTGATATCGCGACCCTCGATATGGATTTCGCCGCTATCGGCCCGCTCCAAACCATTCAGGCAGCGGATCAGCGTCGACTTGCCAGCGCCGCTGCGGCCAATGATCCCGAAGATCTCGCCTTTCCTGACCGTCAGCGAAATGCCGTCGAGGGCGGGCGTCTCACCGAAGCGGCGCTTGACGTCGACTAGCCGGACGACATCGGCCGCGGCATCCTGCTTCGCCCCGATTGCCGGGGCGGACACGTATGAATTCATTGTCTTTCCTTCAGAAATGCCCAAGGCGGCCCGGACGATTGACGTCCGGACCGCCTCGGATTCGCGCCTTTCCCCCAGCGCGAATTTTGACTTAGTAGGCGCTCAGGCCCGTTCCCTTGTAGACCTTGTCGAACTCGGCCTTGACGGTGTCGTTCTGATAGGCCGAAACCAGCGTCTTCACCCAATCGGCGTCCTTGTTGTCTTCCTTGACGGCGATGAAGTTGCGGTAGGGGTTGTCGGCGATCGGCTCCTGGGCGATGCGCTCTTTCGGCGACAGACCACTCTTCAGTGCCCAGTCGGTGTTGACGACGGCGCCGTCGAGATCGTCGATCGAGCGGCCGACGATGCCGGCGTCGAGTTCCTTGATCTCGAGCTTCTTCGGGTTCTCGGTGACATCGGCGAGGGTGGCGAGAATGCCGGTGCCGTCCTTGAGCTTGATCAGGCCCTCGTTCTGCAGCACGCGCAGCGCACGGCCTTCGTTCGACGGGTCGTTCGGCACGCCGATAATGGCGCCCTCGGGGATCTCGGCGACCGTCTTGTACTTCTTGGTGTAGAGGCCGATCGGCCAGACGCCGGTATAGCCGACCCGAACGATATGGTAGCCGTGCGTCTTGATCTGGTTGTCGAGATAGGGCTGGTGCTGGAAGGCGTTGGCATCGACTTCGCCGCGCTCCAGTGCTTCGTTCGGCTGCGTATAGTCGTTGAAGGCGATGGTCTCGATCTTGAGACCCTTCTTGGCGGCTTCGGCGGTCACGACGCGCCAGACGTCTTCGTCCTCGCCGCTCATGATTCCGACCTTGATGGATTTATCGGCTGCGACCGAAGGAAGCGGCGCGGCAAAGGTTGCCAGCGCAACGGCCGAAACGGCGAGCGCTGCGAGGCTTGCGCGGCGCGTCAGGGCGAGCGTGGAGAAAGTCTTGTTCATATTATTGTCCCGTCTTGATGATGAGAATTGATCTCTAAACAGCCAAAAGCATGTCAGATCGCGGGCGCGCCTTCGAAGCACGGGTGTCTCTTCTCGAATGCAGGCCAGAAAAACTCTTGCGAAAGCGGCGGGGCTTGCCGAATAAAATTCCACATTTTTTATAGAGTATATTGGTTGTGCGGAATGATGATCCGCCTTATTGCGGATTGCAGCAGTGAATGATCCAGGTACGATAACGTGATGAACAGCGGTGGCGGTCTTTCCAAGGTCGTGGCAATTATTGGCGGGGGCGTATCCGGCGCCGGTGCCGCCTATCATCTTGCACAAGCGCTTGCACCCGGGCAGGCCGATATCATCGTCTTCGAACCGCGCGAGGAGCTTGGCCGCGGGCTCGCCTACGACACGACGGATGCGGCGCACCGCATCAATGTGCCGGCCGCCCGCATGAGCCTGTTTCCCGACAGGCCGGAAGATTTTCTCGACTGGATCGCCGCCACCGATGGCGTTGCCGGCGATCCGCGGGCTGTTCGCTCCGATGGCAGCCTCTTTCCGAAGCGCAGCCTTTTCGGCGCCTATATTGCCGCCCGTGTGCAGCCGCTCGTTGACGAGGGCAGGATCATCCACAGGCGCGCGTCGGTGACCGGTGTCGAGAAGACATCGGATAAGTGGGTTATTTCCGACAGTGCCGGTGCGGAGACCCGCGCCGACTATCTGGTGATCGCCACGACGCATCCCGCACCGTCCGCACCCCGCGGGCTGCAGGCCGCACTCGCCGGTCATCCGCGATATGTTGCCGATCCGACGGCCGCAGGCGCGCTCGATGCGATCCGCCCTGATGACCGTGTGCTGATCGTCGGCAATGGTCTGACGGCGGCAGATATCGTCGCATCGCTTTCGCTTGCCGGTCACCACGGCGAGATCGTCTCCGCTTCCCGGCGCGGTCTGCGGTCGCGCGGCCATGCCGCAGTGGCGCAGGAGCCGTTCGGTGATTCCACGGCGCAACCCGCGAAGACCGCCTCGCAGCTTCTGAGGAATATTCGCCGGACGATTGCCGAGGCGGGCAGGGCGGGCATCAGCTGGCATTCCGTCATCGACGAGGTGCGCGGCCATGGACGGCAGATCTGGCAGGGGCTTGCGCTTGCCGAGCGGCAGCGCATCGTCCGGCATCTGCGTCCCTTCTGGGATGTGCATCGCTTCCGGATCGCTCCGCAGGTGGAGGAGGCGCTCGACCAGGCAATCGGCGAGGGGCGGCTTTCGGTGCTGGCCGCGTCGGTGCGCGATGCAGAACGTGATGGCGAGGAGATCGGCGTCACGCTGAGGCTTCGCAACGGCAGCACGCTGGCGAAGACCTTCGACGCCGTGGTGGTGACCACGGGGCCGGCGCATGGCGGCATCCTGCAGAGCCAGCTCTGGCTCAGCGAGCTGGCCGAGGCCGGCTGGCTGGAGCTCGATCCGACGGGGTTGGGCATTGCCTGCAACGATCGTTGCGAGGCGATCGGCCGGGCAGGCGACGCCGAACCGTCGCTGCTGATCGGCGGGCCGCTGGCGCGTGGTACCTTCGGCGAACTGATGGGCCTGCCGCAGGTGACCGAGCATTCGGTCTTCGTCGCAGCCGAGTTGCAGCGCAAGCTGCTGCAGGCTGACTGACAGAGGCGCCTTTTCACACCGTTTTGGCGCTTGTTCGCCTGCGGCTCACTGCCATCCCGGACAAAGCTCAACCTGAGGGATCGAATTTCCCTGCCGCTCTCCAGAATGGAATTCCATTCCTTTAGTGCACTAAATTTATAGAGAATATTTAGCGCAAGATTAAAGGAGAGAGACATGCCCCTTCGCCTCGTGGGAATCGCCGGCAGCTTCAGCCGCCCGTCCAAGACCTACGCGCTCGTCGACCATATCGCCGGTTTGGCGGCTGAAAGCTATGGTTTCTCGACGAAGGTCTACGACTTGCACGACGTCGGTCCGTCGCTTGGTTCGTCGCTGTGGCGTAAGGAGCTTGATGCGCAGGCTGCCGCCGTCATTGACGATATCGTCAATGCCGACGTGCTGGTGGTCGGCTCGCCGACCTACAAGGGCTCCTATCCCGGCCATTTCAAGCATCTGATCGATCTGATCGAACCGCATGAGCTGCGCTCCAAGCCTGTGATCATCACCGCGACCGGTGGCGGTGACCGGCATGCGCTGATGGTCGAGCATCAGTTGCGCCCGCTGTTCGGTTTCTTCATGGCCCACACGCTGCCGACGGCCGTCTACGCCTCGGATCGTGATTTCACCGACTACAAGGTCTCGTCGGAACCGTTGTCCGGCCGGATCGGCGCCGTTGTCGATGAGCTGGCGGCCTTCTTCCCGGCCTCACGCCGCAACCTTCAAGCCGCGGAGTAACGCTCATGGGCGGCGCTGGCTTGGGTTTGCGGATGGCGGACGAGCTCTGGAACGTCTTCGATTTTTCCCGCCGCTACCGGCTTCCTGTCCGTGAGCAGAACCGCTTGCTGATGCTTTTCGGCCCGGTGGCCCGTGCCGAAGACCTGCTTGCCAATGCAAGACGCAACCAGTCGATCTGACGATCTCATGAGGAGAACCGGGTTATGAGGCTTGTATTCGAAATCCTGTCGATCCTGCGGCAGGCGCTCAGCCATCCGCAGCCGCTCGATGCGGCGCTGCTTTCCGAAGGCGATCGGGAGCCCAGCGCCCGCGACTATGAATTCTACTATTGGACCCCGGCGTCCGGGCCCTGGTATTGAGGAGGCTGGCATGGCCGTTTTCGACGACCGCCGCCCGGCGCCGCTTTCACCGTCCGGCCGGATCCTGCGCAGCAGCGCCGATCTAGCCGCACCGGCTGCCGCGGCGCTCTCCTTTGCTCTGCTTTTTGCCATCACCTTCGGCATTCTCTAGATCGGAGACGACATGACGCCGGTACTTATCGTTCCCGGACTTTTCGGATCGGAAGAGGCGCATTGGCAGAGCGCCTGGCTCAAGGATCACCCCGAGAGCCGTCTGGTTCAGCAGGAAGACTGGGATCATCCGCGCGTCACCCCATGGCTGGAAGCTCTGGAAACGGAGCTGGAGCGGGCGGGCGAGGCCTTCATCGTCGCCCACAGCCTCGGTTGCCTGCTGGCAGCCCGTCTGGCCGGACGGCCGGCGGCCCGGCGCGTGAAGGGCGCGCTGCTGGTCGCCCCTTGCGATTTCAAGGTCACCGACAAGCTGCATCCCGGCCAGATCAGTTTCGGTACCATGCCGACGGAATGGCTGCCGTTTCCAAGCATGCTGGTCGGCAGCCTCAACGACCATTACATGTCGCTTGAGCGGCTGACGCTGTTCTCCAGGCTCTGGGGCAGCGATCTGCGCAATGCCGGGCTCGCCGGGCATATCAACGTCGCCAGCGGATACGGCCGCTGGCCGGGCGGCTACCGGCTGTTCGAAACGCTGAAAACAAAGACGCGGCATCTCAGCAAAATCCCGCCGAAAAGGCATTCACTGGAGCGGGAAGTTCCTCTAGCGTAGCGGCGGACATTTCACCCGGTCAGGCATGAGGCATTCCCAGCCCCTGGCTGCCACCATCTTCATAAAGGTCCCATTCCATGAGCCTGCGTATCAATGACGTCGCCCCGGATTTCACTGCTGACACCAGCCAGGGTCCGATCCAGTTTCATGACTGGATCGGAGGTGGCTGGGCGGTGCTGTTCTCGCATCCGAAGAACTTCACGCCTGTCTGCACCACTGAACTCGGCGCCATGGCCGGGCTCGAGGGCGAATTCCGCCAGCGCGGCGTCAAGATCATCGGCATCTCGGTCGATCCGGTCGAAAGCCACGCCAAGTGGAAGGGCGACATCAAGACGGCGACCGGCTTCGAGGTCGAGTATCCGCTGATCGGCGACAAGGATCTGAAGGTCGCCAAGCTCTACGACATGCTGCCGGCCGGCGCCGGCGAGAGCTCGGAAGGCCGTACGCCCGCGGATAACGCGACTGTGCGCTCGGTGTTCGTGATTGGCCCGGACAAGAAGATCAAGCTTGTTCTCACCTATCCGATGACGACAGGTCGCAACTTCGCGGAAATACTGCGCGCCATCGATTCCATCCAGCTGACGGCCAAGCATCAGGTCGCGACGCCCGCCAACTGGCAGCAGGGCGACGACGTGATCATCACCGCCGCCGTTTCCAACGAGGATGCGATCGCGCGGTTTGGTTCGTTCGATACCGTGCTGCCGTATCTGCGCAAGACCAAGCAGCCTGCTGCTTGATGGGTGTCGCAGATGAGGCGCGCGCAGTGCTAGCGGCCCCCTCATCCGCCCTTCGAGCACCTTCTCCCCAGGGGGAGAAGGGAAAACAAGGGATGCCGCTCGCGCTGACATCCCCCTCTCCCGTTGGGGAGAGGGCAGGGTGAGGGGGCTCCGGGTATAACGTGTCCCAAGGAGGCGCCACCTTCACGTCTCGACGTGAAGGTGCTGCCTCTGCACGCCCCCCGCAGACCTCCTAATCACCTCACCGATCTCCATCAGTTGTCTGACCAGCGGTGTCGAGTTGCGCCAGATCATGCCGATGGTGCGTGATGGCCGGGGTGACTGGAAGTGGGCGATGGAGACCTGCGCCGAGCGGGTTTCGATTGGGACGGCCATTTCCGGGATTAGCGTGACGCCGATGCCGGCGCCGACCATCTGGACCAGCGTGGAGAGCGAGCTGCCTTCCATGATTTCCCGCGGCCGCGCTGAGCCGATGCGGCAGAAGGACAGCGCCTGCTCGCGGAAGCAATGTCCTTCCTCGAGCAGCAGCAGACGCATTTCGCGCAGCATGTCGCGGTCGGGCACCGGGCGGCCTTCATCTTCCAGACGGCGGACGAGCACGAATTCCTCGTCGAAAAGTTTCAGTTCGGCCAGCGACGGTTCAGAGACCGGGAGGGCGACGATCGCCAGATCGAGATCGCCTCGTGACAACTCCTGCACGAGCTTTGCGGTCTGTGTCTCGCGCACGTCGATCTGAATCCCGTCGAATGTGGCGTTCAGATCGTTTATGATTGCCGGAAGCAGATAGGGCGCAACGGTCGGGATAATGCCGATCCTCAAACGCGCCAGAAACGGATCGCGCGATGCGCGGGCGAGATCGCCGAGCTCATCGACGGCACGTAAAATGTCATGAGCGCGGGAGGCGAACATCTGGCCGAAGGCGGTGAGCTTCACCTCGCGGGCGCTGCGTTCGAAGAGATCGTTTCCCAGTTCCTCTTCGAGCTCCTTGATCTGCATCGATAGCGCCGGCTGCGAGATGGCGCAGGCATCCGCGGCAAGGCGGAAACGGCCGTGGCGGGCGAGCGCCTCGAAATAGCGCAGCTGTTTCAATGTCAGGTTCTTCATAACTTTATCTTATCGCGGCAATCAGTAAATCCAACTTAAATTTATCACACGCTTCCGATAAGAAGAGGGTAAGGGAGGAGGCGCCGAGGCGCTCAGCCGGCCAGAAGGCATGGCCCCTCCCTGTCGACGGCAGATCATCGAATAATTCAAGGAGAACGTCATGGACGACCAGAAACCCGACAGCGCAGGCAAATGTCCCGTACCGCACGGCGGTAATACGCCGCGCGCCAGAGGCAATCGCGAATGGTGGCCGAACCAGCTCAACGTGCAGATGCTGCACGGCCACTCCGTCCGCTCCGACCCGATGGGTGAGGGCTTCAACTATGCCGAAGAGTTCAAGAAGCTCGATCTCGATGCGCTGAAGCAGGACCTGCACGCGCTGATGACCGATTCGCAGGAATGGTGGCCGGCCGACTTCGGTCACTATGGCGGCCTGTTCGTCCGCATGGCCTGGCATAGCGCCGGCACCTACCGCATCACCGACGGCCGCGGCGGCGCCGGTCAGGGGCAGCAGCGCTTTGCCCCGCTGAACAGCTGGCCGGATAACGTCAACCTCGACAAGGCCCGCCGTCTCCTGTGGCCGATCAAGCAGAAATACGGCAACAGCATTTCCTGGGCCGACCTCCTGATCCTGACCGGCAACGTTGCGCTTGAGTCGATGGGTTTCAAGACCTTCGGCTTTGCCGGTGGCCGTGCCGACGTCTGGGAGCCGGAAGAACTGTATTGGGGTCCTGAAGGCACATGGCTCGGCGACGAGCGCTACAGCGGCGAACGCGAGCTGGCAGAGCCGCTCGGTGCTGTGCAGATGGGTCTCATCTACGTCAACCCGGAAGGCCCGAACGGCAATCCAGATCCGCTCGCTTCGGCGCGCGACATTCGCGACACGTTCGCCCGCATGGCGATGAACGACGAAGAAACCGTGGCGCTGATCGCTGGCGGCCACACCTTCGGCAAGACCCATGGTGCTGGCGATCCATCGCTCGTCGGTGTCGAGCCGGAAGGCGGCGCGATCGAAGATCAGGGGCTCGGCTGGAACAGCAAGTTCGGCACTGGCCGGGCAGGCGACACGATCGGCAGCGGTCTCGAAGTCACCTGGACGCAGACGCCGACGCAATGGAGCAACTTTTTCTTCGAAAACCTGTTCGGCTTCGAGTGGGAGCTGACCACAAGTCCGGCGGGTGCCAAGCAGTGGGTGGCGAAGACCACCGAAGCCTCGGTTCCTGATGCCTTCGATCCGTCGAAGAAGCATCGCCCGACGATGCTGACAAGTGACCTGGCGCTGCGTTTCGACCCGCTCTACGAAAAGATCTCGCGCCGCTTCCTGGAAAACCCGGCCGAGTTTGCCGACGCGTTCGCTCGCGCCTGGTTCAAGCTGACGCACCGCGACATGGGCCCGAAGGCCCGCTATCTCGGACCTGACGTTCCGGCTGAAGATCTGATCTGGCAGGATGTCGTTCCGGCCGTCGATCACAAGTTGATCGACGATGCGGACATCGCCGCTCTGAAGGAGAAGGTTCTCTCGACCGGTCTTTCCGTGCAGGAGCTGGTTTCCACCGCCTGGGCGTCCGCCTCGAGCTTCCGCGGTTCCGACAAGCGTGGTGGTGCCAATGGCGCGCGCGTCCGTCTTGCCCCGCAGAAGGATTGGGAAGCCAACCAGCCGGCCCAGCTCGCCAAGGTTCTCGGCGTTCTCGAAGGCATCCAGAAGGAGTTCAACGCTGCCCAGAACACTGGTAAGAAGCTCTCGCTGGCCGACCTGATCGTGCTGGCCGGTGCTGCAGGTGTGGAAAAGGCCGCGAAGGCCGGCGGCCAGTCCGTCAACGTGCCGTTCACGCCGGGCCGCACCGATGCGTCTGATGCACAAACCGACGCTGCTTCCTTCGCAGCGCTGGAGCCACGCGCTGACGCGTTCCGGAACTATGTCAACGGCAAGCGCAAGCAGTTCCTCAAGGCCGAAGAAGCGCTCGTCGACCGTGCCCAGCTGCTGACGCTGACGGCGCCTGAAATGACCGTTCTCATCGGTGGTTTGCGTGTGCTGAAGGCCGGCGCTCCCGAGCATGGCGTCTTCACGTCGCGTCCGGAAACGCTCTCCAACGACTTCTTCGTCAACCTGCTCGATATGGGCACGCAATGGGCTCCTGCTTCCGGCAAGGACGGCGTTTATGAAGGCCGCGACCGCAAGACCGGCGAATTCAAGTGGACCGGTACCCGCGTCGACCTGATCTTCGGCTCGCATTCGCAGCTGCGTGCCATCGCCGAAGTCTATGGCCAGGCAGACGCCAAGGCGAAGTTCGTCAAGGACTTCGTTGCCGCCTGGAACAAGGTGATGAACGCCGACCGTTTCGATCTCGTCTGATCGATAGGATCCGTCTGGACGCGGTAGAGACCGCGTCCAGACATCTGGTGCTCTTATTCCACGAGTCGCCGGAATCTCGCGGGATTGTGCCTTGCACCCATTCGCGCTGACTAATTTACGCCTGGATTAATCACATTTTTTGGACAGTGTGTTCCAGTTACGGGGATGGAAAATCTCCGGAACAGCCGTTAAAGATAGCGTCGTGATATATCGCGACTGGCCGATTGCGCCGTGCGAGCGACGAGACGACCGTACGGCGAACGCACGGCCGTCGATCCTGACAACAATACGGATAACCCTCTCCATTTCATCCTCCGCGGCGCCAATTCCTCCCAGGCGCATACGCGGCGATCCTGCTTTGATAATTCCTCCCAAGAAATTACAGCCGATACACACCATGACCACACCTTGCCCCGAGTTGTTTAAAACCCTCTTCGGCATCGCCTCCTATCCCGATACGCGGGAGACGGAGGAAAGCGACGTGATGCCGAGCCAAACTTTCAGGACGGCGCTGCGCATCGTTCTGGCTATTGCTTATAATCAGGCGCAGTCGCGCACGACGCCGCACCGCAAGATTTGCCGGATTGGCGGCATAGCCGAGCATGACGCCGATGCGATCCTCGGCCTTTTGAAGTTCGCAGATATTGTCCGCGGCGATGATGAAGGTTACCGGCTTGCCCGGTCGCCGCGCATGGTCTCGCTTGCCGAAATTTATGCCGCCGTCACGCCGGCCCGCAAGCTGCCGAAGACAAGCTTCGATTATCTCTATGATGCTCTGATCGACAAGGCCCGCACGGCAGCCATTGCCGACCTCGATGGCATTGACCTCTCTTCGACGCTCGCCGATCTGCTTGGGACCGGACAAGGGACGAGTTTTGAAGTGACCGACCGCGGCCACTAGCAACTGCAACTCGCCGATTCACAGCAATCGGCGATAGTGGTTCTAGATTTTTTGCTGTTTCGGCGGTATGTCACAATTGATGAGTGACACACGGTTTCCGACAGCGCTGCAAATCGTAGTGACGGTCGCGGTCAACGAGGCTGCGGGCGTTCGCACGACGAGCCCGTTATTGGCCGTCAGTCTCGACACGAACCCCAGTTTTGTCAGAAAAATCGTCTCGACTCTGTCGAAATCCGGCATCCTCGTCTCCAGCGACGGGGTCAACGGCGGGATACGCCTTGCAAGGCCGGCACCTGACATCAAGCTTCTCGACATTCATGGCAGCGTGCTGCCGGAGCAGAAGGCCTGGTCGGCAAGGGGAGGCATTCCCTCGATCTGCTCGGTCACCCGCAATATCGGTGCTGTCTCGGATCAGCTGAGCGCGCAGGCCGACAGTGCGGTCGCAGGCGTGCTAAAAGGTGTTACCGTTCAGGACTGTGTTGAGCAGATTCGCGCACTCGACCGCAGCGATCTCAGCGCCGCAACCCACTCCTAAAAACTCCAAATAAAAAAAGAAGCCCGGAGGGAAATCCGGGCTTCTTCACTGTGATCGGAGGTCAACCAGATCACTTGACGTGCGTCTCTAACCGCACGTCAATTCATTAGAAGTCGCGCTGCAGGCGGAAGAAGCCTTCAACCCAGTCAGCATCGCCCTTACCGTCAACCGTCTGATTGCCGTAGTCTTCCTTGACGTAGGTCGCGGTCAGCTTGGCATTCAGGTTTTCAACGACCTGGTAGTCGAGGGTCACGCCGGCGCGCCACATGCTGCCGTCATCCCAGCTGCCGTCAGCATCGGTTACGATGTTGTTGGTGTACTGAGCTGCCGGAGTGATGGTGAACTTGTCGGTTGCCTTCAGAGCGTACTGAGCAACGACCGTCCATTCGCCGTTTGCGTAGTAAGCGTTGCCGCCGTTGCCGGCATCGCCGAGACCGCTCGACCAGATGACTGCAACTTCAGCCTTGCCTGGGCCAACGTCTGCACCGATACGAGCCGTGACGGCGCCTTCCTGGTTGCCAGCGTCATAGCCGCCGTAGACAGCCCAGGTGAAGTTCGAGAACTTGCCGCCGACCGAAGCGTCAACGCCGAGGGTGTTGCCCTTGACGTCAGTGCCGCCGAGGAATTCGCTGCTGCGCTGGAATGTACGATCTGCAAAGTCACCGCTGTTGCCGCCGAGCTCTTCCAGAGCAACACCGGCGTAGAAATCGCCTGCGTCATACTGATAGCGAACAGCGTTCGTGTTCGTCACGTTTGCCATTGCATCGGTTTCGCCCGAGAAGTCGTCGTCCCACCAGCTGGTGAACTTACCAACGCGCAGACCAGCGATATCGATATAGGCCTGGTCGATGATCGTGCCGGTGGAAACGCCGCCGAGGGTCGTCGAGCTTTCAGAGGTGATGCCGCTTGCACCTGTAGCAACCGGACGGTTGTTGGCTTCAAGAACGATGCGGCTCGTCAGTGTGCCGTATTCCGTGTCGCTCTTGGCGTCAAAGGCGACGTGAGCGCGGGTACGGGAAGACCAGTCTTCGTTCGAGTTGTTCTTGTAAGCATCGCCGAAGCCGAAGCCGACGTCGAAGCGGAGGTAGCCACCGATCTTGAGGCAGGTTTCGGTGCCCGGAATGTAGAAGTAGCCAGTGCCGTAAGCGTCGCAAACGCGAACGTATTCAACAGCTTCCGGCTCAGCTGCAACAATGGCGTCGGCCGCGTATGCGCCGGACACCGAGCTCAGCGCAGCCGCCGAACCAATGAGAATAGAACGAATGTTCATAGCAGTTCCTTTTTCAATCGGGCGCAGGAGATCGCGCCGAGAAACCAGCGTCAAAAACCCATCCCAGTTTTGTCGAATCCCCTCAGGGGAAAGCGGCAACCCGCGAGTATTGGATCGCACATCAGCCTAACCGTATCAAGCTAAGATACGGTTAGGTCACGCTGTTGCGGACCCCTGTTGCCAAAACAACACAAATTGATGATCTGAAAACGCAGATATGGGCATGCTGCWGTTGCGAAGCAAGGCCTTTGATATTGAAAATAAAACAGAAACGGCTGGATCCTGCCGTCGCCTGTGCGAAAAAGGCGGCACTCTGCGCAGGAATCCGATGTAACCTATATAAAAGCTGGCTATTTCATTGCGCGCCCATGGTTTCGGCGTTATTTGACAATAGAAGAAGGCATAATGGCGCGAATACTGCAGGGCTATCGAAGATGCTGACGAAAAAGGGAAAATACGGGCTGAAGGCGCTGGTCGATCTGGCCAGGCTGGCGCCCGGAGAGACGGCGTTCATCAACGACGTCGCGGCGCGCAACAACATCCCGAAGAAGTTCCTCGATACGATCCTGCTCGAGCTTCGCAATGTCGGCATCCTGCGCTCGAAGAAGGGACCGGGCGGCGGTTACTCGCTGTCGCGTCCGGCATCGGAAATTCGAATCGGCCACGTCATCCGCACGCTCGATGGTCCGCTGGCTCCGATCCGCTGCGCCAGCCGCACGGCTTATGAAGCCTGTGACGACTGTTCGGATCCCGAGACCTGTCATGTCCGCCGGTCGATGACCGAGGTTCGCGACGCAATTGCCGATATCCTCGACAACATGACGCTGGAACAGTTCGTCGCCAAGGATGGCAAGCTCGGCGATGCCGACGTCGCCGAGGTTGTGCCGGTTTCGGCGGCCGGCTGATCAGATTTCCCAGTTAGGGCCATAATAGGCGACTGCTTTCGCATGCAGGCCTGCGAGCTTGCCGCCGAGCGCCCGGATGCGGGCGTTGCGCCAGTGCCGGTCAAGGTTGCGGCCGATTCCGCCCACGTCACCTTTTGCGATCTCGAAAATGGCGGCGGCGGTGCGCAATGCCAGTTCGCTTGAATGCGCCTGTGCAGCGGTGGCGGAAAACTCCGCCTCGGTGATCGCCGTCCCTGAATTGATCTGGGCGATATCGAGCCGGTGTCCAGCCCGCTCCAGGAGGGCTGCCGCGGCTTCGATGCCGACAATCAGCCCGCCTGCGGCCGGCGGCATGACTTCGGCTTCCTGCAATTCCGACAGAACGGCGCGGGCAATGCCGAGATCAACGCCGGCATGCAGCAGCGAGGCGATCGCAACGGCCGGTGCCTCCTGGCTGACAGCGGCATCTGCATTGGTCTGAACATTCTCAGCGATCAAAGCCGCGGTGCCGTTGGTGCGCTGGCCAAAGCCGTCCCAGCTGTCGATTACCTGCAGGCCTTCGCTCCTGCGGGCAAGATAAAGCAGAAGGTTGTTGCCGGGGGTCGAGATCGCCAGCCAGTCGGCGAAGAGCACGGCTGTTGCCTGCCGGCTGCGGCCACTGATGCGGTGGCCGAGGGGAAGGGCGGTAACAGCATCGGTGTCGAAGCTTGCTTCGGCAAAGCGGTCTCCCGCCAAAGCGCGAGTGAACAGCGGGCGCTTGAGATCGTCGCCAGCGTGCTGCCGCAAGCCCTCCAAAGCCGAGAAATGGACTGCCAGGCATTCGCCGATCGAGGCATCGCCCTCGGCGATGATCGCGACGATTTCCGCCAGCAGCGCGTTGCTGACGTCGAGACCTTCGTATTCGGGGGGCACGGTGATCGCCGTCAGCCCCGAAAGCGACAGTGAATCGAGCTCGGAATAGGGAAGGATGCGATTGATGTCGCGTTCGCTCGACTGGCGCCTGAAATCGGCGGCAAGGCGGCGCGCTGCGGCGACCGCTTCTTCCTCGCTCTCGATCCGGTGTGCGGCCGGCCTCAACCGGTCGTGCAATTGCGATACTGTTCCCATCGGCCATTCTCTTCTTGATGTCCGTATGAGTGATCGATCCCATCCTTGTTGATAAGGCCGCATTTTCTACAAAATCGGTACGGTTTGAATTTTTCTACCAGCTTGTCAGCTGCAACCTTTTGCCTAACTATTTCGTAAAGCTCACAATTCGCACTTCACGGCTTCCAGCACAGCGCGGGATCAACTATGGCTCATTCATTCGCAGACGACGACCGTGAGGTTAGGACCATGTCATCGCCATCCCGGCAGCGCCTCCAGTTCGACCCCGGCGATATGCCGATCTATGCGATCGGGGATATCCACGGCCGCCACGACCTGCTGGAGATGGCAGAGCACACGATCGTCAGGGATGCGGCGCGTCTTCCGGGCCGCAAGATGCTCATCACGCTCGGGGATTATATCGACCGCGGCCCGTCCTCGGCCCAGGTAATCTCGCATCTGATGATGCCGCCGCCGGAGAATTTCGACCGGATCTGCCTGACCGGCAATCACGAGATCATGATGCTCGACTATATCGACGGCAAGATTTCCTATGCCGAGTGGATGCGGATGGGCGCCGATGCGCTGCTGCGGTCCTATGGTCTCGATCCCGAGCATCTGCCGCTGATCTTTCCGACGGCCTCGAAGCTCGACACCTTCATCCGCCAGTCGCTGCCGAAGCCGCATATCGATTTCCTGCGCGAGATGCCGATCTATGCCGATACGCCGGATATTCTCTTCGTCCACGCCGGCATCGATCCGACACTGCCGCTGGAGCGGCAAAGCGACGAAGATCTCGTCTTCATCCGCGAGCGCTTTTTCCAGGCCATGAAGCCGCTGCCGAAGCTTGTCGTCCACGGCCACACGCCGGTCGAGGAGCCGGAGATCGAGGCAATGCGCCTCAATCTCGATACGCGGGCTTTCAAGACAGGCAGACTGACCGTCGCCCGGTTCTGGCGCGGTCAGGTCCACCTTTTTTCCACCTGATCAGGCGGTCGTTTCGGCCGGTTCCTGCTTCTTCGGGATCTCGTCGGTGTAATAGCTCACATATTTCTGGCGGTAGCGTTCGGTGCCGCCGAAATTGCTGAATTTGCTGAGCTCCGACATATCCGTCTTGTTGAGGATGACGCCGAGGATCTTCTGCTTGATCTGTGGCTCGGCATTCAGGATGTCGCGCACCACCGTCGTCGGTGTCTGGCCCCATTCGGTGACGAAGAGGAAGCCATCCACCTGCGGCGCAAAGGCCTTGGCGTCGATGACAGGACCAAGCGGCGCCAGATCGACCACCACGTAGTCGAACATCTTGCGGGCATTTTCCATCAGGTTGAACATGCCCTGCGACGCGAGCAGCTCGCTCGTATGCATCAGGTTGTCGTTGGAAACGACCGGCAGGATCGCCAGCTTGGTGCGGTTATCGACCTTGACGGCACTGGCCCATGGGATTTCGCCGAGCACGGCTTCGACGAGGCCCTTTTGCGGCGGCTGCTTCAGCATCCGGGTCAGGCCGGGATTGCGAAGGTCGGCGTCGATCAGCAGTGTGCGCTTGCCGCTGGAGGCCAGCAGGGCCGCGAAGTTGGCCGCAGTCGTGGACTTGCCTTCGCCGGGGAGAGCGGAGACGACGCCGATGACACGGTCGGACTTGCCTTGGAACATGACGTCGCTGGCAAGCTTGGCATTGCGCAGTGTTTCGGCAAAGACCGAGCGCGGCGCTTCCAGAACGATGCGCATGATGCGCTCGAAGCTGGCGCCGTCATCGGCCGCTGTCTCGACCGGCTGCGGTAGCGGCTCCTTGCGCGGCTTGAAGACCTTGCGTTCCTTCGGCGGCTTGCCGACCAGCGGCAGGTAGCCAAGGAATTTCAGGCCGAGGATGGTGCGTACATCGCCTTCGACACGGAAGAAGCGTTCGCGGAATTCCTGGAAAGCGGTCAGTGCGCCGCCGGCCATCAAGCCGAGCACGATGGCGAGACCGAGCGTCATGGTCTTCTTCGGGCTGGAGGGCGAGGCGGGGACACCGGCCTCGGATATCACGCGGGCCTTGGCGATCGGGAAGGACTGCTGCTGCGAGGCCTGCTCGTAACGGGCGAGGTAGGATTCGTAGAGGGTCTTCAGCGCCGTTGCGCGCTGTTCCAGATCGTTGAGCTGAACGATCGACTTGTTGGACTCCGAATTCTTGCCGGTCAGGTGCTCGATATTCTGGCGCAGCGACGCTTCGCGCGAGCGGGCGACTTCGAATTCGTTGCGGTAGCTGGAGGTCAGCTGCTGCAGTTCCTGGAAGATCTGGCGCGTGAGATCGGCCTTTTCCGTACGAAGCTGGACAGCCTGCGGATGGTCGGCGCCGAAATTGGTGGTGATCTCGGCTTCGCGGCGGCTAACCGAGATGTAGCGCGTGCGCAGATCCTGGATGACCGAATTGTCGGTCTGGCCGGAGGAAATGGCGGCATTGTTGACGGCGCCGTCCGGGCCTTGATCGACGATCGACTTGAACTGGTTGTAGCGTGCCGAAGCGCTGGCGGTATCGGCCTGCGAGACGATGAGCTGCTTGTTGAGATCGGCAAGCTGCTGTTCGGACATCAGTTCGCCGTTGGCGGAGGTGAGCCCGTTCTCGGTCTTGAACTTGGCGACTTCGAGGGCGGCCACCTGCGAGCGGTTGCGCAGGTCGGCAAGGCGTTCCTGCAGCCAGACAGAGGCGCGCTCGGTGGCGTCGAAATTGGCGTTCAGCGTATCGTTGAGATAGGCGTCGGCATAGGCCTTGGTAATCCGGGCGGCGAGCATCCTGTCCGTCGAGCGGAAGGAGACGGCGATCACCGAGCTGCGGGTGACGCGCGAGACATTGAGCGCCTGCTGCAGCATGGCGGCGGCCTTCTGACGGCGGCCTTCCTTGGCATCATCGTCCGAAACCGGCGGGCCACCGGGCGTCAATGCGCTGACGACGACCTTGAGGCCGGATTTCACGAGATCGACGGGGCCCTGGCCGGTGTCGAGAATCGTCTGATTCTCCGACAGGTTCTGCGCATCGACGACGCGCAGCGCCAGCTCGGTCGATTTCAGGATTTCGACGGCGCTGGCGATCTGCATGTCCACCTGCTGGGAGCTGGCCGCCGGCGCCTGATCCTCGGCATATTTGGTCATGCTGTCATCCAGCAGGATCTGCGTCATCGAGGTATATTGCGGCGTGGCGAACAGCAGATAGACGCTGGCGAGTGCCACCAGCGCCGCAACGCAGAGCGCAATCGAACCAGCCCGGCGGATCACAATGGCGATCAGGCGATCGATGTCGATAAAGCTGTCGCTATCGTCAGGGGCCTTCGGGACTGTGCTGTGCAGGGTCAGGTTTCGTTGGTTCATGGGCTCTTATCCTTTGCGCGAGCGCGAAGCGCCGCCTGTGACTGTGACTTCCGAATTCCGGACAGCAGCGCCGCGAAGGGCTGCCGTCATGCGGTTCAAACGGATTGCGATTGGCATTCTGAGATGGGCGATGGCCAGCGGATCGCGCCAGGCGGCACGGAGCGCCCGGGAGAGGGAGCGCTGCTTGATGCCATCGACGAGTTCAAGAAAGGCATGCGCCTGCCGGAGACTGCGGGCGCGAAATGTCTGGGCGGCCGTCGCTGCCGCATCGAGGCTGTGGCGCGATAGAAACCGGCGGTCGCCTTCCATCATCGCCTCAATGTGCCTGATGTCGAGCACCCGCGAAATCGATCCTTCGCGGATGTGGTAGTTGTAGCCCGGCTCGGGCTCGATGACGCAGGTGGCGCCGAGCGCCATGGCGGACGCGAGGAAGAGATAGTCTTCGCCGATCCGGAGATTTTCGTCGAAACGCAGATGATGGCGCTCGATGAAGGCGCGCTCGAAAACGGGCTTCAGGTAGCCGAAATTGTGCTCGCTGCGAAACAGCGCGTTGGAGCGGATGAATGCCGGCAGCGTCAGCATCGGCGTCGCCGCCAGAGCGGCTGGCGCAAACATGGTTTCGGGCAGCGTTCCGTCGGCGCGGATCACCCGCATGTTGTCGACGGCGATCTGAGCACCGGCAGCTTCGGCACGGCTGATCATGCGCAGCAGGCGGTCCGGTTCGATCGTGTCGTCGGCATCGAGTGTCGCAAGCCAGCGCCCGCGGGCTGCGTCGATCGCCGCGTTGCGGGCGGCCGAGGGGCCACCGTTCTTTTCGAGCGCGATCAGGCGGACGTTGCCGCCATAAGCAGCGGCGACGGCGCGGGTCGCATCCGTCGAGCAATCGTCGGCGACGATGACTTCGACGCTGACGCCCACCTGCGCCAATGCGCTGCCGATCGCCTTGTCCAGCGTTTCGGCAGCATTATAGGCTGCAATGATAAAGCTGATATCGGGCAGCTTTTCGCTCATGCAGCCCCCTCGACAGCGCCATATTGGCGGATTTCGCGCACGCCGAGCAGGCCGCTGACCACGCCGATATGCATCGTGCCGCGCAGCGCATAGCGGTAGCGCGGGACCGGCACGAGGATGCAGAGGGCGGCGACGCCCAGGCAGTAGCTGGCCTTGGCCGCGGCAATGCCGATGGCCTTCACGCGGCTCAGACCCTTGCTGTTTTCCTGCAGCAGGCGCCCATGCGTCTGGCCGAAGCGGAAGCGGCGCTTTGCCAGCCAGGAGAGGTCGGCGCGGTTTTCCGGCACCGGCTCGTAGACATGCGCTTCAGGGGCAAAGGCGATCTTGCCGCCTTCCCGGTGCAGGTAGCTGAAGAATTCGGTGTCCTCGCCGCCGGTCTTGCCGAGCGCGAGATTGAAGCGGCGCCCCTCGACATGGCGGGAGGCGAGGCGCAGCAGCACGTTGCAGGTATAACCGGTGCGGATCTCGCCATCGACCCAGACGGGCAGGGTGGAATGGAAATCACCCTCGCGCATCCAGGCGGGTGCGGTCTGCGCATAGACGCTGCGGACCGGGCCGAGCACGGCGTCGGCCCTGGTCTTTTCAGCGGTATGCAGCAGCTCGACCAGCCAGTTTTCCGAGGCGTCCTCGTCGTCATCGATGAAGGCGAGGTAATCGCCGGTGGCGTTTTCCAGGCAGGCGTTGCGGGCGATCGAGATGTTCGAAGCCGGGCAATGCACATAGGCGATCGGGTGCGGAATGGTCGAGCGCAGGGCTTCGACCCGGCCTTCAGCGCTGCGGGTCTGGTCGTTATCGGCAACGATGATGCGCAGTTTCACATTCTCGGGCACGGCGAGCATGGCCAGCGAAAGCAGGGCCTCGTCCAGCGACGCGCGCCGGTATGTGCAAACACCAATGTCGATCTGCATGGTCTGATCCCTCATCAGGAGACCTTCCGGTTGCGGAAGCTCAGGAGCTCCATCCAGAAACCGGCCGACCAGGCGAAATGCATCACCATGGCCGAGAGGGCCGCGAGCGGCCCATAAGGATTGCGCTGGCCGACGGCCATCCAGAAGCCGTAGCCGACGCAGGCGATTGCCCAGAGGCTGAAGGGGATCACGGCGATCCAATTCAGCACGGCAAGAAATGCACCGATGAAGACCGGCACGACTGCAAGCGGCAGCATCTGGCGAAGCTTCGGCATATTGCCATGCTTCAGGATGTTCTTGGCGCGTCCCCGGCCGTAGCCGAGATATTGCCGGAAGAGCGTTTTCACGCTCGAACGCGGATAATAGATCATCCGCGTCTTGTCGGTCATCCAGATGCCGAACCCCGCCTTTTTCAGACGGTAGTCCAATTCCGCGTCCTCATTATGGCTGAAGCTCTCATCGTAGCCGCCGACGGTCTCGAAGGCGTTGACGCGCATCAGCGCGTGATGGCCGTGATCGGTCCAATGGCCCTCGGCACCCTCGCGATGCTTGGAGCCGCCATTGCCGAGCTTGGAGTTCTGGGCAAAGGCAGTCGCCTTCTGGAACATGCCGAAACCGACCGTTTCCATGGCGACGACGACCGAATCGGCTTCCGTCTCCTGCGCTTCCTCGACGAGGCGCTGGCAGTAATCGTCCGGATAATCGCCATGGGCGTCGATGCGGATGAAATATTCGTAGTCGCGGCCGAAGGTGCTGACGGCGAGGTTGATCGCTGCGCTTTGCAGCCGGCGAGGATTGTCGAGCAGGATGACGCGGTGATCCGTTTCGCTGATGCGAGCGACGATCTCGCGCGTGCCGTCTGTGCTGCCGCCATCGGCAACGACGATCCGGGCATTGAGGTCGTCGAGCGCCGGATCGAGTTTTTCGATCAGCGGCTCGATATGCTTGGCTTCATTCAGGCAGGGAATGATGATGAGGCTGGAGACGCTGCTACGGACATCAGTCTTCATGGCAGTCAACCCTTCTTGAGCTGCGGGAGCTTTGGGAACGGAACCGGCGCGCCCCTCAGCGGCAGCCGGAACGAGATTGGCAAGTGTTTCGATAAGCGCGCGGCAATCGCCGCGATCGGCCATCCATGTGTGTCTGCCGGTATCGGCGACTGCCGATGACAGCGCGCCGTAGCGCTCAGCCGTCAGGCCTTCGAACATCGCCTGCAGCGCATTGGCTGTTGGTTCGTTCAGCGACAGGCCGAGCTGCTTGTCGGCGAGAAAGCGGTTCGTTTCTGTGCCGGCGATGCTGAGCGGCACGCTGCCATAAAGGCAGCCTTCATAGAGCCGGTTCGGCAGCAGCCAGCTGGAATTCAGGCCTTCCTCGAAGAAGTCGATCGCCCAGGAGAAATGCACCTCGCCATAGATGCTGGCGAGATCCTCCGGGTTCTTGTAGGGGCCGCGGAAGCTCAGGTAGGGCTCGTTGGCAATGAAGCCATCGAAATCCTCGAATTCGGAATAGGCGGGGCGGCCGCGCAGGATGACCTCGATCCGGCCTTCCATGCGGCGGGTGAAATCGGCAAGCAGTTCCAGAGACTTGCGGCAGCGGAGCGCACCGAACCAGCCGATCTTCCAGGGCTCGCCATCGGCGGGCGGCAGGCGCAGCGAGGCTGCCTGCGGCATGCCGTCCAGCGCCAGAACCTTGTTTTCCAGCAGCATGACCGGCGCCTTGATGGCCGATTTGGTGGCGAAGTAATTGGCGATGAAGGCCGGCGAGCTGGTGATCAGCAGCTTGGCCTCGCGGCCGAAATGCGCCTCGGCCCGGCGCAGCATCTTGCCCGGCGTACCCTCGTTCGACAGAAGCCGGTGGATATCAAGGCATTCATAGACAACCGGGACACCACCGAAGAGCGCGCTGGCGCGATCGGCAACGGCCAATGCTTCCAGATTGCGGCCGATGATGACATCTGGACGCTCGACGCCCTTCAACAGTCCGCGCAGACGGATTGATGCATTGAAGACCGCGCCGATGCGCTGACCGAACCTGCCGTCGGCTGTTTTGCCCAGTTCGATCGGTGTCACGCCGCTGACCTCGGCCAGTGCATTGTCGCCGCGGCGAAAGCCGGCGAGGGTCACGGCAGCGCCGCCCTCGGTCAGCATCAGCACGCGGCGGCGCACGGCCGGATCGGCCAGATCATGCACCAGGTAAAGGACTTTCAGCATCAAGGCTCCTGTGCGTGGACCGGCATCGGCCGGAGTCCGTTTCGGGGGTGAGGCAGGCAAGTCTCAGGCCGTCAGCCTGCCTGCTCAGTTGAGCGTGCAGGCGATCGATTCCGGGAACTGGCATTTGTCGCCGGGCGCCGTGTAGGCGATCCGGTCGATCTGCATCGTGGTCGGCTGGGTGTAGGCGAACCTGCCCATCCAGCCGGCAAGCGTGTCTGTGCCCCAGAGGCTGAAGAAGATCTTCTGCGGGCTTTGCGGGATCTTGCTGGGGTCGGTGACGTCCTGCACCAGCTTGCCGTTCAGGTAATAGCGCAGCCGGTTCGGCTCCCAGATGAAGGCGTAATCGTTGAAGTCCTGATCGGCGGACTTGCCGACCGGCACCAGCTTCTCGTTGCCGCCCTTGGCCTTGATGTACTGGTTCACCTGAACGGTCGAGCTGTCCTTGCCGAGCACTTCGAAATCGATCTCGTCGTGCTGCTGCTTGTCGGCCGGGCCGATATAGGTGAAGAAGGCCGAGTTCAGGCCGGAGCCGGTCGCGGTCTTGATGCGGGCCTCGTATGTGCCGTAGCTGAAGCGCTTCTTGGTCTGGATCTCGCCGCACTGGTAGTTGCGGTCCTTCGACTTGCCCTGGGCAAAGCCGAGTTCGAGCTTGCCGTCATCGATCTTCACCTGATCCTTCGACCAGGTGCAGTTCTGATGCGGGCCGTTGTTCCAGCCGTCGGAAATGTACCAGACGCTGCGGTCGATCTTGTCGAACTCATCGACGAAGGATGTGCCTGCAGCCTGCTGGGCAGACGCGGGAAGGGCGCCGGCGAGGCCGGCACCGATGATCGTAAAACTCAGGCAAAGCCGTCGAGCATGGGCGATTTTCGTCGTCATGTGTCACCTTCGCTGTGGAACGAAATCAGCCGGGATATCCCGGCGGGATGGGGTTTGCGGACCCTTTTTGGTCCGGCCGCCGGTCAGGACGGCGTAGGATTTCGGGGCGTTGCTGCGGACGAACCCGTTCGTGAGAACCAGCAGCGGGAAAAGCACCAGCAGGCAGCCGCCGAAGAACAATGGGTAGAAATCGACGCCGGTCTTGCCCCAGACCATGAAGAGGAAGACCAGCAGCGGATAATGGGCGCAGAAGATCCAGAAGCTGAGGCTTCCGGTCTTCGACAACCGCTGGCCGAGCGGGGTCTTGATGAGCAGGGCCGAGAGCATCCAGAAGCCGGCAGCGCCGCCGATCGCCAGCGCATTGCGCGACAGTTCCACCCAGTCGGGCATCGAGGGGCCGGTTGCGTAGATCGCGGTTGCCAGCAGCGCCGAGGCGCCGAGCAGCAGCGCCACGCCCAGCGGTGCGAAACGGTCGAGCGCCTTGATGTCGAGCTTGTAGAGGCTGGCATAGATGCCGAAGGTGAAGCTGAACAGGATCGAGCGCTTGATGACAATGTAGAGCGGCAGTTCCGGAATCAGCGCCAGCAGCAGCAGCGACGACAGCGTTAACACCGGGGCGCGGCGCACCAGCCAGGCAAGGATCGGCGAGATCAGGATGCAGACGAAGAGATCGCGCAGGAAGTAGAGCGGGATATTCGCCGGAAAGGTTTCGGCGGCAAACAGCTGGCTCAGCAGTTCGCGGAAGGTCGATTCATAGGGGCTGATGACATAGCCGTCGCCGATGCCGATCGCCAGGATCGCCAGGACGGCCACGAAAAACAGCGTGTTCCAGATCAGGAACGGCAGGAACACGGTCTGCGCCTTGGTGCGCACCGTCTTGGTGTAGTTGAAGCCTTCCATGCCGCCGCGAAACAGCAGGTAGCCGGAAATGGCGCTGAGGCACGGAACCCCGACACGGAAGAGCGCTTCGCTCAGGAACACCCGCAGCCAGTCGAAGAAACCGTAGTTTCCGTTGAACGGCGTATTCGCAGGGTCGAATGGTATGTGGACGAACACAATGCCCGAAATGAGCACGATGCGCATCAGATTGATCCGCGAGGATACGTTGGCGTCTACGTTCACTTTATCTGTCACCCCTGTTGGAGCTGCACCTCCCCTTGCAGCCGTTTCAAAGAGCAGACTCTGGCCCGCAGACGAAAAGCTAGAGCGTTTTGGCGGAAGAAAATATGGCACTGCAGCAAAAGTGAT
Organism: Rhizobium sp. 10N427; assembly: GCF_056394605.1. Taxonomy (NCBI): domain Bacteria; kingdom Pseudomonadati; phylum Pseudomonadota; class Alphaproteobacteria; order Hyphomicrobiales; family Rhizobiaceae; genus Rhizobium; species Rhizobium sp. 10N427. The sequence goes on along the minus strand of NZ_JBFTID010000013.1, from coordinate 118,523 downwards.
CGCCGGTCCCGTTTTGTAACGGTGCGAAATTGCGGCTACCATGGCGTGTCGCGGGCCGGGAAATCAGTTGCAGAAACGCTTGAGCGCCCTTTGCGCCAATGTATTTCCGAAAATGATCATAAAACGTTTGCGGCTGTTGCGAAGCGTGATCCGCATGGAAAAGTTTTTCTCATTTGGTGAAGGACATTCTGTGGTTTGTTACAGAACGCGGCCTCTGATTGCGGCCGAAATGTGTCTTCGTCACCCCCAAATGGGTCTATTCGGCACAGCCAGCGCTGGTGGTCCGATATTCCGTCTTTGACAAATTTCGGCCGGAATGCGCTTCATCATGCTGCGGCGCAACAACTTGCCGTGCGGGTGACGGGCGCTAGATTCGCACTCACCGCTTCGGCCTGTCAGGAGAAAGAATGGCGACCTTCACAATCATCATCCCGTTTTACCAGCGCGAGGACGGCATCCTGCGCCGGGCGCTGGCCTCTGTCTTCGCGCAGAGCTACCGGGATTTCGATGTCCTTGTCGTCGACGACCACTCGCCCTATCCGGCCGAGGATGAGCTAAAGCCGCTGGGCGCCGATGAGCGGGCAAAAATCACCGTGATCCGCCAGGAAAATGCCGGGCCGGGCGGCGCGCGCAACACCGGGCTCGACAACGTGCCTTCGGCCAGCCGCTATGCCGCCTTTCTCGATTCGGATGATATCTGGACGCCAGATCATCTGCAGAACGCCTATGCGGCGATGCAGCGTTTCGACGGCGACTGCTATTGGGCCTCGATCCATGGCGGCGAGGAATTCGATTATCACTTCGGCATTGCCGATCTGGAGGTCAGGGAGGGCGCGCACCGGCTTTCTGACGCCCCGCTGATTATCGAACTGCCCGATATTGCCGGCGTGATGCTGAAGAACTGGGCCTTCCTGCACATGTCCTGCATGGTGATCGGCCGGCCGCTGATCGAGACCGTGCGCTTCGATGCAGCACTCAGGCTCGCCGCCGAGGACGTGCTGTTCTTCTGCGACTGCATGCTGGCTGCCCGCCAAGTGCTGCTCTGCGGCGAAGCCGGTGCGCTGCGCGGCGAGGGGATCAATATCTTCCATGGCGTCGACAACGACTCGCCGCAGTTTCTGAAGCAGCAATTCATTACCTGGATGGCGCTCGACCGGTTGGAAGCGCGCTTTGCGGCGCGGCCGAAGGAAATCCAGACGATCAAGGATTACAAGACGCGGGCGCGCAAGCAGGCGCTGTGGAGCCAGGCGAAGCGGGTGCGCAAGGCGCGCATGCCGGACTTTCGCCTGTTGCTGCACTGGGCGCGCCGCGACCCGGCGCTGCTTGCCAGCGCCTTCCAGCTCGCGGGCGGAAAATTCTCGAAATAGCCGTCAGTCGGCGGGCGAGGGGAGCAGGTAGCGCAGGCCGCCGGCACCCTTCGTGGCGATCTCGGCGCCACCGGGGCTGCGGAAGCGCTCGGTCTTGTCCATGAAGATGCCGCAAGCGATCGCCGGCACGGCTGCAGGGTTCGCCAGCGCATAACCGAGTGCGGCGCCGGGCCCCGACTGCTTCTTGACGTCGAGGAAGTGGCGCAGTTCGTATTTGCCACGCACATGGCTTTCGTGGCGGCGCACCGCTGCTTCGCCCTCTGAAGTCAGCTTGCAACTCGCCAGGATCGCGCGATCGGCTTCGTAGAGCTTGCGGATGTCGTCGGTGCGGTGGCTGCCGCTCAGCGAATTGCCGCGCACGACCGCACCGTAACCACACGAATGGATCACCTTGTAGCGGGCGCCATTGGCGAGTGCGCGGACATAGAGTTCGTAATCCTCGCCGAGCCGCATCTCCTCGCGGTAGCGCAGCTTGTGCGCATCGAGGAAGGACCGGCGCATCACCGGCTTCAGGAAGCCGATCTCGCCGCGGCGGACGCCGCGCTTGGAGATGTTGCCGTCGATGAAGGCGACGAGATCGAGGAAGAGCGGGCGATCAGGGAAGCTGTCCAGCCGCTCCGGCGCTAGCATCACCGTCTCCGAATCGACGAAGGCGATGTTGTCGGCCACGAAGTCCCAGTCGTCTTCCGCCAGCATGCGGCTGAAGCGGCCCTCGAAGAAGAAGTCGTCGGCATCGAGGATGGCGATCAGCGGTGCCGTGGAGATTTCGATCGCATGATTGCGGGCGGCAGAGGGCCCGCGATTCTTTTCGAAGGAGACGACATTCAGCCGTCCGCTTGCATCACCGGCGGCGCGCGCCGCATCGGCCGTACCGTCGCTGGAGCCGTCGTCGATGACGACCACTTCGGCCACTTCCTTTTCGCGCAAGGCCGAGCTGACGGCCATTCCGATCGTATCGGCCGCGTTCTTCGCGGCGATGATCACGCATACGCTTGCACCCACGTCGTGCCCTCCGTTGTTGGCGCAACAGTTAGGGCGCCGCGGCGGCGGGGGCAATGCGGGAGGTCTTCAAAAGATGTTACGCGCGGTCCGGCAGCACTGGCCGGCCTGTCCGTTCAGCGGTTGAACGGCTCGGAATTGTTGAACGGGCTGACGGGCAGCTTGTCCTTGTCGTCGCGCGCCGGCGCCATCGACGGTGCAATGCCTGCGGAAGAGGCGTTGCGCGCCTTGGCTTCCTTCCAGACCATGAAGATCACGCCACCGAAGTAGCCGAGCTGCAGGAGAACCGCACAGATCGCCGTTTGTATGAGCGTCGTCGTCAGAGAACCGTTCAACACATAGGTTGCCACGGCAAAGACGGCGAGCGCGCCGATCATGCTAACGAAAACGCGAGGTGCATACATGACGTTTGCCTCCCTTTAGGAGGGTTGGTCCAATGAACAGTCATTGAACTCGGGCGCCTCCTAAGGTCCCTTTACTCGATATATTTTAGCAGGCTCTGAGTTTCAACAGAACGAAAGCATTAGTACCGCTAATCTTTTGTCCGGCGTTGCAGGTTTTCTACAGTATGCGGCTTAAGGTTTCCTCCTCGCTTTGCCTAAAAACGCCGATTGGGCGGTAACCATGTGATTTGCAGTCCGGGCGGCACGGGTGGGGTGAAATTTACTCAAGGTTGCCTTGAATGAGACATTGCACGCCCCAACTCGCGCCACATTTGCATCTCCGGGACAACGCCTGAGGCGCTTATGCGTTCAACTTTTATTACAAAGATTTCATCTAAAACGATTTGAGTGTGCGGTGCGAAACTAATGGTGCGCTGCAATAAATTGGGCTGCGCGCAAATAACAATACGGTACTCGCGATAGTGGCCGCACCCTTTTCGCTAATGCTGCCTGCATTCCCGAAAAGGACTTGTTCTTCAATCTTGTTGCAATGCAAAGCAAACTCTTCCCTCTTTAGTGCAGTGCATCCGAGTTAGTCGGAAACATTGCATGCTCTGCATATCCATTTGAGCTAATCCTAACGGACGGAAAAAGTGAACACGGTTTCCAAAAGGGCCCTGTTACAGACCCGTCTTCAAATTGTGGCTTAAAAAAACAAAATCCACCCATACACTCCGAACCTGTCAGCGCTACCTCAGCGGCTGAGACTACCGACCAAACGGCAAACATAAGTGGAGTTAACTCTATGAAGTCTGCGACGAGATCGGACAGTACGCCATTCTTTGGCGTGGTTCATGCAAACGTGTTTCCGCCGACCGGCGGGATCATGAAGCGCGCATTCGATGTCACCGCTGCATCACTGGGGCTCGTGTTTCTGAGCCCGATCTTTTTGATGGTGATGCTGCTCGTCAAACTAACCGACAAGGGCCCAGCCTTCTATGGCCATCGCCGCATCGGTCATAATGGACAGGAATTCCGTTGCCTGAAGTTCCGCACCATGGCGGTCGATGGCGACCGGTTGCTGCAGGAACACCTGCGTAACAATCCGAAGGCAATGGAAGAGTGGCGTGCGACCCGCAAGCTGCAGGACGATCCGCGTGTTACCGCGGTCGGCAGCGTGCTTCGCAAGCTCAGCCTCGATGAGCTGCCGCAGCTCATCAATATCATTCGCGGCGAAATGAGCGTCGTCGGGCCGCGTCCCGTCGTGCGTGACGAACTGGAGCTCTATGAGTCTTCGGCCGTCTTCTATCTTCAGGCACGTCCCGGCCTCACCGGCCTGTGGCAGATCAGCGGACGCAACGACGTCTCCTATGCCACGCGTGTCGCCTTCGACACCCACTATGTCGAAAACTGGTCTCTGACGCGTGACGTCATGATCATCGCCCGGACGATTCCTGCCGTCTGCATGCAGCGCGGCAGCTACTAACGCCGCTCCCACAACTCGACACGTTCGCACGGTGCTGCCCCTATGGCTTGCCGTGCAAATTCACGAGGAAGACTGAATGAAAGAATTCCTTTTTCACCGCCTCACGGCGCGCCGGTCCATTGCTTCAGGTCTCGCAATCGTTGCGGGCCTTGGTGTTTTGATCGGCTCATCGGGGCTTGCCAGCGCCGCCGATTATCAACTCGGCACGATGGACAAGCTGCGCATCCGCGTTGCCGAATGGCAGACGGCGGAAGGCGCGATCCGCGATTGGTCCGTGGTCAGCGGTGATTACTCGATCGGTCCATCGGGCAGCCTGTCGCTGCCGTTCATTGGCGACCTCCCAGCCTCTGGAAAGACGACGGACGCGATCGCGCAGGAAATCGGGCTGGCGCTGCAGAAGCAGTTCGGCCTCAAGGACCGGCCCTCGGCATCCGTCGAGCTCGCCGAGTTCCGCCCTGTCTTTCTCACCGGCGATGTCGAAAAGCCCGGCGAATATCCGTTCGCGCCCAATCTCACGGTGGTCAAAGCCGTGAGCCTTGCGGGCGGACTTCGCCGTGCCGACGCCGGCCAGCGCTTTGCGCGTGATTTCATCAATGCCAAGGGCGATGCCGTCGTCTACACTTCGGAAAAGAACCGCCTCATCGCGCGGCGCGCCCGGCTGCAGGCCGAGACGCAGAACAGCGATGCCATCGACATGCCGCCGGAACTCAAGGATCTGCCTGACGGCAAGGCATTGATGGCCAGCGAAGTGGCCTTGAAGGACACGCGCAAGAAGCGGCTGACGCTGCAGCTCCAGGCGCTCGACGACCTGAAGGCGCTGCTGCAGGCCGAAATCGAATCCCTGGCCAAGAAGACCGAGACACAGACGCGCCAGCTGGAACTTGCCAAGGAAGATCGCGACAAGATCGAAAACCTGGCCGAGAAGGGGCTGGCTCTCAGCGCCCGCAAGCTGACCGCCGAACAGCGCGCCGCCGATATCGAGGCGACGCTTCTCGACATCGACACCAACTCGCTGAAGGCCAAACAGGATATCAGCAAGGCCAATCAGGACGAGATCACGCTGCGCAACGACTGGGACGCCAAGCTGGCCCAGGAGCTGCAGGATACCGAATCCGAGCTGGATACGCTGAACCTCAAGCTTTCCACCAGCGATGCGCTGATGTCGGAGGCGCTGTCGCAGTCGAGCGACGCCGCGCGCTTCGACCCTGAAAACGCCGCGAACATCAACTATTCGATCGTCCGCGATGTCGGCGGGCAGTCGAAGGAAATTCCGGTGCAGGAGAACATGGCCCTCGAGCCGGGCGACCTGATCAAGGTCACGGCCGGGGTTGCGATGCGATAGAAGCGGAGACCGCATGCGGATCGCCAAATCGGCACTGATCATTCCAGGCGTGAACGCGGCCTATGCCATCCCGGCGGTCGCGCTCTCGATGTTCTGCTTTGCCTATTCGATCCGTTTCGGGCAGGCGGCGATCCTGCTTTACTATGCGCTCTGGCTGCCGCTTATCGCCGTCGACTACAAGAAGGTGCTCGGCAGTCACAGCAAGTTCGTCTGGCTCTATGCCTTCGCCGTCTTTGCCTTTCTCTCGGTGTTCTGGTCGCAGGTGCCGAGCGTCTCGATGCGCGCCAGCATCCAGTATCTGACGCAGGTGCTCTGCGCGCTGATTGCGGTGCGCACCATCGATGTCAGGACGCTGACGCTCGGCGGCGTTGCCGGGGCGGCGGTCGTGCTGCTCTATTCGATCCTGTTCGGCTATTACGAATATGATCCGCTCGACGGCACCTACAGCTTCGTCGGCGCCTTCGCCTCCAAGAACCAGCTCGGCTTCTATGCTTCGCTCGGCATCATCTTCGCCTTTGCCGCCGTCTTTATCTATGGCGAGCGGCGGATATGGGCGATGGTCTCTGCCGCTGCCGGTCTGATGGCCGCTTACTGCCTGCTTGCCTCGCAATCCGCGACTTCGGTGCTGACAACGGCCGTCATCGTCGCGTTGCTCGTCGGCATCCGCATCGTGCTGATGCTGTCGCCGCAGCAGCGAAAGCTACTGGTGATCGGCGGTGGCGTGGCGGCGATCATCCTCGCCGTTGCCAGCGTTTATCTCGGCGTCGTCGACCTTGTCCTCGGCCTGTTCGGCAAGGATTCGACGCTGACGGGGCGCACCTATCTCTGGCAGCAGGGAATCGAAGCCTGGACGCAGCACCCGGCCTTCGGCATCGGCTATCAGGCCTATTGGGTGCAGGGCTTCTCGGAACCGGAGCGTCTCTGGGAAGAGTTCTTCATCGGTTCGCGCAGCGGCTTCCATTTTCACAACACCTATATCGAGACGGCCGTCGAACTCGGGCTGACCGGGGTGCTCATCCTGGCGGCGACGATGCTCGCGATGCTCTGGGGGCACCTGCGGCGGCTGATCGAGGACGTGCGCAACGACGAGTCCTATCTGCTGCTCGGGCTTGCGGTGCTGCTGACGGTGCGCTCCTTCGTCGAGATCGACGTGCTCACACCTTATAATGTCGGCACCTTCCTTCTTTATTTCTGTGCCGGAAAACTGGTCGGCGCGCGGCAGCGCTCGGCGATGGCCGAACTGCGGCGCTACGAAACGATGCCTGCCGCCCATTCCTGATCCATTTCATTGCCCGCCGCTTCTCGCGGCATCTTGAGGAAACTGCATGAAGACCCTCTACGGGATCCAGTATTTGCGTGCCTTTGCAGCGCTTGCCGTCGTGGTGTTCCACGCGGCCGAACGGACCGGCGGCCATTTCGCCATCGGTGCGGCTGGGGTCGATGTGTTCTTCGTCATCTCAGGCTTCATCATGTGGGTGATCAGCGACCGGCGGCCGGTGACGCCGCAGCGCTTCCTGCTCGATCGTATCAAGCGCATCGCGCCCTCCTATTGGCTGGTGACCGGGATCATGGTGGCGGGCGCTCTTGCCGGGCTGTTCCCGAACCTGCAGCTCAGCGCTGGACATCTCATCGGCTCCTTGTTCTTCATTCCGGTGCGTTCGCCGAGCAGTGGTGAAATCTGGCCGGTGCTGGTGCAGGGCTGGACGCTGAATTTCGAGATGTTCTTCTATGTGCTGTTTGCCGGCGCGCTGTTCCTGCCGCGTCAGTGGCGGCTGGTCTTCCTCACCGCCGTCTTCGGTCTGTTTTTCGTTGCCGGGCTGCTGACCCATCCGTCCTCGGCAGCGCTTGAGACCTATACACGGCCGATCATCCTCGAATTCCTCGGCGGCGTGTTCATCGCCGAATTGTGGATCCGTCGGAAGGTGGCGGGAACGAGCCTCGGGCTTGCCTGTATCGGCGCAGCACTCTGCGGCTTTGCAGCGATCTATCTGATGGGTGCGGAGTTCGATGAGTCCATCTGCGGGCCGCTGGCGATGGCGCTGGTCTTCGGCATGGTGTCGCTGGAAACCGGCGGCAGCATCGGCCGCGTGCCGGTGCTGACCTATCTCGGCGATGCCTCCTATTCGATCTATCTCTGGCACACGCTGGCGATTTCGGTTGCCGTCAAGGCCGCCGAGATTCTCGGCATCGGCGGCGAGCTGACGCTGCTCGGCGCCATCGCCGGCGGTACGATCGTCGGTGTCGGAGCTTACGAACTGGTCGAGAAGCCGCTTCGCAGGATCTTTTCCGGCGAGGGGCTGAAGCGCCGCCGATTGCAGCGGCGCCCCTCCTGATCCCTTACTGCGCGGCTTCTTCGGCCTGCGCCGGTGGCGGCGCGGTGACTGCCGGCTTGCGCCGGTAGCGGGCGCGCAGCACCACATAGAAGACCGGCGTCAGGAACAGGCCGAAGATCGTCACGCCCAGCATGCCGGAGAACACGGCGGTGCCGAGCGACTGGCGCATTTCTGCGCCGGGGCCGGTCGCGATCATCAGCGGCACGACGCCGAAGATGAAGGCGAAGGCGGTCATCAGGATCGGGCGCAGGCGCAGGTGGCTGGCCTCGATGGCAGCCTCGATCGCCGTCTTTCCTTCTTCTTCCGCCTGTCTCGCGAACTCGACGATCAGGATCGCGTTCTTGGCCGCAAGGCCTATCAGCACAATCAGGCCGATCTGCGTCAGGATATTGTTGTCCATCCCGCGCAGATGCACGCCGATCAGGGCGGCAAGGATCGCCAAGGGCACGATCAGGATGATCGCCAGCGGCAGGACCCAGCTTTCATACTGGGCCGACAGCGCCAGGAAGACGAAGATGACCGAGAGCGCGAAGATATAGATCGCCGTGTTGCCAGTGTTCTTTTCCTGATAGGCGATTTCCGTCCATTCGAAGGTCGTGCCGGCCGGCAGGATGCTTGCGGCAACGCCCTCCATCGTGTTGAGCGCGCTGCCGGTCGAGACGCCGGGTGCGGCGTTGCCCTGCAGGGGAACGGAGACATACATATTATAATGCTGGACGAGCGAGGGACCCGCCGTGTCCTTGATCTCGACCAGCGTGCCCAATGGTACCAGCGCGCCGGTTGCCGAGCGGACCTTGAGCGCCAGGATATCGTCGCGCTCGACGCGGTACTGCTGGTCGGCCTGCGCGCGCACCTGGTAGACGCGGCCGAAGGCGTTGAAGTCGTTGACGTAGGACGTGCCAAGGTTGATCGACAGCGTATCGAAGATATTGGGGATCGGCACGTTCAGCGCACGCGCCTTGTCGCGGTCGATCTCCAGGAAAAACTGCGGGCTGGAAGCCGAGAAGGTTGTGAAGACGCCGGTGAGGCCGGGTGTCTGGTTGGCCTTGCCCATGATCTGATAGGCGGCCCCCAGCACGCGGCGCATGTCAGAGCTCTCGCGGTCCATGACCTGCATCTTGAAGCCGCCGGCATTGCCGATGCCGGAGATCGGCGGCGGCGGGATGGCGATGATGAAGGCTTCCTGGATACTCTGCAGGCTGCCGTAGAGCTGGCCGATGATCTGCCCGGCATTCTGGTGGTGCTCCAGCCGGTTTTCGAACGTATCGAAGGCGGCGAAGACGACGCCGGCATTCGAGGCATTGGTGAAGGTCGCGCCGCTGAAGCCGGAGAAGGCGACGGCATTCTTGACGCCCGGCGTGTTGCGGATGATCTCCGAGGCGCGCTGGACGACGGCATCGGTTCTCGCCAGCGACGCGCCATCCGGCAACTGCACGACGACGATCGCGTAGCCCTGGTCCATCACGGGCACGAAGCCGCGCGGCACGATGCTGGTCATATAATAGGTGAGGCCGAGCAGGCCCACGAAGACCAGCAGTGCGATGCCGAGCGCCGCCCAGGTCTGCACCGCATGGCGCACGATCCAGGAATAGCCCGAACTCAGCCGGTCGAAGCCATTATTGAAGCCGTTGGCCAGCGCATTGCCGAAGCGCGAGACCGGGTTTTTCGGCTTGTGATGCGCATCATGCGGTTTCAGCACGATCGCGGCGAGCGCCGGTGACAGCGTCAACGAATTCAGCGCGGAAATCGCCGTCGCGACCGAGATGGTCACCGCGAATTGCCGGTAGAACTGGCCTGAAATGCCGGGGATGAAGGCCGTCGGCACGAAGACCGCGATGAGCACCAGCGAGATGGCGAGAACGGCGGTGCCGACCTCGTTCATCGTCACATGCGCCGCCTCGCGCGGTGTCATGCCCTTCGCCAGATTTCGCTCGACATTCTCGACGACGACGATGGCGTCGTCGACGACGATGCCGATCGCCAGCACCAGACCGAACAGCGTCAGCATGTTCAGCGAGAAGCCGAAGGCGAGCAGGAAGGCGAAGGTGCCGATCAGCGACACCGGAATGGCAACGATCGGGATGATCGCCGTTCGCCAGGATTGCAGGAAGACCAGAACGACGAGAGCCACGAGGATCGCCGCTTCGGCGATGGTCTTGTAGACCTCGTCAATCGATTCCGAGATGAACTCGGTCGGGTTGTAGACGATGTCGTAAGAGAGGCCGTCGGGGAAATCCTGCTGCGCGGTCTGCATCGCCTGCTTGATCGAGGCGGCGGCTGCCAGCGCATTGGTGCCCGGGCGCGAGAAGATGCCGAGCGCGACTGCCGGCTTGCCGTTCAGATAGCTGTTGGTGACATAGTCCTTGGCGCCGAGCTCGATGCGGGCGATGTCCTGCAGCTGCACCAGACGGCCGCTGGCCGTCGCCTTGACGATGACATAGCGGAACTGGCGGGCATCCGAGAAGCGGCCTTCCGTCGTCACCGTATATTGGAACGCATTAGTGCCTGATGTGGGCGGACCGCCGATCGAGCCGCCTGAGACCTGAACGTTCTGATCGCGCAGCGATTGCACGACGTCGCTCGATGTCATCCCGTAGGCCGAGAGCTTTTCCGGATCGAGCCAGATGCGCAGCGAATACTCGCGTTCGCCGAAGATGATGACGTCGCCGACGCCATCGAGGCGGACGAGCGTGTCGCGGATGCGGCTGCGCGCATAGTTGGAAACGTAGAGCTGGTCATAGCGCGAGTTCGGCGACAGGAGATGCACGACCATCATCAGGTCGGGAGAACTCTTGGCGGTGGTGATGCCGATGCGGCGGACCTCTTCGGGAAGCCGCGGCTCGGCAATGCCAACGCGGTTCTGGACGAGGACCTGTGCCTTGTCGAGATCGGTGCCGAGCTTGAAAGTGATGGTCAGCGCCATCGAGCCGTCGGCGGTCGAATAGGAGGACATGTAGAGCATGTCTTCGACGCCGTTGATTTCCTGCTCGATCGGCGTTGCCACCGTATTGGCGATGGTTTCGGCGTCGGCGCCCGGATAGGCGGTGCGCACGACGATGGTCGGCGGGGCGATTTCCGGATACTGCGCCACCGGCAGCTGGAAATACGCGAGCCCGCCAACGATGAGCAGGACGATCGAGAGCACCGACGCGAAGATCGGCCGGTCGACGAAGAAATGGGCGAACCTCATTGGGCGAGCTCCATGCCTGCAGCTTCCGGCGGGATGTCATCACGGCTCTGGGGCAGTTCGATCAGCTGCGGCGTGATCTTCGAGCCGGGGCGGGCGCGCATCAGGCCGTTGACGACGATGGTTTCGGTGCCGTCCATGCCTTCGCGGATGGCCCTGTAGCCATAGAGCCGCGGTCCCGGCCGGACCGGCTTGGTCGAAACGGTGCCGTCAGCGCCGACGATATAGACGACGCGCTGGTTCTGGTCGGAGCCGACGGCTTCGTCGGGAACCAGGATCGCCTTGTAGGTATTCGAGGCTTCCACCTGCACGCGGCCGAAAAGGCCGGGCTGGAGCACGAGATTGGGATTATCGAAGCGGGCGCGGATGCGCATCGTGCCGGACTCGTTGTCCACCCGGTTTTCGGCGAAATCCAGCTTGCCGCTGAACGGTTTCTGGGTGGAATCGGAGATCCGCACCTGGACCGGCACGCCACCACCGCCCTGCTGCAGATCGCTGCCGCGGGTGCGGGCGGTATCGGCGAAGTTCAGCAGGCGGCGCTCGTCGACGTCGAAATAGAAGTCGATCGGATCGAGCGAGACGATGGTCGTCAGCACCGACTGGTCGGTCTGCACGAGGTTGCCGGCGGAGATCAGGCGGCGGTCAATGCGGCCGCTGATCGGCGCGGTGATCTTGGTATATTCGAGATCGAGCGCGGCGCGGTCGGCGGTGGCCTGGGCGCCGCGAACGTTGGCCTGGGCGGAGACCCAGTCGCGGCGGCGGTCGTCGAGTGTCGAGACCGACTGGCTGCCGCTATTGGCGAGCGACTCTGCCCGCTTGAACTGCGTCTCGGCATATTCTTGCGTCGACTTGGCGACTTCGAGCGCGGCGTTCGCCTCGTTGACGGCGGTGATGAAGGGGCGCTGGTCGATGACGAACAGCAGGTCGCCCTTCTTGACGAGCGCGCCGTCGGTGAAATGCACTTCCTGCAGATATCCGCCGACGCGGGCGCGGATCGAAACCTGGTCGACGGCTTCGAAGCGGCCGATGAATTCGTCGTTGTCGACGACCTCGCGGACGACGGGCTTGGCGACGGTGACGGGCGGGGGAGGCGGTGCGGCGGCCTGTTGGGCCTCAGCGGCGAGCGGCAGAAGAGCCGAGACAAAGCCGAATGCAATAGCGGCACGAAGAGAGTAAGGCATAGCGATCCCCCATTCTGGGCGGCCGTTATGCCGCCAATCTCATGCTGAAATGATGCGTATCATATCCACTGCTTCAAACGCGGGTGCCGCGTCTGCTACTTCCAATTCGAGCGCCCGAGGGCGCATTGCCAATCGTCCGGGCTGCGTGGTTTTGCCGCGCTAACCGTATGAAACGGCACTATAAGCGTCACTTCGCGGAAATAGCAAACGACAATAGGTTGCAGTGCTCAGTCATGTGGTCACTACCCTTCGACGATCTGTTCCTGCCCGGGAGATGATGCCGCAAGCTCTGCCCAGTCGAGCTCCTGCTCGAGAATATGGAAGATGTCGTCATCGATTTCGTCGGTTCGCCGCATCTCTGCGAGCTTCTGGCGTTTCGCGGTGATGATACTGCGGCGCAGTTCGTCCATTTCGCTGACTTCGCGCGGATGTTCACCCTTGCGGACGATTTCGCGTTCGGAGGTATAGACATGCCGCAGGATCGCTGCCGCCTTGCTTTCCTTGCCCTCGAGCTCCGCGAGAGCGGATTCCAGCAGATCGGCGCGGGCATCCGACAATCCTTTTTCCCAGGAGGTGTCAGGCGCGAAGCGCAGGAAACGGATCAGCGGACCGAGCGTTAATCCCTGGATGATCAGGGTGCCGAGGACGACGCCAAGGGCGCTCAGCAGGATCACGTCCCGCTCTGGAAAGTCGAAGGGCAAGGCAAGTGCTGCGGCGAGCGTCACGAGGCCGCGCATGCCGCACCAGCCGGCAACGATGCTCATCGCCAGCGTCGGCGGCTCCTGCTTTGTCGTCCGCCTCATCCGCCGCCGCGTCATCACCACATTGTAGCCGAGCACCCAGAGCATGCGGACGCAGACGACGGTGATAAAGACGGCGAGAGCGACCGTCAGGGCGTAGGTGCGCCGGCCCGGCTCCATGTCGAGGAAGATCTGCCGCGCCTGCAGTCCCATCAGCAGGAAGGCGACGACATTGAGCAGGAAGACTGCCGCTTCCCATACGGAATAGGAATGGATGCGATGGCGGGCGCTTTGCCGCTCGGGCATGTAACGGGCGATCACCATGGCATAGACGACGATCGCCAGGATGGCGGAAAGATGCAGGTGCTCGGCGATGATCCAGGTGCCGAAGGTGGCGACGAATTCCAGCAGCGTGCCGCCGAGCGTGCCTGCCAGTCTGGTGCCGATGATCATGTAGAGCCGCCCGGCGGCATAGCCGACGATCATGCCACCCGGTATCGCCAGGGCCAGTTCGGGCAGCGTTCTGGCGAAGAAGGCCGGGCTGGTGGAAGCCGCGACCGCGGCGGTGAAGATCAGCAGCGAGACGGCGTCGTTGAGCAGGCTTTCGCCTTTCAGCACCACATAGGTCTGGCGGGGGAGATCGAAGCGGTCGAGCATGGCAGTTGCTGCAACCGCATCGGGTGGCGCGACGATGGCGCCGAGCGCGATCGCCGCCGCGATCGGCAGCCCTGCCATCCAAATGCCGACCGTGGCGACGGCCGCGGTCGTCAGGATGACGGCGATGGCCGCGAGCGAGATCAGCGGCAGCCAGTTCTGGCGCAGTGTCCGCGGCGGCAGGTCGTATGCGGCGTCGAAGAGGGCGGGCGCGATGAACAGTGCCAGCGCCAGCTGCGGATCGATGCCGATCTCCGGTGCCCAGGGGACGGACGCGACGGCGAGACCGGCGATCGCCAGCATCGTCGGGTAGGGGATCAGGAATTTCCGCGACACCTGGAGAAAGACGATGGCAACGAGCAGCAGCGTCAGCATGCTTTCGAAAAATGCCATGGGTCCCCCTATCCGCCTGCAGGGAATGATCTAGCGCGCTGCCGGCGCTTGGCCATGCCCGTGACGGGAGCGCGGGAGAGGCCGCGGCATCAATCTTCGCTTGACGATGCACTGCGGCATTTTAGCCGCAGCTGCTGAATCTAAGACGGCTGATCTTGTGCGTCAGCCATGCTCAATATATCTACCAACATTATAAGCACACTTATTAATAGCTGGCACAGATTTCATGAACTCCAACCCGACCCTCGGCTTCCTTCTCCACGACGTCGCCCGGCTGCTGCGCAAGCGGTTCGAGCAGCGCGCGAAGTGCCTTGGCCTGACGCGTTCGCAGTGGCAGACGCTTGCCTACCTGTCGAACAACGAAGGCATTCATCAGGGCGGGCTGGCTGAAATTCTTGAAATCGAGCCGATCACGCTGGTGCGCATTCTCGACAAACTCGCCGAACGCGGGCTGATCGAGCGGCGCCAGCACCCGACCGACCGGCGTATCTGGCTTCTCTACATGCGCGAAGCCGCGCATCCGATCCTCGCGGAAATGCGCGAGCTCGGCGATGTGACGCGGGCCGAAGCGCTTGCCGGCGTCACAGCGGAGCAGCGTGAAGCGCTGTTTGCAATCCTATCCGAAATGAAGACGAACCTTGTAGTGGCGTGCCGGACACCGGTCGCTGAAAAAGAGCAGAACCATGGTTAAGAAAATCCCCCTCCGCGTTGTGTCCGATGCCAACGCAAAGACTGCCGAAGAAATCGAAGCTCCCAAGACGCAAGAAACGGTAGCGGAAGCGCCTTCATCCAATTCAGCGCCCGCTACTGCTGTCGCTGCGCCTGGCGGCACCACGGTCCGCCGCCGGCGCAGCCTCACGCGCCCGATCCTGTTTGCATTGCTGCCCCTGGCCCTCATCGTCGGCGGCTATTATTATGTGAACGGCGGCCAGGTGATGTCGACCGACAACGCCTATATCCAGGCCGACATGGTGGGCATCACCACCGACGTCTCTGGTATCGTCGACAAGATCAACGTGCATGAGAACGAAACGGTGAAAGCCGGGCAGGTGCTCTTCAGCCTGCAGTCCGACGCCTTCAAGATCGCGCTCGACGGCGCCAAGGCCCAGCTCGGCGTGCAGCGTAACCAGATCGCCAACCTGAAGGCCAGCTATCAGCAGTCGCAGGCCGAGATCACCCAGGCCGAGGCCGATCTGCCCTATTATCAGGATCAGTTCGACCGCCAGCAGAACCTCGTCAACAACGGCAGCGCCACGCAGTCGGCCTATGACGAAGCCAAGCACAATCTTGAGGTCGCCCAGCAGAAGGTCTCGGTCGCCAAGGCGGAAGCCGCGACGACGCTCGCGCAGCTCGGCGGCAATGCCGATCAGCCGGTGGAGCAGAACCCGCTCTTCCTGCAGGCCAAGTCGAATGTCGACAACGCCCAGCGCGAACTCGACCACAGCGTCGTGAAGGCGCCGTTCGATGGCGTCGTGACCAATGTGAACGCGCTGCAGGTCGGCTCCTATCTGCAGGCGTCGGCGCAGGCATTCTCGCTGGTCGCGACCAACAATCTCTGGATCGCCGCCAGCCCGAAGGAAACCGAGCTCACCTATGTGAAGCCCGGTCAGGAAGCGACCGTCTATGTCGACACCTATCCGGGCGTTTCCTGGAAAGGGAAGGTCGAGAGCATCAGCCCGGCCTCGGGCTCCAGCTTCTCGCTGCTGCCGGCCCAGAACACCACGGGTAACTGGGTGAAGGTCGTGCAGCGTATTCCGATGCGCGTCAGCATCGAGGATGCTGCAGGCAAGCCGCCGCTCCGCGTCGGTATGAGCACGGTTGTCGATGTCGAAACCGGCCATGCCCGCGGGCTGCCTGATTTCGTCAACAAGCTTCTTGGGCGGCCTGTGAGCCACCAGTAAAGAGTTATTGCCATGAGCAACGCTCCCGCATCCCCGGCAACCCCGGTTGCCAACCGCGGCGCGATCACGGCCTGCGTCATCCTGGCCGTCATCATGCAGGCGCTGGATACGACGATCGCCAACGTTGCGCTGCCCTATATCCAGGGCAGCGTCTCGGCCTCCGCCGACCAGATCAACTGGGTTCTGACCTCCTATATCGTCGCCGCCGCGATCATGACGCCGCCGTCAGGTTTTCTTGCCGCTAAGTTCGGCCGCAAGAACGTGCTTTTGACGGCGATCGTCGGCTTCGTCGTCGCCTCCGTCCTTTGTGGTCTGGCGCAGTCGCTGAACCAGATCGTCGCCTTCCGTCTGCTGCAGGGCCTGTTCGGCGCTTCGCTGGTGCCGCTGTCGCAGGGTATCCTGCTCGATATCTACACGGCTGAGGAGCGCGGTTCGGCAATGGCACTGTTCGGCGTATCGGTCATGGTCGGCCCGGTTCTCGGGCCTGTCATCGGCGGCTGGCTGACCGACAATATCAGCTGGCGCTGGGTGTTCTATATCAACGTGCCGATCGGTGCCCTGGCCTTTGCCGGGATCGTCATCTTCGTGACTGAAACCAAGAGGGATGCGCTGGCGAAGCTCGACTGGTTCGGCTTCGGGATGATGAGCCTGTTCATCGCCGCGTTGCAGCTTTTCCTCGACCGCGGCGAGCAGCTCGACTGGTTCTCGTCGGGCGAGATCATGATCGAGGCGATCGTCTGCGCCGCAGCCTTCTATCTGCTCGTCGTGCATACGCTGACGGCGGAGAAATCCTTCGTCAATCCGCGGCTGTTCCTCGATCAGAACTTCTCCGTCAGCATGATCTTCATCTTCGTGGTCGGGATCACCTATCTGGCCTCGCTGGCGCTGATGACGCCCTATCTGCAGACGCTGATGGGTTACCCTGTTATCACCGCCGGTATCGTCATGGGCCCCCGCGGTCTTGGGACGATGCTCTGCATGTTCATCGTCGGGCGGCTGATCGGCAAGGTGGATTCCCGCTGGCTGCTGGCGCTCGGCCTCGCGCTGACCGCCTGGGCGATGTACGACATGACCGGCTGGACGCCTGATGTCTCGCAATGGACGATCGTTTCCACCGGCTTCATCCAGGGTGCCGGCCTCGGCTTCCTGTTCGTGCCGCTGACGACGATGGCGTTTTCGACCTTACCGGCGCAGATGCGCGGCGATGGTACGGGCCTTTACAATCTCTCGCGTAACATCGGTTCGTCCGTCGGTATCTCGATCGTGTCGGCGCTGATCGTCGAGAATACGCAGAGCAACCATGAATCGATCGCCGCCTATGTGACGCCGTTCAACCATGCCTTCAACGCGGCGGCGGCTCAGGGCCTGAGCCCGCTGACGGCCGCCGGGCGGGCGTCGCTGAACGAGGTCATCACGCTGCAATCGACGATCATTGCCTATATGGACGATTTCAAGCTGCTGATGCTGATGTCGCTCGCCGTCATGCCGCTGGTCTTCCTGCTGCGCAAGCCGAAGGCGGCCGCGCCGCCGATGGATCATGCAGCCGTGATGGAATAGGTCCTGCGCGCCGCAATTACCGGAACGGCTTACTGAGATAACGCGATCCCTGAATGCCGAAGCGCCATGGTGCTTCGGCATTTTTCGTGATGCCGATCCGCGTGCCCGAAACGATCGGAACCGGGGAGGAAGGGAAGAGCGCATAGGGCTCCCGGTCGAGCAGCCGGTCGTTGATGGCGATGCCGATATCCATGGCCTGGCAGAGCTTGCCCGGGCCGCTGCACAGGCTGGTCAGCTGATCCGTGCCGCGGCGCTCGGCCATTTCCACGATGCCGCTTTCCGGTTCGATGGCGCGAATGAGAACGGCCGAGCCCGGAGTGCAGACGAAGTTCAGGCACCAGTACATGCCGTAGATGCGGTAGATATAGACATTGCCCGGCGGGCCATACATCGCGCCGTTGCGCTTGGTCGGCCCGCGAAAACTGTGCGAGGCCTCGTCATCGGGAAAATATGCCTCCGTCTCGGTGATCCGCCCGCCCATGCCGTTGACTACAAGATGACAGCCGAGCAGATCCCGGGCGACGGCGATCGCATCGCGCTCGAAGAAATCGCGAAGCGTCACGCCTTCCAGAGGTGCTGCGCTGATCGGTCCCTGCGTGTTCAACTGATGTCCTCGCTATCGGCCGTCCGCCGGTGCTCTGCAAAGATCTTCACCAACCAGTCGATGAAGACGCGCACGCGCGGCGAAAGCTGGCGGTTGCGCGGATAGAGAAGCGAGACCGGCGTCTCCGTCAAGGGATAGTCCTTCAGGATCTGCACCAGTTCACCCGAGGCAAGGTAGCGCTCGGCGTGATAGCGCGGCACCTGGATGATGCCGAGGCCGCAGCGGGCGGCGGCATGTAGGCTTTCGGCGGCGTTCACCGAGATTGTCGCGGGTATGGTGATTTCGCGAACCTTGCCGTCAACGATGAATTCCAGCGGCATCAATGCGCCCGTTGCCGAAGAGCGGAAACCGACCATGCGGTGGCCGTCCAGCCTGTCCGGATGTTCAGGCATGCCGTGGCGGGCGAGATATTCGGGCGAGGCGAGCGTCATCTCTTCCAGCATGGCGACGCGCCTTGCGATCATGTCACTGTCCTGCGGGATGCCGACGCGCAGCACGCAATCGATGCCTTCGCGTACCAGATCGACCAGCCGGTCGCCCTCGCTCATGTAGAATTCGATATCCGGATAGGTTTCGAGAAATGAAGGCAGGCTCGGCAGCACGAAATGCCGGGCCAGCGTGCCGTGCACATCGACGCGCAGCATGCCCTTCGGCTTGGCCCCGGCAAAGGCGCCTTCGGCATCCTCGATATCGGCAAGGATCGACAGACAGCGCTGGTAATAGGCCTCGCCATCGAGCGTCGGGCTGACATGGCGGGTGGTGCGCTGCAGGAGCTGGACGCCGAGCCTCGCTTCCAGCTGCTTGACCGCATCCGTCACCGTCGAGCGCGGCAGGCCGGTATCCTCGGCGGCGGCAGTGAAGCTGCGGCGCTCAACGACGCGGGAATAGACCCGCATGGCATCGAATCTGTCCATTTTGTTCGGCTAATCCGGATAGTGATGCCGAACAATGCCTGATTATCCGAAAGAAGGAAAGGGTCATCTTCTTCTCATCGAAACGCGCTGAAGCGCAGATCACTGAAGGAGAAAGAAGATGGCTACTCAGGACAACAAGGTCGCTCTCGTTACCGGCGCCTCGCGCGGCATCGGCGCGGCAATCGCCGAACGCCTCGCCAAGGACGGCTTCACCGTCGTCATCAACTATTCGGGCAATGCGGCGCTCGCAGAAGAGCTCGCCGCCAAGATCGAGACTTCAGGCGGCAAGGCGCTGACGGCGAAGGCCGATGTCAGCGATGCTGCGGCCGTGCGCCGGATGTTCGATGCAGCGGAAGCTGCCTTCGGCGGCGTCGATGTGCTCGTCAACAATGCCGGCATCATGATGCTCTCGACGCTGGCTGATGCCGATGACGAGAACTTCGACAGGCAGATCGCCGTCAACCTCAAGGGCACGTTCAATACGCTGCGCGAAGCCGCGAAGCGCCTGCGCAATGGCGGCCGGATCGTCAACTTCTCGACCAGCGTCGTCGGCCTGAAGCTCGAGAGCTACGCCGTCTATGCCGGCACCAAGGCTGCGGTGGAAACGATGACCGGCATCATGGCGAAGGAAATGCGCGGCCGCGGCATCACCGTCAACGCCGTCGCACCGGGGCCGACCGCCACCGACCTGTTCCTCAACGGCAAGTCGGACGAGCTCGTCGCCCGCATGGCGAAGATGAACCCGCTGGAACGGCTCGGTACGCCCGAGGATATCGCTGCAGCCGTGTCGTTCCTCGCCGGTCCAGATGGAGCCTGGATCAACGGGCAGGTGCTGCGCGCCAATGGCGGCCTGATCTGAATTCAAGGGAGGCGGCATGCCCGTCTCCTTCTCTCCCAAATCCAAAGCAAAAGGAGCAGGACAATGAGCAAGCAAATTATCGTCGTCACAGGTGCATCGAGCGGCTTCGGCGCGATGAGCGCCCGCGCGCTCGCCATGGCCGGACACACCGTCTATGCGGGCATCCGCGCCACCACCAGCCGCAACTCCAAGGCCGTTGCCGATGCGGCGGCTTTCGCCAGGGACAATAATGCAGACCTGCGTACCATCGAGCTCGACGTTACCGACGATGCATCGATCGAGCAGGCGGTCGCAAAGATCGTTGCCGGCAACGGTCGGCTCGATGTGATCGTCCACAATGCCGGACACATGTCCTTCGGCCCGGCCGAAGCCTTCATGCCGGAGCAATATGCCGAGCTGTTCGACATCAATGTTCTCTCGACGCAGCGGCTGAATCGTGCGGCGCTGCCGCAGCTTCGCAAGCAGGGCAGGGGTCTGATCGTTTGGGTTTCCTCGTCGAGCACCCGCGGCGGCACGCCGCCGTTCCTGGCGCCCTATTTCGCCGCCAAGGCCGCGATGGACTCATTGGCGGTTTCCTATGCCAGCGAGCTCACCCGCTGGGGCATCGAGACCTCGATCATCGTGCCCGGCGCCTTCACCAAGGGCACTAACCACTTCGCCCATTCCGGCTCGCCGGCGGATACGGCACGGGCAGCGGAATATCTCGAGGGTCCCTACAAGGGCGTTTCCGCCAAGGCGCTGCAGGGGCTGGCATCGCTGGAACCTGCCGATGCCGATCCCGAAGAGGTGGCCCGTGCGATCGTCGATGTCGTCGGCAAGCCGTTCGGCGAGCGCCCGTTCCGCGTCCATATCGATCCGTCGCAGGATGGGGCCGAGATCGTCAACGGTGTTGCCGATCGGGTCAGGGCGGAACTCTTCTATCGCGTCGGTCTCGAAGACCTGCTGAAGCCTTCCGTGATCGGCTGATCGGCGCTTGATTGTTGCAATTTTGCGAACACTGCTATGCGAATCAAACGCCTTACAAACTCCGCAATAGGGCATATATCTATTGGGCAAGGGGCGACGGAAAGTCTCCGTTCCGAAGCCCGCCTCCCGGGTCCGCCGAGCCATTTCCCCTGGTGACGCGGTGGACCACCAAATTCAAAGTCGATGATTGACGGCCCGTCGAAGGTATCCCTCCCTTCCGGGCCGTTTTCATTTTCAGGGGTCGTTCAGCTTGGCATCGGCCAGCAGCTTGACCATCCAGTCGACGAAGACGCGGACCTTGTTGCTCAGGTGACGGTTCGGCGGATAGACGATGTAAAGCGGGATCGGCTCGCGCGACCATTGCGGCAAAACCTCAATCAGCTCACCTTTCTTGATCGCGTCGCGGGCCATGAAACGCAGCGTCTGCCCGATTCCCAATCCCGTCGTGAGCGCGCTTATGAAGGTTCTGCCGTCGTTGACGGCCAGCATATAGCGTGGCGTGATCTCGAGGTGTTCGTCGTCGCGGTCAAATTCGAAGGGCAGCGCGCGGCCCGTCTGGGCGCGAAAATAGTTGATCGTATAGTGGTCGTTTTCGAGGTCCTGCGGCCGTTCCGGCTCGCCGAATTTCTGGATGTAGAGCGGGGCGGCGCAGGTGACGATTTCGAGTTCGGATACACGCCTGGCGATCAACGACTGATCAGCAGGGGTGCCGGCGCGCAGCGCGCAATCGACATTCTCTGCAAGGTAATCGACGGTACGGTCGCCGACACCCAGATCAATGCGGATATCGGGGTATTTCTGATAGAAATCGCAGAGTGCCGGGACCACGATGGAATCGGCGAAAGCGCCTGCCATTTCAACGCGCAAGCGGCCGGTCGGCAAGCTTTGCGAATTGGAAAGGCTGCCGTCAAGTTCTTCCAGTTCCGAGACGATCTGCGAGGCGCGTTCATAGTAGAGCGCGCCATCGGTCGTGACCATGACGCGTCTCGTCGTACGGTTGAGAAGCTTGGTGCGCAGATGGGCCTCGAGGCCCTGGATCAAATTGGTCACGGTTGCCTTTGGCATCGACAGAGTGTCGGCGGCCCGTGTAAAGTTACCCGTCTCCACTACGCGGATGAAGGCGCGCATTGCCGAGAGCTGGTCCATGATGGGATCTCCACAGTTTGCACTGCGATATTATTCGAAATACGGAACAGTGTAATCAGAATGGCGGTTCTTATTCCGTGGCCTGAATAACAATATGTTTTTTACAAGTTTGGCAAGCCGTGGCGTTTCGTCATGTGTTATGCGGCTAACAGGATTACAAGACCGATGACGGTGCAGGTGAAAGACATGGTGTTCGAGAAGGTGGCCATCGGCCCCGTCTCTACGCGCGTCTATCAGGGCGCCGAATACGGTAAGGGTTCGCCGATCGTCTTGTTCTTTCACGGCGGTGCTTTTCAGGGCTCTGGTCTTCAGGACAGTGCCGTAGCCGAAAGCATTGCCAGCGCCGGTGCCATCGTCGTCGTCGCCGATTACAATGCGCCGCTCGGCGGTGTCTTTCCGAAGCCGCTCGAAGTTGGCTATTCGCTCTTCTCCTACATGGCCAACAAGCGGGCGTCCGGTCTTGGCGACCGCAACTCGCTGCTGCTGGTGGCCGGTGAGGAAGCGGGCGGCAACATCGCTGCCGGTGTGGCGTTGAAGGCGCGTGACCATTACGCCAATGCGCTGAATGGCCAGATCCTGATTTCGCCGCTGCTCGATCCTTTCATGGGAACGTCGTCGATCCGAAAGGCCGATGTCGCAGGCATGCGGCAGCGCTGGACCGAAGGCTGGAGCCATTATCTCAGCGGCGGCGGCTGCCATCCCTATGCGGCACCAAGCCTCTGCTCGCGCATTTCGGGTGTCGCGCCGGCACTGGTCATGACAGCAGAAGACGATCCCCTTCGCGACGAGACGCTTGGCTATGCCGCGCGTCTCAAGAAGGCGGAAGTTTCGGTTCGCCAGCATGTTCTCCCCGCCGGGAAGGGCTGGCCGTCAATCTACGGCGGGAAAACGGAAGGAGTGTCCGACTGGCAGGCGACTATCAGCCGTGAGTTCGGAAGTTTCATCCGCGAGTTAAGCGTCCAACCCCAATTGCATTGAAGTCTTGTTGTGAATGAGCGGCCGTTGAGGCCGCAAGGAGAGATACCGATGACGTCCAGAAAGAAGCGCTGGGCCCTCGTGGGCGCCGGCTTGGGCCTTGCTGCGTCTGTTTCAGCCGCTGCCATCTTTTTCGAACTGCCGATGAGCACGGTCGCGACCGCCGCTTCGGAACCCGCACAGGCTCCCGCTGTGCCGGTTACCGTCGCCCTGGTCCAGAACCGTGACGTCACCGCCTGGGAGAATTTCTCGGGCCGTCTCGAAGCGGTCGATCGCGTTCAGGTCCGTCCCCGCGTTGCGGGTGCGATCCAGTCCGTGCATTTCCGTGAAGGCGCGCTGGTGAAGACCGGCGATCTGCTCTTCACCATCGATCCGGCACCGTATGAGGCAGCCGTGGCGCAGGCGCAGGGCCAGGTGGCTTCGGCCGATGCCAAGGTCAGCCTGGCGCAGACCGAGCTCGATCGCGGCCATCGGCTTTCCGATAACCGGACGATCTCGCAGAGCGATCTCGATCAGCGTCAAAGCACGCTGGCCGAAGCACAGGCGGGTCTCCGTTCGGCCCAGGCAGCCCTGCAGTCGGCCCAGCTCGACCTCGACTATACGCAGGTGCGGGCTCCGGTTTCCGGCCGTATCGGCAAGTTCGAAGTCACCGTCGGCAATCTCGTCGCCGCCGGTTCGGCATCGCCCGAGCTGACGACGCTGGTTTCCGTCGATCCGATCTATGCAAGCTTCAATGCCAGCGAAGAGATGGTCACCAAGGCCCTCTCCGAGCTTCCGGCAACGGATGGCGCCTTGCCTGCCGTCGAGCAGATCCCGGTCGAGGTCGGCACGCTTGCCGATGACGGCACGCCGATCAAGGGCAAGCTGCAGCTGGTCGACAACGTCGTCGATGCCGCAAGCGGCACGATCGCTGTTCGCGCCGTCTTCGACAATCCGGGCGGCAAGCTGATCCCCGGCCAGTTCGTGCGGGTCCGCATGGGCCAGCCGAAGGCCGAGAACAAGATCGTCATCAGTGACCGCGCCGTCGGCACCGACCAGGACAAGAAGTTCGTCTTCGTGGTCGATGGCGACAACAAGGTCGGCTACCGCCAGGTCAAGCTCGGCGCCATCTATGACGGCCAGCGCGTCGTAGAAGACGGCCTGAAGGCCGGCGAGAAGATCGTCGTCAACGGCCTGCAGCGCATCCGTCCGGGCGCCGTCGTCGCGCCGCAGATGGAAGAGAAGGTCGCGACCAACTGAGACCTGGCTTCTCCCCGCGGGGAGAAGCGGAATTCCTGATTATTCCTACCCCGCCGGCGGCCTCCCAAGCCGCCGGAATGGGACGTTGCATTCCACGTTCATCCCGGAGAGGGCTTTGATATGAACATCTCCAGATTCTTTATCGACCGGCCGGTCTTTGCCGGCGTGCTGTCGGTTCTGATCGTCGTCGCAGGTTTGATCGGCCTGCGCTCGCTGCCGATCTCGGAATATCCCGAGGTCGTGCCGCCGTCGATCGTCGTGCGCGCCACCTATCCTGGCGCCAACCCCTCGGTCATCGCCGAGACGGTGGCAACACCGCTCGAAGAGCAGATCAACGGCGTCGAAGGCATGCTTTACATGGCAAGCCAGGCGACGTCGGACGGCGTTCTCAACGTCACCGTCACCTTCAAGCTCGGTACCGATCCTGACAAGGCCCAGCAGCTGGTTCAGAACCGCGTGTCGCAGGCCGAGCCGCGTCTGCCGGCCGAAGTTCGCGCGCTTGGTCTGACGACCGTCAAGAGCTCGCCAAACTTCATCATGGTCGTCAATATCGTCTCGACCGGTGGTGATCACGACATCACCTATCTGCGTAACTACGCAACCCTGAACATCAAGGATCGCCTTGCCCGTATCGAGGGCGTCGGCCAGGTGCAGGTGTTCGGCGCCGGCGACTATTCGATGCGCGTCTGGATCGATCCGCAGAAAGCCGCCGAGCACAATCTCGCCGCCAGCGACATCAGCAACGCGATCAGCTCCCAGAACGTTCAGGCCGCTGCCGGTATCATCGGCGCGTCGCCGAGCCCGCAGGGTGTCGATCTTCAGCTGAACGTCAATGCCCAGGGCCGTCTGCGCACGCCTGAGGAATTCGGCAACATCATCGTCAAGACGGGGGCCAACGGCCAGATCACCCGCCTTCGCGATGTCGCCCGCATCGAGCTCGGAGCGGCCGACTATACGCTGCGCTCGCTGCTCGACGGCGAGCCCGCCGTTGCCGTCGCGGTTCTCCAGGCCCCCGGCTCGAACGCCATCCAGATCGCCGACAACGTCAATGCGACGATGCAGGAACTGCAGAAGGCGATGCCGACAGGCGTCAAATACGAGATCGTCTACGATACGACGAAGTTCGTTCGCGCCTCGATCGAGAAGGTCATCGACACGCTGCTCGAAGCCATCGCGCTCGTCGTGCTCGTCGTCATCATCTTCCTGCAGACATGGCGCGCCTCGATCATTCCGCTGATCGCCGTCCCCGTGTCGATCATCGGTACGTTCGCCGTCATGTATGCCTTCGGCTTCTCGATCAACGCGCTCAGCCTGTTCGGGCTGGTGCTGGCGATCGGTATTGTCGTCGACGACGCGATCGTCGTCGTCGAAAACGTCGAACGAAACATCGAGGCGGGTCTCAGCCCGCGGGCCGCCACCTACAAGGCGATGAAGGAAGTGTCCGGTCCGATCATTGCGATCGCTCTGGTGCTGGTCGCGGTCTTCGTGCCGCTCGCCTTCATCTCCGGTCTGTCGGGCCAGTTCTACCGCCAGTTCGCGCTGACGATCGCCATTTCGACCGTCATCTCGGCCTTCAACTCGCTGACGCTGTCTCCGGCACTCGCAGCTCTGCTCCTCAAGGGGCATGGCGCGAAGAAGGACTGGCTGACGCGGTTCATGGATGCGATCTTCGGCTGGTTCTTCCGCGGCTTCAACCGTGCCTTCGGCTCGGGTTCGAATGCCTATGGCAAGGGCGTCGGCGGTCTCTTGTCGCGCAAGAGCATCGTCATGGTCATCTACCTGGCGCTGGTGGGGGCAACCTACAGCCTGTTCACCGCGGTGCCGGGCGGCTTCGTGCCGTCGCAGGACAAGCAGTATCTGATCGGCTTTGCCCAGCTGCCGGATGCCGCCAGCCTCGACCGCACCGAAGACGTCATCAAGCGGATGACCGATATCGCGCTGAAGCAGCCGGGTGTCGCCAACGCGATCGCCTTCCCGGGCCTGTCGATCAACGGCTTCACCAACTCCTCCAACGCCGGCATCGTCTTCGTGACGCTGAAGGATTTCGACGAGCGCAAGACGCCTGATCTTTCGGGCGGGGCTATTGCCATGGCGCTGAACCAGAAGTTCGGTGTCATCCAGGACGCCTTCATCGCCATGTTCCCGCCGCCGCCGGTCAACGGTCTCGGCACGACGGGTGGCTTCAAGCTGCAGATCGAGGACCGTGCCGGTCTCGGCAACCAGGCTCTCGACGAGGCGACCAAGGCCGTGCTCGCCAAGGCCTACCAGACGCCGGAACTCGCAGGCATCTTCTCGAGCTTCCAGATCAACGTGCCGCAGCTCTATGCCGATCTCGACCGCGCCAAGGCCGAGCAGCTCGGGGTTTCCGTCACCGACGTCTTCCAGACGCTGCAGATCTATCTCGGCTCGCTCTACGTCAACGACTTCAACGCCTTCGGCCGCACCTACAGCGTCCGCGTGCAAGCCGATGCCAAGTTCCGTGCACAGCCGGAAGATATCGGTCAGTTGAAGGTTCGGTCGGCATCCGGCCAGATGATCCCGCTTTCGGCCTTGCTGAAGGTCGATGCCACGACCGGTCCGGAGCGCACGAACCGCTATAACGGCTTCCTCGCTGCCGATATCAATGGCGGCCCAGCACCGGGCTTCTCGTCCGGTCAGGCGCAGGCTGCGATCGAGAAGATCCTGAAGGAGACGCTGCCATCCGGCATCGACTTCGAATGGACGGATCTGACCTACCAGCAGATCCTTGCCGGCAACTCGAGTGTCGTCGTCTTCCCGCTGGCCCTGCTGCTCGTCTTCCTCGTGCTGGCCGCCCAGTATGAAAGCCTGACGCTGCCGCTGGCGATCATCATGATCGTGCCGATGGGTGTGCTTGCCGCCTTGACGGGTGTCTGGCTCACCGGTGGAGACAACAACATCTTCACGCAGATCGGCCTCGTGGTCCTTGTGGGTCTATCGGCGAAAAACGCGATCCTGATCGTGGAATTCGCCCGAGAACTGGAGTTCGAAGGACGCACGCCGGTGCAGGCGGCGGTCGAAGCGAGCCGCATGCGTCTTCGCCCGATCCTGATGACCTCCATGGCCTTCATCATGGGCGTCGTGCCGCTCGTTACCTCGACGGGTGCGGGTGCCGAAATGCGCGCCGCCATGGGTATCGCGGTGTTCTCCGGCATGATCGGCGTGACCTTCTTCGGCATCTTCATGACGCCGGTATTCTACGTGCTGCTGCGCAAGCTGGCTGGTAATCGCCCGCTGATCCAGCACAACGACAACCATCCGGTGGATGAAGAAGACCATATGAAGGTCGCAGCCGAGTAAGCGGCAACCCCAGAGTGAAACAGGAAGGCGGGACATTTAGTCCCGCCTTTTTCATTTGCATCGCCCGGTCAGCCGGTTAGTCTTTGATGAACGTACATCGGCCGGGTGGAGTTAGGCCGATTGAGCGCATAGCGGAGGAATGCATGCATATCGCGATTATCGGTGCGGCCGGCATGGTCGGCCGCAAGCTGACGGCGCGTCTCGTCAAGGACAAGGTCCTCGGCAGCGCGGAAATCTCGGCCCTTTCATTGATCGATGTCATCGAACCGGAAAAGCCGGCGGGGTTTGCCGGCACGGTGAATGCCTGGGCGTCCGACATTTCGGCGTCTGGTGAAGCGGCGAAGATCGTTGCCGGCCGGCCGGACCTGATCTTCCATCTGGCGGCGATCGTTTCGGGCGAAGCGGAGCTCGATTTCGAGAAGGGCTACCGTATCAATCTCGACGGCACGCGCGAGCTTCTCGAAGCGATCCGGTTCGCGCATGCCGAGGATGGCTACAAGCCGCGCGTGGTCTTTACCTCGTCGCTGGCGGTTTTCGGTTCACCCTTCCCGAAGGTCATTCCCGATGATTTCCACCAGACGCCGCTGACGAGCTACGGCGCGCAGAAGGCGATGAGCGAGCTGCTGCTGTCCGATTACAGCCGCCGCGGTTTCCTCGATGGCATCGGCATCCGCCTGCCGACCATCTGCATCCGTCCAGGCAAGCCCAACAAGGCGGCCTCGGGCTTCTTCTCCGGCATTTTGCGCGAACCGCTTGCCGGGCAGGAAGCCATCCTGCCGGTGCCGGATACCGTGCGGCACTGGCACGCGTCGCCACGCTCGGCCGTCGGCTTTCTGCTGCAGGCGTCGCGGATCGATCTCGCGCCGCTCGGCGCGGCGCGAAGCCTGACCATGCCCGGCGTCAGCGCCACTGTTGGAGAGCAGATCGAGGCGCTGCGCCGCGTGGCTGGGGACAAGGCGGTGAAGCTCATCCGCCGCCAGCCCGACGAACTGATCATGCGCATCGTCTCGGGCTGGCCGGAAGCTTTTGAAGCGAAGCGCTCGCGCGCGCTCGGTTTCAGCGCCGACAGCTCCTTCGATGAGATCATCCGCATTCATATAGACGACGAGCTTGGAGGCAAGATCGGATGAGCAGCACACGGAACATCGCCTTCCTCGGCACCGGCCTGATGGGCGGGCCGATGGCACGCCGGTTGCTGGGCGCGGGCTTTGCGCTCACGGCCTGGAACCGGGATGCCAGCAAGGCTGCGCCACTTTCGGCCGAAGGCGCGCGCATTGCAGGTAACGCAGGTGAAGCGGCAAGGGGCGCGAGTATCGTCTTCACCATGTTGTCGGATGGTAATGCCGTTGAGGACGTCCTCTTCAACCAGGGTGTTGCGGCAGCGCTTGCCGCAGGTGCGGTTGTTATTGACTGCAGCTCCATCGCGCCCAAGGCGGCGCGGGATCATGCGCAGCGCCTTGCCGAACGTGGCATCCGGCATATCGACGCGCCGGTTTCCGGCGGTGTCGTCGGTGCAGCAGCCGGAACGCTGGCGATCATGGCGGGCGGGGATGGGGCTGTCGTCGCCGAACTGGCGGATGTCTTTTCGCCTCTCGGCCGCGTCACCCATGTAGGCCCCACCGGAACCGGGCAGCTTGCCAAGCTCGGCAACCAGCAGATCGTCGCTGTGACCATCGGTGCCGTTGCCGAAGCGATGATGCTGGTGGAAGCGGGTGGCGGTTCACGCGAGGCGTTTCGCAATGCGATCCGCGGCGGTTTCGCCGAGAGCCGTATCCTCGATCTGCATGGCCAGCGCATGGTCGATCATAATTTCGGCACCGGCGGCCCTTCGAAGCTGCAGCTCAAGGATCTGAACAATATCCTAGCTGTGGCAGAGAGCCTGTCGCTGGCATTGCCGCTGACAGAAACCGTGCGCGCCGAGTTCGCCGAATTCGTCGCGGGCGGCGGCGGCGACGTCGACCACAGCGGCATTCTCCAGCATTTCGAGGACAAGCATTCGCGCGCCAAGCGGTGATACAGGGTGCTTCATTCTCAAGTGAAAATACGATCCCGGCACAACCCATGAGCGTTTTGTGACTGTTGTAAGGAACAGTTCACCTAGTAACTAGTTCGATAATACGGAGAAGCCTTCGTTAATCCGGCTTTGAGAAGGTGGTAATATCGGCAAAGGCCGCTGCTAGGTTGAGACTGCATTGCCCCATAACAAACCGACCCGGTCAGAACGTGAATTCCAGGATTTGCTGAGACGCCTCGAGCTTGCCCTTGATGCGTCGCAGATCGGTGTGTGGGAACATGATGTCCGCAAGAGCGGGATCGTCTGGGATGCGCAGATGCACCGTCTATACCAGACCGGTGAAACTAGCCGGCTGGTGCCGACAGCGATCTGGGAAAACGCCATCCACCCTGATGACCGGGACCGTGCCTTCGCAGAGTTCGACGATGCGATCGCGCGGCGTGGCGCCTATAATTCCGAATTTCGCATCATCTGGCCGAACGGCGAGATCCGTCACATGCGCTCACGGGCGCATTTCTTCGTCAGCGAGGATGGCGCACCGTCGTTCATCGGCGCCGAATGGGATGTGACCGCTGATGTCGAGCTTGCCGCCGAACTGCAGCGCCAGCGCCTCGTTGCGGAAGCGCGGGCGAGAGCGCTGGAGGAAAGCAATGCGCGGATCGAGCATGCCGCCGAGCACGATTATCTGACGGGTCTGCCGAACCGGCGGCTTCTCGACAAGCGGCTTGCCGAGCTGCATGGCAACAAGTCGGTATCGTCGCTCGCGGTTCTGCATCTCGATCTCGACCAGTTCAAGCAGATCAACGACAGCCATGGCCATTCGGCCGGCGATACCGTTCTGCGTGCTGCTGCCCTGCGGATCACCGCAGGCATTCCCGCTGACGGCATGGTGGCCCGTGTCGGCGGCGATGAGTTCGTCATCATTCTATGGAATTTCGCAGGCCGCGAGGAACTGGATCGCATTGCCAGCGACCTGCAGCGCCGGCTCGGCAAGAAGATCCGGTTCGGGCAGGAGCTCCTGCAATCCGGAACGTCGATTGGCGTTGCGTGGAACAACGGGCGCAACGCGCGCAATCTCCTGACCGAGTCCGATCTGGCGCTGTTCCAGGCCAAGAAGCTCGGCCGCAACCGCATCGAATTCTTCACCCGGCAGCTGCAGGACGACATTCAAAGCAAGCGGCGGCTGGCCGAGGAACTGAGGCTCGGATTGGAGCGCCGCGAGATCGTTCCCTATTACCAGATCCAGCTTGACGCGAAGACCCGGGAAATTGCCGGCCTGGAGGCGCTGGCCCGCTGGATCCATCCCGAAAAGGGCGTGCTGTCTCCTGCTGTTTTCCTCAAGGTGGCTGACGAAAACGGTCTTGCCGCAGAGATCGACGCGGCCATTCTCAGCAGGGTTCTGGAAGACCGGCTCGACTGGCAGGCGCAGGGTGCTGTAGTCCCCCGTGTCGCCGTCAATATTTCGGGCCCGCGGCTCTTCGATCCCGGGCTGCTTGCAAATCTGGAGGCCCTGAAAATCCCGCCGGGCGCCTTGTCCTTCGAACTGGTCGAAACCATCTTCCTCGACGATTCCGACGACCGTCTGGTCGCCAGCATCGAGCGCATCAAGCAGATGGGCATCGATATCGAGATCGACGATTTCGGCTCCGGCCATGCCTCGCTGATCGGGCTTGCCCGCCTGCGACCGAAGCGGCTGAAGATCGACCGGCAGCTGGTGACCGATATCGTCGGATCGAAAGAGCAACACCGCGTTGTCGGCTCGATCGTCGAGATCGCCAAGGCATTGAATGTCGAAGTGATTGCCGAGGGCGTCGAGACCGAGGGCCATGCCGAAGTGCTGACGGCGATCGGCTGCGACACGCTGCAGGGCTATGCGCTCGGCTATCCGGCGCCCGCGGCCGATATCGCCAGACTGATCGCGCCGCGTGCCCTGAACCACGCGACGCCAGGCGTCGGCGGACGATAACTAGGCAGGGATTTCCATGTCGGCTCGCGCTTCGAGATACCACTCGATGAATGCCTTCACGCCCTCATCCAGCGTCGTCTCCGGCTTGTAGCCGGTCAGTGCCAGAAGCAGGTCGGGGCTGGCGAAGGTGCGGGGCACATCACCCTTCTGCATCGGCAGCATGGTGCGCTTGGCGGACTGCCCGAGTGCGCGTTCGACGGTCTCGACAAAATCCATCAGGCTGACGGGCTGGCCGCCGCCGATATTGACGACGCGGAAGGGCGCCTGGTGCGAGAGCGTCTCGACCTTGTCACCGGCGACACGATTTTCCTCGGAGGGAATGACGGCCGAAAGGCGGACGATCGATTCCACCAGATCGTCGATATAGGTGAAATCGCGGCTCATCTTGCCTTCGCCGTAGATCTCGATCGGCTGATCTTCAAGCATGTTCTTGACGAATTTGAAGAGCGCCATATCCGGCCGGCCCCAAGGGCCGTAGACGGTGAAGAAGCGGAAGGCGGTGATGGGCAGCTTGTAGAGATGCGAATAGCTGTGCGCCATCAGCTCCATCGACTTCTTGGTCGCGGCATAGATGGTCAGCGGCTCGTCGGCGCGATCGGTCTCGCGGAAGGGGACGTCCGGGTTGGAGCCATAGATCGACGAGGTCGAGGCGAGCATCAGGTGCTTGACCTTATACCGTTCGGCAAATTCCAGAATGTTCCAGGAGCCATCGACGTTCGAACTAATGTAGGAACGCGGGTTCTCGATGCTGTAGCGAACGCCCGCCTGCGCGGCGAGATGGATCAGCACGTCGGGCTGTGCCTCAGCGATGGCCGCCTCCAGCTTCTCGCGGTCTTCGAGCATGGCAATAGCAGGCGTGAAGGACGGAAACTGCGCCAGCGCTGCGTGGCGCATATGCTTGAGCTTGACGTTGTAATAGGGCGTCAGGCCGTCAAAGCCGGTCACCCGGTGACCATCCTGCAACAGGCGCCGCGCCAGGTGGAATCCGATGAAACCGGCCGTGCCTGTTATGAAATAATGCATCCTCTTACTGCTTCTCGCTTTTCTTGCCGACGGCGAAGTAGCTGAAACCATGTCTACTGACTTCGGCGGCGGGATAGATGTTGCGCAGGTCGACGATCGTCGGCGTCTTGACCGTGGTCTTCAGGCGCTTGAAATCGAGGGCGCGGAACTCATCCCATTCGGTGACGATGACGATCGCGTCGGCACCCTCGGCGATCTCGTAGGGATCCTTGCCATAGGTGACGGCGCCCAGCAATTCCCTGGCGTCGTCCATGCCTTCTGGATCATAGGCGTGAACCTCAGCGCCGCCATCGAGCAGCGCCTGGATGATGGTGATAGACGGGGCGTCGCGCATGTCGTCGGTATTCGGCTTGAAGGTCAGGCCGAGGACGGCGATCTTCTTGCCGCGCACGCTGCCGTCGCAGGCGGCGATGACTTTGCGGCCCATGGCGCGCTTGCGGTTGTCGTTGATGGCCACCGTCGTCTCGATCAGCCGCATCGGGCTGTCATAGTCCTGGGCGGTCTTGACGAGGGCCAGCGTATCCTTCGGGAAGCATGAGCCGCCATAGCCGGGGCCTGCATGCAGGAACTTGTCGCCGATGCGCTTGTCCATGCCGATGCCTTTTGCGACCTTCTGTACGTCGGCGCCGATCTGCTCGCAGAGGTCGGCGATCTCGTTGATGAAGGTGATCTTCATCGCCAGGAAGGCGTTGGCGGCATATTTGATCAGCTCGGAGGTGCGGCGTTCGCAGAAATAGAGCGGCGCTTCGTTGAGATAGAGCGGGCGATAGACTTCGCGCATGACTTCCACGGCGCGCGGCTCTTCGGTGCCGATGACGATGCGGTCAGGGCGCTTGAAGTCGGTGATCGCTGCACCCTCGCGCAGGAATTCCGGATTGGAGACGACGGCGATGTCCTTGCCCGGGAATTCTTCGCGGAAGATGCGCTCGATCTCGTCGCCGGTGCCGACCGGCACGGTGGACTTGGTGACGATGACGGTGAAGCCAGTGACGGCAGCGGCGATCTCGCGGGCTGCGGCATAGACGTAGCTCAGATCGGCATGACCGTCGCCACGGCGCGATGGGGTGCCGACAGCGATGAAGACGACGTCGGCAGCAGCGACGGGCGCCGCCAGATCTTTGGAGAAGTCGAGGCGGCCGGCCGCCCGGTTATGCTCGATGATCGCGTCGAGGCCTGGCTCGAAGATCGGCACTTCGCCGCGCTCCAGGGCATCGATCTTGGCTTCGGACTTGTCCACGCAGGTGATGTGGTGGCCGAAATCCGCAAGGCAGGCGCCGGACACCAGGCCGACATAACCAGAACCGATCATAACAATACGCATGGGATGACTTCCATCATGAAAAACGATCGCGTCCGCCACTGGCAGAACGCGACCGTGTTACAGAGCGAAAGTCATAAGTTCAAGACAAGTGCTGTGGTCAGTTGCGGCCGAACTCGTCGACGAGGCGAATGATGTCGTCTTCGCCGAGATAGGAACCGGTCTGCACCTCGATGAGCTCCAGCATGATCTTGCCCGGGTTGGCGAGGCGGTGGACTTCGCCGAGCGGGATATAGACCGACTCGTTTTCACGCAGCATCTGCACATTCTCTCCAATCGTCACTTCCGCCGTGCCCTTGACGACGATCCAGTGCTCTGAGCGGTGATGGTGCTTCTGCAGAGACAGTTTCTTGCCCGGCGTGACGAAGATGCGCTTCACCTGGAAGCGGTCGCCATTGAAGATCGAGGTGTAACCACCCCACGGACGGTAGGAAGTCGGGTGCGTTTCGGTGAGCTTCACCGTCTTCGGCCGTGCGGCCAGCGTCTTGACGATATCGCCGACGCTCTGGCTGTCCTGCAGGCGGCCGACATAGACGGCGTCTTCGCTGGCGATGACAGCGATGTCGTCCATGCCCTGGACTGCGAGGTGGACGCCGTGACTCATGACCAGTGAGTTCCGGCTGTTCATCAACGTCGTGTTGGCGGTGGCCACATTGCCATGCTCGTCACGATTGCCTGACTTCCACACGCTGTCCCAGCTGCCGAGATCCGACCACTTGAAGGGCGAAGGGACGACGGCGGCATTGGCCGTTTTTTCCATGATCGCGTAGTCGATGGAGATATTCGGCGCCTTGGCGAAGGACTTGGCATCCAGACGAATGAAGTCGAGGTCGCGGACGGATTTGGAAACCGCTTCTTCGGCAGCCTGCGATGCCTCCGGCGCGTGTTCCCGCATTTCTGCCAGAAGCGCGGACACCTGGAACATGAACATGCCGGAGTTCCAGTAGAAGCCGCCCGCGGCCAGCATCTCCTCGGCCTTGGCAAGCGGCGGCTTTTCGATGAAGCGCTTGACGGTCAGTGCGCCGGTCGGAAGCGTCTCGCCGCCTTCGATATAGCCGTAGCCGGTTGCGGCCTCGGACGGTTCGATGCCGAAGGTGACGAGCTTGCCCTTGGCGGCGGTCGCTTCGGCGGCACGCACGCTATCGAAATAGCTCTGGTCGGCGACGATCTCGTAGTCGGAGCCGAGGACATGCATCAGCGCGTCCTTGCCGAAGAGATCGGCGATCAGCACGGCGGCGGCGGCAACGGCGGGCGCGGTGTTGCGGGCCGACGGCTCAAGCAGGATCGCCTTCAGTTCATGGCCGAGCTCGCGGGCCTGCTCGGCAACGAGGAAGCGGAACTCCTCATTGGTGAGGACAACAGGAGCCTCATAGAGGGCGGGATCGGAGACGCGGGCGAGCGTTTCCTGGAACAGCGTCCGGTCGCCGATAAACTGGATGAACTGCTTCGGCGCCGATGCGCGCGACAGCGGCCAGAGGCGCGTGCCCTTGCCGCCGGCCATGATCACGGGAACGATCTTCTGCGTCATTTCTATGTTTCCTCGCGGTCGTAAGTCTTGGTTCAGTTGGCGTTCGCCCATTGCCGGATCCGGTTCAGGCCGGCATCCAGCAGCGCAGCTGCCGCAGCTTCATCTTTCGCTTCTACATAACAGCGCATTTCCGGTGCGTTACCGGAAGGCCGAAAGTGGATGACGGCTTCATCCTTAAGCGTTACCCGCAGGCCATCGATATCGCTCACCTTCGCCGGTTCGCCGATCGGCGTCAGGAATTCGGCGAGGTTGTCAGGCGATTGGCGAAGATAAGCCATCAGCCTGGCGCTGGTCTCGACTGGAAAATTCTCCAGCCTGTCGGCAGCAGCGACGGGAAGGGCAAAGGACGAGGCAATCTTGGACAGCAGTTTGCCGTCCTTTGCCGAAAGCGAAAGCACGGCCAGCATCGGCAGGAAGCAATCGCGTGTCGGCAGCGGCGCCAGCACCGTTCCGTTGATCGCAAATTCCGACGCCGTCAGCGTGCCGCCATTGGCTTCGAAGCCGATGACGCGCGCCTTGCCGGCCGAAACCGCCTCCTGCATGCTCGAGATGACGAAGGGCGAGCCGACCTTGGTGCGGGTAACAGCAAAATCGCCCGCCGTCTCGATGCCGGAATTCGAGGTCACCGGAGTGACGACCACGGCGGCTTTCAGGAACTTCGCGGCGATCAGGCCGAGGAGATCACCGCGCAGCGGCGTCCCGGTTTCGTCGGTCACCAGCGGCCGGTCGCCATCGCCATCGGCGGAGACGATTGCGTCCAGCCGGTGCTCGGCAGCCCAGCCCTTCAACAGCTCGATCGTTTCAGGCGAGACGGCTTCGGTATCGACGGGAATGAAAGTTTGCGAACGGCCGAGCGCTATCGTCTCGGCGCCATAGAGCGCCAGCAGATCAACCAGCATGTCGCGCGCGACGGTGCTGTGCTGGTAGACGCCGATGCGCTGGCCGGAAAGCGCCTTTGCCGGGAGGATAGCCGCGTTGCGCTTGAAAAAGCCTTCGGCGCACGCCGCCGCATGATCTGATGCAGTGCCTGTTTTCGCGGGCATCACAAACGTGGCGTCGAGCTTGGCTGCGGCAGCGGAGATCGCCGTCTCGTCGGCCTTGTCGATTTCGCCATCCGGCCGGTAGAACTTGATGCCGTTGCGATCTGCGGGGATATGCGAGCCCGTGATCATCAGGCTGGCGGCGCTGAGCTTGAGGCCGTAGAGCGCCAGCGCCGGGGTGGGCACGGTGCCGCAATCGGCGACCGCGAATCCGAGCGAAGCCAGCGCTGCTGTGCAGTTATCAGCAATTTCCGGGCTGGAATCGCGAAAGTCACGGCCGAGCAGGATGAGGTCACCCGGCTTTACCTGTCCGCTTTCCAGGAGATACTGGCCGAAGGCGGCCGCATAGAGCGCGGAAGCCCTGCCTTTTAGATCGGCGGAGAGCCCGCGCAGTCCACTAGTCCCAAATTTCATTCTGAATAAGCCCTGCCAGCGCTTGAATCCGTCGGCCATTATCAACACACTACTGTCACTTCGTAAATTTTGATCCGCAGCGATCACTAAATTACTTCGCAATTCCCTTTTCGAGCCACATCAGGTGCTCGTTCTCAGCGAACGGGAGCGCAAATGACCGAACAGACAATCGCATTGGAAGACAGCTGGAAGGCCGCGCTGGCCCCGGAGTTTTCAAGCCCGTACATGCAGCAGCTGAAGGCGTTTCTGCAGGCGCAGAAGCAGGCGGGAAAGCATATTTTCCCCAAGGGATCGGAGTATTTTCGCGCCCTCGATCTGACGCCGCTATCCGATGTGAAGGTCGTCATCCTCGGCCAGGATCCGTATCACGGCCTCGGACAGGCGCACGGGCTGTGCTTCAGCGTGCGTCCCGGCGTGCGCATCCCGCCGTCGCTGGTCAATATCTACAAGGAGATGGAGACCGATCTCGGTATCGAGCGCGCCCGGCATGGCTTCCTGGAGCATTGGGCGAAGCAGGGCGTGCTGCTCTTAAACAGTGTACTGACCGTCGAGGAGGCGCAGGCTGCCTCGCATCAGGGACAGGGCTGGGAGAAATTCACCGATGCCGTGATCCGCAAGGTCAACGAGGAATGCGAGCATGTGGTCTTCATCCTCTGGGGATCCTATGCGCAGCGCAAGGCGGCGTTCGTCGATAGCGCGCGCCATCTGGTGCTGAAGGCGCCACATCCTTCGCCGCTCTCGGCGCATAATGGCTTTTTCGGCAGCAAGCCGTTTTCCAAGGCGAATGCCTATCTGCAGTCTCATGGCCGTGCGGCGATCGATTGGCAGCTGCCTGCGAACCCACAGGTTAACTAGCGCTTTCTGAACGACATTCTCTCATCGTTCAATAAAAAGAGACAATGCGTGTCAGCTTGCGGGGCTATTCCAAAAGCCGCCGAGGGATCATCTATCACCCATCGAAAGCCCGCCGATGCGGGCAAGAAAGGGGTTTTCCATGTTGAACCAGATCAAGGGGCTGCACCACGTCACATCGATGGCTGAGGATGCCCGGACCAACAATCAGTTCTTCACCCACGCGCTCGGCCTGCGCCGGGTCAAGAAGACCGTGAACTTCGACGCTCCCGACGTCTATCACCTCTATTATGGTGACGAGACCGGTGCGCCGGGTACGATCATGACCTACTTCCCGTTCCCGAAGATGGCGCAGGGCCGTCCGGGCACCGGCGAAGTCGGCACCACCGTCTACTCGGTTCCCGAAGGCTCGATCGGCTTCTGGAGCGACCGGCTGTCGAAGCTCGATGCCGGCGGCCTGAAGGCAGAGGAAAGCTTCGGCGAGAAGCGCCTGAATTTTGCCGGTCTTGACGGTGACGGCTTCGCGCTCGTCGAAGTCAAGGACGATGCGCGTAAGCCGTGGACGAACGGCGGTATCTCCGAGGATCATGCGATCCGCGGTTTCCACTCGGTTGCCATGCGGCTGCGCGATGACGGCGCGACGTCCGAACTTCTGAAGTTCATGGGTTATCAGGTCCAAGACGAGAAGGACGGCGTCAAGCGTCTTATCCTGCCCGGCGGCAATGGTGCGCATCTGATCGATCTCGAAACGATGCCGAGCATCAACCGTGCGCTTCCGGGTGCCGGTTCCGTCCACCACGTCGCCTTCGCCGTCGAAAACCGCGAGACGCAGCTCGAAGTGCGCAAGGCGCTGATGGATACCGGTTACCAGGTGACGCCGGTCATCGACCGCGATTACTTCTGGGCAATCTATTTCCGCACGCCGGGTGGCGTGCTGTTCGAGATCGCCACCAACGAACCGGGCTTCGACCGTGACGAAGATACGGCTCATCTCGGCGAGGCGCTGAAGCTGCCGCAGCAGCATGCGCATATGCGCCAGTTGATCGAGCAGCATCTGCCGCCGCTCGAAGCCTAAGGAGAACAGCCATGGCTGATAATTCATATGTGCACCGGCTGCATGCCGGTGCACCCGGAAAGCCTATTCTCTTCGTGCTGCACGGCACGGGGGGCGACGAGACGCAGTTCTTCGAGTTCGGTCGGCGTCTGCTGCCGGAAGCAACAATCGTTTCGCCGCGGGGCGATGTTTCCGAACATGGTGCGGCGCGTTTCTTCAAGCGCACCGGCGAGGGCGTCTACGATATGGACGACCTCACCCGGGCAACCGAAAAAATGGCCGCCTATGTCAGGGATCTCGCGGCCGGTCACGGCGCGTCACACATTCTCGGACTGGGCTTTTCCAATGGTGCGAACATTCTCGCCAATGTGCTGATCGAGAAAGGCATCTTCGATGCTGCCGCGCTGCTGCATCCGCTGATCCCGTTCCAGCCGAAGTCTAATCCGGAACTTGCCGGACGGCGCATGCTGATCACTGCGGGCCAGCGCGATCCGATCTGCCCGGTGCCACAGACCGAGGCGCTTGCTGCCTATTTCGAACAGGAAAAGGCAAAGGTCACGACGGAGTGGCACACGGGCGGGCATGACATCCGTCCGAACGAGATCGATGCCATCAGGACGTTCTTCGAGCCTTACTTCTAAGCCTCTAACGAAAATAGGGCGGCCGCTTTTCCGAAGGCGGCTGCTCGGGCAACTCAAGCCAGCGTTCGCCGGAGAAATAGGCTCTGGTGCGGACCTGCGGTCCGGGCGTCGCCTTCATTGCGATGATGAAGTTGAAGCTATTGTCGCTGGTGGTTTCGCGGGTGAAGCTGACGCTGGTCCCGAAGCTTTCTTCCTTCACGTCTTTCAATTCGCGGATCGCTGCGAGCGTGGCGGAGAAGTCCTGCCAGTGCGGCTGGGCGAGCATGGTCTCGAAAATTCGCATCGCCGCCGGATCGAGCTTTCCGGCGCTGTCGGTCTCCGGACCGACGAGCTTGGCGCGCATGTTGAAGATCGCTCCGTCGCGGTCGCCGCGGATAATCACGAAGACCGAGCTCAGCGGGCGTTCGGCATCCTGCTTGTAGACCTGCTGGAAGGTGCATTCGAATGTGGTGCTGCTCATGCCGGCAGCCCGCCACGGCGTCGTGCCGATGCCTGCCTTCCGCAGGGCGTCGCAGATCGCCGGGCCCGTCGTCCACCATGTCCTGAAGAAGGCGGCCGCGAGTTCGGCAAGCGGTGGATCCATCAGCCGCGGATCACGCTCGATGCTGGCGAGGACGGGATTGGGTGCCGGTCTTGGCCTGGGTGGCGGAGGCGAGCTTTTCGGGAGGACTGCCACGGTCTTTTGTGGCGTGAACGGGTAGCCCAGCCGCCCGGCAAGATCGCGCAGATGCCGCATGTCGTTCGACAGCAGAACGGTGCCGCCGATCAGAGAGAGCGAGACGGCCAGCATAGACCACAGCACCAGGCCGCGCCTCCGGCGCAGCGGCGGGCTCTTCATGTCCTGATTTGAGGTCTCGGTTGCCAAATCGATCACTCTGGTGTGGCGTTTCCCCAGCGCTTCCCGCCCGCCACGTCTCAGTAAAGATAAAGCGGAATACTCAATAAAATACCGCAAATTCTGCCGATGTGCAGTAAATGCCCGCAGCACGGCATTCGGACCATTGCGGTTGGCCGATGGTGATCTAGATCTGTCCCTCTCCGTACAAGCGGATATCATCCAGAAAAGGTTGCCGCCTTGAGTTCAGACGTAACATCGCTCTCCCGGGAGCAGCTCGAAGAAGAAGTACGACGTCTGAGATCGCAGCAGCCAGACAGACCCCTCGGAGCAGGCAGTCACAGCGGCGTCGAGCCGGGACGCGGTGACGTGCCGCAATCGGCCGACGAGATGCAGATGCGCAGCGAGGCGCGCTATCGCGCACTGTTCGAGGCGATCGACGACGGCTTTTGCATCATCGAATTCATCGACGGTCCACATGGCCCCTTGAGCGACTATGTGCATATCGAGGCCAATTCCGGCTATGGGCGGCATACCGGGATCTCCGACATCATCGGCAAGACGCTGCGCGACATCGAACCGAATGCGCCAGACCAGTGGCTGACGCTCTATGGCGGCGTGCTGGAAAGTGGCCGGGCGATCCGCTTCGAGCAGCATTTCGTTGCCGTCGACCGCTATATCGAAGTCTCGGCCTCGCGCGTCGAGCCGGCAAGCCTGCGGCAGGTCTCGGTGCTGTTTCGGGATATCACCGCGCGCAGGCAGGCGGAAAATGCATTGCGTGACAGCGAGGCGACCGCGCGTGAGAATGTGCAGCGCGTTCAGCTGGCGCTGGCGGCCGGCGCCATCATAGGCACGTGGTTTTGGGACGTGCCGTCAAACCGGTTCACGGTGGATGAGGCCTTTGCGCGGGCATTCGGTCTCGATCCGGCGCTTGGCCGGATCGGACTCAGCCTCGATCAGGTGATCGAAACCGTTCATCCCGACGACAAGGCCTCGCTTTCGCAGGCCATGGGCGAAGCCCTAAGACGCGGCGGTCCCTATGCGCATCAATACCGGACGCGCCGCGCCGACGGGCAATATTACTGGCTGGAAGCCAATGGACGGGTCGAGCTTGCCGCCGATGGCACGCCGCTCAGCTTTCCCGGAGTGCTCCTCGACATCGAAACGCGCCGCGCCGTCGAGGCCGAACGCGACCGCGCCACGTCGGCACTTCGTTCGCTCAACGATACGCTGGAGCAGCGTGTCGCCGAGCGGACGGCGGAACTGATGCATGCCGAGGAGCAGCTGCGCCATTCGCAGAAGATGGAAGCTGTCGGTCAGCTGACCGGCGGTCTGGCGCATGATTTCAACAACCTGCTGGCCGGTATCTCCGGCTCCATGGAGCTGATGCAGACGCGCCTGGCGCAGGGCCGCATCAGCGAACTCGACCGCTACGTCACCGGCGCACAGGGCGCGGTCAAACGCGCGGCGGGCCTGACGCAGCGTCTGCTGGCGTTTTCGCGGCGGCAGACGCTCGATCCGAAACCGGCAACGCTCAATCGTCTGGTGTCTGGCATGCAGGACCTGGTGACCCGCAGCGTCGGGCCGACCATCGAGGTGGAGACGGCGCTGGCGGGCGGTCTGTGGACCACGTTCGTCGATATCGGACAGCTCGAAAACGCCCTGCTGAACCTCTGCCTCAACGCCAGGGATGCGATGCCCGATGGCGGAAAGCTGACGATCGAGACCGGCAACCGATGGTTCGACGAGCGGGCTTCGCGACAGCGAGGGCTGTCGTCCGGGCAATATGTGTCGCTATGCGTCAGCGATACCGGCACCGGCATGACGCCGGATGTCGTGGAGCGGGCGTTCGATCCGTTCTTTACCACCAAGCCCACAGGGCAGGGCACCGGTCTCGGCCTGTCGATGGTGCATGGCTTTGCCGGCCAGTCCGGCGGGACGGCGCGCATCTATTCGGAGCTCGGCAAGGGCACGATGATCTGCATCTATCTGCCGCGCCATCTCGGCGATGCGGAAACGGCTGACGACATGTCGAGCCCGACGGTGACGCCGCGCGCTTCGGGCCACGAGACGATCCTCGTCGTCGATGACGAGCCGCTGGTGCGTATGGTGGCGGTCGAGATCCTAGAGGAGCTCGGTTATCACGTGCTGGAGGCCGATGACGGCATGAGCGCGATGCGGATCATGAATTCCGGCCAGCCGATCGATCTCCTGGTGACCGATGTCGGACTGCCCGGCGGGATGAACGGGCGGCAGCTGGCCGATGCGATCAGGGCGACACGGCCCGATCTCCGTGTCCTGTTCGTTACCGGCTATGCCGAGAATGCGGTTCTGAACCACGGCCATCTCGATCACGGCATGCATGTGATGACCAAGCCGTTTCTCGGCGATGCTTTCGCCCGCCGGGTGAAAGATTTGCTGATCAAGTAACGGATCGCCTAAGACTGCCGCCCGCATTCTTCCAGCACTGCCGGAACAGCGAGAATAGCACGCGTGGAGCCGCCGGAATCTTCTTCCACGGCTTCGCGATGCTGGCGATTTGTTAAGTAATTTTCTTGAGATTGTAGCTTTGTTGTTTCATGATCATTGCGGCACGAAGTTTTTCGCGCCGGGCCTTACGGCGATCGATGTTTGATCGTTTCAGTCATGAACATGTTTCTTCGTATGGGCGGGGATGCTTGGAAAGCTATTCTTTAGCTTTTCTTCATATGCGCTTTGCGGGCTTGCGGCAGAGTTGGTTAGGGAAGTTGCATGAATTCGGAGTTTGCGGTTCGTCCCATGCGGCCGGGCGAGTTGGAGCTTGTACTCGAGTGGGCCCGGCAGGAAGGCTGGAATCCCGGCCTCGACGATTCCCTTGCATTTCATGACGCCGATCCGTCCGGCTTCTTTGTCGGCGCCATAGGCGAAGTGCCTGTCGGCTCGATCTCGGTCGTCAAATATGGCGACAGTTTCGCCTTTCTCGGCCTCTATATCGTTCACCCGGATTTCCGTGGCAAAGGCTATGGCAAGGCGATCTGGAATGCCGGTATGGCGTCGGCCGAAGGCCGCACCATCGGCCTCGATGGCGTCGAGGCGCAGCAGCCGAGTTACCGCAAGGCGGGTTTCGAGCCTGCCTACAAGACGATCCGCTTCGGCGGCATAGCCAAGCCTGCACCGCAATCGCCGCAGCTCGCACAAGCGGTTTCCGACAAGACAGATGGCATCGCCCGCTACGACTCCTCGATCTTCCCCGCATCGCGTCCCGAGTTCATCAGCGCCTGGTGCACCAGCCGCAAGGGCCGCAAGAGTGCCGTCGTGCGCAAGAGCGGCAAGATCCGCGGCTATGGCACGATCCGCCGCTGTTACGAGGGCTACAAGATCGGCCCGCTATTTGCCGCCGATGCCGACACGGCGGCGGCGCTCATTGCGCAGCTCGTCACCGAGGCGAACGGCGCCCGGATCTTCATCGACGTGCCGGCCGATAACGCGGAGGCTATCGCGCTCGCCGAGGCGATCGGGCTTAAGCCGGTAATGGAGACGATGCGCATGTATCGCGGCCAGGCGCCGGTGATCCCGCTGAAGAACGTCTACGGCGTGACGACGCTGGAACTCGGTTAGTCGACCGGCGAGGCTGGCGTCGTGGGAGCGGATGCCTTTGGGCGTCCCTTCTCGGCGATGGCGATCCCGCCGAGCGTCAGCGCCAGTGCAATCATGTGGAAGACCTGCAGCTCTTCTCCGAGAAGCAGAACTGACAGCAGAGTGCCGAAAACCGGCACCAGATTGATGAACAGCCCGGCGCGATTGGCGCCGATCGTTTCGACACCCTTGATGTAGAGGATCTGCGCCAGTAGCGACGCGAAGATCGCCGTGTAGAAGGCGATCACCCAGCCGTTGGCATCGGGCACCTGGATATTGCCTTTCGAGCCTTCCCAGATCAGCAACGGGATCGAGCTCAGTGCGGCAGCAAGTGCCGGGATCGCCATCAGCGTGCGCCAGTCGACGGGCGGTTTCCAGCGCAGAAAGATCGTATAGACGGAATAGGCGACGACGGCGATCAGCATTAGCGCGTCGCCGCGGTTGAGGCTGAGCTGCAGCAGCGTGGCGAAATCGCCGTGGGCCGCCGTCAGTGCGACGCCGACCAGCGTCATGCCGAAGCCAGCGAATTGCGCCAACGAGACGCTGGTGCGGAAGAAGACGAAGTTCAGCAGGAAGATCAGCATCGGGATGCCTGCCTGCTCGATCGCCACGTTAATCGCCGTCGTATACTGCACGGCGGAATAGAGCATGGCGTTGAAGGTCGTGTAGCCGATGATGCCGTAGAAGAAGAGCAGCGGCAGGTTCTTGCGCACCAGCGGCCAGTCGCGCTTGAGGTAGGGCAGGGAGATCGCGGCGATCAATGCCGTTGCCAGCGTCCAGCGCAGCAGGGTCAGCATCATAGGGCTGATATGGCCAAGCGCCAGCTTGCCGGCCACCGCATTGCCGCCCCAGCACAGCGTTGCGATGACGAGGCAAATATAGGCCGTGATCTGCACGATGATTCTTTCCGTATCGGTGATTGGCCGGACAGGAGGCGGGGCGTGGCTCCGGCAATAGCCCGCGGCGGGCTGTTTTGTCACGCAAAAAGCCCATTTCACCGCGATAACAGGGTCGCTTTCCAAA
Organism: Rhizobium sp. 10N427; assembly: GCF_056394605.1. Lineage (NCBI taxonomy): Bacteria > Pseudomonadati > Pseudomonadota > Alphaproteobacteria > Hyphomicrobiales > Rhizobiaceae > Rhizobium > Rhizobium sp. 10N427. The sequence goes on along the minus strand of NZ_JBFTID010000013.1, from coordinate 73,656 downwards.
AAACAAACCTTTATAGATGCGCGGGTTTGAGCAGGGCGCGGATAATCCGCCGGTAACAGGAAGAGTTGGATGACGAACGTAGTCGTGGTCGGTTCCCAATGGGGTGACGAAGGCAAGGGCAAGATTGTCGATTGGCTTTCGGAACGTGCGGACGTCATCGTTCGCTATCAGGGCGGCCATAATGCAGGTCATACGCTGGTCATCGACGGCGTCAGCTACAAGCTGGCGCTGCTGCCGTCCGGCCTCGTTCGTGGCAAGCTCAGCGTCATCGGCAACGGTGTCGTTGTCGATCCGCATCACTTCGTCGCCGAAGTCGAGAAGCTGCGCGCCCAGGGCGTCAATGTCACCCCTGAAGTGCTGCGCATCGCCGACAACGCGCCGCTGATCCTGTCGCTGCACCGCGATCTCGACGGTTTCCGTGAAGACGCCGCCTCCAACAGCGGCACCAAGATCGGTACCACCCGCCGCGGCATCGGCCCGGCCTATGAAGACAAGGTCGGCCGCCGCGCCATCCGCGCCATCGATCTTGCCGATCCGGAAACGCTGCCGGCCAAGATCGACCGTCTCCTGACCCATCACAACGCCCTGCGCCGTGGCCTCGGCCTGCCGGAAATTTCGGTGGAATCGCTGGAGAAGGAACTGAACGACGTTGCCGCTCAGGTTCTGCCCTATGTCGATCAGGTCTGGCGCATTCTCGACGACCAGCGCAAGGCCGGTGCCCGCATCCTGTTCGAAGGCGCCCAGGGTGCGCTGCTCGACAACGACCACGGCACGTATCCGTTCGTGACCTCGTCGAACACCGTTGCCGGTCAGGCGGCTGCAGGCTCCGGCCTCGGCCCGACGGCGATCGGCTATGTCCTCGGCATCACCAAGGCCTACACGACCCGCGTCGGCGAAGGTCCGTTCCCGTGCGAGCTGAACGATGAGATCGGCAAGCACCTGTCGACCGTCGGCCGCGAAGTCGGCGTCAACACCGGCCGTCCGCGCCGCTGCGGCTGGTTCGATTCGGTTCTGGTGCGCCAGACGGTGAAGACCTCCGGCATCACCGGCATCGCGCTGACCAAGCTCGACGTCCTCGATGGCTTGGATGAACTGAAGATCTGCGTTGCCTACAAGCTCGACGGGAAGGAGATCGATTATCTTCCGGCAAGCCAGGCCGCGCAGGCCCGTGTCGAGCCCGTCTACATCACGCTCGAGGGATGGAAGGAATCGACTGTCGGTGCCCGCAGCTGGGCCGATCTTCCGGCGCAGGCGATCAAGTATGTACGCCAGGTCGAGGAGCTGATCGGCGCACCGGTCGCCTTGTTGTCCACAAGCCCTGAGCGAGATGACACCATACTTGTGACCGATCCCTTTGAGGATTAATGTCGCGGGTCATTGCGATTTGGCCCGTGCGTTAAGCCGGGCCTTTTGAGAAAGTACGAATGGCGGATTTTATTGCAGTCATCCGGCGGGCCGTTGACGGTCTGACCGAAAATACGCCCGAGATGCGGGTGAAGGTTTACGAGCGGGCCCGCGGCGCAGTGCAGCGGCAGCTCGAAAACATGAAGCCGCGTCCGCCGGAAGCGATGTTGCAACGGCAGCTTGAAAAGCTGGATGCCGCCATTCGTGAAGTCGAGGCCGAGCATGCCGAGGCGCTGCCGGACGACAACGCCGTAGCGCTTGAGCCTATAGCCGCTGCCGAGGCCATCCCCGAGCCCGTCTACGAAGAGCCGGCAGCGGAAGCGCCGGTCGAAGAGCCAGTGCATGCTGGGGCCGAGCCGGTTGAAGACGCCGCTCCGGAAGAGCATTCCGCCTACGAGGAGCCTGTCGCCCACCAAGAGCCTGCCGCCGCCGAGCCTGCCTACGAAGAGCCGCAGCCCATCTATCATGAAGAAGCGGCACCCGCCGCCGAACCCGAAGTGCACGCAGAAGAGCCTGCGCCGTGGCAGCAGCCTGCCGAGGACGCGCCTGCTGAAACCTGGCACGCCCCGCAGCACGAAGAGCCGGTCGAGCCGGAACACCACGTTGCCGCCGAAACCGCAGTCTTCGAAGAACATCACGCCGAACCGGAACCGGTGGAAGCCGTCGAGCCGCTTCGCGCCAGCGAATATAATCCGGCCAACCGCCTGGTTGAGCCTTTCGCCTCGTTCGAGAAGCCGCAGGAATTTGTCGAGCAGACGCAGGAAGAGCCGCTGCAGAGCGATGCCGCCGGGCGTTTCGAACCTGTGTGGAGCGAGCCCGTTGCCGAGGCGCCCGCCGAGCCGCCGAAGGATGCAGAAACGGTCTGGGCCGATCAGGAACTGCACAACTTCTCCAGCCTTGCGCCTGCGGCCAATGCCGATTCCGGCGCCCGCGCCTTCGAAGAGGCGCTGTCGGGTCTGAGCTCTGTGCCGGAGCCCGCCAAGATGCCTCCGGCGCACGAAGGCTTCTCATGGGAAGCGGCAGCCTTCGACGACCTGCCGCCGATCGATGCGCCCAAGAAGGCCGCAGCGGCACCGCATGGCGACGATTCCGATCTGTTTTCCGAAGTGCATGGCAACAAGGCAGCGCCCGCGCAACCGGCACCCGATGTGCCCGGCAGCGAGTGGAAGGAAGCCGAATCGCTTCGCGGCTACGGCCGCCGCGGCAGCGTTGCCAATGACGACGACGATACGGCACCGGTTGCCGATATCGACCAGATTGTCGCTGCCAAGCTGCAGAACAAGAACTTCCGCATGGAGCCGAAGCGCCGCCGCTTCGGCTCCGGCAGGATCATCGGTACGCTCGTTGCTCTCGCCGTGCTTGGCGGTGGCGGCTACGCGGCGTGGATGAAGCGCGACGAGCTGAACGCCATGGTCAATGGCCTGATCAGCTCGGCGCCGAAGACCGCCGAAACGACGAAACCCGCAGCGACCACGACGCCGCCCACCACCGCGCCGGCATCGGGCACCGCTCCTGCGGCCAACGACAGCTCCGCAGCCCCGGCTGAAAGCAACAAGCAGGTTGCCGCCGTGGATGACGGCGCGTCGGTCAGCAACAAGTTCAACCAGCGCCTGATGGCCGACGGCAGCGAGACGGATCCGGGTCCCGCCACGGTCGCCACGACACCGACAGCCGAAGGCAAGTCGGTTGCGCAGCAGAGCGTCGCTTCTGCCGCCCCGGCCGTACAGGCACAGGCTACGCCTGCGGCGCAGCCGGGCGCTGCCAATGCACAGCAGCCACCTGCAACGGATGCGCCGGCCCCGGCTGCCGCGCAGACGCAGACACCGGTCGGCGCATCGGAAAAGATGTTCCTCTATGAGGAGCGTATTGGCCAGAGCTCGCCGACGGCGATCCAGGGTTCGGTCGTCTGGAGCGTCCAGCACGAGAAGGGCGCCAACGGCAAGGATGAGGCGACGGTGCAGGGCAACGTCACCGTTCCCGAGCGCAATCTCTCGGCTCTCGTGACCTTCAAGCGCAATTCCGACCCGTCGCTGCCCGCCAGCCATCTGGTCGAAATCGTCTTCTCGGTACCGCCGAATTTTGAAGGCGGTAAGATCGACAGCGTTCAGCGCATCTCGATGAAGCGGACCGAGCAGGACCGCGGCGACGCGCTGATCGCCGTTCCGGCCAAGATCACCGACGATTTCCACATGATCGCCCTGAACGACTATCCGGACGCCCGCAAGTCGAACCTCGACCTGCTCGCCACCCGCGACTGGATCGACATCCCGATCACCTACCGCAACGGCCGCCGTGCCCTGATCACCATGCAGAAGGGTTCGACCGGCGGCGCCGCGTTCAACACCGCGATCAGCAGCTGGACCGCCCTCGGCGACGTCAGCACCAGCCAGTAAAATCTGGCTGGTAGCCACAAAACGAGGCGGTTCCTGCGGGGACCGCCTGCCGTTCACGCGCGGGAAACATCTCCAGTTCTATCCACGAACCGCGGTTGGCGGGACGATTACGAGTGTCGAATTTTCGAACTCGGTCGAATCCGCGCGTTGGAAAGGGACATAGCGAATAGTCAGAATCGCGGGGAACGCTTGCGCTTCTCGTCTAAGCAGATTACAACACTGAACTATATGGTTCAGTATATAGCTCCTCCTCTTGATCTCTCGTTCGCGGCGCTTTCCGATGCAACACGCCGTGGGATCATCGATCTGCTCGGTCATGGGGACGCATCTATTACCAGTCTCGCTGATGCCTTTCAGATGACGCTGACTGGCATGAAGAAGCACGTCCAGGTTCTTGAGAGGGCCGGGCTTGTCGTCACACAGAAGGTTGGAAGGGTGAGAACCTGCAGGCTTGGAAAACGCGGCCTCAAGGCGGAGGCGGAGTGGATAGAGGCGCACCGCAAGCTCTTCGAGGCCCGTTTCGACGCGTTGGATGAAATCATCAACGAAATACAACAGGGAGGAAGCGATGAAGGAGCAGTTTGAGAGTACAGGCGCGCAGAACCCCACGTCAGTCCAGCGCAAAGGGGATCGCGAACTCGTCATTACGCGAACATTCAATGCGCCGCCGAGCACGGTCTACAGGGCGTGGAGCCAGCCGGAGCTGTTTCAGCGCTGGTGGGTGCCGGAATCGGCGCCGGGCGGGGTTTCGCTCGTATCGTGCGACATGGACGTTCGGACCGGCGGCAAATATCGGCTTGAATTCGGCACTGGCGGTTCGGATACCATGGCCTTCTACGGTAAGTATCTCGAGGTCGTGCCCAACGAGCGTATCGTCTGGACCAATGACGAGGGCGAAGAGGGCGCGATCACGACCGTGACCTTCGAGGATCAGGGCGGGAAAACCCTGTTGACCTTCCACGAAGTCTATCCGTCCAGGGAGGCGCTTGAACAAGCACTGCAGGAAGGCGCGGCCGCATTGCCGGAACAACTGGAACAACTCCGCAAATTTCTTTCCAGCATCGGCGATCATTGCTGACATGGTATCGTGAAGCCCAGCGCTTCCACATTGCAAAAAAGGCGGGCCATTGGCCCGCCTTTTTCAATTGTTGTTCTACTGCAGGCGCTTACGCGCTGGCTTCCACCACGCGCACGGCCTTGGCCATGTCGAGCGCTTCCTTGCGGACGGCGTCCTGGACCTTTTCGAAGGCGCGGACCTCGATCTGGCGGACGCGTTCGCGGCTGATGTCGAATTCTGACGACAGGTCTTCCAGCGTCACCGGATCCTCGGCGAGGCGGCGTGCTTCGAAGATGCGGCGTTCGCGTTCGTTGAGTACCGACATCGCCTTGGAGAGCATCCGGCGGCGGGTGTCGAGCTCGTCCTGCTCGATCAGCACTTCTTCCTGGCTGTCGTGATCATCGACCAGCCAGTCCTGCCACTGGCCGCTATCGCCTTCGGACGCCTTGATCGAGGCGTTCAGCGATGCGTCGCCGGACAGGCGGCGGTTCATGGATACGACTTCCTCTTCCGACACCTTCAGCTTAGTGGCGATTTCGGAGACGTGTTCCGGCTTCAGATCACCTTCGTCGATCGCCTGCAGGCGGCCCTTGAGGCGGCGCAGGTTGAAGAACAGGCGCTTCTGATTGGCGGTCGTGCCCATTTTCACGAGCGACCACGAACGCAGGATATATTCCTGGATCGAGGCCTTGATCCACCACATGGCATAGGTTGCCAGGCGGAAGCCGCGTTCCGGGTCGAACTTCTTCACGGCCTGCATGAGGCCGACGTTACCTTCGGAGACGACTTCGCCGATCGGCAGGCCATAGCCACGGTAGCCCATCGCGATCTTGGCGACGAGACGCAGGTGGCTGGTGACGAGCTTGTGCGCAGCGTCGCGGTCGCCATGTTCGGCATAGCGCTTGGCGAGCATGTATTCCTGCTGGGGCTCCAGCATCGGGAACTTGCGGATTTCGTCGAGGTAACGGTTAAGACCGGCTTCGCCGGCCGTAATGGATGGCAGGTTATTACGGGCCATGATTGCACCCTCCTATATAGATTCCGGTTCCCGATGGAACGCGTCCCCGCGTCGTTAAAGGCAAACCGGGACGTGCGGCTCAAAGCTGAGCCCGCACTAAGTCCATATACAGATAAGTATGGCCGAACAGGGGTTCAAGGCCACCGGAGCATTCACGAAGGCGTTATGGCGCCGCTGCCCGCAGCGCCTCGACGAGCTCGATCATGTCGTCCGGCAGCGGCACTTCGAAGCGCATGACTTCGCCAGTGCGCGGGTGCTCGAACTGCAGCATATAGGCGTGGAGCGCCTGACGCGTGAAGCCGTTCACCACCTTGCGGACGGCATCGGGAAGCTTGTTTGCCTTGGTCTTGAAGCCGGCGCCATAAACGGTGTCGCCGAGCAGCGGATGGCCGATATGGGCCATGTGGACGCGGATCTGGTGGGTACGGCCGGTTTCCAGGTGGCACTCGACCAGCGAAGCCAGCGACAGGGCGTCCGGCGTCTCCTGGAAGCGTTCGAGCACTTCGTAATGGGTAATCGCCTCGTCGGCTTCCTGATTGCCGGGGCGCTTTACTTCGCGGCGGGTGCGGTCTCCGGTGCCGCGGCCGAGCGGCGCGTCGATCGTGCCTGCCAGCGAGCGCGGACGGCCCCAGACGATCGCCTGATAGGCGCGTTCCAGCGGCATGGTCCGGCCGTGGTCGGCAAACTGCGCCGACAGATGGCGGTGGGCGATATCGTTCTTGGCAACGATCATCACGCCCGTCGTATCCTTGTCGAGCCGGTGGACGATGCCCGGGCGCTTGACGCCGCCGATGCCCGAAAGGCTGTCGCCGCAGTGATAGATCAGCGCGTTGACCAGCGTGCCGGTCCAGTTGCCGGCGGCCGGATGGACGACGAGGCCCGATGGCTTGGAGATGACGATGACGTCGTCGTCCTCGTAGAGGATGTCGAGCGGGATGTTCTCGCCCTTGGGCTCCGGATCTTCCGGCTCGGGCAGCAGCATCTCGTAGGTATCGCCGGCGCGGACCTTCTTTTGCGGATCGGTCGCCAGGGCGCCGTTGACGAGAAGCTGGCCTTCCTTGATCAGCACCTTCACCCGGCTGCGCGAAAACTCGGGTCCAAGCTGGGCCGTCAGCCATGCGTCGAGGCGGCCCGTTGCGCTCTCATCTGCCGTCAGGACTTTCCTAATGCCGGATGCTTGTTTAAAGGGGTCGCTCAAGTCGCTTCTTCTCCGACGTTTTCATAGGACACCGTAATGACGCAAATCGAACCAGACGATCAGGAAGACAAGCCCCTTGACCCGGCAATGGAAAGCGTCCGGCGCAAGATGGTTCGCCTGCAGATCGTTTCCGGCGCCATCATGTTCGTGAGCCTTATGGCGGTCTTCGGCGCGGTTGTCTACAAGGTGACGCGGCCTGCACCGGCAGGCGCGCCTGCTGTTGCTTCGAACGGCGTTCCGACGGATTCGCCGGTCAGCGGCACGGTTTCGCTGCCGGCTGGCTTCGCGGTTCAGTCGACCTCGCTTTCGGGCAGCCAGATCCTGTTCTACGGTCAGGGTAGCGATGGCAAGCACCGCGCGATCGTCGTCGATACCAGGACGGGCCATACCGTCGCCGATATCGCCATCGCCGGCAATTGAGCCATGGCGGCTGCTCCGGTCACGATCGATGATCCCGCCGATCTGAGGATCGCGGAGTTTCGCGAGATCCGCGAGCGTGACCTGACGGGGCGTCAGGGCCGTTTCATCGCCGAGGGAACAGTGGTGCTGCGCATGCTGGCGCAGGCCCACCGGCGCGGCACGTTCGCGGCCGAGAAGATCCTGTTGCTCGCAAACCGGGCGGCGGGCGTGGACGATATCCTGGCCGAGTTTCCCAGCGACGTGCCCGTCTACATCGCCGATGCCGCCACGCTTGATGGCATCGTCGGCTTTCATCTACATCGCGGCGTGCTGGCGCTCGGCAGGAAGCTCGCGCCGGCGACAAGTCTGATCGACCGGCTACCGGAACAGGCGCTGGTTATTGCCGGATGCGGCATCTCCAATCACGACAATGCCGGCTCGATGTTCCGCAATGCGGCAGCGTTCAAGGCGGACGCGATCTTCCTCGACGAAACCTCTTGTGATCCGCTCTATCGCAAGGCGTTGCGCGTCTCGGTCGGCTCTGTGCTCAGCGTTCCCTATGAACGCAGCGGGTCCGCACTCGATCTGCTTGGCGGCCTTGCTGGGCGCGGCTTCGATATCTGGACGCTGTCGCCGCGTGGCGAGGTCGATATCCGCGATATCCCGGCTTCGCCGCGCATGGCGCTGGTGGCCGGAACCGAGGGGGAGGGGTTGCCTGAGGCGATCCTCTCGCGCTTCCGCAGTGCCCGGATCCCGCAATCCGAAGGGCTGGATAGCCTGAATGTCGCGACGGCAACGGGGATCGCCCTGTTTTCCATGGCGTCGGCCGCCCGCAGGCTCTGAGCCTATTTCTGTTCGGATAGAATGGTTGCCGTGCGGGCCGCGAGGTTCAACCGCTCGGCCTGTAGGCTGCCGGTATTTTCGGGCAGGAGCTTGCGAACCGGAGATGTCTCGCCCTCGTTGAGCGCGGTCAGCGCCACGACCTTGGCAGCGATCGAGGCGATTTCCTCACGCAGCGCACTGTCTTTGCCAGTGGCGGTTCTCGCTTTCAGGATGCGATCACAGAGGTCGGTGCTGCGGGCGCGCGCATCCTCGGCGAGCTGCGCTGCGGCGGCTGCCGGGTCCATGCCTTCGTCTTCCTCTGTTGCTGGTGCCGCATCGGGAAGCGCGTTCAGCAGCGAACCCGATAGGCCGGCCTCGCGGATGACGCGGCCTGCCTTGCGCAGCTCGGAATTGGTGCCTTTCAGCTGCTCCTTGAGCTTGGCGAGCTCCTGCTGGCGGCGGGTAAGCAGCGTGTCCTTGTCGGCCGCAGCAGCAGTTTCGCGCGCCACCTTGTCTTCAAGGCGGATCACCATGTGTTCCTGCTGGGTCAGCTTCTGCTCGGCATCCTTGGCGCGCTTCTGCAGGAGGTTAACGTCCTGGCGCAGCGTGTCGCGCTCGTCGCGCAGTGCATTGGCGCGGAATTTGACGCTTTCGATCTCGGTTTCGCGTGCCGCCATGTCGATCTTCAAATTGTCTGTCTGTTCAGCAAGCTTGTTCAGCCGGATGCGCAGCGCATCCAGCTCGCCTTCCTTCTGGGCGCTCGATTGCTCGGCGATATGCAGGCTGGTCTTCAGCTGGCTGATATAGTTCTCGTCCTTGCGCAGATGCGAGCGCAGCTCGGCGGCTTCGACGTTGAGATCGCTGATCTGGCCCTGGAGGGTGCTGATCTCGGCGGCCAACCGGCCGCCGTCGAGCGCCAAAGAGTCATGCCGCAATTGCAGGGAGAGGGATTTTTCGCGCTCGCGGGTAAGATCCTGCGTCGTGCGCGCATTGTCGGCAGCGTAGAGGGCGCGGACCATATCCTTCTGCGCCCGCACTTCCTGTGGGCTGAGCGGCATCGTCGCCCGCATCCGGTTTTCCGTGTACCAGACGACGCGCCGGTGGATGGCAGGAGACACCAGGAAAACCAGGAAGGCCGCAGTCAGGAAACCCAGCCCGAACAGAAGAGCATATTCGATCACGGCGCTGTCAATGCTTCCAGAAAGTGATTTGCGTCGCAGCAATGATTACGCACGCAATGCGCGCGGGGCAAGTGGCGGATGGGTGACGGCGGGGAAGAATCCCGCCGTCCATTCCATATCAGAAGGGGTTCCACGTCGGACCGGGGGTGATCTTGAGATAGCCGACATTGACGCCGAGACGGGCGCCGACGCCGGTGCGGATCGGCACGACGAGAACGTTATTGTTCTTGAGCAGCGTCATGCCGAAGCCGGCGATGACATAGGCCTGGCCGCTGACGCCGCCGAAGCGGGCATAGATGCTGTCGATAGACGGTAGGTCATAGACCAGCATCATGACGCGCGAGCCCTGGCCACCGTAGTCGATGCCGAGCGACGGACCCTGCCAGTAGAGCGGATGCTCGCCTGCGTTCTTGGTGTTCAGCTGTCCTTCGCCATAGGTGAGGCCGGCGATGAAGGCGCCGGAGCCTTCCTGTCCGAGAATGTAGCCGTTCGGCAGGCCGTATTTCTGGAAGGCAGCTTCGATGACCTTGGCGAGACCGCCGCTGGTGGAGCCGAAGAAGGAGTGTCCGGCGTCGACGATTTCCTGGACCGTGTACTGGCTGCTATTGGTCTGCTGGGCCGCAGCCTGTTGCGAAGAGAGCATAAATGCAGAGATGGTCAGCGCGACAAGCAGCCGGCAGAAGCCCATAAATCTTCCTGGGGATTGAAGGTGCATGGTGTCATCCGTTCATCATGGTCGGTTCAATGAGCCGTTTCCGGCAATTGATACATTTTGCTCCGATCGCCTTAACAATCGGTTTACCAAATATGGTGTCATTATGGCGCCGAGTACGGGCGCAAACTTCGTGCAATTTTGATCAGGCAAGATATGGCGGAATGAATTGACCGCCATTAGGAGACGATGATGTCCAAGAACCCCAATCTGACTTTGACCGGCCCGGATCTTGCCGCGCTACTCTGCAGCCGCGTCTGCCATGACGTCATCTCGCCTGTCGGCGCAATCAACAACGGTCTGGAGCTGCTCGACGAGGGCGGTGCCGACGCCGACGCCATGGATCTGATCCGCACCAGCGCGCTGAATGCCTCTGTGCGTCTCAAGTTCGCTCGTCTCGCTTTCGGTGCTTCAGGCTCCGTCGGCGCCTCGATCGACACCGGCGAGGCAGAACGCGCCGCCAAGGATTTCGCTGCGGCTGAAAAGAAGACCGAGATCACCTGGATCGGTCCGCGCGCCATCGTCGCCAAGAACCGCGTCAAGCTGCTGCTCAATCTGCTTTTGGTCGCCTATTCCTCGATCCCGCGCGGCGGCTCGCTGGAAGTGACGCTCGAAAATCCGGAATTCGACGCGAAATTCAAGATCGTCGCCAAGGGCAAGCTGATGCGCCTGCCGCCTAAATTCGTCGAGATTGCCTCGGGCAATATCGAGGAAGCGGTCGATGCCCATTCGATCCAGCCCTATTACACCGTTCTGCTGGCCGACGATTGCGGCATGGAACTCGGCCACAGCGCAACCGGCGAAGAGATTATTTTTACAGCCGAAACCGTTGCGGCCTAAGCTTATGGTTGCATGACTGCGCATTGTCTCTTTCCGGGTAACACTTCCTTAGCCTAATCGACCTATCCTTTCGGGCTGAGGAAGCGCCACCGGGACAGAAGTGGGGCGAAGGAGCAGTGATGCAGCGTTTCATGATCACCGACAGTTCGGACGTCGTTCGCAAGGTCGGCAAGCGTATCCTTTCCGAGCTCGATTTCCTGGTGGGCGAGGCGGCAAATGCCGCCGAAGCCCTGTCTGCCTGCCAGATAGAACTTCCCGACTACCTGATCGTCGATTCCGGCATGGAAGGTGCGCTAGAGCTGATCACCACCATCCGCGCCATGGATGGTGGCAAAGAGGTCAAGATTTATTACTGCGTTATCGAAGCCGACCTGAAGAAGCTGATGGCCGGCAAGCGGGCAGGCGCGACCGACTTCCTGCTGAAGCCGTTCGACCGCAAGATCCTGACCGCCGTCTTCGGCAACCGCGCGATCGCCGCGTAACAATCCACCTATTTTCAGTTTCAAACCTTATGCCCGGCATCTCCCGGGGATTTGCGCGCGCCCAATGACGTTGCCAGTGCCCGGCCACCTGACCTCGAATGAGAGAGGACGCCTAGCGAGGGCGGCCAAACGATAGATCGCAAACGAAAAAATCCCGCCGTGAAGGCGGGATTTTGAATTTGGCAAAAGGGGAAATGCGGTATCAGGCGCTTTCGGCGTATTCGGCACCATCCGGCTCGCGCAGCACGTAGCCGCGGCCCCAGACGGTTTCGATGTAGTTGGCGCCGCCGGCAGCGTTCGCAAGCTTCTTGCGCAGCTTGCAGATGAAGACGTCGATGATCTTCAATTCCGGTTCGTCCATGCCGCCGTAAAGGTGGTTCAGGAACATTTCCTTGGTGAGCGTCGTGCCCTTGCGGAGCGAAAGCAGCTCCAGCATCTGGTATTCCTTGCCCGTCAGGTGAACGCGCTGGCCGCCGACTTCGACGGTCTTGGCGTCGAGGTTGACGATCAGTTCGCCCGTCATGATGACCGACTGGGCATGGCCCTTCGAACGGCGGACGATGGCGTGGATGCGGGCGACCAGCTCATCCTTGTGGAACGGCTTGGTCATGTAGTCGTCGGCGCCGAAGCCGAGACCACGGACCTTGTCTTCGATGCCGGCCATACCCGAGAGGATGAGGATCGGTGTCTTGACCTTGGACAGGCGGAGAGTGCGCAGCACTTCATATCCGGACATGTCGGGAAGGTTCAAATCGAGAAGGATGATGTCGTAATCATACAGTTTGCCGAGGTCGACGCCTTCTTCACCGAGATCGGTGGTGTAGACGTTAAAACTTTCGGACTTGAGCATCAGTTCGATGCTCTGCGCGGTCGCGCTGTCGTCTTCAATCAGTAGTACCCGCATTATTATCCCCTTTACCGCCGCCGAAAGGTGGTCTGGCCCCCTACGCGATACCGAAATATGTCACTGCGTGATTTGGAAGCTGCCACGAAATGGTTAACAAATTCTATTCCACTCTGGCAAGAGGTAACGAATTTATTAAATATTTTGTCCATTCCGCTGTTTTCCAACGAGAATTCGCAAGACCGATTCCTTAACTTTTACATTAAGAACGGCCGCTAAGCGATTCATTCGACTCAGCAATGAAAAGGTTTCGGAAATCGCGTAGTGATGTTTACCGAGCCTTAAATCATCGGACCTATCATTAACGATGCCCGTAAACGAAAGGTTACCAGCGGTAGGTTTTTGTTAATACCGACGGAAATTTTTTGGGCAGACCGTCTCAAAGCGGTGCGCAAGGGGCAGTTTTAGTAAAGCCGGGATCTCGCATCACTGGAGTAATGCGTATGAAGTCGCGTGAGAGCCTAGTTCGCCTGAAGGAATTTCAGGTGAACGAAAAACGACGTCAGCTGCAGCAATTGCAGATGATGATGTCTGAATTCGAACGGATGACGAAGGATCTGGAGAGCCAGATCGTCGTCGAAGAGAAGAAGTCCGGCATTTCCGACCCGAATCATTTCGCCTACCCGACCTTCGCCAAGGCCGCACGTCAGCGCGCCGACAATCTTCAGGTCTCCATCAAGGAGTTGAAGATGCAGGAAGAGGCTCTGGAACAGGCGCTCGAGGAGATGCAGGCAGAATATGCCCGTGCAGCCGCCCTCGAGGAGCGCGACGGCGCGATTCGCGCCCGGGCGTAACGGTCTGGCGATGGACGCCGCCTGGGCGTCCTGGGGAATCGCCGAAGAAAAAGCCACGTATGACGGGCAAGGTCCGTCATACGTGGCTTTTCGTGTTTTCTTAGGGTCCGAGTTTGAGCAGACGAATGCTTCTCGATGGCACGAGGGCAAGGATACGAACGCCCTCGGGAACCTTGTCGTAGAGAACGATGTGGCTCTGGTGCTCGTGGCGTCTAACGCCTTGGCCAATCTTGTTAGCGGGCCGTCCCATATCCGGGTTTTCAGCGATCAGCTCGAAACAATTCTTAACGCTGTCCCGATAGCGCTTCGCTTGGGGTGCTCCGAAGAGCTCTATGCTGTTCAAAAAGATGGCAAGAAGGTCGCGTTCCGCGCGTTCAGTTAAGACATAACCGCTCAAGATGCACCGGCGCGACGAGCAACGAGCGCTTCAGCCTCCGCGAAAATCTCATCAACCGTTCGTTTGCCAGTTCCGCTGACCCGCGATGCGGCAATGATCTCTTCCAGTTCGACGAGCGAAAGCTCCTGGCCCTGCTGCGTCCGGTCCATCAGGATCAAGTCGCGCAGGTACTCGTCGGCGCTTGCATAGTCGCCCTTGCTGACGCGGCTTTCGACCCAGTCACTCTGCTGATCGGAAAGCGATACGGTTAAGCGTGCCATCTGTCACCTCTTGATACCCACAGGATAATCCGTAGGCAGGCGTTTGCCAAATGGTCTCAGTTCACCACGTCGCGCCATTCGTCGTGGCGCTGTGACTGTGCCTTGAAGAACGGGCAAAGCGCGAAGATTTTCCAGCCGCCCTTGCGGGCTTCCTCGACGGCGTGCAGCGCCAGCGCCTGGCCGACGCCTTTGCCGCGCAGTGCGTCCGGCACGCCGGTGTGATCGATGATGATGAGCTTCGGCGAGGTGCGGGAATAGGTCATCTCGGCCTCATGCCCCTCGACATCAACGACATAACGGCCGCCCGAGGCATTTTCTTCGTTGCGGATATCCATTCTATTGTCCTCCGAAAGAGATGCGTTGCCCGAACGTGGCATGCCGGGCAGGGGCTCACAAGCCGGAGCGAGGGCGACGCAGTGTTCAACGGAGAAGGCTTGATGGTGAAATTGGCGCTGCTGAAGCCCGTGCTGCTGGTCGCGGCGCCGTTCTTTCTGGCGCTCGGGCTGGTCCTGCCGCTGATCCGCTTCGAGAAACTCTATTTTTTCGATGAGACGCCGTCGCTGATCGGGATCGTTGCATCGCTCTGGAGCGGCGGCGACATGCTGCTTGCGGCGATCGTGGCCCTGGTCTCGATCGTTCTGCCGGTTTGCAAGATGATCGGCCTGGCGGTGGAGGCGACAGCGGCCGGTGGCGGAACCGGCAGCTGGTTTTATCGTCACGCCGTGCCTTACCTGTCCAAGTGGTCAATGATGGACGTGCTTCTGGTGGCGATCGTCATTGCTGCGGCGAAGACCACAGGGCTGGCGGATGCTTTTACGCAGCCGGGCCTCTGGTGTTATGCGGCCTCAACAATAATTTCGGGCCTTCTGCATTCCTTGACGGGGAATGCGTCCGGCCCGAAATGAATTTGGCGCCAAAAGGCGATTAGTGACGGTACTGCTGGATACGCGTCGTGCGCAGGCCGGCCAGGCCGTGACTGCTGATCGACGACTGCCAGGACAGGAACTCTTCTACGGTAAGCGTGTAACGCTCACACGCTTCTTCCAAGCTCAACAGGCCACCGCGCACAGCCGCGACAACCTCAGCCTTGCGGCGGATAACCCAGCGCCTTGTATTCGGCGGCGGTAGATCCGCAATCGTAAGCGGGCTGCCATCGGGGCCGATGACATATTTTACTCGGGGTCGTATCATTTCGGTCATTGGGACTCTCTACACAACTCAAGACCACAAACGTCACTCTAGCCCGTCACATTTAAAAATTGCCTAAACCGGTCGTAAGAATTTGATAACAACTTTAAGTGCCGGAGCTACCCACCTCCGGCCGAACTTCCCTTACGTAAATTTGAGCCCGGTGCATGGCTCCCATGCGTAATAAATAATATCTATATTTCGCGGGAAGATTTATAAGCGCTGCAACATTACGAATGAGCGCTAGACCTCGTCTCCGTTCTTCTCGCAGCATTCAGTCATAGAATCACGCCGAAAGCTTCCGTCCACTGCGACGCGGAGCCTCGCTGTGCTCTTGCTGTTGTCCGGCGCCTTCAACGGCCTGCTGGAGCGGGAACGGACCGCAGGTCGCGATTGAGGAAAAAATCGATGACGAGACGGGAACGCGCAGTGCGTAACTGCGTAGACGATAACGCTTTTTCGCTTTCCACCACCACGCGCCAGGGCGATCTCAAGATCGAGTTCAAGCGCAGCCTTGAGCGCATGACCAAGGAAGCGGGCTTCGATTTTTTCCTGCTTGCCTCGTTTCCGCGCGGAGATGCGACGGGCTTCGTTGAAAACCGGGTCGCAAGCAACTGGCCGCAGACCCTCGTCAATCTATACGAGGGCGCGGACATGTTTTACTGCAGCGAACTCGTCAATGCTCTGAAGCAGACGATCGTGCCAGTATATTGCAATGCGGGAACCTTTGGCGGGGCTGCCGCCAATCTAGAAAACCGCCGGTTGAACGCCGCCTTCCAGATGCATGGATTGCAGGCAACTTTCGGCTTTTCGCTACATGACGCTGATCTAAAACAATACATTTTTGCTTTTTCCGGTTCGCGGCCCGCGCTGCAGCAGGAAGAGCAGATGGCACTTTTTTTCTCGGCGATGCAGGCGCTCGACCGTTTCAGCAGCGCCAATCGCGATGAAGTGGGCCCGGCGGAAAGCCTGACGCGGCGCGAAATCGAATGTCTGCGCTGGTCTGCGGCCGGCAAGAGCAGCGACGAGATCGCCATCATTCTCGATCTCTCCTCGCATACCGTCGTTGGCTACCTGAAGAGCGCCATGCGCAAGCTCGATTCGGTCAACCGCATGCAGGCCGTTGCCCGGGCGCTGCGTTACCGGCTGCTCTGACCTTCAAAGCAGGATGGCGCTGATCTCCGTCTTTCCGGCGCCGAATTCATATTGCGCCGTTCCCGTATGCACGATCGACAGCCAGTCTCCGGCGGTCAGCTGGGCGAGGCCGAACGCCGTCTGGCGTGCTGCCGCGGTGGTGGTGACACCGGCAACGGTGGCGAGTGCGGTGCTGCCGTTCGCTTCCAGCCGTGCGCCATAGGCCGATGAGGTCAGCGTGCTGACCGAGAGAATCAGCAGGTAGAGGCCGGAAGCGGGCACGATCAATCTGTTGCCGGTGCCGGATGGCACCGCGGCGCCCAAGGCGAACCCACCCTGCTGCGCATGCATGGCATTGAAGCCGGTGCGGGCGTTGTTGGCCGGGGTCGAAGTCCCCGCCGCAAGCGAAGCGCGCACAACCGGGCGCGCCGGTGTCCTGACGATGCCGCCGGCGGCAATCGCCAACGCTGTCTCCCATGCCGCGCCATCGCCGCTCACCTTGATCGAGAACTCGTCATTGCCGGCAAGCCCCATTTCCGCACGACCCGACCAGTTGGACTGGAAGAGAAGCGACGCGGTGTCGCCGGCCGACGCCTTGTTGACCTTCACCTGATGACCATGACCTTCGTGATTGAAAAGGCTGGYAGAGGAGGAGATAGCGAGGCGGTTTTGCAGATCGGCTGTCGCGTTCAATCCGAGAAGCGGCAGGTCGGAGGGCGGCGGTGCGATATCGCTCCACGTGCCATCGACCAAAATCCGGAATTTTCCGGTGGCGGCAAAATACGCCCGCCATCCCCCGCGCGGCGCGATATAGAGCCAGGCGCTGTCCTGGCGGAACGCAAGCCGCCCCTTTTTCCCGGCCCAGATCCCTGCCGCGTCTGCTGCGATCAGATAGCAGCTGCCTTCTTCCGGCGCTTCGGGCGGTGCCGAGGCTTCGCTTGTGACTGTCAGCTGGATGACCGCATCGATCAGCTGCAGGGCCTCGTTATGCGTCACATGCTTCTGTGCCTGAGAGGGTAGAATATAGGGGAGGGCAAGATTGGCGGTAATCTCGGACATGCAGCAATCTCCATTGCGCCGGGGCGTCGGGTGCTGCCGATCTTAGATCCGCTGTGGCGGCCGGGGACGAAGGCCCGCTGCCGCTGTTGATGTTCAAGCTGATTCTTGCGGTGTCATGCGCGGCGAAGCGCGCGCTTCCGGCTTCCCCAGGAAATGAAATCCGGATTGACGAAGTCAGGCTCACCCTTTCGGCCGATCTTGCCGTAGGTCAGCGGCAGCCCGTCGAGCGTCAGGGTCGTGCCGCCAGCGGCGCGCAAAACGGCATCGCCCGCCGCCGTGTCCCATTCCATCGTCCGGGTGAAGCGCGGATAGACATCTGCCTTGCCCTCGGCCAGCAGGCAGAATTTCAGCGACGAACCGATATTGGTGCATTCTGAAATGTCGTGCTTGGCCAGAAAGCTGTCGGTCGCCGGGCTGTTGTGGCACCGGCTTGCCAGCGCCAGCCGGTGTTCCGGCTCGTCACGGACGGTCACGGTTTCGCGCCTGTCGACCGTGAAGTCTTGGCCCACATGCAGTTTCTCGGCGCTGCCCGATTCGCCGGCAAAGGCGACGCCCAGCGCTGGGGCATAGACGATGCCCGCGACCGGGATGCCGTTCTCGATATAGGCGATGTTGACCGTGAATTCCTTGCGCTTGTCGACGAACTCACGCGTGCCATCCAGCGGATCGACGAGGAAAAACGGCTTCTCGCCGATATCAGGGATATGGCCTGCAGCCACCGATTCTTCGGCAATGACGGGAATGTCAGGGTATTGCCTGGTGAGATGCGCGAGAATGATCTTTTCGGCTTCGTGGTCGGCCAGCGTTACCGGCGTCTCATCGGCCTTGGTCGAGACGTGATAGCCCGCACGGAAAATCTCGATGATCTTCCGCCCTGCTTCGAGAGCTGCATTTTCGAATGTCGGCAACATCACGTTTCAGAATCTTTCGGACCGGGAAGGGCCCCCGGCGAAGCGTCGAATATAACTTTAAATATAAGATTGAGGCCAGACTTTTGCACGCCGCGGAAAACCGCTATGAAAGCAGACAGGCAGCGGAATGGTTTTCACCCAATCGTCAGCCGCGCGGTCGGAATTTGCTTCGAATTCCATTTTTGTGGAATAGCTTTCGTTGGCCGGAACCGGTGCCGGATCACAAAAGCGCCGCAATGGTTAATCCACAGGCCGTTTCTGGCTAAATTTTTGTCATATAATGCCTTTTTAGTGTGGAAATTGATCCGTAACGCGCCATTTGCGTCCGTTTGAGCAAGAATCTGATTCAGCGCAGCCTTTTTGTCTTCACATTTTCCCTGAAAGCGCTATGCATGCGGCTACGAGGTTTCGATTTAAAAGCGGAGCCCTAACCAAAAAGAGATGCAGCCATGTTGGTTCGCATCCAGGGGAAATGACATATGGAGTACTTTATCCAGCAGCTCTTCAATGGGCTGACTCTTGGATCCATCTATGGTCTGGTCGCTATTGGCTATACGATGGTTTACGGCATTGTCGGCATGATCAATTTCGCCCATGGCGATGTCTTCATGCTTGGTGGTTTCGCTGCTCTTATCGTCTTTCTCGTTCTCACATCCATTTTCGCAGGTCTTCCGGTAGCAGTTCTTCTGCTGGCGATGCTTGTTGTTGCGATGCTGATGACGAGTTTGTGGAATTGGACGATCGAGCGAGTTGCATACCGTCCGCTGCGCGGTTCCTTCCGCCTGGCGCCGCTGATCACCGCGATCGGCATGTCGATCACGCTTTCGAACTTCATCCAGGTGACGCAGGGCCCGCGCAACAAGCCGATCCCGCCGCTGGTCACTTCGGTCTACGATATTGGCGGCATCTCGGTCTCGCTGAAGCAGATCATCATCATCGTCATTACGGTCGTGCTGCTCGCGGGCTTCTGGTACCTCGTCAACCGCACGGCGCTCGGACGCGCCCAGCGCGCGACTGAGCAGGACCGCAAGATGGCCGCTCTGCTCGGCGTCAATGTCGATCAGACGATTTCCATCACCTTCATCATGGGCGCCGCACTCGCTGCCGTCGCCGGTACGATGTACCTGATGTATTACGGTGTCGCCTCGTTCACCGATGGCTTCACCCCAGGCGTCAAGGCGTTCACGGCTGCCGTTCTCGGCGGTATCGGTTCGCTGCCGGGCGCAGTGTTCGGCGGCCTGCTGATCGGTCTCATCGAGTCGCTCTGGTCCGCCTACTTCACCATCGCCTACAAGGACGTCGCGACCTTCGCGATCCTGGCTTTCGTCCTGATCTTCAAGCCGACCGGTATTCTCGGACGGCCGGAAGTCGAGAAGGTATAATCGTCATGGCAAACATTGAAACTTCCACAGGCAAGCCCGAGGCCGGGCTTGTCCAGAAGGGTATCCGTGAAGCTTTCTTCACCGGTCTCGTCTCGCTCGGCCTGTTCGTTCTCTATGTCGGTCTCGGCACGCAGCAGAACATCAACAACGAACTGATCATCGTCCAGCGCTGGGGCCTGCTTGCGATATTCGTCGCAATCGCCGCCATCGGCCGCTTCGTCATGGTCGTCTTCATCCAGCCGAACATCAATCGCCGCAAGCTTGCCAAGGCTAAGCAGGGCGAGCTCGATATCTCGACGGAAAAGAGCTTCTTCCACACGCACTTCCTGAAGATCGCGCTGGTTGCCCTGCTGCTTTACCCGGTCGTGATCTACGCGCTCGTCGGTGCGCAGGGCTCGCTGAAGTGGGTCGACAATTTCGGTATCCAGATCCTCATCTACGTGATGCTGGCCTGGGGTCTGAACATCGTCGTCGGCCTCGCCGGTCTTCTCGACCTCGGCTATGTCGCCTTCTATGCGGTCGGCGCCTATTCCTACGCGCTGCTCTCCAGCTATTTCGGCCTGTCCTTCTGGGTGCTGCTGCCGCTGTCGGGCATCTTCGCTGCGCTCTGGGGCATCATCCTCGGCTTCCCGGTCCTGCGTCTGCGCGGCGACTACCTCGCCATCGTGACGCTGGCCTTCGGTGAAATCATCCGTCTGGTGCTGATCAACTGGACCGATGTCACCAAGGGTACGTTCGGCATCTCCGGCATTCCGAAGGCAACGCTGTTCGGCATTCCGTTCGATGCGTCCGCCGGCGGCTTTGCCAAGCTTCTCGGCCTGCCGATGTCGTCTGCCTATTACAAGATCTTCCTATTCTATCTGATCCTGGCGCTCTGCCTCGTCACGGCTTACGTCACCATCCGGCTTCGCCGCATGCCGATCGGCCGCGCCTGGGAAGCTCTGCGCGAAGACGAAATTGCCTGCCGCTCGCTCGGCATCAACACGGTGACGACCAAGCTCACCGCCTTTGCGACGGGCGCCATGTTCGGCGGCTTCGCCGGCTCGTTCTTCGCAGCGCGCCAGGGCTTCGTCTCGCCTGAATCCTTCGTCTTCCTGGAATCGGCCGTCATCCTCGCCATCGTCGTCCTCGGCGGCATGGGCTCGCTGACGGGTATCGCGATTGCCGCGGTTGTCATGGTCGGCGGCACGGAAGTGCTGCGCGAAATGGACTTCCTGAAGGTCGTCTTCGGTCCCGATTTCACGCCGGAACTCTACCGCATGCTGCTCTTCGGCCTCGCCATGGTCGTGGTCATGCTCTTCAAGCCGCGCGGTTTCGTCGGCTCGCGTGAACCGACCGCCTTCCTCAAGGAGCGCAAGGCGGTATCCGGAAGCTTCACCAAGGAGGGCCACGGCTGATGAGCCCTGTAGAAACAATGTCCAACGATACCCTGCTCAAGGTCGAGCACCTGTCGATGAAGTTCGGCGGCCTGATGGCCATCAACGATCTGTCCTTCGAAGCCAAGCGCGGCGACATCACCGCCCTGATTGGCCCGAACGGCGCAGGCAAGACCACGGTGTTCAACTGCATCACCGGCTTCTACAAGCCGACGATGGGCATGATCACCATGAACCAGAAGAGCGGAAAGCAGTATCTGCTCGAGCGCCTTCCGGATTTCCGCATCACCAAGGAAGCCAAGGTCGCCCGTACCTTCCAGAACATTCGTCTGTTCTCGGGTCTGACGGTTCTGGAAAACCTGCTCGTCGCCCAGCACAACAAGCTGATGAAGGCGTCCGGCTACACGATCCTCGGCCTGCTCGGTATCGGCAGCTACAAGAAGGAAGCGGCTGCCTCGATCGAGCTTGCACGCTACTGGCTGGACAAGGCCGATCTGACCGATCGCGCCGACGATCCGGCAGGCGATCTGCCCTACGGCGCCCAGCGCCGCCTGGAAATCGCCCGCGCCATGTGCACCGGTCCGGAACTGCTCTGCCTCGACGAACCGGCGGCGGGTCTCAACCCGCGCGAATCGCTGGCACTCAACGAGCTGCTGCGCAGCATCCGCGCCGATACCGGAACCTCGATCCTGCTCATCGAGCACGACATGTCGGTGGTCATGGAAATTTCCGACCACGTCGTCGTTCTCGAATACGGCCAGAAAATCTCCGACGGTACGCCCGATCACGTGAAGAACGACCCGAAGGTCATTGCGGCCTATCTCGGTGTCGAAGACGAAGAAGTTGAAGAGGTCATCGCGACCGTAGAAGGGGGCGCATTCTGATGGCTGGGGAACAGCTTCTTAGTGTTCAGGGTGTCGAGACCTATTACGGCAATATCCGCGCTCTCGCCGGCATCGATGTCGAAGTCAAGAAGGGTGAAATCGTCAGCCTGATCGGTGCCAACGGCGCCGGCAAGTCGACGCTGATGATGACGATCTGCGGCAGCCCGCAGGCACGTACCGGCTCGATCATTTTCGAGGGCCGCGACATCACCAAGATGCCGACCCACGAGATCGCGCGTCTGCGTATCGCCCAGTCGCCGGAAGGGCGTCGTATCTTCCCGCGCATGACCGTTCTGGAAAATCTCCAGATGGGCGCAGGTCTCGATAACCTCAAATATTTCCACGAGGATCTCGAAAAGATCTTCGTGATGTTCCCGCGCCTCAAGGAGCGCCAGACGCAGCGCGGCGGCACGCTTTCGGGCGGTGAGCAGCAGATGCTGTCGATCGGCCGCGCGCTGATGGCCCGTCCGAAGCTTCTGCTTCTCGACGAGCCGTCGCT
Organism: Rhizobium sp. 10N427; assembly: GCF_056394605.1. Taxonomy (NCBI): domain Bacteria; kingdom Pseudomonadati; phylum Pseudomonadota; class Alphaproteobacteria; order Hyphomicrobiales; family Rhizobiaceae; genus Rhizobium; species Rhizobium sp. 10N427. The sequence continues at coordinate 51,362 of NZ_JBFTID010000013.1, read as the reverse complement.
CGGCCTGGCGCCGCTGATCGTCAAGGGGATTTTCGAGGCGATCAAGAAGCTCAACGAAACCGAAGGCCTGACCGTCTTCCTCGTCGAGCAGAACGCATTTGCTGCCCTCAAGCTTTCGCATCGCGCCTACGTGATGGTGAACGGCAAGGTGACGATGAGCGGTTCCGGCAAGGAACTGCTTGCCAATCCCGAAGTCCGTGCCGCCTATCTCGAAGGCGGGCGGCATTGATCCGGGCAGAAGGGAGACTTTGATATGCAGGGACTTTTCTTCGAACCGGATATGGGCGTCAGGACGGTTATCCGCGCGCTCGTCATGCTCATCGGTTTCTGGACCGCGTGGCGCGCCGGAAAGGCCGCGGCTGAAGGCTGGAGCGATTACCCGCTGGTGATCGCCTATACCTTCCTGCTCGCCTGGGTGATGCAGTTCCTGCATCACGCGCTGTTCAACGGCCCGATGCTGAGCGCCTTCTTCTACATCATCGATTTCGTGCTGCTGCTCGTCTTCTCGACGGCCGGCTTCCGCTTCCGCCGCACCAATCAGATGGTCAACAACTATTACTGGCTGTACGAAAAAACTTCCGCCTTCTCGTGGAAGAACAAACATTGACAGCCCGTTGAAACTAGGCATGAATTGCCTCAGCGGCGGTACCCGGAAGTCTTGGAGTTAAAACGGAAATCCGCCACTGATAAGAAATCGAAGGGCATGGCTCATGGCCGGCAAGGCACAACGCCACCGGTTCATGCCCCCAGAGAGGAACAGCTTTCCCGGCGCAAACGATGGTGGGTAATGCGCTGGGTCTAGGACCGGAACCCGCCCAAAAATTGGGAGTAAAAACATGAAGAAGTATCTTCTGTCAGCAGTAGCTCTTTCCGCGATGGTTGCTTTCAGCGGCGCTGCGCGGGCTGACCTGCTTGTTGGTGTTGGTGGTCCGCTGACGGGCCCGAACGCTGCGTTCGGTGCACAGCTTCAGAAGGGTGCCGAACAGGCAGCCGCTGATATCAACGCTGCTGGCGGCATCAACGGCGAGCAGATCAAGGTCGAGCTCGGCGACGACGTCTCCGACCCTAAGCAGGGCATCTCGGTAGCGAACAAGTTCGTTGCTGACGGCGTCAAGTTCGTTGTCGGTCACTTCAACTCGGGCGTTTCCATCCCGGCTTCTGAAGTTTACGCTGAAAACGGCATCCTCGAAATCACCCCGGCTGCTACGAACCCGCAGTTCACCGAGCGTGGTCTCTGGAACACGTTCCGTACTTGCGGCCGTGACGACCAGCAGGGCGCGATTGCCGGCAAGTATCTTGCCGACCACTTCAAGGACGCCAAGATCGCTGTCGTTCACGACAAGACGCCTTACGGCCAGGGTCTCGCTGACGAAACCAAGAAGGCTATGAACGCCGCTGGTATCACCGAAGTCGTGTACGAAGGCATTAACGTCGGCGACAAGGACTTCTCGGCCCTCATCGCCAAGATGAAGGAAGCCGGCGTTTCGATCATCTATTGGGGTGGTCTCCACACCGAAGCTGGTCTCATCATCCGCCAGGCAAAGGACCAGGGCCTGAAGGCAACGCTCGTATCGGGTGACGGTATCGTTTCGAACGAACTGGCTTCGATCGCTGGCGACGCTGTTGAAGGTACGCTGAACACCTTCGGCCCGGATCCGACGCTGAACCCGGCCAACAAGGACCTCGTCGAGAAGTTCAAGGCTGCCGGCTTCAACCCGGAAGCTTACACCCTCTACTCCTACGCTGCGATGCAGTCGATCGCAGGCGCTGCAAAGGCCGCTGGTTCTAACGATCCGGAAGCCGTTGCAAAGGCCATGAAGGAAAAGGGTCCGTTCCCGACCGTTCTCGGCGAAATGTCCTTCGATGAAAAGGGCGACCCGAAGCTCCCGGGCTACATCATGTACGAATGGAAGAAGGGCCCGGACGGCAAGTACAGCTACTTCCCGCAGGCTGCGAAGTAAGCATCGCTTGCACGGTTCCGACCGTTTAGAGGAAGCCCGGTTTCGACCGGGCTTCTTTGTTTTTGGCGACGGTTTCGCGGCGGAGTGACGTTTTCAATTCTGAAATGATCGGCTAGCTTTCACGCCCTGCCAGAATTCAGAATGGAAATTTCGATGTCCCGACCGCGCATTCTCGTCACCCGCCGCTGGCCCGCCGCCGCCGAGGCCGCTCTTGCCGAACGTTTCGAGGTGACCCTCAACGAAGCTGACGTGCCGATGACCGCCGATCAGCTGCGTCAGGCGCTGGCCGATTACGACGCGGTGCTGCCGACCGTCTCCGACAAGCTGCCGGCATCCGTCTTCGGGGGCGAGATCCGTACGAAAATCCTCGGCAATTTTGGTGTCGGCTACAATCACATCGATATCGCGTCGGCCAAGGCCAAGGGCGTTGCCGTCACCAATACGCCGGGCGTTCTGACCGACTGCACCGCCGATATCGCCATGCTGCTGCTGCTCGATGTTGCCCGCCGTGGCGGGGAGGGTGACCGGCAGGTCCGCGCCAATGAATGGAAGGGCTGGTGCCCGACCCACATGATCGGCACCAAGGTCTCCGGCAAGACCGTCGGCATCATCGGCTTCGGCCGCATCGGCAAGGCCTTCGCCCAGCGCTGCCATTTCGGTTTCGGCATGGACGTGGTGTTCTACAATCGCTCGAAAGTCGATGAGGCCGAAGCGGCCCGTTATGGTGCGCGCCAGCTCGCCACCGTCGAGGACGTGCTTGCTGCCGCCGATTTCGTCTCGCTGCATTGCCCGGGTGGAGCCGAGAACCGGCACCTGATGAACGCGGCGCGCTTCGCGGCGATGAAGAAGGGTGCGTTCCTGATCAATACGGCGCGTGGCGACGTGGTGGATGAGGCGGCGCTGATTGCGGCCTTGCGCGACGGGACGATCCGCGGGGCCGGGCTCGATGTCTACGAGGCGGAGCCGCAGGTGCCGGAGGCGCTAAAGGCGATGGAGAATGTGGTGCTGCTGCCGCATCTCGGCAGTGCGACGGAGGAGACGCGCACGGCGATGGGGATGAAGGTGGTGGACAATGTCACGGCGTTCTTCGAGGGCCGGGAGCCGGCGGATCGGGTGGTGTGAGGAGGGTGGTCTTTTCCACCTGAGCAAGTTCGCCCCCCTCTGCCCTGCCGGTCATCTCCCCCACAGGTGGGGAGATGACTCGTGGCGGGCTCCCCACACTCTATGACTGAACCTATTCGCGGCCTACATCGTTAGATGTCGGGCGAGCGGGCGCGCCCAGCCAATCTCCCCACCTGTGGGGGAGATGCCCGGCAGGGCAGAGGGGGGCGTTCTTGCTCGAAGTCTCAAGACTCAAGCGAACCCCACCATCACCCCTCATGCAACACATGCGCCGCCTTCACCGCCGCCGACGCCCGGTTCTCGACCCCAAGCTTCACATAGATCTGCTCGAGATGCTTGTTCACCGTCCGCGCCGATAGCCCTAAAATCTCGCCGATGTCCCTGTTGGCCTTGCCCTTGGCGATCCAGAGCAGCACTTCCGACTCCCGCTGGGTCAACGAGAAATGCTGGCGCAGCACCGCGTCGTCGCTGCGCTGGCTGACGGCGGTGAGGCGGAAGAGGTATTCGTCGGGACCGATGGTGCCGAGGAAGGCGAGCTGCAGCACGGGTTGGCCCGCGTGGGTGACGGAGAAGGCTGTGTCGCGGCCGGTTCCCATGCGGTCCTTCATCCAGGCGGCGATATGCGCTGTTAACACCTCCATGCCGTCGTCGCTGCCCATGGCGGCGTTGACGAGCCGGGTGGCCTGCGGGGTGGACCAGTGGATGGCGCCATTGCCCTTGACCGCGAGCAGATGGCGTCCGGCGGCGTCGAGGGCGACGCGGGCGCTCTGGGCCGAGCGAGCATTGCGCAGATGGACGCGGATGCGGGCGCGCAGTTCGTCGATATTGATCGGCTTGGTGAGATAGTCGACGCCGCCGGATTCCAGTGCATGGACGACGTGTTCGGTCTCCGTCAGCCCGGTCATGAAGATGACCGGCACCTGGCCGACTGCGGCGTTGGCCTTCAATTTGCGGCAGGTCTCGAAACCATCCATGACGGGCATGACGGCATCGAGCAGGATGAGATCGGGGGTGATGCGCTCGACGATGTTGAGCGCCGCCGTTCCTGACGTGGCGATCAGCACGGAGAAGCCCGACTGTTCCAGCGCATCGGTCAGGAAGCCGAGCGCCTCCGGGGAATCATCGACAAGCAGGACGATATCGCGGGGTTGGGCCGTGTCAGCCAATGGTCTCTACCTTTTCGTCGAAGCCGTGCAGGAAGGTCATGAAGCCGTCGAGATCGAAGGCGCCGACATAGGCTCGCAGTTCATCGGTCAATGGCTGATTTGCTTCGTCCTTGGCAAGGTCATTGAGCTTGGCTTCGATCCCCCTGATGTAGCCGATCTCGCAAAGGCGCATCAGTTCCTCGATATGGGGCGCACCCGGGCTGACCAGCGGCGGTTTGGCGGGCGCTGCAGGCGGCGGGGCGCTATCGGCATAGGTCCATTTGAGGCCGAGATGCAAAGCGAGCTTGTCGCGCAGCTGCTTGATATCGACGGGCTTGCCGATCGCATCATTGTGGCTGTCGTCGCTTTCGGCGGTCGCGGCGGCATCGCCGATATTGGCCGAGAGCATCAGGATCGGTGACGTCTGGCCGCTTTCGCGCAGGCGCGACGCAAGCTGCCAGCCGCTCATACCGGGCATGGAGATGTCGACGAGGAAGAGGTCCGGCTTGATGCCTTCGATCAACGTCAGGCAATCCGGTCCGCTGGCTGCCGTCAGCACCACGAAATCGAGCGGTGCCAGGATTTCCCGCATCATCTCGCGGTGGTCCTCGTTGTCGTCGACGACGACGATGGTGCGGCGCGGGCCGTCATAACTGACGATCTTCTTTTCCTGCGGCGGGGCGAGGATTTCGCGGGTGACGGCCGAGAGCATCAGACGGACGCGGAAGGTCGAGCCCTTGTCCTTCTCGCTCTCGACCGAGATCTCGCCGCCGAGCGTGTTGGTCAGGAGCCGGGTGATGGTGAGGCCGAGGCCAAGCCCCGGCATAGGCCGGATGCTTTCGGCCTCGCCGCGCTGGAAGGGTTCGTAGATGCGGCTGAGATCGTGCCCGGCGATGCCGCGGCCGGTATCCGACACGGTGAAGGTTGCGACCTGGCTGCGATAGCCGATATCGAAGGTCACCGTGCCCTCGTCGGTGAACTTGATGGCGTTCGACAGCAGGTTGACGAGGATCTGGCGCAGCCGCTTCTCGTCGGTGCGCACGAATTGCGGCAGCGAGGGCGAGCGATAGTGATGGAAGGTGAGACCCTTCGCCTGTGCCTGCGGGCGGAACATGTCGATGATCTGGTCGAGGAAATCCTGGATGTTGATCTCGTTGGAATAGACCTGCAGGCGGCCCGCCTCGATCTTGGAAATATCGAGCAGACCGTCGATCAGGCCGGAGAGATGCTCGGCCGAGCGGCGGATGACCTTGATCGAGGATTGGCGCGGCGCCGGAATGGTTTCGTCGCGCTCCAGGATCTGAGCGTAACCGAGGACGGCATTCAGCGGCGTGCGCAGTTCGTGGCTGAGGCCGACGACATAGCGGCTCTTGGCGCGGTTGGCGGCTTCTGCGGTTTCCTTGGCATTCTGCAGGGCGGCGTCGGTCTTCTTGTGGGCGGCGATTTCCTTGAGTAGCAGCGTGTTCTGGCGCGAGGATTCCTCCTCGGCAACGACGCGGCTGTCATGGGCGAGCACATAGAACCAGCAGACGACGCCGGCGATAACCGCGAAGACGAAGAACACGATCAGGATCGTGCGGTTGACGACCTCGGCGGTCTCCGGCGAGGCCGAGGCCACCTGATGGGCGATCATCGCCAGGATCGCGCCGACCGCGGTCAGCGCCAGGATGACGGCGATGCCGTAGCGTCCCAGGCGGGTGGTGAGTTTCTCGATGACCGTTTCGGGCAGCAGCGCCTTGGCGACGGTGCCGATCTGCGCATTCAGCCGGGCGTTTGGCTTGCACATGTCGTGGCAGCGGCTGTCGAGCGAACAGCAGAGCGAGCAGATCGGCGCGGCATAGGCCGGGCACCAGGCCATGTCCTCGGGCTCGAATGGATGTTCGCAGACCGAGCAGGTGATGCTGGTCAGGTTCTTCCAGCTGTGGCGCGGCTTGCGGGCCAGATAGTATTTGCCCTTGGTGCCCCAGGCGATCAGCGGCGAGGCGATGAGCGAAATGACCAGCGTGATATAGGGCGCCAGCGAGGCGGCGATCGCCCCGAAGGCGCCGAAATGGGCGATGAGTGCCACGGTCGCCGACAGCGTCATGGCGCCGAGGCCGACCGGGTTGATGTCGTAGAGATGGGCACGCTTAAATTCGATGCCGGGAGGGGCGAGGCCGAGGGGCTTGTTGATGAAGAGATCAGCCGAGATGGTGCAGAGCCAGGCCATGGCGATAATCGAGAAGATGCCGAGCGTTTCCTCAAGCAGCTTGTAGATACCGAGTTCCATCAGCAGCAGGGCGATGGCGACGTTGAAGATCAGCCAGATGACGCGGCCGGGATGGCTGTGTGTCAGTCGCGAGAAGAAGTTCGACCAGGCAAGCGAGCCGGCATAGGCGTTCATCACGTTGATCTTCAGCTGCGAGACGACGACGAAGGCGGCCATCAGCAGAAGAGCCGCATTGTGCCAGGGGATCATGTAGCCGAAGGCGGTGAGATACATCTGCGCCGGATCGGCGGCGCGGTCGACAGGCACACCGGCGGTGAAGGTCAGCACCACGAGGAAGGAGCCGGCCAGCAGCTTTGGCGCGCCGATAATCACCCAGCCAGGACCGGCGAGGAAGACAGCGAGGCGATGACGCCACTTGCGCTGACCATCCGGCGGCAGGAAGCGCAGGAAGTCGGCCTGTTCGCCAATCTGCGACATCAGCGCCAGGATGACGGCCGAGGCGGCGCCGAACTCGACGAGATTGAAATCGGCGACCGTGCCCGGCGGTCCCGAGGCATGGCGGATGCCGGCAAAGGCGCGCCAGACATCGAACTTCTCCCAGTCGAGAAAGGCGATGAAGATGAAGGGCAGGATGTTCAGCACGATCCAGAAGGGCTGGGTCATCAGCTGGAAGCGGCTGATCAGCTTGACGCCATGGGTCACCAGCGGGATCACCATGACGGCGCTGATGATGTAGCCGATCCACAGCGGTATGCCGAGCGTCAGCTCCAGCGCCCCGGACATGATCGACGCCTCGATGGCGAAGAGCATGAAGGTGAAGCTCGCATAGATCAGCGAGGTGATGGTCGAGCCGATATAGCCGAAGCTGGCGCCGCGGGTCAGCAGGTCGATATCGACGCCATGGCGGATCGCATAGCGGCTGATCGGCAGGCCGATGGCGAGCATGGCGATCGAGGCGACGATGATGGCGTAGAAGGCGTTGGTGGTGCCGTAGGACAGCGTGATCGCGCCGCCGATCGCTTCCAGCGCGAGGAACGAGATGGCGCCGATCGCCGTCTGCGAGATGCGCTGCGAAGAGAATTGCCGGGCGCTCTTTGCGGTGAAGCGCAGCGCGTAGTCTTCCAGCGTCTGGTTGGCGACCCAGCGGTTATATTCGCGCCTGACCGGAATGATGCGTTGCCGCGCTGCCATGCGAGTGTGCCGGTCCCTTCGTTCCCCTTGTCACTCTTCCGTAACATGGATGGGCGCGACGCTTAAGGGTGCAGCGCAGCATAAGCGTGCAGATTTAGCCCCGGTGCCTACGTCATATTACGTATGTGTTTTCGCAGTGCAGCACCGGATAGTCCCTTAAGCAACAGTTAACCGCCGGTTTCGGCCTGTTGTCGAACAAGAAGAGGGGATCACAAGATGAATCTGCGATCATATGTTTCAGGTGCCGTTCTCGGCGCCGTCATGTCGGCCACGGCCGCATTCCATGGGGCAGTCGCTGCCGACGACACGATCAAGGTCGGCGTCCTGCACTCGCTCTCCGGCACCATGGCCATCTCCGAGACGACGCTCAAGGACGCCATGCTGATGCTCATCGACGAGCAGAACAAGAAGGGCGGCCTTCTCGGCAAGAAGCTCGAAGCCGTCGTCGTCGACCCGGCGTCCGACTGGCCGCTGTTTGCCGAAAAGGCCCGCGAGCTGATCGAAAAGGACAAGGTCGCGGCCGTCTTCGGCTGCTGGACGTCCTCGTCGCGCAAGTCAGTTTTGCCGGTCTTCGAAGAGCTGAATTCGATCCTCTTCTACCCGGTCCAGTACGAGGGTGAAGAATCCTCGCGCAACATCTTCTACACGGGTGCTGCTCCGAACCAGCAGGCGATCCCGGCGGTCGATTACCTGATGGAAAAGGAAGGCGTGAAGCGCTTCGTTCTTGAAGGCACCGACTACGTCTATCCGCGCACGACCAACAAGATCCTGGAAGCCTATCTCGAATCCAAGGGCATTCCGAAGGAAGACATCATCATCAACTACACGCCGTTCGGTTTCTCCGACTGGCAGACCGAGGTTTCCAAGATCAAGGAATTCGGTTCGGCTGGCAAGAAGACGGCGGTCGTCTCGACGATCAACGGTGACGCCAACGTTCCGTTCTACAAGGAACTCGGCAACCAGGGCATCAAGGCAACCGACATCCCTGTCGTCGCCTTCTCGGTCGGCGAAGAAGAGCTTGCCGGTCTCGACACCAAGCCGCTCGTCGGCCACCTGGCAGCCTGGAACTACTTCGAGTCGGTCGAAAGCCCGGCCAACAAGAAGTTCATCAAGGAATGGCACGCCTACACCAAGAACGACAAGCGCGTGACCAACGACCCGATGGAAGCAGCCTATATCGGCTTCAACGCCTGGGTTAAGGCTGTTGAGGCTGCCGGCACCACCGATACCGACAAGGTTCTCGACACCATCATCGGCGTCTCCGTTCCCAACCTCTCCGGCGGCACTGCGACCGTGATGCCGAACCACCACATCACGAAGCCTGTTCTCATCGGCGAAATCCAGGGCGACGGCCAGTTCGAAATCGTCAAGCAGACGCCTGCCGTCGTCGGTGACGAATGGTCCGATTACCTGCCTGACTCCAAGGACCTGATCTCCGATTGGCGCAAGCCGATGAACTGCGGCAACTTCAACGTTGCGACCGGCAAGTGCGGCGGCAAGGGGTCTTGAGTTAGCCGATCCGATACCTGCCTGATGCCTTCCGTCCGGACTTCCATGTTCCGGGCGGAAGCTCCGTCCCAAACGGTTGGTGCCCCAGAGGCCAACGATAATCCAGGCGAGAAAGCCGATGTATCGCGCCATCAAGATCGTTCTTTTCACACTCCTCCTCGCGCTGCCGGTCTTCTCCTCGGCACTGAAGGCGCAAGAGGATGTCCATGCCCTCGTCAATGCGCTCGGCGCCGGTGATTTCGATGCCCGGGAGGCGGCCATCAAGGCGCTCGTCGCTTCCAAGGATCCGCATGTCGGCCAGATCCTGCAGCAGCTCAGCGACGGCCAGCTTTATGTGAATTCCGATGAGGGCGGCCCGGTTCTGCTGCAGGGCGGCACGGATGACGAACCGACATTCTCCGATCCGATCAGCGGCGAAGCCGTCGCCGATATCGATCCGGACTACATGTCCAAGGTCAAGATCAACAACTCGCTGCGCGGCATCATCGCCACCAGCATGAGCACACTGACGCTGCTGAGCCCGGATCGTTCCGCGCGGCTCGCCGCCGCTCAGGGGCTGCTCAAGGACGCCGATCCCTCCAATCTCGATCTATTGAATTCGGCGCTTGCGGGTGAGAAGGACGGCGAAGTCAAAAACACGATGGAAGCCGCCCGCGCGGTGATGATGCTGAAGAGCGACGTCAGCGCCGAGGACAAGAAGGCCGCCATCGACACGATCGCCGCCCGCGGCGACCGCAACGCCATGACGATCCTGACGACGGCGATGGAAACCGCGCCTGACGACCTGAAGCCGGCGATCCAGTCGGATATCGACGGCATCAAGCGCAGCCTGGCCGTCTGGGATGTGGTCCAGAACGTCTGGTACGGCCTGTCGCTCGGCTCGGTGCTGCTGCTCGCCGCCATCGGCCTTGCAATCACCTTCGGCGTCATGGGCGTCATCAACATGGCGCATGGCGAGATGGTGATGATCGGCGCCTACACGACCTATGTGGTGCAGGAATATATCACCTCGACTTTCCCGGGCATGGCGACCTATTCGCTGGCCTTCTCCGTGCCGGCAGCCTTCCTCTTCACCGGTTTCGTTGGCCTGGTCATCGAGCGCCTCGTCATCCGCTATCTCTACGGTCGCCCGCTGGAAACGCTGCTCGCCACCTGGGGTGTGTCGCTCATCCTGCAGCAGGCGGTGCGATCGATCTTCGGTCCGACCAACCGCGAGGTGCGCAATCCGAGCTGGATGTCCGGCGCCTTCGAATTCGGCGGTCTGTCGATCACCTGGAATCGCATGTGGATCATCGTCTTCTCGATGGCGGTGTTCGTGACGCTGCTGATGCTGCTGAAGCGCTCGGCCTTCGGCCTGCAGATGCGCGCCGTCACCCAGAACCGCCGCATGGCGTCCTCGATGGGCATCCGTACCGGCTGGGTCGATGCCTTTACCTTCGGGCTTGGGTCAGGGATCGCCGGGATCGCCGGGGTGGCGCTCAGCCAGATCGACAACGTCTCGCCGAACCTCGGACAGAGCTACATCATCGACAGCTTCATGGTCGTAGTCTTCGGCGGCGTCGGCAATCTCTGGGGCACGCTGGTCGGCGCGCTGTCGCTCGGCGTCGTCAACAAGTTCCTGGAGCCCTTCGCCGGCGCGGTGCTGGGCAAGATCCTGGTGCTCGTTCTCATCATTCTCTTCATCCAGAAGCGTCCCCGCGGGCTCTTCGCACTCAAAGGAAGGGCGGTGGAAGCATGATTACAGCTTTCCTTCTCCGGTCTCTCGATCGCAAGATCTCGATAGCCATCGCCGTCCTGCTTCTGGTCGCTGTTCTGGTGCCTGTGCTCAACCTGCTCACCGGCCCGGACAATCCGCTGCATATCCCGACCTATATCATGGCGCTGTTCGGCAAGTATCTGACCTATGCGCTGCTGGCGCTGGCGCTCGATCTCGTCTGGGGCTTCTGCGGCATCCTCTCGCTCGGCCACGGCGCCTTCTTCGCGCTCGGTGGATATGCGATGGGCATGTATCTGATGCGCCAGATCGGCTCGCGCGGCGTCTATGGCGATCCCATCCTGCCCGACTTCATGGTGTTCCTGAACTGGAAGGAACTGCCGTGGTTCTGGTACGGCTTCGATCACTTCTGGTTCGCGGCGATCATGGTCGTCGCCGTGCCCGGCCTGCTCGCCTTCATCTTCGGCTGGTTCGCCTTCCGCTCGCGCGTCAACGGCGTCTATCTGTCGATCATCACCCAGGCGATGACCTACGCACTACTCTTGGCCTTCTTCCGCAACGACATGGGCTTCGGCGGCAACAACGGCATGACCGATTTCAAGGAAATCATCGGCTATAACGTCCAGGCCGACGGCACCCGCGCCAGCCTGTTTGCCGCAACCGCGATCTTCCTGGCGCTGTCGCTGATGATTGCCTCGGCGATCGTTCGCTCGAAGTTCGGCAAGGTACTGGTCGGCGTGCGTGATGCGGAAAGCCGCACTCGCTTCCTCGGCTACCGTGTCGAGCATTTCAAGCTGTTCACCTTCGTCGTCTCGGCGATGATGGCGGGCATCGCCGGCGCTCTCTACGTGCCTCAGGTCGGCATCATCAATCCGGGCGAATTCGCGCCTGCCAACTCGATCGAAGTCGTCATCTGGACGGCGGTCGGCGGCCGGGCGACGCTGATCGGGCCGATTATCGGCGCCATCCTCGTCAATGGCGGCAAGACTATCTTCACCGGTCTCTTCCCCGAGTTCTGGCTGTTTGCGCTCGGCGGTCTCTTCGTTGCCGTCACGCTGTTCCTGCCGAAGGGCATTGTCGGCACGGCCGCGCAGTATATCGGCAGGCGCAAGCCGCGGACGGAGGCCACGCCTCCCTCGCTTGAGGACGGCGTCGATGCAAAAATCCAGGCAGCGGAGTAGGCGCGGATGATCCCCGATATCAAACCCAACAGCGTGCTCTATCTGAACGGCGTCTCGGTTTCGTTCGATGGCTTCAAGGCGCTGAATTCGCTGTCGATCGTCATCGAGCCCGGCGAACTGCGCGCGATCATCGGCCCGAACGGTGCCGGCAAGACGACGATGATGGACATCATCACCGGCAAGACCCGGCCCGACGAAGGCGAGGTGTTCTTCAACGGCCAGACGGACCTGACGAAACTCGACGAAGCCGATATCGCCCAGCTCGGCATAGGCCGCAAGTTCCAGAAGCCGACGGTCTTCGAAAGCCATACCGTCTGGGACAATCTGGAACTGGCGCTGAACCGCAAGCGCGGCGTCTTCCCGACGCTGTTTTACCGTCTCTCGGGCGATGACAAGGCGCGCATCGATGAAATCCTCGAGACCGTGCGCCTGACGCATCGCCGCGATGAGTTCGCGGCCAATCTCAGCCACGGCCAGAAGCAGTGGCTGGAGATCGGCATGCTGCTCGCCCAGGAACCGAAGCTGCTGCTCGTCGACGAGCCGGTGGCGGGTATGACCGACGCGGAGACGGCGGAGACGGCGATCCTGCTTAAGGAGATCGCCAAGACCCGCTCGGTCGTCGTCGTCGAACACGACATGGGCTTCATCCGCGATCTCGGGGTCAAGGTGACGTGCCTCGCCGAAGGCTCGGTGCTGGCCGAAGGGTCGATCGATTTTGTCAGTTCCGATCCGAAGGTGATCGAGAATTATCTGGGGCGGTGAGGATGGTCGTCGTGAACGTCGTGGGCGTGATACCCCCCTCTGCCCTGCCGGGCATCTCCCCCACAAGGGGGGAGATCGACTCGTGGCGGGCGTCTCATCAAACAATCAACGTTGGAGCGAGCGGGTGCGCCCAGCCAATCTCCCCACCTGTGGGGGAGATGCCCGGCAGGGCAGAGGGGGGTACCCCAACCCTAAGCGATCATAGGGAACAACCATGCTGACAGTCGAAAACGCAAACCTCCACTACGGCGCGGCCCAGGCCCTGCGCGGCATCTCGATCAAGGCCGAGATGGGCAAGATCACCTGCGTGCTCGGCCGCAACGGCGTCGGCAAGAGCTCTCTTCTGCGCGCCGTCACCGGCCAGCACCCGCTCTCGGCCGGAAGCGTCACCTTCAACGATACCGCGCTCAACGGTCTGCCGCCCTTTGCCCGTGCCAAGCAGGGCATCGGCTATGTGCCGCAGGGGCGCGAGATCTTTCCGCTGCTGACCGTCAAGGAGAACCTTGAGACCGGCTTTGCTCCGCTTGGCCGCCGCGACCGCAACATCCCCGATGATATCTTCAGCCTCTTCCCGGTGTTGAAGTCGATGTTGTCCCGTCGCGGCGGCGATCTTTCCGGCGGGCAGCAGCAGCAGCTGGCGATCGGCCGGGCCATGGTGACGCGGCCGAAGATTTTGGTGCTCGACGAGCCGACCGAAGGTATCCAGCCGTCGATCATCAAGGATATCGGCCGGGCGATCCGCTACCTCCGGGATTCCACCGGCATGGCGATCCTGCTGGTCGAGCAATATCTCGATTTCTGCCGTGAGCTTGCCGATTACGTCTACATCATGGATCGCGGCGAGATCGTCCATGAAGGCCTGGCGGAAACGCTGGATACGCCGGAGGCCCGCCGCCACCTGACCGTCTGAGCGGCAATTGCCGCTTTCTTCGGCAATCTCGGTTCCGGGGCGAGCCGTCCGGCTTTGCGGCGAAGGCGATTGCGGGCGGCACGGGAATTGCTTGCTTTCACTTGTTTAGCGCATTGAATGAGAACAGCCGGATGAACGGCGGATGTTCAAGGGGATGGAATGACGATCGCTGCGGCAAGCACCAGACCGCAAAGAGCCGAGGGACGCGGGCATCTGGCCGCCAAGGCGCTGGATGGGCGCACGCGGCTTCGCGAGCTCTATCAGGAAGGTGCGGCGAAGATCCGGCTGCCTGACACCTTCGATGCCTCAATGGAAGCCGTTATCATCAACACCGCCGGTGGTTTGACCGGTGGCGACCGGATGAACTGGAGCGTCGTCGCCGGTCCCGGCACGCGCATCGACGTCACCACCCAGGCCTGCGAGAAGATCTACAAGGCATCGGCAGGCACTGCCGAGGTCAATACCGTGATCAGCGCCGGTGCCGGATCGCGTGTCGACTGGCTGCCGCAGGAAACCATTCTGTTCGACCGCGCCTCGCTGTTTCGCCGCCTCGATGTCGATCTCGACGACACCGCGGAGTTTCTGGCCGTCGAAGCCATCCTGCTCGGCCGCAAGGCGATGGGCGAGGCGATGGTCACGGGTCTCTTCCGCGACCGCTGGCGCATCCGCCGGGCGGGTAAGCTCATTCATGCCGAGGAACTCCGGCTCGACGGCGCGGTCGGCGCGCTGACGGCGCTGCCGCCGGTTCTGGGCGGCCAGGTGGCGTTTGCGACGATGCTCTATGCCGGTCCGCTGGCCGACAGCTATCTCGCCAAGGTGCGCCCGCTACTCGAAGGGCATATGGCCGGCGCCAGCGCGTGGAATGGCAAGCTTGTCGTGCGCGCTGCGGCAGCGGATGGTTTCGCGCTCAGAAAAATCCTGATTCCGGTCATATCCGCCTTGCGCAACGGCGCGCCGGTGCCGAAAGTCTGGAACCTGTAATTCAGCTGGAATGGATGAACGATGAACCTCACTCCGAGAGAAAAAGACAAGCTGTTGATCTCCATGGCGGCGATGGTGGCGCGCCGCAGGCTGGAGCGCGGCGTCAAGCTCAACCATCCGGAAGCCATCGCGTTGATCACCGATTTCGTCGTCGAAGGCGCGCGTGACGGGCGTTCCGTCGCCGATCTGATGGAGGCCGGCGCTCATGTCGTCGGCCGCGATCAGGTGATGGAAGGCATCGCCGAGATGATCCACGACGTGCAGGTCGAGGCGACATTTCCTGACGGTACCAAGCTCGTCACCGTCCACGAACCGATCCGCTAAGGAGGCCGCGATGCTGGAACTGCGTCCGAACTGCGAATGCTGCGACAAGGATCTGCCGCCGGAAAGTCTGGAGGCGATGATCTGCAGCTTCGAATGCACCTTCTGCGCTGCTTGCGCCGAAGACGTGCTCGGCGGCAAATGCCCGAACTGCGGTGGCGAATTCACCCGCCGCCCGGTCCGCCCGGTCGGGAAGCTCGCCAACAATCCGGCGTCGACCAAACGTGTATTGAAGGCCGAAGGCTGCACGCCCCAGAAGGCTGCGTGAGGAGAAAGACATGATCCCAGGCGAAATCATTGCCGCAAGCGGTGACATCGAACTCAATGCCGGCGCACCGACCCTGACGATCGTGGTGTCGAACACCGGCGATCGCCCGGTGCAGGTTGGCAGCCACTATCATTTTGCCGAAACCAATGCGGGGCTCTCCTTCGAACGCGAGAAGGCGCATGGCATGCGGCTGGACATTCCCGCGGGCACCGCTGTCCGTTTCGAGCCGGGCCAGACGCGCGAGGTGACGCTGATCCCGCTCGCGGGCAAACGCGAGGTCTATGGCTTCCGCCAGCTCGTCATGGGCAAGCTTTGAAGCACAAAAAATAACAGAAAACGGGAGGAAATGATGCGTTTGGTGATCGGCCTGCTTGCATTGGCGGGCGGCGTAATAATGGCTTCTGGCGCATTCGCGCAGGAGGAGACCGACTGCAAGAACCCTGAGACGCAGGCGGAGATGACGAGCTGCGAACAGGATCGCTATGGCGAGGCCGACAAGGCGCTGAACGCCCAGTGGAAGGAAACGCGCACTGCCGCGGCTGCGACCGACGAGGATCTGGACGAGAACGATCGCGGTGCCGAGAAGGCGCTGCTCACCGCGCAGCGCGCCTGGATCTCCTATCGCGATGCGCAATGCGAGGCCGAAGGCTTTCAGGCCCGCGGCGGAACGATGGAGCCGATGCTGGTGGCCGGGTGCCTCGCCAATCTCAGCGACACCAGAACCAAGGAATTAAAGGCGCTTGCCGACGCATTGGGCGGCAACTGAGGTGGGACAGAAGATCATGATCGTCGGCAACGGAGAGGTGGGAGACGAGGGGCGCGCGGCGATCGCTGCGGCCGATTTTGTCATCCGCTTCAACGAGTGCCGATCCTATGCCGCAAGCCCCGGCCGCACCGATGCTGTTGCGGTCTGCAATACCGGCCGTCCGGGCAAGGCGATGACCGGGGATACCGGCTGGCGGACACTGGCTGGCGTCGTCGAAGCGACCGAAATCTGGTGCGTGCGCGACCCGGAAAAGTTTGCGGAGATGCGGGCGCCGCTCGCCCTCTCGCATCCCGAGCTCGACGATTTCTGTGACGATTACACGAGTCAGTTCAAAGCCTTCTGCAAGGAAGCTGGCAAACGGCATGTGGTCGTTGAGAAAGTGATTCATGAGGCGGTGGACGATGCGCTCGCCGCCTTTCACCCCGAGCCTTATGTCGTGCCGAGCACTGGCTTGATCGCGATAGCCCAAGCCTTCCGCCGGTTCCCTGGCGCCGATATCGGGCTTGCGGGGTTCGGTCATGCAGGCTGGGACGGCCACCCTTTTGCTGCCGAGCGGCAGCTTGTCGATGGATATATCGCTGCCGGGCGGCTGAAACGATACGCCGCCGAACAATCTCATTCTTCCTCCCAAGGAGCCTGACATATGCCCCACAAGATCTCCCGCGCCGCCTATGCCAGCATGTTCGGACCGACTGTCGGCGACAAGGTCCGGCTGGCCGATACCGAGCTGTTCATCGAGATCGACAAGGACTTCACGACCTATGGCGAGGAAGTGAAGTTCGGCGGCGGCAAGGTGATCCGCGACGGCATGGGGCAGAGTCAGGCGACGCGGGCGCAGGGCGCGGTAGATACCGTGATTACCAATGCGGTGATCATCGATCACACGGGGATCGTGAAAGCCGATATCGGGCTGAAGGACGGGCGCATCGTGGCGATCGGCAAGGCCGGCAATCCCGACACGCAGCCGGGCGTCAACATCATCGTCGGCCCATCGACGGAAGCGATCGCGGGCGAGGGCAAGATCGTCACGGCCGGCGGCATGGATGCGCATATCCATTACATCTGCCCGCAGCAGATCGAGGAAGCGCTGATGTCCGGCATCACATGCATGCTGGGCGGCGGCTCCGGCCCGGCGCATGGCACGCTTGCAACGACCTGCACCGGTGCCTGGCATATCGAGCGGATGATCGAGAGCTTCGACGGCTTTCCGATGAACCTGGCGCTGGCGGGGAAGGGCAACGCGTCTCTTCCCGCGGCACTCGAAGAAATGGTGCTGGCCGGGGCCTCGTCGCTGAAGCTGCATGAGGATTGGGGTACTACGCCGGCGGCGATCGACTGCTGCCTTTCGGTGGCCGACGAATACGACATCCAGGTGATGATTCACACCGATACGCTGAACGAGAGCGGCTTCGTGGAAGACACGATCGAGGCGCTCAAGGGTCGCACCATCCATGCCTTCCATACCGAGGGTGCCGGCGGCGGGCACGCGCCCGATATTATCAAGATCTGCGGCCAGTCGAACGTCATCCCGTCCTCCACCAACCCGACGCGGCCCTACACGGTCAACACGATCTCCGAGCATCTCGATATGCTGATGGTCTGCCATCATCTGTCGCCGTCGATCCCCGAAGATATCGCCTTCGCCGAAAGCCGGATCCGCAAGGAGACGATCGCCGCCGAAGATATCCTCCATGATATCGGCGCCTTCTCGATCATCTCCTCCGACAGCCAGGCCATGGGCCGGGTCGGCGAAGTGGCGATCCGCACCTGGCAGACGGCCGACAAGATGAAGCGTCAGCGTGGCCGCCTGCCGGAAGAAAAGGGCGAGAACGACAATTTCCGCGTCCGCCGCTATATCGCGAAATACACGATCAATCCGGCAATCGCTCAGGGCCTCAGCCACGAGATCGGCTCGGTGGAGGTCGGCAAGCGCGCCGACCTGGTTCTGTGGAACCCCGCCTTCTTCGGCGTCAAGCCGGAGATGGTGCTGCTCGGCGGCTCGATCGCGGCGGCGCCCATGGGGGATCCGAACGCCTCGATCCCGACCCCGCAGCCGATGCATTACCGGCCGATGTTTGCCGCCTATGGCAAGCTGCGCACCACCTCGTCGGTCACCTTCGTGTCGCAGGCGTCGCTGGATGCAGGCCTCAAGGGACGGCTCGGTGTTGCCAAGAATCTCGTCGCCGTGAAGAACACGCGCGGCGGAATTTCCAAGGCGTCGATGATCCACAACAGCCTGACGCCGCATATCGAGGTCGATCCAGAGACCTATGAAGTCAGGGCCGATGGCGAGTTGTTGACCTGCGAACCGGCGACCGTTCTCCCGATGGCACAGCGCTACTTCTTGTTCTGAGGCACGGAGGGCTGCCGAAAGCGTTTCGTTAACGGCATTCTCCGGGTGGTTGCAGAAATTCCGGGAAATCTTCGTGCTCGAAACGTGGCTTTCATCAGCGCATCGGTGTGGACTGAAATGCGCGTGATATCAGAGATTTAATCAGGCGTTCAGCAGTTCTGATTCAGGTTGAGGGCGGGTGCCGCCTGCCCGTGAAAATGCAACTTCATTAATTCGGCCGAACTCGCTCAAATCTTAACGATCGGCTTAAGAACCCGGCAGCAAATGCATTCTAATCAAATGCCATGGGGTGCCGGGGCTGGAGGTCGATTCGCATGAAAAACTGGATGATRCTCCAGATGGGGCTCGGCAATTTTCAGCATCGCGGCACCATTTTCAGCTTCGCGCTGAAGATGAGCTTTTCCGCCATCATCCTCTCCGCCGTCATCATGCTGATCGTGCTGCCGCCGCTTTCCTTCTTCGATTTGCTGCCGCTGTCGCTTGCCCATTCGCTGAGCCTCGGGATCGTGTTTTCATGGCTGTTCGGCGGGGCGGCCTGTGGTCTCCTGTCGTTGATCGCGGGCTTTGCGCTGCATCACCTGACGATCTCGCGGGCGGAATTCGAAAAGCTCAGCCGCACCGACATGCTCTCAGGCCTGCTGAACCGCCGCGCCTTTACCGAGGCGCTGGCAACGGTTGAAGCCGATGCGTCGCTCGTCATCTTCGACGTCGATCGCTTCAAGGCGATCAACGACCGCTTCGGCCATGCCTGCGGCGACGCCGTGATCATCGCCATCTCGGCAATCCTGGCGACGGCCTTCAACGACAGCTCGGTGGTCGCGCGCCTCGGTGGAGAGGAATTCGGCGTCATCGTCACCGGTTTTCCGCTGGCGGCGCGGCTCGAGCGCGTGGAGCAGGTGAAAACGCAGATCGCCTGCCAGCCGATCACTGCCGACGGCTGCACCGTGCCGATCACCATCTCGGCCGGGATCGCCGACCTCGAGCCGGGACGGAACAAGGAGGCGGTCTATGCCTCGGCCGACAAGGCGCTCTATCTCGCCAAGGCGCTCGGGCGAAACCGCGTCGTCCACGAGAGCGAAGGTCTGCACCACGCCTGGCACAGCCGCCTGGTGGAGAACGGTCTTGCCGTTCAGGGCGACGACGATGCCGGCTATGACGGCGCGCAGCGCGCCTACGGCATTTAGCCACTCCCCGGGCGGGATTGGCGCTTGCGCCGCCGCCCGCTATTTTGCAAGGTCACGGTCTCTGCAAAATGGATAAGTCCCATGCAACGCGTAACATCCTATCTCCCCGCCGGCACGCCGTCCTCCCACCCGATCGAGCAGGTGAAGCTGCCGCACGATCTGCGCCACCTGCGCCGCAAGCTGCTGCATCTGGAAAGTGGCGGCATGGTGATGCTCGACCTCAAGGATCCGGTGCTCTTCGCCAATGGGGACCTTCTGGTGCGCGACGATGGCGAGCTGATCGAAATCCTGGCGGCGGACGAGAAGCTGTTCGAAATCCGCGGCAAGAATGGCGTCCACCTGATCGAGCTTGCCTGGCATCTCGGCAACCGGCATCTGGCCGCGCAGATCGAGGACGATCGCATCCTGATCCT
The DNA here is from genome assembly GCF_056394605.1 of Rhizobium sp. 10N427. Taxonomy (NCBI): domain Bacteria; kingdom Pseudomonadati; phylum Pseudomonadota; class Alphaproteobacteria; order Hyphomicrobiales; family Rhizobiaceae; genus Rhizobium; species Rhizobium sp. 10N427. Next base: position 31,372 of record NZ_JBFTID010000013.1, on the reverse strand, counting down.
GCGCGACCACGTGATCCGCACCATGCTGCAGGGCCTTGGCGCGCTGGTTCTCGAAGTCACCGAGCCCTTCCAGCCTGCCCGCGGCGCCTATCACAGCCACGGTCACGATCACCATGGTCACGATCACGGCGATCATCATGGTCACGACCATGACCATAAGCATGGCCACGACCACGATCATGACCATCATGATCACGACCACAAGCATGGTGACGGACACCATCACTCTCACGACTGAGCGGCGATGACGCAAGCGGATGATCTCCAGGCGCTGCTGCGCCTGATGGCGTGGCTGTCGCCGGCCTTCCCGGTCGGCTCATTCGCCTATTCGGGCGGGTTGGAGCGCGCGGTTCATGACGGCCTCGTCACCGATGCCGCGGGCCTCGAGACGTGGATTTCGACGTTGCTGACCCATGGCGGCATCTGGAACGATGCCGTGATCTTTTCCGCTGCCTGGCGCGGGCAGGGCGATGCGGCTGCGATCGGCGATCTCGCCGCACTTGCCGAAGCGCTCGCCGGCTCTCGGGAACGGCATCAGGAAACGATGCTGCTCGGCGATGCCTTCCTCACCGCAGCGCGGGCTTGGCCGGACCCTGTTTTTGAGCGGCTGCCGCAGCAGGTGGCCTATCCCGTTGCCGTCGGCGCCATCGCGGGCGCCCATGATGTTGCGCTCGACAAGGCGCTGGCCGCTTTCCTGCATGCCTATGTCTCGCAGGCCGTCTCGGCCGGTATCCGCCTCGGTGTCGGCGGTCAGAAGGATGGTGTCGGCATACTGGCGAAGCTCGAGCCTGTCATTGCCAAGATCGCCAGAAAGGCCTCGGCCGCGACGACCGACGATCTCGGTTCGGCGGCCGTTCAGGCCGATATCTCGACGCTGCGGCACGAGACCCAGAGCACCAGACTTTTCCGCTCGTAAGGCAGGCATCTGCGTCATTTGCCGGTGGCAGGCGTGATGGCCGGGCGCTATCATCGGGTGAATTGGAGTGACATCTATGAAATCGAGAAACGGACCTCTCCGCGTCGGCATCGGCGGGCCTGTCGGCTCCGGCAAGACGGCGCTGACGGAGAAGCTCTGCAAGGCGATGCGTGACGATTATTCTGTCGCCGTCGTCACCAACGACATCTACACGACCGAGGATGCCGAAGCGCTGATGCGCATGCAGGCGCTGCCGTCGGACCGCATCGTCGGCGTCGAGACCGGCGGCTGCCCGCATACGGCCATCCGCGAGGATGCAACGATCAATCTGCAGGCGATCGCCGGGCTGAACCAGCGCATTCCCGATCTCGATGTTGTCTTCATCGAGTCCGGCGGCGACAATCTGGCGGCGACCTTTTCGCCTGACCTCGCCGATATCACGATCTATGTGATTTCCGTCTGCCAGGGCGAGGAAATCCCCCGCAAGGGCGGGCCTGGGATCACCAAGTCGGACCTTCTCGTCATCAACAAGAAGGATCTGGCGCCCTATGTCGGTGCCGATCTGGATGTGATGGATCGCGACGCGACGCGCATGCGGGCAACCCGTCCCTACGTCTTCTCCGACATGAAACGCGGCGATGGTATCGGCTCGATTGTCAGCTTCCTCAAGGAGCATGGCGGGCTCTGACGCGGAAGCGTCAGGGGCCATGCTCGCCGAGGCTTCCGGTGAAGCGTTCTGCCCAGTTTTCCCGCCGCGAGGCTTCGAGAACGAAATCGATGAAGACGCGGGTCTTCAGCGGCAGAAGTTTCCTGCCCGAATAGTAGATCGAGACCGGTCCCGCATCGACATACCATCGCGGGACAACACGGATGAGGTCGCCACGTTCCAGATGCGGCAGCGCGTCCGGCTTGGCGATCATCGCCACGCCGATGCCCATCAGCGCGGCCTCGCGCATGGCTGCCGGATCGTCGACCACGACCCGCTCTCTGGGCGCCGCCGTCTGCTCGTCGCCGGCGACGTTGCGCATCTGCCACAGGCGGATCTTGCCGGTGCGGTTGGCACGCATGACGATGCCGTCGAGCCTGGCCATGTCCGACGGTTCCTCGGGTGGCGATTTCCCACGCATATAGGCGGGGGAAGCGACGGCGATGATGTGGGCAGGGGCAAGGGTGCGGGCGATCACGCCCGGCGCCAGTTCGAAGCCGCCGCCGATCGCCGCATCATAGCCCTCGGCGATCAGGTCGACCTGCCTGTTCTCGAACATCCATTCCGGCCGGATCAGCGGATAGCGCGTCAGGAAATCCGGCAGCAACGGCAGGATATAGCCGATGCCGAGCGTCGGGCTCATGCTCACTCTCAACGTGCCCGAAGGCGCCGCTTCATCTGATGCCGCCGAAGCGATGGCGTTCTGCAGGCCGGAGAGATTGTCGCCGATCGCCTGCAGAAAGCGCTCGCCCGCTTCGGTCAGCGTCAGGCTGCGGGTGCTGCGCTGGAAGAGCCGGATGCCGAGATTTGCCTCGAGCACGGCGACGTTGCGGCTGACGGCAGCAGGCGTCACCGCCAGCCGTCGCGCCGCGGCGGAAAAGCTGCCGAGCTCCGCCGTCCTGACGAAGGATTCCAGGTTGATCAGAGATTCCATCTCTTCACTTTCAACGATTGTTTGAAATTTATTAAATCCATTACCCGCTAATCGCAATGGAATAGACTGGCCATATTCCACTCCATCGAAACAAAACTGGAGTTCAGGAAATGACCGATCTATCGAAACCCCTGTCAGGCAAGGCAGCACTCGTCACCGGTGGCTCGCGCTCGATCGGCGCTGCCATCGCCAGACGGCTGGCGGCGGATGGGGCGGCGGTTGCCATCACCTACCATGCCTCGCCCGACCGCGCCGCGCTTGTCGTCAAGGATATCGAGGCTGGTGGCGGACGAGCCATCGCAATCCAGGCCGATGCCGGCGAACCCGCTGCGGTGCGGGCCGCGGTGGCAAAGACCGGGGAAGCCTTCGGCGCGATCGACATTCTCGTCAACAATGCAGGCATCGCGCTCGGCGGCGCCATCGAGGAGACGACATTTTCGGATTACGAACGGATGATTGCCGTCAACGTCACCGGCATGTTCGTGGCGACACAGGAAGCTGTGCGCCGGATGAAGCCCGGCGGCCGCATCATTCATATCGGCTCGTCGATGGTGCGCTACGCGGCCTTTCCGACCGCGTCGCTCTACACGCTGACCAAGGGCGCCGTCGCCGGGTTCAATCGCAGCCTGGTTCGCGATCTCGGGCCGAAGGGGATCACCGTCAACACCGTCCATCCCGGCCCGACCGATACCGACATGAACCCGGATGGCGGACCGATTTCGCAGATCGTCGGTCCCGGCATCGCCGTTGGCCGCTACGGTAAGGATTACGAGATCGCCAGCGTCGTCGCCTATCTCGCAAGCCCTGGCGCCGCCTTCGTCACCGGCGCCGAGATTGTCGCCGATGGCGGCTTTTCGGCCTGATACGTTCCGGCAGGTGATATGGACGCTGTGGCCAGACGCGGCCACAGCGATGCAAAGTGACGCAGCCTGAGCCTGTTGCATCTCCGGCCTCCGGCGATTATCGTGTTCGCGATGGGGATGGAGTGCCCCCGATAACCGCCGTGATGGCTGATGACTCCTACCGCGATTTCAATCGACGGTGGGAGTGTGTCTACTGCCCGCCGATATAATGAGGCGTGCATGTCACTCTATACCTGCTTGATCATCATGGCCGGAGGCGCTCTCGGCACCCTGGCGCGATATCTGATCTCGGTCCTGGCGGCGCCGATCAGCGGCAACCTGCCTTGGGGCACGATCATCATCAACATCACCGGCTCGTTCATCATCGGCCTGTTCGGCACGCTGACGCTGGCGCATGGCCGTTTTCCGGTGTCGGAGAACATGCGGCTCTTCGTGATGATCGGTCTCTGCGGCGGCTACACGACCTTCTCGTCCTTCAGCCTGCAGACGCTCGATCTGATCCGCTCGGGCGCCATGACGCGGGCAGGGGTGAATATCGCCGCCTCGGTGATGCTGTGTGTCGCTGCCGTTTCGGCGGGGCATTTGATTGCCTCCTATCTCAACGGCGGAGAGAAGCAGGTGGCGCAGTTGCGGGTGGAGGAGGTGTGAGGGGCGGCAACCAAAATGCTCCCATTCCTGTGCTTGTCACAGGAATCCAGTCGCCGCGCGTCTGCGTGGCGGAAAGAGTCTTTTCGGCCCAAGAACTTGGGCCGGCTGGATCCCTGTGACGAGCACAGGGATGAGGGAAACGTGGTGGTCTGTGCGCCATCCCGCAAACAAGAAGGCCGGGCGTCGAGCCCGGCCTTTTGTTTTCTGTAGCGAAGCTCACTCTGCCGCAAACGGCGGCAGGCGCAAGACGTTCTTGCCGTTGCTGTTGGCGTTCTTCTGCTTGGCTTCCGGGTTCTCGATCGCGCTCACCCGGTCCTTGAGCGAACCGACGGCTTCGGTCAGTTCCTCGCGGGACAAGGTGGGCTCTTCCACATCCTTCTTGCCGACGAGGCGGCCGAACATCCAGCCGAGCAGGCGGGAGAGATCGTCCATGATCAGGAAGAAGGAGGGGACGACGACGAGCGACAGCACTGTCGAGACGATGATGCCGCCGATGACCGCGATCGCCATCGGCGCGCGGAACGAGCCGCCTTCGCCGACGCCCATGGCTGACGGCAGCATGCCGGCCGACATGGCGATCGAGGTCATGATGATCGGGCGGGCACGCTTGCGGCCGGCCTCCACCATGGCTTCGACACGCGACAGGCCGTGACGGCGCATCTCGATGGCGAAATCGACGAGCAGGATGGCGTTCTTGGTGACGATGCCCATCAGCATCAGGATGCCGATCAGAACCGGCATCGACAGCGGATTGTTGGTGACCAGCAGCCCGACTGCCACGCCGCCGATTGCCAGCGGCAGCGAGAACAGGATGGTGAAGGGCTGGATCACGTTCTTGAAGAGCAGGATCAGCACCGCAAGCACCAGCATCAGGCCCATCAACATGGCGTTGACGAAGCTCTGCTGCATTTCCTTCTGCACCTTGGTGTCGCCGCTTTCGACGAGCTGCACCGTGGACGGGATCTTGGTGTCCTTGACGATCTCCAGGAAGCGGGCCGAAGCAGTATCCAGCGCCACGCCCTGCGGCAGGTCGGAACCGATGGCCACGACGCGGTAGCGGTTGTTGCGCTTGATCGAGCTGACACCTTCCGAATAGTCGATGTCGGCGACCGTCGAGAGCGGCACGCTGCCGCCGCTGGCGGTCTGGATCTTCAGGGCGCGGATCGCCTGCAGGTCGCGGCGCATGTCGAGCGATGCCTGGACGCGGATCGGGATCTGCCGGTCGTCGAGCGAGATCTTGGCGAGTGCGGCATCGACGTCGCCGATGGTGGCGACGCGGATGGTCTCGGAGATCTGCTGCGGCGTGATGCCGAGACGGGCGGCCTGATCCTTGCGCGGGCGGACCTGCAGTTCCGGACGGGGCAGGGCGCCATCGGCACTGACATTGGCGAGCAGCGGATCGGCGCGCAGCTTCGATTCCAGAAGACCGACGGCCTCGTTGAGGTCCTGATCGTTCTTGGAGAGGAAGTTGAACGACAGGTCGCGTTCGCCGCGGTCGTTGAGCTTGAGGATGCGAACGTCAGGAATGTCCTTCACCTTGGCGAAGACTTCCTTTTCGATATCCCACTGCGGACGGACGCGGCCGTGAACCTCGACCTTCGGCAGATGCGGACCGATGACCGGGATGGAGCCGAGCACGTCGTTGACCAGCTTCTTGACCAGCGACTGATCGAGCTTGTGGAGCGACAGGGTGATCGTCGCGCGGCGCAGCTCGAGATCGCCCTTCGGCGAAGCGCCGCCGAGCACGAAGACGCTTTCGACGCCGTCGATATCCTTGACGCGCTCATAGATCGCATTGCTGGTCTTGTCAGTGTCATCGAGTGTCGCATTCGGCGGCAGCTCGACGGAGAGCACGATGCGCGAAGCGTCTTCCGGCGGCAGGAAGCTGCCCGGAACCTGCGACAGCAGGAAGACCGATCCGATGAGGAAGCCGATGGCGGCGATCAGCGTCGCATACCGGCTCCACCAGTGACCGGTGGTGGCGCGGATCAGCCGGGTATAGCCCCGGAAGAAGGCGCCGTCGTTATCGTGATGATCCTCCTGGCCGTCTTCGGCGCGCATCAGATAGGCGGCCATCATCGGCGTGATCAGACGCGCGACGACAAGGGAGAAGAACACCGAGAAGGCGACGGTCAGACCGAACTGGATGAAGTACTGGCCCGGAATGCCGGGCATGAACGACACCGGCACGAAGACCGCGATGATCGTAAACGTCGTGGCGATGACGGCGAGGCCGATTTCGTCGGCTGCCTCGATCGCCGCCCGGTATGGCGTCTTGCCCATCTTGATATGGCGGGCGATGTTTTCGATTTCGACGATCGCATCGTCGACGAGAATACCCGTCGCCAGCGTCAAGGCCAGGAAGCTGACGAGGTTCAGCGAGAAGCCCATCAGGTCCATGATCCAGAAGGTCGGGATCGCCGACAGCGGCAGCGCGATCGCCGAGATCAGCGTTGCGCGCCAGTTCCTCAGGAACAGGAAGACGACGATGACGGCCAGCAGCGCGCCTTCGAGCAGCGTGTGGATGGCGGCTTCGTAATTGCCATAGGTGAAATAGACGGAATCGTTGATCAGCTCGATGCCGACATTCGGGTTCTCGGCCCGCACCTTGTCGAGGTTCTGCGCCACGGTCTCGGCGACGCTGACTTCGCTGGCGCCCTTGGAGCGGAACACGCCGAAGGTCACGACAGGCGTATCGTCGAAGCGCGAGAAGGATTTCGGCTCCTGATAGGTGTCCTTGATGGCGCCGAGATCGGTCAGCTTGACGAAACGGCCGTTCGGCAGCGCGATCGTGGTGTTGGCAAGCTCCGCGACATTGCGGGCGTCGCCTAGGACGCGGATCGCTTGCTCGCTGCCTGCCACCTGGCCGCGGCCGGAGCCGAGGTCGACATTGGTGCCGCGCAGCTGCTGGTTCACGCTGGCCGCGGTAATGCCATAGGCGTTCAGCTTGTCGGGGTTAAGCTCGATGCGCACTTCGCGCTCGGCGCCGCCGTAACGGTCGACGCGGCCGATGCCACTCTGGCCCTGCAGCGAGCGCTTGATCGTGTCGTCGACGAACCAGGAGAGTTCCTCGAGCGTCATGTCGGGCGAGGAGACGGCGAAGGTCTGGATCGCCTGTCCCTCGACATCGACCTTGGAGACGATCGGCTCTTCGACATTGGCCGGAAGATCGCTGCGGATGCGGTCTATCGCGTCCTTGGTGTCCTGCACGGCCTGCTCGGTCGGCACTTCCATGCGGAACATCACGACGGTCTGCGACTGGCCGTCCGTCACCGTCGACTGGATTTCATCGATGCCGGTGATCGAGGCGACCGCGTCTTCGATCTCCTTGGTCACCTGCATTTCGAGTTCGGCGGGCGAAGCGCCGCTCTGGGTCACGACGATCGAGACCAGCGGCACGTCGATATTCGGGAAACGGGTGATCGGCAGCTTGTTGAAGGACTGGATGCCGACAAAAAGCAGCAGGCCGAAGAGCAGCAGCGGCGCTACGGGATTTCGGATGGACCAGGCTGAAAAGTTCATCGGGCCGTCTCTCAGTTGGAAGCAGCAGGCTGTTCGCGGACAGGGGTGATGTGATCACCGTCGCGGACATAGGCACCGGCCTTGGCAACGACTTCCTCGCCGTCCTTCAGGCCCTTCGTGATTTCGACAAAGGCACCGTCCTGGATGCCGGTCTCGACGGCGGCGAATTTCACCACGCCGTTCTCGACCTTGCGGGCGGACGAGCCCTCGTTCGTCGTCAGCACCGCTGACAGTGGCAGCGCCACGTTCTCAGCCGTGTTGACGATGATTTCGGCGCTGCCATACATGCCGGAGCGCGCCTTGTTGTCGTCGTCGATCAGGATATGCACCAGGCCGAGGCGGGTGGTCGGATCGACGGTCGGGGAGACCAGGCGCACGGAGCCTGCGAGTTTCTCGCGGCTGCCGGCAAGCGAGATCGTCGCCTTCTGGCCGTGCTGGATCTTCATGATGTCGTTTTCGCCGACTTCGGCGACAAGTTCGATATCGTTGTCGCGAATGATGGTGAACATCGGATCGCCGGTTCCGGATGCGATGGCGCCGACATTGGCGTTCTTGGCGGCAACCGTGCCGGCAACCGGCGTCTTCACGTCGGTGCGGGCGAGCTTCAGGTCGGCATCGGCGATCTGACTGTCGGTGACCTTCAGATCGGCCTGGGCGACCTCGATCGCCTGCTCTGCGGAGCTGACGCGGGCATTGGCGGAGGCGGCAGCCGCATCGGCCTGTTCGACCGTTGCGGTCGAGACGGTGCCCTTCTTGACCATTTCCTGGGCGCGGTCCTGCTGCTGACGGGCCTGGGAGGCATTGGCCTGGGCTTCGACCAGCTGGGCGCGAAGCTGAGCAAGCGATGCCTCGCCCTTGGCCTTGGTCGCCTGCATCTGGCTCTTCTGCAACAGCAGGGAATCGGGGTTCAGCGTGGCGATCGTGCTGTCGGCAGCGACCTTGTCGCCGACATCGACATTCAGCGAGCTGATCGACAGGCCCTCGACCTGCGGCTGGATATAGACTTCCTCGACGGCCTTGACGGTGCCCGTCGCGACGACGCGATCGACGAGCGCGCGGGTCTTCGCCGTGGTGACGACGATGGCCGGAAGGTTCTGCTTCGGCTTCGTGGTGGCCGTTTCGGCCTCCTGGGCAAAGACCGGCGATACCGCCATGATGGCGATCAAAAGGGTGGAGGCGCGTAGTATTTCAAGCGTGCGTGCCATGCGTCGTCATCCAATTATGTCAAAATGTCCGGCCAAAATCGGCGCAGCGATGCTGCAGCTTGCGAACAGGCCATTCCCGTCTCTGTCTAACTACTCAGAGGTATTCCCGCATTTGCCGTCTCTCATACAGAGAAGTCCCCGGTCCGGCAAATCTGGTTTTGTACGTGGTATCGGTTTGCGCGACGTACAAGACCGCTAGAAAACAATTCCCCATGAGCGGCACATTAATTACCGTTTACGTATAGATCAATCACCGTCAGGTTATGTTTGCATTCCGATGATTGATCGCAGCGTATAATCTGAAGACGATCGAGACATGGCAGATGCGACACGCGCACGCCAAATAATTTCAATCGACGTTAAAAAAACAGAAAACGCGCGGATCTCTCCGCGCGCTCGCCGTGATGTCGCCTATTCCGCTTACTTGGAAGCGGCGTCGGTGATGTCGTGCGTCCAGGCGCCGGATGGCTCCTTGGTGATGATCTTCTGGTCGAGAAGAGCCTTGGCGGTGCGATCGTAGAGCGTCGTGTCGAGCTTGCCGCTGCCGTCGCCGATCAGCTTGGCGACTTCGCCCATCATCCGCTTCTGGTGGTTTTCGTCCTGGCCGCCGGCATCGACGACGATGCCTGCTGCTTCATCCGGGTTTTCGGTCGCGTATTTCCAGCCCTTCATCGAGGCCTTGACGAACTTGACCATCTTTTCCTTGAAAGCCGGGTCCTTCAACTTGTCCTCATTGGCGTAGAGGCCGTCTTCCAGGAGGTCGTTGCCCATGGCGCTGTAGTTGAAGACGATCAGGTCTTCAGGCTTCAGGCCGGCATCGATTGCCTGCCAGTATTCATTGTAGGTCATGACGGAAATGCAGTCGGCCTGCTTCTGCAGCAGCGGCTGGACGTCGAAGCTCTGCTTCAGCACGGTCACGCCATCGGCGCCGCCTTCCGTCTTCAGGCCGAGCTTGTTCATCCAGGCGAAGAACGGATATTCGTTGCCGAAGAACCAGACGCCGAGCGTATGACCCTTGAAATCGGCTTCGGTCTTGATCGGGCCGTCCTTGCGGCAGATCATTTCCATACCCGATTTCTGGTAGGGCTGGGCGATGTTGACCAGCGGAACGCCTTTCTCGCGGGCAACCAGGGCGCCGCCCATCCAGTCGACGATGACATCGGCGCCGCCGCCGGCGATCACCTGTTCCGGGGCGATGTCAGGACCGCCCGGCTTGATATCGACGTCGAGGCCTTCTTCTTCGTAATAGCCCTTGTCCTTGGCGACGTAATAGCCGGCGAACTGGCTCTGCGCGACCCACTTCAGCTGCAGCGTCACCTTGTCGGCCGCCATCGCGTTAGCGGCGGCAAGCGACATGGCGCTCGCCATCATTGCAACCATCAACTTCTTCATTTTCTTTTTTCCCTCTGAAGTTATGCCCCAATCCCATTTGCGGGAACAAAGCGACGCCTAGCCACCACGGATAGACGGATGCCAGAAAGTCACCGCCCGTTCGGCAAGGGCGACGACGCCGTAGAAAACCGAGCCAGCCACCGCCGCGACGGCGATCTCGGCCCAGACCATGTCGACATTCATGCGGCCGATCTCGGTGGAGATGCGGAAGCCCATGCCGACGATAGGGGTTCCGAAGAATTCCGCAACGATGGCACCGATCAGCGCCAGCGTCGAGTTGATCTTCAGGGCGTTGAGAATGAACGGCATGGCGGCGGGAAGCCTGAGCTTCAGCAGCGTCTGCCAGTAATCGGATGCGTAGGTGCGCATCAGGTCCCGCTCCATGGCGCCGGAGGCGGAAAGGCCCGCCACCGTGTTCACCAGCATCGGGAAGAAGGTCATGATGATGACGACAGCGGCCTTCGACGGCCAGTCGAAGCCGAACCACATGACCATGATCGGCGCCACGCCGATGATCGGCAGGGCCGAGACCATGTTGCCGATCGGCAGCAGCCCGCGGCGCAGGAAGGCGACGCGGTCGGCGAGGATCGCGACGATGAAGCCGGAGGCGCAGCCGACGACATAGCCGAACAGCACGGCCTTGAAGATCGTCTGGCGCACGTCCTCGCCGAGGATCGGCAGAGAATTGGCGATCCGCACACCGATGGTGCTCGGCGGCGGCAGGATGACGAAGGGGATGCCGCCGCCGCGCGTTGCCGCCTCCCAGAGGATCAGGATCCAGGCGCCGAAGATCGCCGGGATCAACAGCCGCAGGAAGGATTTGCCCGTATTCGACAGGGGTTTCAGATCCGACAGCAGCGTGACGCAGCGCCAGGCGAGCAGCCAAGCGGCAGCGATCAGCAGGAAGAAGGCTTTCGTCGCCATGCCCTCGTTGCCGGTGATGCCCGATAGCAGCAGCCAGGCGGCGTCGAAGGAAGCCAGCAGCAGCACGGTCGCCGAATAGAGCGGTGGCAGCGCCGTCAGCGAAATCAGCGCTGCGGCGGCGATAATGATGACGACAAGCGTCGTGGTCTGGCTGCTGAACGGGGCGGGAGCGCCGTCCGCCAGCAGCGGCAGCGAAACGATGGCGCCGATACAGAAGAGCAGCGCCAGCGCGCTTTGCCAGGAAAGCGTCAGATACTTCATGCCGGCCTCCCGCCCATGGCGCGATCGACGATCTTGGCGGCGAGCCCGACGATCGCGACGAGCAGTGCCGCCAGCACGGAACCCGCAACCAGCGCCGCCCAGATGTCGATGGTCTGGCTGTAATAGGAACCGGCGAGCAGCTTCGAGCCGATCCCGGCGACGGCACCGGTCGGCAATTCGCCGACGATGGCGCCGACGAGGCTGGCGGCAATCGCGACCTTCATCGAGGTGAAGAGGAAGGGAACCGAGGCCGGCACCCGCAGCTTCCAGAAGGTTTGCGCAGCACTGGCATTATAGGTGCGCATCAGGTCGAGATACATGACTTCGGGCGAGCGCAGCCCCTTCACCATGCCGACGGCGACGGGGAAGAAGGACAGGTAGGTCGAGATCAGCGCTTTCGGGATCAGCCCGGTGATGTTGATTGATCCGAGCACGACGATGACCATCGGCGCGATCGCCAGGATCGGCACCGTCTGCGAGGCGATGATCCACGGCATCAGGCTGCGGTCCAGCGCCCTGATATGGACGATGCCGACGGCGATCAGGATGCCGAGCATGGTGCCGAGCGCGAAACCGAGCGCCGTCGAGGAGAGCGTCACGCCCGCATGATAGACGAGGCTGCGGTTGCTCGAGAGCTTTCTGAGGAAGGTGTTTTCGAAGACGTTCTGCGCCACCTGATGCGGGGCAGGCAGGATCGGCTTCGGCTGGGAGAGCGTGGCGGAGATGAACTCCGATGTCGTCGGGGTGATATTGTTGCGGCTATCCATGTCGCGCTGGAACGGCGCGTTCATGAACACGGCTGCGATGTACCAGATGACGACGAGGGCGGCGAGGATGGTCAGGACCGGGACGATCTTGTCCTTGAGGGTGTCGGGTTTCATGCGGATACCCTCTGAGTTAAGAGGGTGGGGTTACTCCCCTCTGTCCTGCCGGACATCTCCCCCTCAAGGGGGGAGATTAGCTGGGCGCACCCGCTCGCTCCAACGGTGATGCTTGGCGCGAAGTCTGCCACGAGTCGATCTCCCCACCTGTGGGGGAGATGCCCGGCAGGGCAGAGGGGGGTAACCACGGCCTCAAACATCAGCTCACTCATAACTATGCCCCGCTCTCAAACCCTCGCGCACCCGATGCGCGATCTCCAGGAACTCCGGCGTCTCGCGGATGCCGAGCGGGCGTTCCTTCGGCAGCGTCGAGTCGATGATATCGGTGACGCGGCCGGGGCGGGGGGACATGACGACGATCTTGGTGGAGAGGTAGACGGCTTCCGGAATGGAGTGGGTTACGAAGCAGATCGTCTTGTTGGTGCGGGCCCAGAGCTTCAGCAGAGCGGCGTTCAGATGGTCGCGGACGATTTCGTCCAGCGCGCCGAAGGGTTCGTCCATCAACAGCAGGTCGGCGTCGAAGGCGAGTGCGCGGGCGATCGAGGCGCGCTGCTGCATGCCGCCTGACAGCTGCCAGGGGAATTTCTTGTCGAAGCCAGCAAGCTCGACGAGCTCGAGAGCCTCAGAGATGCGCTTCTTCTGGTCGGCTTTCGAATAACCCATGATCTCAAGGGGAAGGGCGATGTTCTTCTCGATCGTCCGCCAGGGATAGAGTGCTGCGGCCTGGAAGACATAGCCGTAGGCGCGGGTCTTGCGGGCTTCTTCCGGCGTCATGCCGTTGACGCTGATCTCGCCTGATGTCGTCTTCTCCAGATCGGCGATGACGCGCAGGAACGTCGTCTTGCCACAGCCGGATGGGCCGATGAAGGAGACGAAATCGCCCTTGTTGACGTCGAGATTGACGTTGCTCAGCGCATGCACCGGCCCGTCATTCGTCTGGAAGGTGAGACAGAGATCCTTGGCGGATACGACGGAGGCTGCTTGCATCGAGATGTTACCAGTCCTGTTTTCCCCGCGCCTGCGCGGTTTGCATGTTATGCTGCCGCCCGGTTTCACACGCCGCGGCAAAGTCCATGGAGGATGAGAATGGACGCTAAGTCAAAGCCCACCTGCCACATTGTTCGCCCCAGCCACGCTTATGACGGCAAGCAGGGGCTCAGCTATTTCGAAGGCATTGCCGCGGAGACCGTCGGCGCCAAGGGCATTTGCATGCATCTCCTGACGATCCCGCCCGGCGTGCGGGCCAAGGCGCATCTGCATGAGGCGCACGAGACGGCGATCTACATGCTCTCCGGCGAGGCGCACACGTGGTATGGCGACAACCTTGAGAACCATGTCATCGTCCATGCCGGCGAGCTTTTCTACATTCCGGCCGGCGTTCCGCATCTGCCCGCCAATCTGAGCAGCACGCCCTGCACGGCGATCATCGCCCGGACAGATCCCAACGAGCAGGAGAGCGTCGTGCTCTTGCCCGCGCTCGACACTATCGTGCCGGATTGAGGCTACTTGCATAGCGGCAGCGGCCCCCAATTGATGGCGGCGTCCGAGGTGAAGCCGATCGTATAGCCCTTGGGGCCGGAGGTGATCTTCGCCGTGTCCTCGCTCTCGCCTTCCTCACCCTCGGCCTGGCAGGAGACCGTGGCCGTAAAATTCTTGCCCTCGGTCTTCACGAGCTTCTTGATCTCACAATAGGAGGCGGCCGTGGTGATCGCCTCGGAGGTCAGCAGGAAGAAGTTGTCGGAGCCGGTGCTTTCGCCCGATTTGGCGTAGGCGCAGCCGTCCTTGTTGCCGTAGCTGCCCTTGATCGGCAGCGTATCGGCGAAAGCCGCGGTGGAGAGCGCGGCCAATGAAACAATCGTCAGAATGACTTGGCCGCGCATATGGATCACACCCCGCTTGCCGGGATTCCGGTGCGTTCCACCTTGCGGGGAGCGGTCAGCTCCTTCCAGGTGGAGAGCGCCTTGTTGACGGCCTGGAAGGGTTCGCGCCTGACGAACTGGCCGTGGCCTTCCTGCGTCTTCATGGTCGACTCCTCGATGGCGACGACGCCGCGGGTCAGCGTGTAGCGCGGCAGGCCGGTGACTTCCTTGCCTTCGAAGACGTTGTAATCGATCGCCGACTGCTGGCTCTTGGCCGAGATCGTCTTGGAGCGCTTCGGATCCCAGACGACGATATCGGCATCGGCGCCGACGAGGATCGCGCCCTTCTTCGGATAGACGTTGAGGATCTTGGCGATATTCGTCGAGGTGACGGCGACGAACTCGTTCATGGTGATGCGGCCAGTGGCGACACCATAGGTCCAGAGCATCGGCATGCGGTCTTCAAGGCCGCCTGTGCCGTTCGGGATCTTGCGGAAGTCGCCGAGGCCGGTGCGCTTCTGGTCTGTGGTGAAGGCGCAGTGGTCGGTCGCGACGACTTGCAGCGAACCGGCGGAAAGTCCGGCCCAGAGACTGTCCTGATGCTGCTTGTTGCGGAAGGGCGGGGACATGACGCGGCGGGCGGAGTGGTCCCAGTCCCTGTTGAAATATTCGGTCTCGTCGAGCGTCAGGTGCTGGATCAGCGGTTCGCCATAGACACGCATGCCGTTCTGGCGGGCGCGGCGGATCGCTTCGTGGGCCTGTTCGCAGGAGGTGTGGACGACATAGAGCGGGACGCCCGCCATATCGGCGATGATGATGGCGCGGTTCGTCGCTTCGCCTTCGACCGAGGCCGGGCGCGAATAGGCGTGTCCCTCGGGCCCGTTGTTGCCTTCGTCCATCAGCTTCTGCTGCATGGCGGCGACGACATCGCCGTTTTCGGCGTGGACGAGGGGGAGCGCGCCGAGCTCGGCGCAGCGCGAGAACGAGGCGAACATCTCGTCGTCGTTCACCATCAGCGCGCCCTTGTAGGCCATGAAGTGCTTGAAGGTGTTGATGCCCTTTTCCTGCACGATGGTCTTCATGTCGTTGAAGACCTGCTCGCCCCACCAGGTCACCGACATGTGGAAGGAATAGTCGCAATTGGCGCGGGTCGACTTGTTGTCCCAGCGCTTCAACGCATCGAGCAGCGACTGGCCGGGATCAGGCAGGCAGAAATCGACGACCATTGTCGTGCCACCGGCAAGAGCGGCGCGCGTGCCGCTCTCGAAATCGTCGGAGGAATAGGTGCCCATGAAGGGCATTTCGAGATGCACATGCGGATCGATGCCGCCGGGCATGACATAACAGCCGGATGCATCGAGCACCTCGTTGCCCGAAAGATTCGGCCCGATCTCGACGATCTTGCCACCTTCGATCTTCACGTCGGCCTTGTAGGTCAGGTCGGCGGTGACGATGGTTCCATTCTTGATGACTGTGGTCATGGCTGTTCCCTGTTCTTATTGAGTCAGGTGACCGATCGCATCCCCTAGTGGAGAGGTTGCGTGCGAAGCAGTCGGGTGATGTTCGGTAAATGCTCGAGGGGGCTATGCCTCGACGAGATCAAGCCGCTTTTCGATCCGCAAGACGCGTTCATCGATGCGGTCGAGCCGTGTCGAAATGGTCGCATACTGATGTTCGAGGATGCCGAGACGCTGCTTGACGACCTGCATGTCGTCGGCGAGCCGTTCGACGGTGCCCCGGATGGCACGCAAGTGCTCAAGTATGAGGTTGTCGGTAGACATTCACCGGCCTCCGTTGGCGGCAATTTTCCTTCGGAATATAGGCGCAATTGTTTCACACCACAATCTCCGCCGTCTCGACCACCGCATGGAACAGCACATCGGCACCCGCCGTCGCCCATTCCTTGGAAATCTCTTCCGCCTCGTTGTGGCTGAGGCCGCCGACGCAGGGGCACATGACCATGGTCGCGGGCGCCACCTTGGCGGCCCAGCAGGCGTCGTGGCCGGCGCCGGAGATGACGTTCATGTGGGAGTAGCCGAGCTTCTCGGCGGCATCGCGGACGCGGCCGACCAGGACGGGGTCGAAGGTAACAGGGTCGAAATGGCCGACGGCCTCGATCGAACAGCCGACGCCGAGTGCTTCACAGATATTCGCGGCTTCGCCCTCGATCTTTGCGCGCATGCGGTCGAGCTTGGCCTGATCAGGCGTGCGGATATCGACGGTGAAGACCACCTTGCCGGGCAGCACGTTGCGGGAATTCGGCGAGAAGAACACCTGACCAACGCCGCCGACGGCGCCGGGCTGTTCGCCCATCGCAACACCCTGAACCATCTCGATGATCCGCGACATGGCGAGACCGGCATTGACGCGCATGTTCATCGGCGTAGAGCCCGTATGAGCTTCACGGCCGGTGAGCGTGAATTCCAGCCACCACAGACCCTGACAATGGGTGACGACGCCGATCTGCTTGTTTTCGGCCTCAAGGATCGGGCCCTGCTCGATGTGATATTCGAAATAGGCGTGCATCTTGCGGGCGCCGACTTCCTCGTCGCCCAGCCAGCCGATGCGCTTCAGCTCGTCGCCATAAGTCTTGCCCTCAGGATCCTTGCGGCCATAGGCGTAGTCGATGCTGTGCACGCCGGCGAAGACGCCGGAAGCGAGCATGGCGGGCGCGAAACGCGCGCCTTCCTCATTGGCCCAGTTGGTGACGACGATCGGGTGCTTGGTCTTGATGCCGAGGTCGTTCATCGTGCGAACGACCTCGAGGGCTGCGAGCACGCCGAGGACGCCATCATATTTCCCGCCGGTCGGCTGGGTGTCCAGGTGAGAGCCGACGTAAACCGGCAGGGCGTCAGGATCGGTGCCGGGGCGGGTCGCGAACATCGTGCCCATCTTGTCGACGCCCATGGTCATGCCGGCGGCATCGCACCAGGTCTTGAAGAGGCTGCGGCCCTCGCCATCGGCATCGGTCAGCGTCTGGCGATTGTTGCCGCCGGCGATACCGGGGCCGATCCTTGCCATGTCCATGAGACTGTCCCACAGACGGTCGCCGTTGACGCGCATGTTTTCGCCTGGTGCTGCCACCATATCTGAAGTCCTCGCCTGTTTTCATCAGTCATGCGCTGAGCATGTCCGGTCTGTTCCCTTGGTCAATTCCCGGCGCGATTGTTTGTTTTCTTTGCGCTGGAAAATCCGACGTTGCCTTTATTTTGCATCTGACGGATAATTTGACCGATTGGTAAACATTACAGCTTCCGGCGCCGGGCTCAAGACGTAAAACAGCAAAAATACTGACAAATTTGCGAGCCGGAAACTGCTTCTGAAAACTTGAGTGAAGCAGTTGAATTTGTGAGGGAAACGAGAGCCATATGGCCATTCCGAGAGCAGCGAGGACCCAGCGTCGGACGCGAATCCAGGAGGAGAAGGAAGAGCAGATCCTCGAAGCGGCGCTGGATGTGTTTTCGGTCAGCGGATTCCGCGGCTCGACCATCGACCAGATCGCTGCCGCCGCGGGCATGTCGAAGCCCAATCTGCTCTATTATTTCCGCACCAAGGAAGCGATGCACCGGGCGCTGATCGACCGGGTACTCTTCACCTGGCTGGAGCCGCTCAGGGCCTTCAATGCCGAGGGCAACCCGGAATCCGAAATCCGCAGCTACATCCGGCGCAAGCTGGAGATGGCGCGTGATTTTCCGCGCGAAAGCCGGCTGTTCGCCAACGAGGTGCTGCAGGGCGCGCCGCATATCGAGGACGAGCTGAAGGGGCCGCTGAAGAGCCTGGTCGACGAGAAGGCGGAGGTGATCCGCGTCTGGGCCAAGGCCGGCAAGATCGCCAAATGCGATCCCTATCACCTGATCTTCTCGATCTGGTCGACGACCCAGCATTACGCCGACTTCGACGTGCAGGTGCGGGCGGTGCTCGGCCAGGAGCATTCCGGCGCCGGGCGCTTCGAGGATGCCGCGCGGTTTCTGGAACAGCTCTTCGTCGGCGGGCTGATGGTGCAGCCGGTCTGAGCGTCAGACCTTCTTCAATGGCATCATCTTGTCGAGCGCCGCCGCGACGCTTTCGATCGTATAGGGCTTCTGCAGGATGTTGGCGCCGCTGAAGTTCTTGGCGACCGCTTCGCCGTACCCCGTTGCAAAGACAAGCGGCGTGCCTGCCTGCACCAGTTTCTCGGCGACCGGGAAGCTGGTCTCGTCGCCGAGATTGACGTCGAGCACGGCGAGATCGAAATGCTTCTCCGCCACATATTCGAGAGCCTGATAGACGCTCGGCGCCAGTGTCACATCCTTGGCGCCAAGCTGCAGGAAGATATCCTCGCCGTCCATGGCGATGATCAAATTGTCTTCGACCAGCAGGATGCTGCAGCCCTGCAGCGGTTTCTCGGAAATGATCGTCGCGGTCTTGGCGGCCGGTTGCTGGCGCACTTCCGGGACGATCGAGACCGGCCCATCGGCGAAGGTGACATATTTCGCCGGTATGGTGAAATCCGCCTGCAGCCCCTTGGGCTCATAGCGCACCTCGGCTTTGCCGCCGAGATCGTAGGGGATCGAGTGGCGGATGATGGTGGTGCCGAAGCCCTGCCGTTTCGGCGCCTTTACCGGCGGACCGTCGCTCTCGCGCCATTCGACCAGCAGATTGCCCGTGTCGTCCTCGGTCCAGGCGACGCTGACCGTTCCGCTGTCGCAGAGGCTGCCGTATTTGGCACTGTTGGTAACGAGTTCGTGGAAGACAAGGGCCGCCGTCGAGAAGGCCTGCGGGCCGAGCAGCACTTCTTCGCCGCGCATGACCACGCGCGCAGCATTCTTGCCGAGATAGGCGGCGGCTTCGGCCTGCAGCAGCGAGCGCAGCGAAGCCGGGGCCCAATGATCCCGGGTGATCTGGTCGTGAGCTCGTGACAGCGCCTGAACGCGACCTTCCAACTGGCCGACATATTCGCCGATATCGCCATCGCTGGTGCGCGACTGGCGGATCAGGCCGCTGATCAGGCTGAGGATATTGCGGACGCGGTGATTCAGCTCGGCGATCAGGATTTCCTGGCGCTCGTTTGCCTGCTGGCGCACCGCACTCGCCTCGTCGGCAAGGCGCAGGATGACCTCGATCAGCGTGACGCGGATCGTATCGGCCACGCGCTTTTCGGCCGAGGTGAAGGGGTGCGAGCGCCCCCGGACCAGTTCCGACCAGCTTTCGAAGCTCTTGCGCGGTGTCAGGCGCGGGCCGTTCGGCCCGTATTCGACCGGCTTGTGCGGGTCGCCAGCCCAGCGGACGGTGCGGACGATCTCCTGGCGGAACAGGATCACATAGTCACGCGGCGAGCGCGAAATCGGGATCGCCATCAGGCCGGCGACCGTGCCGTCGATATCGCTGTCCGGCCAGAATTCCTGCAGATGGTCGGTGGTGAAGACACGGCCCGACGAGGTACGGTTCAGCACCTTCACCAGGCCGGAGAACTGCTCCTGCGTCGGCGAAAGCCCGGTCAGCGCCGAGCGGCCGTTGATCCAGACGCCGATGCCATCGGCGGGAATGGCGTCCGAGAGCGCGTCGATCAGCCAGGTCGGGTCGTCGAGCAGGCTGGCATTGTCGGCGACCGAGGTCAGCAGCCTGTCGGCGATCTGGCGGGCCTTGGTTTCGAATTCCAGCGCCAGCCGTCGCTCGCGGCTTTCGAGGCGAGAGGCGAACATCTGGCCGAAAAGCTCGGAGGTCGAACGCCGCTCGAAAGAGGGCAGGCGGGCGGAATAATGGTGGCAGGCAAACAGGCCCCAGAGCTTGCCGTCGACGATGATCGAGATCGACAACGAGGCGCCGACGCCCATGTTCTTCAAATATTCGATGTGGATCGGCGAGACCGAGCGCAGGATCGACATCGACAGATCCAGCGGGCGGCTGTGCTCGTCGAGCTCTGGATGGATGGCGACAGGCGTCGCATCGATATCGGCAATGACGCGGAAGAGGTTGCGGACATAGAGCGCGCGGGCCTGAACCGGGATGTCGGAGGCCGGATAGTGCAGGCCGAGGAAGGAGCCTATGCCGGGGCGCGCCGCTTCGGCGACGACTTCGCCAGATCCCTTTTCGTCGAAACGATAGACCATGACGCGGTCGAAACCGGTCAGCGCTCGGGCCTGGCGGGCGCCTTCGCGGTAGAAGGCTTCCAGCGTCTGCGCCTGGTCGAGACGGGCCATCATGCTGCGGATCGACATGGTCGCGCCGCCCTGGGCACCGTCCTGCGAGGGCTCGGCCTCGATGATGACCTGACCGTCGCTGATGTGGAGCGCCACGTCGAAGGCAGCACCGTTCTCGGAAAATTGCACGCCGAAAAGCCGCTCGACGATATCAGGGCCCCTAATGACGGCAAGGCGGTTTCGAAGCGTATGCAGCGTCTGCGGCATGATCACTTCGGACAGTGGGCGGCCGAGTACATCCTTGTAGCTGACGCCGATGAACTGTTCGAGATTTTCGGAAGCGCGGGCAACCAGCCAATCGGCCGAGGAGACGAGCAGGAAGCCGAACGGCTGGATGGCGCCGAGGCGGTGGATCGGTTCGCGGTCGCAATTCGTCAGGTCGACGCGGTCGAAGGTTTCGCTCACGAGGCGGCCATCTCCAGTTCCATCTCGGCAGCCTTGCGGAAGAGTGCAAAGACGGCGCGGGCAGCCTCGACGGCCCCCGCTTCATCGGCGCCTGCACTATCGAGCATATCCATGAAAGCCTTCATGCCGCCCTTGGGGCCGAAGGGGCTGAGATAGGCGGATGGCAGCCCTTCGCCGACGGCCTTGGCCAGCATCGCGCCGCCGAGCTTCGAGCCTTCAAGCACATAGACGGCGCCGAGAAGCGCTGCATCGTCTTGCATCAAAGGCGCATCGAGAGAAGGCGGCAGCGGCGCATTCATGGCTGCGAGGTCGTCGAGCAACAGATCGCGGCGGCGGCGCTCCGCCCAGTCGGGGATCAGCCGCTCGATGCCGGCTTCTTCCAGCGCTATCTCAACGGCCGGAACGGCGCGGGCGTGGGCGGAGAGGAAGGCTCCGTAATCTGCTTTACGTCCGAGATCGAACCGGCCGAAAATTTGATCAACATCAGCGTGGCAATCGCTGGTGCCGGCGCGCAGCGCAGTTCGAAGTGACATGGTTATTGCAAATCCGGTTGATGGTGGCCGATGCACCGCCCCGTACGGCGCATCATCATGGCGATATACGGCAGCATTTCATGATTTCCAGTGAATACAATAAAAAATTCAGCCACTTCAGCGGCTTGGTAAATTTCAAAACGTCACTCCATCAGGCCGGGCAATCTCGCAACCAGCGCATCGATGGCGAGGCGGACTTTCGGCAGCATGACGGGCGAGCGCGGCCATATCGCATGCGACTGGAAAATGACCGGGCGCACGTCTTTCAGCACCCGCACCAGGCGCCCGGCGGCAACGTGCTCACGCACCATCCAGCAGGGCAGCCAAACGAGGCCGGCACCTTCGATCGCCACGTCGCAGATGGTGGCGAGATCGTCGAGCCGCATCCGCGATTTCGGCAGAACCTGCCGCCAGGGTTCGTCGTCGGTCGGGAACACCCAGGTGCGGTGCTTGTCCTGCCGGCCATAGATGATGCCGACGTGTTTGGGGATATCTTCCAGCGACTGCGGCGTGCCGTGTTTGGCGAGGTAATCGGGCGAGGCGCAGACGGTCAGCCGCTGGTGGGCGACGAGCCGCGCCATCATGTCCTGATCGTCCTTGAGCGGCCCGTTGCGGATCGCCAGATCGTAGCCGTCTTCAAGAAGATCGATGATCCGGTCGTTGAAGGACAGGTCGAGTTCCAGTTCGGGATGGTCGTCGAGCAGTGAAATCAGGATCGGCGCAATGCATTGCCGACCGAAGATAACTGGCATGGACACCCGCAGTTTGCCGCGCACGGTCTGCTTGCCGGCCTCCAGAAGCGCTTCGCCGATCTTGATCTCTTCCAGAGCCCTCAGGCAGCGCTCGTAGAAGAAGCGGCCTTCCTCCGTCAGGCTCTGCGAGCGGGTGGTGCGGTGGAAGAGGCGGACGCCGAGGCGCTCTTCGAGCCTGGCGATCGTCTTGCCGACAGCGGATCGCGTCAGGTTCAGGCCGCTTGCGGCGGCTGAAAATCCGCCTGCTTCGACGACCTCGACGAAGACGGAGATACCGCCAAGCTTTTCCATGAATTGTATCCTCAAGGGAACCTATCTTGGGAATTTATATCGCAACTGCCGCCATCTTTTCAACGATAGCATGGCTCTCTTCGCTGAATATGCAAAGGAGCACATGCGATGACCAAGATAAGGCAGTGGACGATCGACGGCATCGGCCCACAGAACCTGACGATATCGGAAGGACGGATGGACGATCCCTCGGGGCGCGATATTCTGGTGCGGACCGAGGCCGTCTCGCTGAATTATCGCGACAAGCTGATGCTCGAAACCGGCATGGGGTTGCCGCTGCAATTTCCCCTCGTGCCGGCCTCCGATATGGCGGGTGTCGTCGAAGCCGTCGGCCCCGGTGTGACGCGCTTCAAGCCGGGAGACCGGGTGATCTCGACCTTCTCTCCCGGCTGGATCGACGGCACGAATGCCGGGAATGCGCGCAACCCGCCCTACCGCACGCTCGGCGGCTTCTATCCCGGCGTGCTTTCCGACTATCTGACCTTTTCCGAAGACTGGTTCGCCAGGGCGCCGGACAGCCTCGATGCGGCCGAGGCCAGCACCTTGCCCTGCGCCGGCCTGACCGCCTGGTTCGCGCTGATCGAGCGCGGCCATCTCAAGGCCGGACAGAAGGTGCTGATCCAGGGGACCGGCGGCGTTGCGCTGTTCGGCGTGCAGATCGCCAAGGCCCATGGCGCCGAGGTTTTCATCACCTCAGGCAGCGCGGAGAAACTCGAGCGCGCCCGCGCCATCGGAGCCGACCACGGTTTCGGGCGGGAAAACTGGGTGGAGACGCTTTATAGCCTGACAGGCGATTACGGTGTGGATCACATTCTGGAAATCGCCGGTGGCGCCAATTTTGGCGAGGCGCTTAAGGCGGTTGCCGTCGGCGGGCATATCCATGTCATCGGCGTACTCGACGGTTTCGAGGTGTCCGGTCCCATCGGGCCGCTGCTTCTGAAATCACCGACGGTGCAGGGCATCAGCGTCGGCCATCGCCGGGCGCTTGAGGATCTCGTCCGCGCCGTCGATGTTTCAGGCATCAAGCCGGTCATCGATCATCGCTACGCTTTCGAGGAACTGCCGGAGGCGCTGGCGCATCTTGACCGCGGCCCATTCGGCAAACTCGTCATCGAATTCTGAGAAACCGGCTCCCGCAATCGCGCGGGAGCCTTCCATCCTCACGCCGCGGCCGCTTCGCTCTCGAAGCGGAAGCCTTCATCGGCCCAGCCTGTCATGCCGCCGATCATCACCTTCACCTGCTTGCCGAGACGGGCGAGGCGGAGCGCTGCCTTGTCGGTGCCGTTGCAATGCGGACCGGCGCAATAGACGACGAAGAGCGTATCCTCCGGCCATTCCGACATGCGATGCGCTGTCATCTTGCCATGCGGCAGGTTGATGGCACCGGGGATGTGCGAGGCGGCAAACATTGTGGGCGAGCGGACGTCGAGCAGCACGAAATCGGCATTGCCTGCAGCAAGCGATGCGTGGACATCCCAGCAATCCGTCTCGAAGGCGAGCTTGCGGGCATAATAGGCGGCGGTGGCTTCCGGCGAGGCGGCTGGGGTTTCGCTGACGTGGCTTGGCATGGGCGGTTCCTTTCGTTCGGGTTGCCGCCCGTTATCGCCGATGCTATGGCTTGGCAAAATTGGCCAGGATGACGATCAGCGTAAAGATCATGCCAAATGGACCTCATGTCGCGGTGCTGGCCTATGACGGGCTCTGCACCTTCGAATTCGGCATTGCCTACGAAGTCTTCGGCCTGCCACGTCCGGAGATGGGCGAGGGCTGGTACCGCTATTCGGTCTGCGGCATCGAGCCGGGGCCGTTGCTGGCCGCAGGCGGATTGACCGTCTCTGCCGATCACGGCCTCGACGTCCTCGAACATGCAGACCTGATCGTGGTTCCCGGCTGGCGGGCGATCGATGCGCCGGTACCCGACGATCTGATCGCCGCACTGCGCGCTGCCCATCAGCGCGGCGCCCGCATCATGTCGCTCTGCTCAGGCGTCGCGGTGCTGGCGGCATCAGGGCTGCTGTCCGGACGCCGGGCGACGACGCATTGGCGCTATGTCGCCGCGATTGCGGGGCGCTACCCCGATATCACCTTCGACGCCGGCGTTCTCTACATGGACGAGGGCAGCATTCTGACCGCGGCGGGAAGTGCGGCGGGGATCGATCTCTGCCTGCATGTCGTGCGTGGCGATTTCGGGGCCGAGGCCGCAAACAGCGTCGCCCGCCGCCTCGTCCTGCCGCCGCATCGCGAGGGCGGGCAGGCGCAATTCATCCATGCGCCGGTGCCGCAGGAGCGCGAAGGCATCCGGCTCGGGCCGCTGATCGAATGGATGCGCGAAAGGCTCGATGAGGAGCAGCCGATCACCCTGCTTGCCGAAAAAGCTGGCATGAGCCAGCGCACATTCCAGCGGCGTTTCGAGAAGACGACAGGCCTTAGCGTCGGCGAATGGCTGCTGAAGGAGCGCCTGCGCCACGCGCGCGAACTTCTGGAAAAACCGGCCGCCACCTCGCTCGACGACATCGCCGCCGCCAGTGGCTTCGGGACAGTGGCAACGATGCGCCACCATTTTCGCAAGCGGCTCGGAACGAGCCCGGGGGCGTACCGGAAGACGTTTGCGGGGTGAGTGCCTCCGGCCACCCTCATCCCTGTGACGAGCACAGGAATGAGGGAGGTGGATGGGGCACGCCGCCGAGCAAAATCCTCCGCGGCGCCAGTCTTTACTCCGCGGCCTGTCTCGCCATCGGGTTGTTCGGATGCGTCGTCCAGTTGGCATAGTTCGGATCGACGGTCTTGCCGGTGCGTTCGTCCAGCGCGCCGGCGGGCAGGGCTTCCATCGTGATGCAGTTCTCGACCGGACAGACGTTGACGCAGAGATTGCAGCCGACGCATTCGTCTTCCATCACCTCGAAGTGGCGGACGCCATCAACGAACTGGGTGATCGCCTGGTGCGAGGTGTCCTCGCAGGCGATGTGGCAGCGGCCGCATTTGATGCATGCGTCCTGGTCGATCTTCGCCTTGGCGATGTAATTGAGGTTCAGGTACTGCCAGTCCGAGACGTTCGGAACAGCGCGGCCTGTGATGTCGTCGAGGTTGCGGTGGCCCTTGGCGTCCATCCAGTCGGAGAGGCCGGAGATCATCTCCTGGACGATCTTGAAGCCGTAGGTCATGGCTGCGGTGCAGACCTGCACGTTGCCGGCGCCGAGAACGAGGAACTCGGCGGCATCTCGCCAGGTCGTCACGCCGCCGATGCCGGAGATCGGCAGGCCATAGGTCTCGGGATCGCGGGCGATCTCGGCGACCATGTTGAGCGCGATCGGCTTGACGGCCGGGCCGCAATAGCCGCCGTGGCTGCCGCGTCCGTCGATCGAGGGTTCCGGCGAGAAGGTGTCGAGATTAACAGCGGTGATCGAGTTGATCGTGTTGATCAGCGAGACTGCATCGGTGCCGCCCGATTTCGCAGCGCGGGCCGGTTTGCGGATGTCGGTGATATTAGGCGTCAGCTTGGTGATGACGGGCATGCGGGTATATTGCTTGCACCAGCGCACCACCATCTCGATATACTCGGGCACCTGACCGACCGCGGCACCCATGCCGCGCTCGGACATGCCGTGCGGACAGCCGAAGTTGAGCTCGATGCCGTCTGCGCCGGTCTCTTCGACCAGCGGCAGGATCGCCTTCCAGCTCTCCTCCTCGCAAGGCACCATGATCGAGGCGATGAGCGCGCGATCCGGCCAGTTCATCTTCACCTGCTTCATTTCGCGCAGGTTGGTGTAGAGGTCGCGGTCGGTGATCAGCTCGATATTGTTGAGGCCGAGCAGGCGGCGGTCGGCGCCCCAGATCGCGCCGTAGCGCGGGCCGTTGACGTTGACAACAGGCGGGCCTTCCTCGCCAAGCGTCTTCCAGACCACGCCGCCCCAGCCCGCCTTGAAGGCGCGCTCGACATTGTAGGCCTTGTCGGTCGGCGGCGCAGACGCCAGCCAGAACGGGTTCGGGGACTTGATGCCCACGAAATTATTGCGGAGATCAGCCATTGTTCATTCTCCCCTTCACGCGACGGCAACGGCCGGCTGCAAACCTGCAGTCAGCATGCGGTTGATCGATTCGGCGGCATCGCGGCCCTGCGCCACGGCCGAGACGGTGAGGTCGTCACCGCCGAGCACGCAGTCGCCCCCGGCCCAGACGCCTTCGATCGAGGTTTGCCCTTCGGCATCGATGGTGATGCGGCCGTTTTCCATGCGCAGTGCCCCGAGGCCGGAGGCCTCGAAGGTCTGGCCGATCGCCTTGAAGATCTGATCGGCGGCGATGACGCCGGTTTCGCCCGTTGTCACCAGACGGCCCTCGGCAAGCGCGGTATATTCGACCTCGATACCGGCGACCTTGCCGTTGTTGGCGACGATCGATTTCGGCGCCAGCCAGTGGCGGATGATGACGCCCTTGGAGCTTGCGAGATCCTGTTCGAATTCCGAGGCGTTCATGTGTTCCTTGCCGCGGCGGTAGCAGATCGTCACCTCTTCGGCGCCGAGCAGTTTTGCCTGGACGGCGGCGTCGATCGCCGTCATGCCTCCGCCGAGAACGACGACGCGGCGGCCGATGGCGATCGCGCCCTTGTCTGCAGACTGGCGCAGACCGGCGATGAAATCGACGGCGTCCTCGACACCCGGCAGGCTCTCGCCATCGACCTTCAGGGCATTGACGCCGGCAAGACCGAGACCGAGGAAGACGGCGTCATATTGCTGCTGCAGATCGGAGAGCGAGAAGTCGCGGCCGAGCTGCTCGCCGTTCCTGACCTCGATACCGCCGATCGAAAGGACGTAATCGACCTCCTTCTGGGCGAAGTCGTCCACCGACTTGTAGGTGGCGATGCCATATTCGTTGAGGCCGCCGGATTTCGGCTTGGCGTCGTAGATGACGACGTCGTGGCCATTGACCGCAAGGCGGTGGGCGGCGGCAAGACCGGCCGGGCCGGCGCCGACGACGGCGATCTTCTTGCCCGAGGAAGCGGCGCGATCGTAGAACTGGCGGCCGGCGTTCATCGCGGCGTCAGTCGCGTAGCGCTGCAGGCGGCCGATCTCGACAGGCTTCTCTTCTGCCGTGTTGCGCACGCAGGCCTGTTCGCAGAGCTCTTCGGTGGGACAGACGCGGGCGCACATGCCGCCGAGGATGTTCTGGTCGAAGATCGTCTTCGCCGAACCCAGCGGGTTGCCTGTCGATATCTGCCGGATGAACAGCGGGATATCGATGGAGGTGGGACAGGCCGTCATGCACGGCGCGTCGTAGCAGAAATAACAGCGGTCGGAAGCGACCAGCGCCTCGTGCTTGTCGAGGCGCGGATGAAGATCGGAAAAGTTCGCGTCATACTCGGCGGGCGAAAGCCGGCCGGCATGAATCCCAGTTTCCAGACGTTCCATTGAAGTTCCCTCATTATTGGTAAAACGGCCTGTGAGGGAAAGCGTAACTCAGGTCTAAAAATTTATCAAATGGTAAAATTTTGGAATGTTTTGTAGCCTATCAGGCTGATTTCATGTTGTTTTTTGTTTTGGAATCGTGAGCTGAAATGCTGCCTGGGGCTGGGCGCTCAGGGCCAGGCAAAAAAAGATTCACAAAAGTCCACTTTTTTTCCGCAGCGTTGGAACCAAAGGTTAACGGCGCCGTTATTGGGATATCCAGATGATGACCGCATCGACCCAACATGCGCGCCCCCAACCCATCATCCGGATCTTACTCACGGTCCCCTCCCGGTGAGTAAAAACAGCCAGTGCGCCGCCCTCGCACTGGCTGTTTTACTTTGTCCGGTTTGCAGCGCTGTAACGGGAGACGGGGGCTATCTCACGCCCGCTTGAGGATTTCGAATTCGGTCTCGGGAACGAGCAGCGAGTACTCGATGCGCCCGGGGATCAGCTTCAGTTCTGCCTTGCCATTCATAGAGGAAGGCACCACGCGTTCTAGAACTGTCTTGCCGAAGCTGTTTTCGCTGAATTCATGGATCTCGGTCTTATCAGGCAGCGCTTCCGCCCAAGTGACTTCGATCGCCCGCCTGCCGTTCAGTTCCGCCTCGCGGCAGTTCAGCGTGATCGACGCCGCGCCGCCGGCGATGGCGCCGAAGGAGGCGGAGTTGACGATGAGTTCGTGCAGCGCCAGTCCGAGATGGACGGCGGCGTTCGGCGTCATATGGGCGTTGATCCCATAGATCGGCAGCGAGCCAGCAGTCTCCGGCCAGTAGGGCGCGAACTGTTTTTGGGCGAGCTCGAACAGATAGGCGCCGCGCCAGCTGGAATCGGTAATCAGGTCCTGCGAATTGGAGAGCGACTGCAGGCGGCCGCGGAATTTCACCAGAAAGCCATCGAGCGACAGCGTGTTTCTTGCCGTCTGTGTGGCGATGCCTTGGATGATCGCCAGCAAGTTCTTGGAGCGGTGCGAGAGTTCGCGCAGCAGCGACTTTAGGACCTTCTCGCGGTGGCGGGTTTCTGTCACTTCGGAAAGCACCGTCAGCACGCCATGGCTGTCGCGTTCGCTGGCGCGCTCGACCTTCAGCTCGTAGCTGCGCATCTCGCCGCCGACATTCACTTCGATTTCTGCGGTCGTGGCGAGCCCGGTGTCGAGCACCTTCAGTTTCAACGCATGGAGATAGTCGCCATAGGCGCTGCCGAACAGATCGGCGTCCGTCATGCCGGGTCTGAATAAATCTTGGAAATGAGCGGGGAGATTCTCGGCATATGCCATCTCAAGCCTTGAGTCCTGGAAGACAATCGAGATTCCGGCGCTGCGCAGCGCCCGCTCCATCATTGCGGCCTTGCCATCCGTGCGGAACGGCTTGCCGGTCAATGGTTCTGTCGTATTCACCAAGCCGCCTTTCCTTCGATCCGTCTGGTGCAGCTGGATAGAAGTTGGCCCATCAGCCAACCCGCCGGTCAGTTTATAACCAAGCGTTGCAGAAACAGTTAAAGCCGCCGGAGCGCACCAGTCATGCTGGAACGCCCCGGCTATTGCTTTGTTCCGTCATCCGGAAACCCGGTATCAGGCTGCAACCTTGGTGGATTCATTGAAGAACAGCGCCTGGCTGATCAACGCCTTGACCATGTCGGGGTTGAAGGGTTTCGTGACAAGGAATGTCGGCTCCGGACGCTCGCCGGTCAGCAGGCGTTCGGGGAAGGCGGTGATGAAGATCACCGGCACGTTCGAGGTCTTCAGGATGTCGTTCACCGCATCGATGCCGGAACTGCCGTCGGCAAGCTGGATATCGGCGAGAACCATGCTCGGCTTGGTCTTGTTGTAAAGCGCAACCGCCTCGGTATGCGTGCGGGCAATGCCGGTGACCCGGTGGCCGAGGCTTTCGACCATCTGCTCGATATCCATCGCGATCAGCGGTTCGTCTTCGATGATCATGATGTCTGTCGCCACCTGGCGGGAAATTTCCTGCGAGGCGGTGTCCAGAAGGCCCATCACGTCCTGTTCGGCGATCTCAAGGATCTCGGCGATTTCGCCGACGCGGAAGTTCTCGACCGATGCGAGAATGAAGGCTTGGCGGGCGCGGGGAGAAACCTTGGCGAGATTGACGGTCGCGCGCTGTTCCCAGGCGTAGGGAGACGCCGGTTCCGGAATCTGGACTGCCGTGGAACCAAACAGTTTGGTGAACAGTTTGTAGAGTGCAACACGGTCGTTCGCGGTATCCGGGAAAATGGATAGGTCGGCGATGATTGCCTCAAGCACGGCGGCTACGTAGGCGTCGCCAGAGGTCTGAGTGCCGGTAAGAGCCCGGGAATAGCGACGCAGATAAGGAAGGTGCGGCGCAATTCGAGTAGAAAGTGTCATTAAAAACTCCCGTCTGTAGGCCGGTAACTGGCGCTAATGAGGCAGAAACGTGAGACGGGTAAAAAAGTTCCGGAGCTTGCGGAACTTTTTTCAGACAGCCGCATTATCCTGCCGACGAATAAAGGGCGCACCAGCTTGAAGCAGGACTTAGGCAGCGTATCGGCATCAACTGCCCAACAGGCAGCTGGTGCTATCGGTGTCGATAGCCGCTTTCAACGGAAAAGCTGCCCGGTTTTACAGACAACAGGCGAGAAGTGACGATTTAATGGCTACACAGCAGAATGAAGAAAGAGATCAGCAGCGGCTGGATGTAAGGGCGAGCGATATTCTCGATCCCAACAACCAGATCGGTGTGAAGCTTCGCTCGCTTTACGCGGCGGCGCAGGATGAGGCCATTCCAGACCGGTTCCTTGATTTGCTCGAAAAGCTCGACCAGGCCGAAATGGCCTCGGCGAAGCTGGCAGAATAGGGTGAGCTGATGGAAAAAGAGCAACCGAGCTTCAAGCGCGAGATGCTGGCAGCCCTGCCAAGCCTGCGCGCATTCGCCATCTCGCTGACCGGCCGCCACGACCGCGCCGACGATCTCGTTCAAGACACCATCATGAAGGCCTGGGCCAAGCAGGACCATTTCGAGATGGGCACCAACATGAAGGCGTGGCTGTTCACGATCCTGCGCAACGAGCTTTATAGCCAGATGCGCAAGAGCGGCCGCGAAATCCAGGACAGCGACGGCCTGTTTACCGAGTCCATGGCGATGCATCCGTCGCAATATGGCGCGCTCGATCTGCAGGATTTCAAGAAGGCGCTCGATCAGCTGCCGCCGGACCAGCGTGAAGCGATCATTCTCGTCGGCGCTTCGGGCTTTTCCTACGAAGAGGCCGCGGAAATCTGCGAATGCGCCGTCGGCACGATCAAGAGCCGCGTGAACCGCGCCCGCCAGCGGCTGCAGGAACTGCTGCAGATCACCGGCGAAGCCGACTTCGGCCCGGATGCAACATCGGCGCCACTGACATCGAAGGCCTTTGCCTTCTAACAAAGGGATACTTGGGAGGAAAAAGCCGGCTGCCTGAAAAGGCGCCGGCTTTTTTGTTTTGCGTCGACTTGGAAAGGTTTGCGACCCGGGGCCCCCCTCATCCGGCTGCCGCCACCTTGTAACTTCCCTTTATCCGCTATCGAGGCTGTAATGCCGATCGCGGTGGCGGATGGAAGACCGACGCACCTTTGGGACACCAAGCCCGTGGGAGAGCCTGGGTCTCCGTCCGCCGTTCCATTGAACCCGAACAGTCGCCAGGGCCGCT
>NZ_JBFTID010000012.1:0-177322 GCF_056394605.1 Rhizobium sp. 10N427 | reverse complement strand
TCGCTGACCTGGTGGTCATGGCGGGGTGGCTGCACCCGTTCCCATTCCGAACACGGCCGTGAAACGCCCCAGCGCCTATGGTACTTCGTCTTAAGACGCGGGAGAGTCGGTCGCTGCCAGGTCTGCAAAACGCAACTAATCTTCTCATCGCATTCTACGGCCCAAAGCCGATCAAAGGGCCGCTCGCAAAGCGGCCTTTTTGGTTTGAAGCCCTATATCAGACTGAAAAATCGGCGCATCAGATCTATAATGGTGCGTCCATTACAGGAGACAACTCCTTCGGAGTTGCTCCGGCAAGACGACGGAAACGTCGTACGGGAGCAACAGCTTCGCTGTTGCCCCGGCAGTACGACAAACCGCAAAGCGGTTCGTCGATGTCAGGATAAACCGCGTCGCGGTTTACCTGGACGGTATTTTGCCTTTCGGCAAAAACCTGGTAACGCGGGGTGGAGCAGCCCGGTAGCTCGTCAGGCTCATAACCTGAAGGCCGCAGGTTCAAATCCTGCCCCCGCAACCATTATTCCGGTCCCCCAACTCTCCAAAAGCCAACCTGAACACGTCTTATCGCTGGCGGAAAAGCTTCGCTTTCCCTCGCGATGCTAGCTCCACGTGCCCTGAAGCTCACCTGCCCCGCAACCAAATGGACGGTATTCGCAGGATTCCAATCAAGATCGCATCCTAGATTACGCGGAGGCCAGGGCGGCTTTCTGGCCTTTTACCAAACGGCGCCATCGGCTTTCTCGCCGACATTTTCGTCAGCAAAAGTTCGACAAAGACCTGTGCATCCGGCAGGATCTTCTATCCATCCCCATGGAGGAGAATGCATGCCAAGGCTGGGCGGTCTCATAACCTGGATCATCGCGACAGGACTTGCCACCGATGATATCGACGCATTGCTCGACGGTGTTGCATCGCGTTTGATCGAAGCGGGCTATCCGCTTATTCGCGCGTCGATCGCAATGCCGTCGATCGACCCGAAGCAACGAGGCTTTTCGGTTGCCTGGTATCGCTCGTCGGGCATTTCGAAGGAAATCCAAGAGCACGGCGAGGAGGGGGATGCGCTCTTCCAACGATCGCCAATCTCCTATCTGCTGCAAAACCAGCTCGAGTTTGTTCGGTGGGCGCTGCCCGCGAACGCCGATACACCGCCGTTTCCAGTTCTGATGGAGCTCAGTGATCAAGGTGCGACCGAGTTTGTCATGAAGATCGCTCCCTTCCCCGGGGGGACCGCCCTGGCGGGAGCAAGCTTTTCGTTGGCGACCGACCAGGCCGGTGGCTTTTCCGAAAGCCAGATTGCCGGGTTTGAAAGCATCATGCCTGCGATGGCGCTCGCCTGCTGCCGGATTGCCACCACTCGCGTGGCAAAGGATGTGCTTGCCGCCTATACCGGGGAGAGAACAAGCGAGCTCATTCTGACTGGCCAGACCCAGCGCGGGGGCGGAACGGCGATCTTCGCCGCGATCCTTCTTGCCGACCTGAAGAATTTTACCTCCTTGAACGAACAGTACGAGCCGAACCTCATCGTCGATTGGCTAAACGAACACTTCGAAGCGATCGGACGGCCGGTCATTGATGAGGGCGGCGAGATTTTGAAGTTCATGGGTGACAGCCTTCTGGCCATTTTTCCGGCGCAAGCAGGCGACACGAGGTCAGCATGCGCAATGGCTCTAGCGGCCGCGCAAGGTGCAATACGATTGAACGAAAAGCTGAATGACCGCAGACGAGCGCGCGGCGAACCCGAGATTCCCGTCGATATTGCGCTTCATCTCGGCGAGATCTTCTACGGCAATGTCGGGACAGATCGCAGGCTCGATTTCACGGTCATCGGCAGAGCTGTCAACGAGGTGGCGCGGATCGAAAAATTGGCTGATAGTCTCGAATGCAACCTGCTCGCTTCGGCACTCTTTGCCTCTCAAACCGGCAATGCCTTCAGGCCCGCCGGCCATTTCAAGCTGAAGGGTGTAGAGCTTCCGGTTGAGATATTTACCTGGAAGGGCGAACAGTAGACACTCGCCGTCCGAAGCGGTGGCGCACAAGCGCAGCTGTATTGACGTCGATCTGGTCCAGCTCAACGCTGCGCCGCGGTCCAGCGTACGCTTCTGTCTGTCCAATGATCAGATCGCAGGCGTCAGGCTGAAATCAACAAGACCTGAGACTCATTCGAACAGGTCAGGATGATCGGCTTCGATCTGTGGCAGGTCTGACAGGATGCCGTTCAGATGCGCTCTCATCGCTGAGGCCGCCGCCTCGGCGTCACGCGTATCGATGGCTTCAATAATGGCCTGGTGTTCGGCAATCAGCCGCATCATCGAATCCGGATGGCGGAGCTGCAGATTGCAGACACGGTCCATATGGGCCTTGATGTCCGAAATCGCGTTCCATGCAAGGCTGCAGCCGGCACCTTCGGCGATCGCGATATGGAACTGTTCATCTTCCCGGCGAAACGCGTTGTGATCCTCGGCTTGCATGGCCGACGTCTGCCTGGCGATAATCGTGTCGATACGCCGCCGCGTCCATGTGTCGAAGCTCTCGCTGGCCCTGCGGGCGACGGCAGTCTCGAGTGCCTCGCGGACAAAGCGCGCTTCCATCATCTGGCGCGCGGAGATGCGCACGACGACGGTGCCGCGGTTCGGACGGATCTCGACAAGCTTTGATTTCCCGAGCGCGATGAGCGCCTCGCGCACCGGCTGGCGCGACACGCCCATGCGGGTGGCGAGATCCTGTTCGGACAGCCGCGTGCCTGGCGCCAATTCCAGCTGGATAATCAATTCGCGTAGGTCGCGCTCGACCTGGGCAGCGGCTGTCTCACCCGTTTCGACTTTCAGGGATTCCACGTTCATATTCTTGGCCGCCGTCATGCGTTGACGTCCATCTAAAACCACCATACAGTACCATACAATTCAAACGCAACATAAATCCGGCAATCTCGAAGCCGGGCAAACAGGGAGGGGCCGGCGCCGCATGTCCGGCCTTTGAAAAGCAGTGCTATCCAATCTGTCCAACTTCATCGCGCCCGACTCCAGCGACCCGCGTCTTCGCATTAAATCCCGCTATCAGATGCTTGTCGATGGCAAGTCGATCGAGGCCTCTTCCGGCAAGACGATAGACCGCGTCAGCCCTGGCCATTCCGGCGTGGTGGTGGGCACCTGGCCGGATGCATCGGCCGATGACGTGAAGGCGGCGATCGCGGCGGCGCGGCGGGCCTTCGATACCGGGCCGTGGCCCCGCATGTCGGGCGCCGAGCGTTCGCGGCTCATGTTCAAGGTCGCCGATCTCATCCTGCAGAAGCAGGAGGAGCTGACGCTGATCGAAAGCCTCGAGGTCGGCAAGCCGATCGCTCAGGCGCGTGGCGAAATCGGGTTCTGCGCCGATCTCTGGTCCTATGCAGCGGGGCAGGCTCGTGCGCTCGAGGGGCAGTCCCACAACAACATCGGCGACGATCGGCTTGGGCTGGTGCTGCGGGAGCCGGTCGGCGTCGTCGGTATCATCACGCCGTGGAATTTCCCCTTCATCATTGCCTCGGAGCGCGTTCCCTGGGCGATCGGCGCGGGCTGCACCGTGGTGCTCAAGCCTTCGGAATTTACATCGGGCACCTCCATCCGCATGGCCGAACTCGCACGCGAGGCAGGCATCCCGGACGGCGTTTTCAATGTCGTCACCGGTTACGGCGATCCGGCCGGCCAGGTTCTCGCTGAAGACCCCGGTACGGATATGGTCGCATTCACCGGCTCGGTGCGCGTTGGCACGAAGCTCGGAGAAATCGCGGCGCGGAGCGTCAAGCGGGTCGGTCTAGAGCTCGGCGGCAAGGGGCCGCAGATCGTCTTTGCCGATGCCGATCTGGAAGCGGCTGCCGATGGTATCGCCTATGGTGTCTACCACAATGCCGGCCAATGCTGCATTTCCGGCAGCCGCCTGCTTGTGCAGGAGGGTATCCGCGATGCCCTGATGGAGCGGCTCCTCGACATCTCGCGCAAGGTTACGTTTGGCGATCCCTTGAATGAGCGCACCAAGATCGGGGCGATGATCTCCGAGGCTCATGCGCAGAAGGTTCACTCCTATGTCGAAGCGGGCGTCGAGGCGGGTGCAGAACTGCTGCTCGGCGGAACGCGGGCGGGCGAGGGGGCGGGCCTCTACTACGCGCCGACCGTCTTTGCAGGCGTCACGCCCGACATGTCGATCGCTCGCGAGGAGATATTCGGTCCTGTGCTGTCGACGCTGACGTTCAAGACAGCGGATGAGGCGGTGTCGATCGCCAATGCCAGCGAATACGGGCTCTCGGCTTCCGTGTGGTCCACCAATCTGGAGACCGCGCTGCAGAGTATCCGCCGCATTCGCGCCGGACGCTGCTGGATCAATAGCGTCATCGACGGAACACCGGAAATGCCGATCGGCGGCTACAAGAAGAGCGGCCTGGGGCGCGAACTTGGCCGCTACGGCTTCGACGAATATTCGCAATTCAAGGGAATTCACGTGACGCTGGGTCGCCCGGCGCCATGGTTCAGCTAGGCACGTGAACGAAGCCTGACACAGGAGGAGGGCTGCAACACTTGGGGGAAATCCCGGCTGGCGCGATCTTTGGTCGGAGCTCGCCAGCCGGGAATTGGGTCTTTCGACCCGCATTGCACATCCAAAGGGAGGATACGCAAATGAAATTGACCAGACTGAAATCCGCGGCACTTGCCGCGGCATGGGTAGCCTTGTGCTCGACGACTGCACTTGCAGCCGACGTCAAGGCGACGATGATCATCTACCTCGATCCGAGCGTCCAGTTCTTTAACCCGGTGGTGAAGGGTGCACAAGACGCGGCGGCTCAGTTCGGTGTCGATCTCGACGTCCAATATGCCAACAACGACCCGGTACGCCAGAACGATCTGATCGAGAGCGCGACGGCAAGCGGTGTCGATGGGATCGCAGTTGCGATTTCATCGTCGGATGCATTCGACAGCAGCATTTGCTCGGCGGTCAAGGCAGGCATCATCGTCATAGGTTTCAACAACGATGACCTCGAAGGCGCCAAGGGAAATTGCCGCCAGGCCTATGTCGGCATGGATGAATTTGCGTCCGGCTATGAACTCGGCAACCGCATGATCAAGGAGTTTGGTCTGAAGTCGGGCGATGTGGTCTTCAACCCGCGGGAAATCCCGGAAGCCAGCTTTGCGGTGGCCCGTGGGGGCGGCATCGAAAAGGCGATGACCGAGGCAGGCATCAAGGTCGAAACGGTTCGCGCCGGCCTCGACCCGGCCGAAGCCCAGAATATCATCGCCCAGTTCCTGATCGCCAACCCGAACGTCAAGGCATTGTTCGGCACGGGTTCGGTGACCTCCACGGTCGGTGCAGGCGCCATCAAGGATGCAGGGGTCAAGATACCCTTTGGCGGGTTCGACCTTGCGGTTGAGATCGTCAATGCGGTCGAAAGCGGCGCGATGTTCGCCACCATGGATCAGCAGCCCTATCTGCAGGGCTATCACCCGATCGCCCAGATTGCTCTGGCGAAGAAATATGGTCTGACGCCGACGGACATCGACACCGGGCAGGGCGCCTTCCTCGACAAGTCGCGGATTGGATCCGTCAAGCCTCTGATCGGAACCTACCGGTAATCCGATCCGACGAGCCTGCCGGCAGACCGGCAGGCTCCAGCTTTACCAAAAGATCGAGTCAAAAACCGTGACACCTATTATCGCAGACAGTGCCGCGCCACGCTCGCGGACCCAAAAGCAATCCGTTCTCAAGCAGATCATGGCGATGCCGGCGGGAGCGATCCTTCTCGTTTTCGTCGCACTGCAGATCGCCTGCATTCTCGGAGCGCTGCTCTATCCGGATGACTTTCGCTATCTCTCGCCACAGAACCTGACCATCCTGATGAAGGCGGTGCCCGTTCTCGGCTGCCTGGCGCTCGGCGCCGGCGTGCTGATGATCGCCGGGGAATTCGACCTCTCGATCGGTTCG
Source organism: Rhizobium sp. 10N427 (assembly GCF_056394605.1). Taxonomy (NCBI): domain Bacteria; kingdom Pseudomonadati; phylum Pseudomonadota; class Alphaproteobacteria; order Hyphomicrobiales; family Rhizobiaceae; genus Rhizobium; species Rhizobium sp. 10N427. The sequence goes on along the minus strand of NZ_JBFTID010000012.1, from coordinate 171,376 downwards.
GTCTACACGTTCACCGCAATCCTGATGGCGACATTGGTCGGCGCCGGCGTCAGCGCCTTCATCGCCGCCCCGGCCGGCATTGCCGCCGGCATGATGATCGGGCTCCTCAATGGCCACATCACCTTACGCTTCGGCCTTCCGTCTTTCATCGTCACCCTTGGTGGCCTGCTGTTCTGGCGCGGCGCGGTACTGCTCTACAATGGTGCCGTGCAGGTTCGTTTCGACCCTGACGCGGTCTTTTCCGCACTCTTCTCGGGAACGTTTCTCGGGATCAATGCGGCGTTCATCTGGATCGTGCTGTTCGTTATCGGCTTTCATTTCCTGACGCACCGCCACCGCTTCGGCAACCATGTCTTCGCAACGGGCGGCAATCGTGCAGCAGCCGAGGCCATCGGCATCAACACCAGCCGCGTCAAGCTCATCGCGTTCGCGATTGCCGGCGCCATGGCTGCGATGGCGGGCATCCTAGCCACCGCCCGTGTTGGCAGCGTGCAGCCGGGGCAGGGCGCCGGGCTCGAACTGCAGGCGATTGCCGCCTGCGTCATAGGCGGGCTCTCGTTGCGGGGCGGGCGCGGCTCGATCGCCGGCATTTTCCTCGGCGTCCTGCTGATCCACACGATGACCGACGTGCTGCTGCTTCTGAGAGCCCCGGGTTTCTATCTCGACATGTTCATCGCCACGCTCATCGTACTGGCGGCGATCTTCAATCAACTCATCGAGCGGCGGGCGGGCGTCTGATGTCGAAAGAAAATCTTCTTGAACTCCACAATATCTCGAAAAGCTTCGGTGCGCTGACGGCCTTGAGCAACCTGAGCTTCCATATCGGCGAAGGGGAGGTGGTGGGTCTGCTCGGCGACAACGGCGCCGGAAAATCGACCGCCGTCAATCTGATCTCCGGCATCCACAAGCCGACGGATGGCTATATCAGCGTCGACGGAAAGCGCACGCTGTTCACATGCCGGTCCGATTCTGCGGAGGCGGGTATCGAGACTATCTACCAGCATACGGCACTGGTCGATTCCCTCTCCATCACCCGCAACATCTTCATGGGCCGCGAACTGACCGATCGGTTCGGCTTCCTGCGGCAAGCAGAGATGCGCGACATCGCGATGGAGGTTCTTACGAACGCCGTTCATATTTCGGGTATCGATTCACCCGACACCCTCGTCGGTAATCTTTCCGGTGGACAGAAGCAGGCGGTGGCCATTGCCCGCGCGGTCCATTTCAAGAAGCGCGTCCTGCTGCTCGACGAGCCGACCTCCGCACTTTCAGTGCGGGAAACGGAAGCGCTCCTTAATCAGGTCTTGAAGCTCAAGGCCGAGAACGTTTCCAGCGTGCTCGTCACCCATAATCTCTATCACGCCTTCCAGGTCTGCGACCGGTTCGTGATCATGAGCCATGGCACGAAGGTCTTCGATGTCCCGAAGTCGGAAACAACCGTCGGGCAACTCACCGAATATGTCGTGCTCAATTGAGCGGCGATTGCACCGAAAGGCAGAAACGTGACCCTAAATGCCAGAGTACGTCAGGTCGTTGGCCCGCAGGATACGGCGCGGCGCAACACGCAGGAGCTCCGGGACGGTTTCGTCATCGATGATCTCTTCCAACCAGGCGCCATCAGCCTCACTTACAGCCACCTCGACAGGATGATCGTCGGCGGAATATCTCCGGTCGCAGGTTCGCTGGTTATCGATCAGGTCGCGGAAACCGGGACCGCCACGTTCCTCGAGCGCCGCGAGGCAGCCATCGTCAATATAGGCGGGCGCGGGACGGTCACCGTTGGCGGCACGCCATATCCGCTGGAGTTTCAGGAAGCGCTTTACGTCGGGATGGGCGAGGGGCCGTTGTCCTTCACGAGCGAGGACGCGGCTCATCCCGCGCTCTTCTACCTCCTGAGCGCGCCTGCCCATCGTGCCTGCGCGACCACACACATTACCCGGGATCTCGCACGCAAGGTGGCAGTCGGCTCGGCCGAGGAATCCAACGCGCGCACGATCAATCAATATGTACATCCGGACGTCTGCGAGAGCTGCCAGCTTCTTGTCGGGCTGACGATGTTCGAGCCGGGATCGGTGTGGAACACCATGCCGGCCCACGTGCACGACAGACGGATGGAAGTCTATCTCTACTTCGGCATGGCCGAACAGACGCGGGTCTTTCACTTCATGGGAGAGCCCGATGAGACGCGGCACGTCGTCCTGAAGAACCACGAGGCGGTCCTGTCCCCTGGATGGTCGATCCATTCCGGCGCCGGCACCGGCCGCTATGCCTTCATCTGGGCGATGGCCGGTGACAACATGAGCTTCACCGACATGGACAAGGTTCCGATGGAAGCGCTGCGGTGACGGCCTTCGATCTCAGCGGCCGTTGTGCCATCATAACCGGCGCGAACACAGGCATTGGCCAGGCGATTGCCGTGGGACTGGCAAGGGCCGGCGCCGATATCGTCGCGGTTGGACGATCATCCATGGCCGAGACCGAGGGAGTTGTCCGCTCGGCGGGACGCGACTGCCTCACAGTCCATGCCGATCTGTCGGCAGCGGGCGCGGCCGCTGAAGTCATGGAAAAATCGGTCGCGCTTGGCGCCAGACCGGATATCCTCGTCAACAATGCCGGCATCATCCGCCGGGCAGACGCTCTCGACTTCTCGGAGGCCGATTGGGACAACGTGCTGGACACGAACCTGAAGTCTGTGTTTTTCCTCTGCCAGTCATTCGCCCGCTCTGCGATCGCCGCAAGCCGCAAGGCAAAGATCATCAACATCGCGTCTCTGCTGTCCTTCCAGGGCGGCATCCGCGTCTCATCCTACACGGCCGCCAAGAGTGGCCTTGCGGGTCTGACGCGGCTGATGGCAAACGAGTGGGCCGCAAAGGGTATCAACGTCAACGCCATTGCGCCGGGCTATGTGGAGACGAACAACACGGAAGCTCTGCGGGCCGACCCCGAACGGAGCGCCGAGCTTCTGAAACGCATTCCGGCTGGCCGCTGGGCCAAGCCGGATGATATGGTCGGGGCGGCGATTTTCCTCGCCGCTTCGGCTTCCGATTACGTGCATGGCACAATCCTGCCGGTGGACGGTGGATGGCTGGCCAGATGAGAGGAACCATGAAGTATTATACGACGCCTGATGACGTATCCTGGACCGAGGTCGCGCCCGGCAACCGCCGCGCCGTTCTCAGCACTCGTCCCGAACTGATGCTGGTTGCCTTCAGCTTCGATGAAGGCGCGGTTGGCGCCTTGCATTCACATCCGCATACCCAGGTAAGCTACATCGCCGAAGGAACCTTCGACGTCACGATTGATGGCGTGACAAACCGATTGGGACAGGGAAGCAGCTTTATCGTCGCGCCCAATCTGGTCCATGGCGTGGTGGCACGCAGCAAGGGCCTGCTGATCGACACATTCACGCCGTGCCGCGAGGACTTTCTATGACCATCGCCGAGCAGTCGTTGCGCGAAATCGCCGATCGCGGTGTCAGGCCGTCTGCACCTTGAGATCGGCCTTGCTGCCTCCGGGCGAAGATACAGACGAACGTTTGACAAGGGAGCATTCGAGCTTCGTGATCTCATGACGCCGCTCGCGCGGCGGGACCGCTGTATCGAGATGCTCGATCGCCCATTCACCCATAGCCATATGGGGGAGAACCGATGTGGTCAGCGGCGGTATGAGGTGGCGGCAGATGTCCTCGTCGTCATAGCCGATGACGGATATGTCCTCGGGAATGCGCAGACGCTTCTCCTTGAGGGCCTCGTAGCAACCGACCGCCGTTCGATCGTTCTGGCAGAAGATTGCTGTCGGGGGCTCGGGAAGGGACAGAAGCCGCATCGTCCCGGAATAACCGGCGCTCGCAGACCAGTCGCCCTCGATGACAAGGTCCGGATCGAACGGAATGTCGGCCGTGGCGAGCGCGCGGCGATAGCCCGTCAGGCGATCCTGGGCCGCTTGCATCCAGGGCTCCCCGGTGATCGTCGCGATGCGATGGTGACCATGCGCGATCAAATGCTTGGTCGCTGTCTGGCCACCGGCGATTTCGCTCGGCACGACGGCGGGAAAAGCATAGTCGGACGTATAGCAGTTGAGCAGGACGATAGGGATGTCGAGGCCGTAGTAATAGGCCGGCATCTCCACTTCCCGCGTGAAGATCGTCATGTAGATAAGGGCTGAAATGCCGCTATCCGTCAGAGCCTTGATCGCTCGCGGCTCCATGGCCGGATCGCCGAGCGTCTGGGCGACGAGAAGCACATTGCCTGCGTTCCAGGATGCCTGACGCGCTCCTTCAATCGCAACGACGGCCTCCGGACTGGTTCCCAGCTGGTCAACGACGAAGCCGATAACGCCATCCAGTTTGGAGAGGGATGCGGATCCCGAAGATACGGAAAATGTCGGCGCCACGTAGCCAAGTTCACGGGCCGCTTCGATCACCCGGTCGCGGGTCTGCTGAGACAGCCGCGTCCCGGCCGTGTTGTTGAGGACGAGAGAGACGGTCGCCTGGGAACATCCCGCCGCTTTGGCTATGTCGGTCATCGTGACCCTGGCACCTTGGCGCCGGCCCCTGCGTTTCGCCGCCTTGTCCGCGGCGGATCGGAGCTGACCATCTGCCGCGCCTGTCCTCTTCATAGCGATGCCTCGATCCCGTTTGCGCAATGTATCGGCACGAGCTTTGAAAATGCAGCTCGCCCACACGCTAATTTTTATTAGCATCAAGCAACGCAACTCGGCAACTGGCGCTTAGAGAATTAGCCCGATTGTGCGATGCAATATAAAATCAGGCTTATTTTGGCTAAAATCGACTGTATCAGTCATGATTGGAAACGCGCATTGCTAATAATTAATGATAATACTATTTACGAACTGGCATTACTCATATACCTTCGCGTCTGTGGTTGGACGGAGCGTTTTCTCACATGCGAGAGGCCCTGGAGGGGGTTGCGCGATGGACTGCTGCGGGTTGGAACCAGGCTCGGAGGTGGGCCAATGGGAGGATTATCATGACATACCTGACACGTGGTGCGGCAGCTTTTGCAGCCGGGCTCATGCTGAGCTCCGTCTTGACGACAGCGGCCTTTGCCGCCGACAAGCCGACACTCGCTTTCGTCGTCAACGGCGCCTCTGACTTCTGGAAGGCTGCCGAAGCGGGCGTCAAGAAGGCGCAGGCCGAGCTTCCCGACTTCAACATGGAGCTGAAATATCCGGAGCAATCCTCCGTCGCAATTCAGCAGCGCCTGATGGAAGATCTGGTGACCGCCGGGGTCAAGGGGATCATGGTCTCCGCCGTCGATCCCAAGACATCGACAGACGGTCTGAACAAGATCGGATCGCAGACGGCCCTCTTTACCACGGACAGTGACGCGCCGAATACAAATCGCGTTGCCTATATCGGCTCATCAAATATCGATGCCGGCAAGCAGGCCGCCGAAATCGCCAAGAAAGCGATGCCGGATGGCGGCAAGTGCATCGGCTTCGTCGGTCTGCTGGGTGCCGATAACGCCAAGGAACGTATCCAGGGCATGAAGGACGGCCTTGCCGGCACGAAGATCGAGCTGACCGACGTGCGTGGTGACGATATCGATCAGACCCGTGCCAAGAAGAACGTCGAGGATGCCCTCGTCGCGAGCCCCGACGTGACCTGCATGGTCGGTTTCTACTCCTACAACACGCCGAGAATTTACGAGGCACTCCGCGAGGCGGGCAAGCTTGGCCAGATCACCGTTGTCGGCTTCGATGATGACCCGATCACGCTCGGCGGTGTGAAGGAAGGAACGATTGCCGGCACGGTCGTGCAGCAACCTTACATCTGGGCCTATCAGGGCATGAAGCTGATGGCCGCCTACGTCAACGGTGACAAGTCGGGCGTTCCCGACAACAAGCTCATCATCGTCCCGACAAAGGTGATCGGCAAGGACGACGTTGACGCCTATGCCGCGAACCTCAAGGCGATGGCCGGTAACTGATGACGATCTGACAGCGGCGCCGGCGCAAGCCGGTGCCGCTGCGTGCCCATTGCCCGCAGCCGGAAAAGGGTAGCGGGCAGTACTGAAGAGCACACAGCCTGTGGATCGACATGAACGATTTGACTGAGACCGCGCCGTCACGCGAAGCGCCGCCATTTTTGAGCTTGCTGGGGATCGGCAAAACCTATCCGGGCGTCGTCGCCCTGGACGGTTTCTCGATGCATGTGAGCCCCGGCGAAGTGATCGGTCTCGTTGGCGAAAACGGTGCCGGCAAATCGACGCTGATGAAAATTCTCGGTGGTGTCGTGAAGCCGGATCGCGGCACGATCCTGATCGACGCGGAGGAAAGGTCTGCCCTTTCTGTCGATAGCAGCCTCGGATCAGGCATCGCCTTCGTTCATCAGGAGCTCAACCTCTTCGATAATCTTGACGTTGCAGCCAATATCTTTCTCGGCCGGGAGCCGCTGCGGGGAGGGCCATTGAAGCTGGTCGACCGGCGGCGTCTGAGAGCAATGGTTGCGCCGCTTTTGAAGCGCGTAGGAGCGAATTTTTCCGCCGATACGCCCGTCGCCTCTCTTTCACTCGCCCAGCAGCAGATGGTGGAGATCGCCAAGGCGCTGTCGATCAACGCACGGCTGGTGATCCTCGACGAGCCAACCTCCAGCCTGCCGCTGGCTGAAACCGAGAAGCTGCTTTCCGTGATATCGGCGCTGAAGGCTGACGGAATCAGCGTCATTTTCATTTCCCATCGCCTGCACGAGGTCGAGCGCGTTGCAGACCGGGTGGTCGTTCTCAGGGATGGGACGCTGGCCGGCACACTCGCCAAAGGCGAGATCAACCACGATCAGATGGTCAAGCTGATGATCGGGCGCGCGCTCACGGCGAGGGACGCCGAACCGCAACGGGCGCCAGGTAAGGTCGCCCTGAAGACTACAGACATTCGTTCTGCCGCCTATCCTGCCAGAACCGTCAATCTCGACATCCGTTATGGCGAGATCCTAGGCCTTGCCGGCCTTGTTGGCTCCGGCCGCACCGAGCTTGCCCGCATTCTCTTCGGGATTGACCGCAGCTACGGCGGCACCACCGAAATGGATGGCCGCGAGATCAGGCTGACCTCAGCCACGAAAGCCGTCGAGGCCGGCATCTTCCTGGTTCCCGAGGATCGCAAGCTGAGCGGGATCCTTCTGGATCTGCCCATTGCGCAGAACATATCGCTGCCTAACCTTCCCGCGTACTCGCAAAACTTCATGGTCTCCTCGAGGCGGGAGACAACGGGCGCGGAAGTCCAGCGCAAGCGTCTCGGAATTAAGGCGCCATCGGTCTCGACCCGGACGGGCACATTGTCTGGAGGCAACCAGCAGAAGGTTGTCCTTGCAAAGTGGCTGGCAATGAATCCCAAGGTGATGATCTTCGACGAGCCGACCCGCGGTATCGACATCGGCGCCAAGAACGAGATTTATATGCTGATGCGCAAGCTGGCCGACGCCGGCGTCGCGATCCTGATGATATCAAGCGACATGGAGGAGGTGATCGGCGTGTCCGATCGCATCGCTGTCATGCATGAGGGCCAGATTTCGGGCATTCTCGAAAAACAAGACTTCACGCAGGAAAATGTCCTTCTGCTGGCTGTCGGCAAAGCGATACACTGATGGCCGCGGCTATCGCCAATAGGGAAACGCCATGATGAGTAAGAAAGATCTGGGGCTGCTTCTGTTGATCGTCGTTGTCGGCATCGTCGTGACGCTGATCAACCCGCGCTTCCTGCTGCCGATCAACCTTGCCAACACGTCGAACCTCATCGGTCTTTTCGGAATCCTGTCGATCGGGCAGGCCTTTGTCATCATCACGGGCGGCATCGAGCTCTCGGTCGGATCGCTGGTTGCGCTGCTTGGCGTGCTGTTTATCGATTTCGTCGCCGTGCAGAACATGCCATGGACGATTGCGCTGCCGCTTATCCTCGTTCTGGGCGGTGTTCTTGGCGCCATCCACGGCTGGCTGATCACCAAGCTTAACCTTCAGCCCTTCGTCGTGACGCTGTGCGGGTTGCTGATCTATCGTGGTGCGGCCCGCTTCTATACCGGAGACGGCACTGCGGGTTTCGGCTTCGGCCAGAACTTCCCGACCCTTGAGTTCCTGACAGCCGGCCGGTTCTACGGCGTTCCGAACACATTCATCGCCCTTGTCGTCATCGCTGTTATCATGTGGGTGGTCCTGCACCGCTCGGTCTTTGGCCGGTATCTCTACGCCATCGGCAAGAACGAGGAAGCCGCCAGATATTCCGGCATCCACACCGGCAGGATGGTGATGATCGCCTATGTCATCTGCGGCGTGCTGACAGCGCTTTCGGCGATCTATTTCGCGATGTACACCCGCTCGATATCGCCGGCGAGCCACGGCCAGTTCTATGAGCTCTATGCGATTGCTGCCGCGGTGCTTGGCGGATTTTCCCTGCGGGGCGGCGAGGGCTCTCTGATCGGGGTCATCCTTGGCACTATTCTGCTCCAGGAGCTGCAGAACCTCGTCAACCTGCTTGGAATACCGTCGTCGCTGAATTTCGCGGTCATGGGCGGCGTCATTCTGATCGGGGTGCTGATCGATCAGCAATGGAGTGCGATCCGCGCGCAAAGACGGCTCGTTTCCGCCGCCCGCCAGGCGGAGACGCGCCAATCGGCACCTGTGACGTGAGTTCCTTTCTGGCGCTGCTTGGTACGGAGCTGGAACACGCCTTGTACCGGCGCCGTTAGGCGAAAGGGTAGGTACGGTATCGCTCAGGGACCTCACCGGCGCACCAGATTTCTGGCCGCCGGGTAGGCGTAAGGCGTAAAGCGTAAGGCTTCAGCTACCCGCTGCCCCGGGAACTGGACAGTCTGCTCAGCTTCCAAGTTTCCTTGCCCAGACCTCAATCTCGTCCCCGCTGCCGAGATCTGGCTGTACCAGGCCGTTGACCATAAAAGTCGGCGAGACATGGATGCCGTTCTGGCGGGCATATTTGGCGTGCCATTTGACCTCGCGGTCGAGATCGGGGATGGCGAATGCTTCCGAAACCCGGATGCCGCTATAGTCTTCGATCCGCCTGATAATGCCGTTCGGCGTGGCGTCCATGTTGGGCCCGCCGGCATGATGTGCGAATTCGAACTCCTCGCGATGATCGCCCACTGCTGCAAGCACCTTTCTCGCGCTTTCCTTTCCGCCCTCAAGTGTCGAGGCAGCCAGGATAGCTCTGACAATGACGCCCGAAAACATATGCCAGGGTTGCGACTGGAGCCGGATCTTGACAGTCAACCGGTCGTGTCCGGCATGCGAAAGAAGCCCGTCCAGTTTACGGAACGCCTTGACGGAATAGGGGCAGGTCGGCTCCAGGAAGACCTCGAAGGTCTGCGGGCCACTGCCCCATTCCAGCGGGTCGGCTTTCCAGTTCGTTATGCTCATGCCCTGAAGTCCTTCGGTTTGAAGTCTGATGATGGGTGGACGGCTGCGATGTCATCGCCGCGGTGTTGCGCCGAGGCGCGCGAGAACGTTGTCCGGAATACCGTAGCGCTGGATAACCTCGCGCGTGTTGCGCAAACCGCAGATATCCCGTTGCACGAAAAGCGCCCAGACCGCCTGCGCAGCCGCATCGACCAACCGCTCGCGCTCAACCGGCTGCACGCCGCCCTCTTCTGCCGTCTTCAAGGCGGAAAGCGCCTGCTCGACCGATCGGCCTTGCCGGCCAAGTGAACTTGCGCGCTCGGCCGCCAGTTCATATTCAAGGGCGCCAAAACCGGTTTCGACCAGGTTCGACGCATTCAAGCTGCGGGGTGGGCGCATAGTCAGCCGGTTCGATAAAACATCATGTTCGTGATCCTACACGATCTGTGGCCAGGTCCGGAACCCCTTCTCGGGGGTGACGGACGCGCGCCGGCGAATTGCTTCAACGGCGCGCCTGATGCAGTTTTGCCGAGCGGTCAGGGCTTCATCTTGCGCAACATGTCGGCGATTGGCCCGCCATGCGGGGGAGGTCCAGGCGGCGGGCGAAGGGCGTCGGTCTTGCCATCCTGATGAACGACGTAGCTCGCATGCAGGAACCCGTCGTCGAAGCGGCCCTGGACACTGATGGGTTCGCCGACAGCAACGAGCTTGCCGTCATCGCCGGCCGGACCGGTCTCGATCAAGGCCTTGCCGGTTTCGTCTTGAACGATGAACTTGTTGCCGTAGATCTCCGTGACCTTGCCTTTGAGCGTCACCATGCCCCAATCGTCCTTAAGGCTGGAGATCGAGGTGGGCGTCAAGGGCGCAAGCTCGATGCCGGGCCGGGTGAATTTCATTGCCGCGGCACCGCCGGCCGCACCGATTGCAAGAACCGCAAAGGCCGCAATTCCGAAAGCCGCCAGATGCGTTGCCGGTCGGCGCGAGCCGCGCCTGCGGGCCGGTCGCTCAGGCGAGGTGTCGGGAGCGTCGTTTTCCATGGACATGATGCTGTCTCCAGTTCGTTGTGACTGGAGGATGATAGGCGTGTCCGGATCGACGCAGGCTGAACGTCGCGGTTCAGTTTCAGTTAAGCAAACGCGCCCTAGTTCTCACGAAGACATCAGAGAAACTGGGTTCACGATGCGCGTATTGCTGGTCGAAGACGACGACGATCTTTCCAGGCGGATTGCCGCCAGCCTGCGGACGGAAAACTTCGTGGTGGATGTCGCCAGGAACGGAGAGGATGCCGAGCACGCTGGCCTGACGGAGATCTTCGACGTCGCCGTTCTTGACCTTGGCCTCCCGAAGATCGACGGCGTTGCGGTTCTCAAATCCTGGCGAAGTGCGGGCAGGTCGCTTCCTGTCCTCGTGCTGACGGCCCGCGACGGCTGGCCCGACAAGGTGGCGGCTTTCAAAGCGGGGGCGGACGATTACCTGACCAAACCCTTCAGGGTGGAGGAGCTCATCCTGCGTCTTCGGGCGCTGGTCCGGCGCTCGACGGGCCATGCTTCGTCGCAGATATCGTGCGGCGATCTTACATTCGACGCGCAGCTCGGTACATTTGATCTGGCTGGTCTTCCGCTGAAGCTGACCGCATTCGAATGGCGGGTCCTGTCCTGCCTGATCCTTCGCAAGGACGCGATCGTCGACAGGCGAGAACTCATCGAACGGGTCTACGAGGGCGATGCCGACGTGGATTCGAATTCCATCGAGGTGATCATCGCCAGGCTCCGGCGCAAAATCGGCAGCGACAGGATCGAAACGGAGAGGGGGCGCGGCTACAGGCTGACGGATATTCGATGAGAGTACCGTTGCTGTCTTCGCGCCGCACGATCGCAGGCCGCCTGATCGCCTTCTCCGTCCTCTACGCCGCCGCAGCACTGCTCATCGCCTCGCTGGTCTTGTGGTTCATCGTTGCCGCCGTGGTCCGGGAGCAGGTTGATCAGCGGCTCGACATGCAGATCGACGCGGTCAAAAGCGCATTATCAGTAAACGCGGATGGAAGTCTTGCTCTGGCAGGTAATCTCGACGGGCCGCCGTTCGATCGCCTGGGTTCGGGATGGTACTGGCAGGCGCGCGTGGGCGAGCACCGCATTGCTTCAAGATCTCTGGCCGATGGCAGCGTCTCGGACCCGCCGCGCCCGTTCGATTGGCGCCGGATCCTGACGGGGGATCCGCAGCCTGCCGAAGGCTCCAGTGACCGGGGTCAGGCTCTGCATTTTCGCGTCGGCCAGGTGTTCGTTGGAGGTGTTTCGGTTGAAGTCCTGGCGGCCGCGCCGCGCCATGCCCTGACCGCGCCCGCGTTGCGCGCGCTGTCCTACCTGATCCCTGCCATGGTGGTTCTCGGCTGTTGCCTGGTCGTGGGGATAGTTCTGCAGGTTCGCTACGGTCTTGCACCCTTGCGCACGTTGTCTGGGCAGCTCTCTGAGATTTCGGCAGGGCGCCGCCGAGACCTTTCGCCTGCAGAAGTCGAGGATCTTGATCCTGTCGTCAACGACATCAATCGATTGCTCGACGACAACAGGGCGCGGTTGCAGGAAACAAGGCTGCAGTTCGCGAACCTGGCACACGGACTGAAGACACCTGTGGCCAGCCTTTACCTCGCACTTGATGACAAGAACGATCCAGGCCGAGAGGCGCGTCAGCTTGTCGAGCGTATCGACCGGAAGATTCGGCATCATCTCGGAAGTGCCAGAGCCGTTGCCGCCGGAGGTGGTTTGGGCTTTGAAACCGAGGTGCGGCCCAGGGTGAATGACCTGCTTCAGGTCATGTCGGCGATCTACGTCGATCGCAAACTCGCGGTCGCCAATGGCGTCATCGACGACGTTGTCGTCAACTGCTCGCCAGAGGACGTCGACGAGGTGATGGGTGCCATCATCGACAATGCCTTCAAATGGGCGGCGACATCCATCGTTGTGAAGGGCGTGCGCGAAGGGAAAATGCTGCTCTTGACTGTCGAGGATGATGGGCCGGGCATCGACGCTGGCCGTCTGGCCGAGGCGGTCTCACCTGGCGTGCGGCTGGATGAGACTGTGCCCGGACACGGTTTCGGCCTCTCGATAGCACAGGAGCTCGTCGGGCTCTTCGGCGGCAAGCTTCATCTCAAGCAGAGAGAAGGTGGAGGACTGGCAGCAACCGTTGCATTCCCGCTGTCGATTACCCTGCCCTAGGCGACCGCTGGCTATGTCGCGCAGACGTTTTAGGATGCATTGGCGCCCCTCCCGGGAGCCATCGGGGCCTGATCAGCCCTTCTGTTCGAAGTGCTCTTCCAAATCTTCCCAGCTGACGTCCATTGGCCAGGCCGCCGAGATCAACGGAATGGCGACGTGACCGTAATAAAATGAAAGTTGGCCCTCGGCCTTGCTTTCGCCTTCGCCAGCGATCCGGCTCGTATAGATCGCGGAGATCAATCCGGTTCGATCGGATCCCGATTGGCAGTGAATCAGGATCGGTTTCGGCGCGGCAGCCATAATTGCCACGATCTCGTCGGCGCGTGTCGGCGCAAGTTTTTTCGAAGCCGACATTCCGAAATCGACATGTTCGACGCCGAGTTCCTGGGCTGTTTGGATTTCCGCCTGATACCAGGCCGCGTTCTGCTTCTCTCCACGCAAATTGATAATGGTCTTGATGCCGTGTTCCTTCACATAGGTATCAAGCTGCGAAGGCGTCGGCTGTGCAGAGCGGTAGAGCTGCCCCTCGATGACAGTGTGAAAGTTGCCGACGACCTGGAGGTAGACCGCGTAGCCGCCCAGAGCTCCCGCGACCGAGAAAGCCATCCCGAATGCAATGGAGAGTTTGGTCCGGTTCTTCATTTTTGCCTCGCAAATCGCTCGCTACGAGGCAGATGGAGTGATTTCCTGACGGACACCTGAATGTCGGTTTCATGACTATTTGCAGAAGAACGCAGCGCAATCAGGCTGCCCATGCCGCGGCATCAAAGCAGACGTTGACCGCCAATCCAGGTGCGTCATCTGCGAGGTCTATATGGGCAGAATGCAGATCGGCGATGGCTCTTACGAGGCTGAGACCCAGTCCGTTGCCCGGCGTGGTGCGGCTCTTGGAAGCGCTGTGCTCCGCTTCCGTTATTCGTTTCCTGAAGCGGAGCAAGCGTCGGAAGCGGGATCTACGCCAAAACCGACGAGAGAAACTCCCGCGTGCGCTCTTCGCGTGGCGTGCCGAATATCTCGTCGGGTGCGCCCTGTTCGCAGATACGTCCCTTGTCGAAGAAGCAGACGCGGTCCGAGACTTCCCGGGCGAAGCGCATCTCGTGGGTGACGAGCAGCATGGTCAGGTCATGCTCGTGCGCCAGGCCGCGGATCACCGAAAGCACTTCGCCGACCAGCTGAGGATCGAGCGCCGAGGTCGGCTCATCGAAGAGAAGCACCCGTGGGCGCATCGCCAGCGCACGGGCGATTGCCACGCGCTGCTGCTGGCCGCCGGAGAGCTGGGAGGGATAGAAATCCTTCTTGTCGGCCAGCCCCACCATATCGAGCAGCTTGAGCGCACGCGCCTCGGCCTCGGCCCGCGCGATGCCGAGTACCCGGAGGGGCGCCTCGACGACATTGCGCAGAACGGTCATGTGGGGAAACAGGTTGAAGCTCTGGAACACCATGCCGACATGGTTCCGGATCTGGCGCAGATGGCTTTCTGAGGCCTTGAATGGACCCTTGCCGTGCGGTTCGTGATAGGACAGGCCCTGTAACGTCAGCTTGCCGTCCTGAAAGGGCTCGAGTGTCATGAGGATGCGCAGCACGGTCGATTTGCCCGAACCGGATGGGCCGATCAGTGTCACCTTCTCGCCCTGCATGACGCTGAAGTTGAAGCCGTCGAGGACCGTCAGGGGACCGAAGCGCTTCGCGACATTGGAAAATTCGATGATGGGCGGATTGTTGTTTTCGGTCATCGCAAGGGGATTCCTGCTTTCGGAAGAGCTTTCTGTAATCGGTGGAGACCGGCCGAGCAGATCAGCGTCAGGAGAAGGAAGATCAGGCCGACAAGGGTCAGCGGGACGAGATATTCGAAGGTGCGCTCGCCGATCATGTTGGCGAGGCCCATCATTTCCATAACGGTGACAACAGACAGAACCGGCGTTTCCTTGATCATGGCAACGAGATAGTTGCCCATCGCAGGAACAATGCGCGGGATGGCCTGCGGGATGATGATGTCTCGATAGGCCTGCATGCGCGTCAGATTGAGCGCCGTTGCCGCTTCCCACTGGCCGCGGGGTACAGCCTCGATCCCGCCTCGATAGACCTCCGAGGTATAGGCCGCATATTGCAGACCGAGCGCCAGCGCGCCGGTGAGAAAGGCGGGTAGTACGACGCCGAAATCGGGCAGCACGTAATAGAGAAAGAACAGCTGCACGAGCAGCGGCGTGTCGCGCAGGAACTCGACGATGAAGGCCGTTGTCCAGGAGATCGCCACCACGCGGCTGCGGCGCAGCAGCGCGAAGACGAGACCAAGCACGAGCGCGATGGCAAAGCCGGCGGCCGCCGCCTTCAACGTGACCGTCAGGCCGATCAGGATGATGGGCAGGATCGAGCTCGTAAAGGTGAGCCACGTCGTCGTATCCCATTCATATCCGTACATCATGTGATCAAATCCTCACGGGCGGGACATCGGCGGGAAGGCATGGCCGCGCCGCACGAAACGCTCGATCACGCGGATCGCCACCATCAACACCAATGACATGGCGAAGTAGCAGACCAGCGTGATCGAATAGATGCTGGCGCTATCCAGCGTGATGTTGCGGATCGATTGTGCCGCGAAGGTGAGATCGGCAATCGAGATCAGCGATACGAGCGAGGAGAGCTTCAGCGTCTCGATCGCCAGATTGCCGAAAGCCGGCATCATCTCGACGATCGCCTGCGGCAGCGAGATGCGAAACAGCGTCTGGAAACGGCTGAAATTCAGGGCGCGGGCGGCCTCCTGCTGTTGCACCGACACGGATGTCAGCGCGCCGCGGACGATCTCGGCACCGTAGCCGCCGGCATGTGCCGCCAGCACTAAAATTCCGGTGGTGATCGGATCGAAGCTCAGCCCGACAAGCGGCAATGCGTAATAGAACCAGAAAAGCTGGACGAAGAGCGAGGTGCCGCGAAAAAGCTCGGTGTAGCAGAGCGCGACGGTCCTCAGCACCGGTCCGCCCTCGACGCGCAGGATGCCGAAAACGAAGGCAAGCACCGCGCCGACGGCGATCGAGGCCAGCGTGATCGTCATCGTGATCATCGCACCGTGCCAGATCATCGGCAGGTAGGCTGTCCAGTTCATGCGGAAGTCTCCTGGTCCTTAGGAGTGGCGCCCGATCAGCGGTGATCGAGCGCCTTTTGCCGTTACTTGCCGGCGCAGAGGTCTTCGACCTTCTTGCCCGCCGCCGCAGCGATGCTCTGTTCGGATACACCGTACTTGGTCAGGATCGCCTTGTACTCATCCGTCTTGCGGAACTCGACAAGAGCGGCGTTGAAGGCATCGCGCAGTTCCTTGTCCTCGGGGCGGAAGGCAAAGCCGCCATAATTGCGGACCGGCGCCTCCTTGACGATCGGATCCTCGAACGGCGCGGCCTGCTCGACCTGTGCCTGGCCCTTTGCCAGTGCCGCGACAGTCAATTCCGTCGCTGCATAGGCGTCGGTGCGGCTTTGAACGGTCGGGATCGCGTCGGCATTGGCCGGAATGAAGACGATCTGCTCATCCTTGACGCCGACGGCGCGCAGGAAGTCGACATTGTTGGCGCCCGAAACGACGGCAACCGTCAGCGACGGGTCTTTGGCGATATCGGCATAGGTCTTCAAGCCCTTTGGATTGCCCTTCTTGACGAGCAGGCCTTCGCCATAGGAGGAGTTCGGCTCGGTGAAGGCAACCTGCTTGCAGCGTTCCGGCGAGATATTCTGCTCGGCGGCGGCAAAATCGAAGCGCTTGGCCTTGAGGCCGGGGATCAGCGTACCGAACGGCGTCACCGTCCAGTTGATCTCGGCAATCCCCATGGATTTCAGCACGGCGCTGGCGACATCCGGGCCGATACCGGCAGAGGTGCCGTCGGGCTGCATGTAGGAATAGGGCACTTCGTTGGCCGTGGCAGCGCGGATATAGCCCTGCTCCTTGACCTCTGCGAGCGTCAGGGCGCTGGCAGATGTTACGCCCAGGATCAGGGCAAGGGCGGAAAGGCCGGCGATCGTCTTGATAGGCATGCGAATTCTCCTCTGGTTATGGTTTGCGGTCCGTTTTCGGATCTCGCGTCGGTTTCTCTTGGTTATGTCTCTCCCGTGACCGTGGCGATCACGGAAAGGCAGTCGCCGGCCTTTATCAGGCCGGGTACGTGGCGAGCCGCGAGCACGCCATCCATGGCGGCGCGGTACTCGATCGGTGCGAGGCCGGTCTTGCCGGCCGGATAGACGCGGGCAATGACCTCGCCGTTTCTCACGGGATCACCGAGATCTACAGCGAAGGCGATCAGTCCCTCATCCTCGGCAAAGGTGAAGCAATCGCTCGATGGCATATCCAACCAACGAGTGGGCGTGACATTCGGTTCACCCGAAAGGATCCCGGCATGCCGCAAAAGATTGAGGCTGCCCCGGCGCGCAATCCCGATCGAGCGTGCCGTGGCCGTCCCGGCGCCGCCGAGTTCGGTGGTAACGAAGGTCTTGCCCATCTCTTCGACCGTTGTGTCGAGCATGCCGACAGCGTCGATCTCCAGCATCCTCATGGAGAAGGGGGCAGCGAAGGCGGCGACGGCATTAAAGCAGCGCGCCTCCTGATCCTTGTCCGGGAGTTCGTGCGCGGCGGTATAGGGCAGGAAGTCCAATGTCCTGCCGCCCGAGTGGAAATCGAGAACGATATCGGCGAGCGGGAGCAGATGTCGCGTGACGTAATCGGCGATCTTCTCGGTCACCGTGCCATCTGGGCGGCCTGGAAAGCTGCGGTTCAGGTTTCCCCGATCGATGGGCGACGTCCGCGTTCCGGCGCGAAAGGCTGGATAGTTGAGCGCCGGAACGATGATGATGCGACCATTCACTTCGGAAGGATCCAGGGTCTGCGCCAGTTCGAAGAGTGCCGCCGGCCCTTCATACTCGTCGCCATGGTTGGCGCCGGTCAGAAGTGCCGTCGGGCCTTTGCCATTGGCGATGACGCAGATCGGGATCATCACCGAGCCCCAGGCGCTGTCATCACGGCTATAGGGCAGGCGCAGATGTCCGTGCTGCACGCCCTTTGCGTCGAAATCGACGGAGGGCGTAATCGGCGAGGGACGGAGCGCAGCGCTGGTCGGCATCGCCTCAGCCCTTCACGAACAGTTGGCGCGGCACGTTCGACAGGCATTCCACGCCGGTCTCGGTGATCGCTATACTCTCGGTGATCTCAAGCCCCATATCTTCCAGCCAGAGGCCGGTCATGAAATGGAAGGTCATGCCGGACTTCAGCTCGGTGCGGTCGCCGGGGCGCAGGCTCATGGTGCGCTCGCCCCAATCTGGCGGGTAGGAAAGCCCGATCGGATAGCCGGTGCGGTTGTCCTTGATGATCCCGTATTTCTTCAGGACGGCGAAGAAGGCGTTGGCGATATCTTCGCAGGTGTTGCCAGGCTTGGCAGCCGCAAGACCAGCTTCCATGCCTTCCAGCGTCGCCTTCTCGGCATCGAGAAAGGCTTGCGTCGGCTTGCCGAGGAAGACAGTGCGCGACAACGGGCAGTGATAGCGCCTGTATGCGCCTGCGATTTCGAAGAAGGTGCCTTCGCCTGAGAGCATCGGCTTGTCGTCCCAGGTCAGGTGCGGCGCGGAAGCGTCGGCGCCTGATGGCAGAAGCGGCACGATTGCCGGATAGTCGCCGCCGAACTCCGGCGTTCCCCGGATGCCCGCGTCATAGATTTCGGCAACGAGATCGCATTTGCGCATGCCAGGCTCGACCACCTCGACGATGCGCTTGTGCATAAGTTCGACAATCTTGCCGGCCTTTCGCATGTAGTCGAGTTCGGTCGGGCTCTTGACGGCGCGCTGCCAGTTGACGATGCCTGCGGCATCCTTGAAGCGGGCATTCGGCAGGTTCTTCTGCAGCGAGGCGTAGGCAGCCGCAGAGAAGTAGTAGTTGTCCATTTCTACGCCGACCGTGAGGCCCGACCATTTGCGCTCGTCGATGATCTGCGAGAGCAGATCCATCGGGTGCCGTTCGGTCGACTGCACATAATGATCGGGATAGCCGACGATGTTGTGGTGATGGAGGTAAGCGGTGCGCTTGGCGCCGTTGGCGTCCTGCTTGCGGCCGTACCAGATCGGCTCGCCTGATGGCGGCACGAGAACGCATTGATGCACATAGAAGGACCAGCCGTCGTAGCCGGTGAGCCAGTGCATGTTCGACGGGTCGGTAACGACAAGCATATCGATCCCGGCCTTTTCCATCGCATTACGGGTCTTGGACAGGCGCTCGGCATATTCCGCACGCGTAAAGTTCAGCGTCACACTCACGCGGCATCTCCCATTTCTCTTTTGTTTTCGATTGTCTGGCCGCTATCTGCCGCGACGGCGCGGCTGACGGCCAGATTGGCGATCGCGGTGTCCTGCACGCCGGTCCCCGTCAGGTCGGCGAAGGTTATGCCTTCGGCACTTACGCGGCGCTTTGCCTTGCCGGCGATCACAGCTCCGAGTTCGGCGAATTGCTGTTCCGATGTGGCAAAACCGGCTTTGATGGCGTGGTGCAACTCGCCGAGAATGCATGTCTGCGACAGCCGGTCAGCAATGTAGGTGGTGCGGGCGAAGACGGCCGGATCGATCTCGTTCTTGTGTCCGGAATCCGATCCCATCGCCGTCAGATGCTGGCCGGGTTCGAGCCACTCGGCCATCAGGACGGGCTTCTCGGCGGGCGTCGTGGTGACGATGATGTCGCTGCCGCGTATGGCCTCGCGCGGATCGGCAACGGCGGCAACGTCGATCCCGTATTGCCGTGCGCAGTCTGCGGCCAGCTTCTCTGCTTTTGCGTGATCACGCGCCCAGATGCGCGCCGATCTGATGGGCCGCACCAGCATCAGCGCCGCAAGCTGCAACTGCGCCTGCATGCCGGCGCCGAAGATCGTGGCGACGGAGGCATCGTCTCGCGCCAGATGGCGGGCGGAAACGGCACCGGCCGCCGCGGTGCGCACATCGGTCAGGTAGCCATTGTCGAGAAGAAGTGCTTCCACCAAGCCCGTCTTGGCGCTGAACAGGATCATCAAGCCGTTGAGGCTGGGAAGGCCAAGCTTCGGATTGTCGAAGAAGCCGGGGCTCACCTTGATCGCGAAGCCGTCAAAGCCTGGCACATAGGCCGTCTTGACGTCCACTTCGCCGCGGAACTCGGGAATGTCGAGACGCAGAATCGGCGGCATCGCAACCGGCTGGGTCGCCAGCGCCAGAAACGCCTGCTCGACGCAGTCGACAGCGGAAAGATCGAGGCTGACGACGGCACGCAGGTCTCTTTCCGTCAGGATCCGAATACGGCTCATGCGGCGCCTCCCGCGATGATCTTCTGGTGAACCCCGGCGTCGATATTGCCGCCAGAGATGATCAGGGCCGTGGTGCCGGAGAGCGCGACCTTGCCTGCAAGGATGGCGGCGATGCCAATGGCACCGGCACCCTCGACCGTCTCGCCTTCTTCGCGCGCGGCATGGCGAATGCCCATTGCGATCTCGTCTTCGGTCAGCAGTACGACCTCGTCGAGCAGGTCGCGGCACAGCTGGAAGGTCACGCGGTTCGAGAGGCCGATACCGCCACCCAGCGAATCCGCCAGCGTCTCTTCCTCGCGCACGGCAACAGGTCTGCCGGCGGCGATCGATGCATGCATCGCCGCGCCGCGCTCCATCGAGATGCCGATGATCCGCACCCGAGGCTTCAGCGACTTGACCGCGACAGAAATGCCAGCCGCCAGCCCGCCGCCGGAAAGAGGGATGAGAATGGTCGAGAGATCCGGCAGGTCCTCGACGATCTCGAGGCCGATCGTGCCTTGGCCGGCAACGACGTCGGCATGGTCGAACGGCGGGATCGGCGTCAGTCCATGGCTTGCGATGAGCCGCTCGACCTCGTCCTGCGCATCGTCCTGCGAGACGCCGACAATGCGGATGTCCGCACCCAGCGCCTTTATGGCTTCGACCTTGTTGGCGGGCACCAGCGACGACATGCAGATCGTTGCCGGGATGCCAAGCGCGCGCGCTGCAAAGGCGACTGCCCGGCCGTGATTGCCGGTCGAGGCGGTGACGAGACCACGCTCGCGTGCGGCCAGATCGAGCGAGAGGATGGCGTTCGTCGCGCCGCGCAGCTTGAAGGCGCCGATCGGCTGGCGTGTCTCGAGCTTCAGATGAACGGGTTGCCCGGCATGCCTGGAGAGTGCAGCGGAGTGAACGAGCGGCGTGCGCGTCACGCGGTCCCGGATGCGGGCGGCAGCGCGCTCGATATCAGCCAGGCTAACCGGCAGCGTCTCGTCGTCTGTTGATCTCGGCAGTGTCTCGCTCTTCATGATTGTCATGTTGAGAGCGAAGTAAAATCATGTCAATTATTATATTGTAATGATTCAATGATTGTGCCAAGAGCCGGACGTCAGCCGATGGAACCAACGTCATAGACGGGCGGCAGCTGCTCGAAGGCCTGCCGCACGGTCGCCAGCGCCTTCCTGAGGCTCTTGTGGCTCATTCGTCCGCCAAGGCAGATGCGGATGCCGCCGCCGTGGCCGGGGCCTGCAATGAAAGGCTCCGATGGCGTGACAGCGACCTTCTGGTTGGCGAGGGAGCGCACCAGGCCGTCCTCGGTCCAATGTTCAGGCACTTTCAGCCAGGCGCAGAGTGACAGCGGGTGGCTGGATGCGAAATGGGCGCCGAGGATTTCGGCGGCGATGGTTTGGCGCGCGCGTGCTTCCTCCCGCTGTATTGTCAGCAAATGCTGCGCCGTGCCGTTCTCGACCCAGCGCGTGGCGATTTCGGCGGTCAGGTAGGTGCCGCTCCAGCTCGACACGCGCAGAATGGAGGCCGCGCGGATGGAATAGGCGGGTGGGACGACGAGATATCCGACCCTGAGGCCCGTCAGCACCGTCTTGGTGAAGCTTGTGGCGAAGAAACCGAGGTCAGGCAGCAGCTCGCTGATCGAGGGCAGGTCCTCCTCGATCATCAGCCTGTAGACCTCATCTTCGACGACGAAGACGCCGTAACGCTGGGCGATCTCGGCGATCGCGCGCCTGCGCGCCGCGCCGGCAACGTGGCTGGTCGGATTGTTAAGCGTCGGAATGAGGACCAAGGCCCGTACGCTACCCGCGGCGCAGGCGGCTTCCAGGGCATCGGGCAAAATTCCTTCAGCATCGGTGGGCAATCCCTTCAGGCTGAAGCCGAGGATATTGGACAGGCCGATGATGCCGTGATCGGTGAGATTTTCGCACAGCACGACATCGCCGGAGCGGATGATGCAGCTGAGCGCAAGGAAGATGCTATGCGCCGCTCCGTTGGTCACCAGGATGCGCTCGGCGCCGGCGCTGACGCCCATCGGCCGCAGCCAGAGCTGCGCTGTCTCGCGATGGCGGTCGAGCCCGGCGATCGGACGGCAGGGCCGCATGAAGCTGGCGATATCGCTGTCTGCGAGCTCGCGGAAGATTTCGCGGGAAGCGTCCTCATGCGCGTCTAGATAGACGGCGCGGATGATGGAAAGGTCTAGCACTTCGTTTTCGCTGTGGTCGAGCATCATCCGGCCTGCGCGGTCGGTCACGCGCGGCCTGACGAAGGTGCCACGGCCGATCTCGCCACTGAGATAGCCGAGCCTTTCTGCTTCCTTGTAGGAGAGGCTGACGGTCTGGACCGACAGCCCGATTTCGCGCGCCAGATCGCGATGTGTCGGCATCCGATCCATCGGCTTGAGAAGGCCGGAATCGATATCGGCGATGATACGCTCGGTCAGAGCCGAATGCTTCGTCTCGCCCTTTTGCTTTGCTAGGCTCGGGCGCCAATTGACCGGTTTTGTCGCGGAAATTGGTTTTGTGGCGAGCGGATTGGCTTGGCGGCGCATGAATTGTCTCGTTCTAACGGAAAGTATTTCATGACATTATGCACGTTCCGAACAAAAAGATGAAGCGCCGAGCATAGTGAGCGGCATTCCTCACGACCCTTCGTCCGGTATATTCAGGATTTCGGCGTCGTGATGTCTCCAAACCCCGCCGCCGTCACGGTCACGACGGTGAAGTAGAGCGCATCAACGAAGCCTTCGCCTCCCGCTCTTATCGAAGAACGACTGAATGACGGAGCCTGTCCTGGTAAGGGCTTCGCTATCTAACACGATGGTGCCGCTGAGCGGACCCATGCCCGGATCACCGTCGACCTGGAAGGCACGGCGCGCGCCGGCGGCGGCCTGTTCCTGTCCGCGCGCGACTTCGACCGTCTTGGCGATCTGATCCGCCGCGGCGGCGCACGCGACGGAAAACAGATCATTCCCGCGGACTGGATCCGCTACACCACGACCGGCGGCAGCCGTCATGCCTGGACAACCGGCAACTTCGCCCCCTGGCTCCCCTCCGGCTCCTACCGGAACCAATGGTACCAGACCGGCAACGCCGACGGCGCCTTCTTCGCACTCGGCATCCACGGCCAATGGCTCTTCGTCAACCCGCGCGCAGACCTCGTGATCGTCAAATTCTCGTCACAGCCGAATCCGGTGGATGATGGCCTGAAGCAGATGAATATGGCGCTATTCGATGCGATTGCGGAGATCGCTGGATAGGGCGGTGGTAACGCAGGCGGCGGAAGCTCGCCCGCCGGCGGCGTCAATTGTCCCCGGCGAATTCGACGGATGAGATTTCGACCGACCAATCCAGGTCGCCCGGCGACGGGTTGCCAGGCAGGGTTTGAAGGCCGCGATACGAATTGAGCGCCCAGCACGTGCCGTAGGTCTCATGCGGTCCGATGATCTTGTAGCTGGACAGGTAGTCCGAGTAGGTTTCGATGCTGAAACCTGGACGTTTGGCGATCAGGCGAAAACGCACCGTGTTGATCGCGCGGTCCGATCCGTTGGAAAGTTCGACGAAAACCGGCTTGTCCGCTGTCTCACAGCCGCGCGTTGAACTCTTGCCCACCACGAGCCTTGCCATGTCATCGCGACCGGACTGTTGGGAGTAAAAATATGCGGCAATGCCCCCGCCGGCGACAATGAAGACCGCAAGAGCAAATAATGCAGGCCGGGGAAACAGAAAGAAGAAAACAACAAATACAACGACGGCAACGATCAACAATATCATCTGGCGATGCCCCTTTGATGATGACCTAGTGTCATTGGCCCGGACATGCAAGGCTGGGGCCTGGGATGATCGTTTCATCCGCTAGCTATCGGCGCGTATAGGGCCATGCCATTGTGGCAGGAGAGGTTCGTCCTCGCCTTCGGATCTGCGGCTCGATGCCCTCTTGTTTTCGATTGCCAATGCCGTGACGCTGACGGTGCGCCAATCGGATCGATAACGCGGCTCTCTGGAGGGCCAGACAATGCCTGATGTTGCAGACGCCAGTTCGAAGCCCGTGCTCGTGTGGACCGGCTTTCTGGCGATGTGCATAGGCATGTTCATGGCCATCCTCGACGTTCAAGTCGTTGCGACTTCGCTGCCGACAATCCAGTCAGCGTTGGCAATCGACCCGGACCAGATGAGCTGGATACAGACCGCCTACCTGATCGCTGAAGTGGTCGCGATACCCCTGACCGGTTTTCTGACGCGCCTCCTCAGCATGCGGTGGCTGTTCGTCGCCTCCCTGAGCCTCTTTGTTGTCGCGTCGGCCGGCTGCGCCACGAGCGGCAGTTTTGACGGCCTCGTTGCCTGGCGCGTTCTTCAGGGCTTCTCCGGCGGCACATTGATCCCCTCGGTATTCTCGGCGGTCTTCATCCTTTTCCCCGCGGAGCGGCAGACAATTGCGACGACTATTGCCGGCGTCCTCGCGGTTCTCGCGCCGACGGTCGGGCCTATCGTCGGCGGCTGGCTGACAGAGACCTATTCGTGGCACTGGCTGTTTCTGGTCAACGTCATCCCTGGCATCCTCGCGGCACTGGTTGCCGCGCGATCGCTGCCGCGGGAAACCGGCGACATTTCCGAGCTCCGAAACCTTGACATATCAGCGCTTATGCTGATGGCGGCGAGCCTCGCATCACTGGAAATCGCCTTGAAGGAGGCTCCGACCAGCGGCTGGGGGTCGCTCTACGTCATCTCGCTTCTCATCTTGTCGATCGGATCGGGATTTGCCTTCGCCGCGCGGACGTTGCGCCGGTCGCGGCCGCTGGTGAACCTCAACAATTTCCGCGACCGGAACTTCCTGGCGGGATCGATCCTCAGCTTCATCCTCGGCATCGGCCTGTTCGGATCGGTCTATCTGATGCCGGTCTTTCTGGCTTTTGTCCGCGGACATAACGCCCTGGAGATCGGCATGGCCATGCTTGTCACCGGGATAACCCAGCTTGCGACGGCACCGATCGCCGTGGCGCTGGAAAAGCGCGTGGATGCCAGGCTGTTATCTGCCTTCGGCTTTGCGCTGTTTGCGGCGGGTATCGCCATGAGTGCCTTCCAGGATCCACGTTCCGATTACGATGCGATGTTCTGGCCGCAGGTTGTCCGCGGCGCCGCGATCATGTTTTGCCTTCTGCCGCCAACGCGCCTGGCGCTCGGAACGCTGCCACCAGACCGGGTCCCGGATGCGAGCGGGCTCTTCAACCTGATGCGCAACCTCGGCGGTGCCATCGGCATCGCCCTAACCGACACGATCATCTATACCCGGTCGGATCCGCTGGGGCAGGCGCTTTTGGTGCGGCTGCAGGCTGGGGATGTAAAGGCCGCGGCATTCGCCGGAATTCCAATGCAAATGATCGCCGATCAAAAAGGACCGCTGAGCGAGGAGACGATGGCGGCGATCGACCCGCTTGTGCAAACCGCGGCAACCGTTCTGGTCCTCAACGAGGCATGGATGGTCATGGCCGTTCTTACGGCGTGCGCGATGCTGTGTCTGCCCTTTGCCCGAAGAGTTGCTTCGGCCGGCTGATGCGGCAAGCTGTGATCAAGCGCGGAATACTTGTCCACCAAAACATTCCACGGTTTAAGGCCTCACTTCTCGGCTTCTTTATGAAATATATTTCATTGCGTGAATTATATTGACAGTACTCATTGCCTCAAGCTAACTGACATTACCGGCGTTCGAGGAGGAAATCCGGTTTCACTAAAAAGGCGCAAGCGCGCCATCGGCTTTTTGGGAGGGGCTTCGGCCTCGAGGAGGAACTTTGCGCAATTTTCTAGGAACGACTGCGATAGCCCTTTTGGCTGCCGCGACATTGAGCACTGCGGCATCGGCAGCGGAAACGGATAACCCGTTTCGTTGCAAGCCGGGCGAAAAATACGTCATGAACGTTATGGTTTCGGGCGTCGAATACTGGTTTCCGGTCTATGAAATGTTCAAGCAGGCAGGTCAGCAGCTTGGTTGCGAGACCGCCTATACCGGCACACCGGAATATGACGTCAACAAGCAGATCGCGACCTTCGATCAGGCTCTGGCTCAGAACCCAGCCGGAATTCTCGTTCACCCGATGAATTCCGACCCCTTCATCGAGCCGATCAACCGGGCGATCGACCAGGGCACGGCCGTTGTCACCTTCGCGGCGGATTCACCGCTTTCCAAGCGCATTTCCTTCATCACCTCGGACAACACGCGCGAAGGCACCTATGCCGCCGATGCGATTGCCGAGAAACTGGGTGGCAAGGGCGAGTATGCGGTTCTGGAAAATCCCGGGCAGGACAACCACGACAAGCGCATTGCCGCCTTCATCGCCCGCATGGATGAAAAATATCCGGACATGAAGCTCGTCGGCCGGGCTGCTTCGAACCAGGATCCGAACAAGGCCTACCAGGGCCTGATGAGCCTGGTTCAGGCACATCCGAACCTCAACGCCGTCTTCATGCCGGAAGCGAACTCTGCAATCGGTGCGGCTCAGGCCAACAAGGAAAGCGGCGGCAAGATCCTGGTGATGTGCGCCGACGTCAACGCCAATATTCTCGACATGATCAAGGCAGGCGAAGTGTTCGGTTCGATCAATCCGAACCAGGGCATGCAGGGCTACATGGGCTTCATGATGCTTTGGCTTGCCAAGCATCCCGAACTGATCGATCCGATGAACGATGCCAAGCGTTCGGGCTTCAACCCGATGAGCATTCCCTTCGTCGACAACGGCCTGTCGATCGTGACGGCTGCCAATGCCGATGATTTCTATTGGGACAAGTATCTGAAGCGCCGTGGTACCAAGGGTATCGAGGAATAAGCTTTCAGCAAGGCTGCCCGGGATGAG
This sequence comes from Rhizobium sp. 10N427, assembly GCF_056394605.1. NCBI lineage: Bacteria > Pseudomonadati > Pseudomonadota > Alphaproteobacteria > Hyphomicrobiales > Rhizobiaceae > Rhizobium > Rhizobium sp. 10N427. Next base: position 144,693 of record NZ_JBFTID010000012.1, on the reverse strand, counting down.
GAGATTCCGGGCAGCCACGCAAAGCAGGAAGGAGGGAGATTGTCATGGTTCACGCGCCGGTCTTGGAGATACGCAATGTCAGCAAACGCTTTGGCGTGATCAAGGCCCTGACAGAGGTGACGTTTTCCCTTGAAAAGGGCGAGGTTCATGCTCTCTGCGGTGAGAATGGCGCGGGAAAATCGACGTTGATGAACATCATCGCCGGCGTATTGCAGCCGAATGAGGGAGAAATCCTTGTCGATGGCGCAGCGGTCAAGATCGCTTCCCCTGCCTTTGCCCAGTCGCTGGGTATCGGCCTCGTTCACCAGGAAATCGCGCTCTGCCCGGATGCGACGGTTGCCGAGAACATGTTCATGGCGGCAACCAACCGCCGCCGCTCGCCCTTCATGAATTTCGCCAGGCTGGAGCGCGAGGCGCAGGCGGTGATGAACCGCCTTGCTCCGATCGACGTCCGCCAGAAGGTCTGCGATCTGCCGATCTCGAGCCAGCAGCTGGTCGAGATCGCCAAGGCGCTGACGCTCGACTGCCGCGTCCTGATCTTCGACGAGCCGACGGCGGCGTTGACCGAGGCTGAAGCGCAAGTATTGTTTGGCATCATCAACGATCTGAAAGCCCAGGGCATATCGATCGTCTATATCAGCCATCGCATGGCCGAGATCTTCAGTCTCTGCGACCGGGTCACCGTCTTTCGCGACGGACGTTATGTTTCGACGGAGAACGTGTCCGAAATCACGTCGGAAGACATTGTACGCCGTATGGTCGGCCGCGAAATCACGCAGCTCTATCCCGAAAAGCAGCCTGTTTCCGAGCGCGGGGGAGAGCCCATTTTGTCCATCCGCGATCTCGGCGACGGCAAGCGCTTCCATGATGTCAGCTTCGAGCTGCGGAAGGGGGAAATCCTGGGGATCGGCGGTCTGATCGGCTCCGGCCGGACGGAGATCGCGGAAGGAATCTGTGGCCTGCGCACAGTAACCGAAGGCGACGTCAAGCTGGAAGGCAAGGCATTGCGGACGGCATCCTATGCAGATGCGGTTCGGGCGGGCGTGGTCTATCTGTCGGAGGATCGCAAGGGTTCTGGCGTCTTCCTCGATCTGTCGATCGCGCAGAATATCGCCGCTCTCGATCTGAAATCGCTGACCGGGCGGTTCGGGCTCCTGAACACGAAGGCGGAGGCAGAACGGGCAACGGATCTCGCGCGCCGCCTGGGCGTCCGCATGGGTGGCATCGACATGCCGGTCTCATCGCTTTCCGGCGGCAACCAGCAGAAGGTGGCGATCGCCAAGCAGCTGGCAGTCGATCCGAAAGTTATCCTCATGGATGAGCCGACCCGCGGTATCGACGTCGGCGCCAAGTCCGAGATTCACCGGCTGCTTCGCGATCTCGCGCGGTCCGGGATCGGCATCGTCGTCATCACCTCGGAGCTGCCCGAGCTGCTCGGTCTTTGCGACCGGGCGGTCGTCATCCACGAAGGCCGGGTTGCCGGCGAACTCGAAGGCGAGGCGATGACCGAAGAGGCGATCATGCGGCTGGCCTCCGGTGTCGGCACGCGGCAACACTTCACAACAAGGGCATCAGAGCATGCCGTCTGAAGAAAAAGCAGGGGCAGGAGACCAAACAATGACAGATCACGCATTGGCGGCGGCGAAGGAGCGGCCCTCTTCCTGGAAGAGATTCGGAACGATGCGGGAGGCGGGGCTGATCGCCATCATTCTCGCACTGTGCGTACTCATGAGTTTCGCCTCTCCACACTTTCTGACGCTCGGCAATTTCAGGGCCATGCTGATGTCCTTCTCGGTGGAAGGCATCGTTGTGGTCGGCATGACCATCCTTCTGATCGTCGGCGGTATCGATCTTTCCGTCGGGTCCGTCGTCTGTTTCTCGATGGTGCTGTCGGGCTCATTGTTTCTCATGGGCCTCGATCCGTGGAGCGCGTCGCTGATCGGAATTCTCGCGAGCGCGCTGATCGGTTGCGCGATGGGTTTCTTTGTCACGATCATCGGGCTCAACCATTTCATCACATCACTCGCGGCGATGGTCATCGTGCGTGGGGTCTGCCTGATCATCACAAAGGGAACGCCGCTCTCGCTGTTCACGCTGCCACCGTCGTTCAAGGCGATCGGGCAGGGAACCTTCTACGGGGTGCCTTACGTCATCCTGATCTTCGTGGCGGTCGTTGCCATCTTCGATTTTCTGCTGCGCCGGGCGACCGCCTTCCGCAAGGTTTTCTATACCGGCAGCAATGAAAAGGCAGCGCTCTATTCCGGGATCAAGACAGACCAGGTGAAGTTCTGGGTGACGGTTCTCTGCGCCACGCTGTCAGGTGTCGCCGGCGTCATCTACATGTCGCGCTTTGGTGCGGCCACCCCGACCTTCGGCGTCGGCATGGAGCTTAACATCATCGCGGCAGCTGTTATCGGCGGTGCATCTCTCAGCGGCGGTTCCGGGACGATCCTGGGCGCTATCCTCGGCATTGCGCTTCTTTCGGTCGTCACCAGCTCGCTGATCCTGCTCGATGTCTCGGTTTACTGGCAGGACATGATCAAGGGCTGCATTCTGCTGGCGGCGGTTTCCATCGACCATTTCCTTCACAAGCGGAAGGCTATCTGACATGCGGATTGCAAAACCGAAATCTCCCGCCGCACCGCGCGAAGAAATCGTCATTGCGCGGCAGATGCATCAAGCTCTTGTGCTGCACTTTCTTGAAGGACTGACGCAGGCGCAAATCGCCGACCGGCTTGGCATCTCGCATGCCACCGTCAACCGGCTGATCAAGCGCGGGCGCCAGCTCGGCCTCGTTGAAATCAAGATCAAATCGCCGGTCGAGCCGTTGGTCGACATGGAAGAACAGCTTCTGGCGCTCGGCGGCATCAGCCGTGCCATCGTGGTGCCGACCGTCTCCGACAATCCGCAGACGGCTTTGCAGGCGGTTGGCGAGGCGGCAGCACGTCTGCTTCTGGAGCAGATTGCCGACGGGGACACGATATGCATCACCGGTGGCAAGGGCGTCAGCGCTGTCGTTGCCGGTCTTCAGGCGCCGCGCCGTTTCGACGTCGAAGTCATTCCGGCAACGGGATGTGTGCAGGGCAAGCACTATACCGATGTGAACCACGTCTCGACGATGATGGCGGATAGGCTGGGTGGCCGGTCATACCAGATCCACGCGCCTCTCTTTGCCGATAGCGCAGCCGAGCGCGGCATGCTGATCAACATGCGTTCGGTTGCCGATGTCTTCAAAAGGGCGCGTGAGGCCAAGGTGGCGATCGTCGGCATCGGCTCGATCCTCTCCGACGACTCCAGCTATTACGATCTCCATCCGTCTTCCAGCACCGACCGCGCCGCGATCGAGCGCTCGGGTGCCTCATGCGAACTGCTTGCTCACTTGCTCGATGACGCAGGCGATATCTGCGACTACAGCCTCAACCGTTCTCTCGTGTCGCTGACGCTGCCGGAATTCGCGTCGATCCCGACGAAGATCGGCGTGGCAAGCGGGCCGAACAAGGCGGGTCCTATCCTCAGCGTCATGCGCGGCCACCATCTCGATACGCTGGTCACCGACGAGGCAACCGGTGCACGCGTTCTGGCGCTTGCAAGCTCGGAAGGACGACGCGCATGAGCGGGCAGCAATTGATACGCGAAATCGGATCTTCGGGCGTCGCCGCCTCGGCGGTCGGCCTTGGCACCTGGGCTATCGGTGGCTGGATGTGGGGCGGCACGGACGAGGCGGAATCGATCTCCGCGATCCAGGCCTCGCTCGACGCCGGTGTGACCTTGATTGACACGGCGCCGGCCTATGGTCTCGGCCGGTCGGAAGAAATCGTTGGCAAGGCGCTCGCCGGCCGCCGCGACAAGGCGGTCATCGCAACGAAGTGCGGCCTGGTCTGGCATACGGACAAGGGAAAGCATTTCTTCGATCAGGACGGCAAGCCTGTTCACCGCTATCTCGGCCGGGATGCGATTTTCCATGAAGTCGAAGAGAGCCTGCGCCGCCTCGGCACCAACTATATCGACCTCTACATCACCCATTGGCAGGACCCGACGACGCCGATCGAAGAAACGATGCGGGCGCTCGAAGACCTGAAAACATCGGGCAAGATCCGCGCGATCGGCGCCAGCAACGTCAGCGCCGACGAACTCAAGGCTTACATCTCCGCCGGTGGCCTGGATGCCATCCAGGAGCGTTTCAGCATCATCGACAGGGAGATCGAGGCCGATCTGTTGCCGCTGACCGGCGCAAACGGCATCGCGACGCTGAGCTATTCTTCTCTGGCGCTTGGCCTACTGTCCGGCGCGATTGGGCCTGAGCGGGTCTTTTCCGGGGATGACCAACGGCGGGACAATCCGCGTTTCTCTGTGGCTAACCGCGAGAAGGCGCTGGCTTTTGCCACGGCCATCCGGCCGGTCGCCGACAAGCACAGGGCCAGCATCGCGCAGACGGTCATCGCCTGGACGCTTGCCCAGCCCGGCGTCACTTTCGCGCTTTGCGGCGCCCGCAATCCGGCACAGGCGATCGACAATGCCCGGGCCGGAACCATACGGCTGGACGCGGAAGATCAGTCGGCCATCGACGCAGCCATCTCAGCGAAACTGACCGATATGGACAGGTAACGGATCGCCATCATGAATCGTGAAGAGACGTTGGACGGGCTTCGCCAAAGCCCGAAAGTGGACGTGTGTGTCATTGGCGGCGGTATCAACGGCATCAGCGTCTTCCGGGAGTTGGCGCTGCAGGGCGTCAATGTGCTTCTCGTCGAGAGGCACGACTACTGCTCGGGTGCGAGCGCGGCGTTGTCACGCATGGTGCATGGCGGCCTTCGCTACCTGGAGAATGGCGAATTCAAGCTGGTGCAGGAATCGCTGATGGAGCGTGACCGGCTGCTGCGCAACGCCCCGCACTATGTTGCCCCTCTGCCGACGACCGTGCCGGTTTTCGATATCTTCTCGGGGCTCGGCAACGGCATCGTCCGCTTCCTGGGATTGACCCGCCGGCCAAGCCGCCGCGGCGCTGTTGCGATCAAGGCGGGGCTCAGCATCTATGACTTCCTGATCCGCGAGCGGGCCATGATGCCGTTCCACCAGTTTCGCAGCCGGCGGGCCACTCTCGCCCGGTGGCCGGCGCTCAATCCTGATATCCGAAGCTCCGCAACTTACTACGACGCCTGGGTGAGCCACCCGGAGCGGCTTGGCATCGAACTGCTGGAAGACGGATTGTCGGCGCAACCACAGGCGCGTGCATTGAACTACGCGGAGATCACCGGGAAAGACGGCGGCTATGCCCTCCGCGACAGTATCGACGGCAGGTCGGTGGCGATCGAGCCGTCACTCATCATCAACGCAACGGGCGGATGGATCGACATTACCAACAACACGCTCCTTACGCCGGATGCCCGCCCGGCACCTCTGATGGGAGGAACCAAGGGCTCGCATCTCATCATCGACAATACGGCTCTCTACGATGCGCTTGCCGGCCACATGATCTACTACGAAAACGAGGATGGCCGGATTTGCATCCTGTTTCCCTATCTGGGCAAGGTGCTGGTCGGCTCCACTGATATTCGCGTCGAAGACCCGGAACCGGTGCGCTGCGAGGCCGACGAGCGCGACTATATCCTCCAGTCGCTTGCCTTCGTCCTGCCGGGGATCGAGATCCGGCTGGAAGAGATCAGCTTTCAGTTCTCCGGCGTGCGGCCGCTGCCGGCGAGCACGGACAGTTTCACCGGCCGAATCCCACGCGATCATTTCTGCACGGTCATCGACGCCGATGACGGTGGTGCGGCGGTGGTGTGCATGATCGGCGGCAAATGGACGACGTTCCGGTCCTTCGGCGAACTGGCAGCAGACATCGCGCTGGAACGGCTGGGCAGGCAGCGGCAGATCTCGACCGCTGACCGGGCAATCGGCGGCGGGCGGAGATTTCCACTCGATCGTGCAGCCTGGATCGCTGAAGCCGCGGCGGGAAAAGGGCTCCCCGCGGCGCGCATGGCAGCGCTTTTTTCTCGCTACGGCACAGAGGCGGAGGCGATCGCGAGCTTCATCGCAGCCGCACCCGATGCAAGCATGCCGCATGCAGACTACTCGGCGCGCGAACTGCTTTTCCTTATCCGCAACGAAGCGGTCGAACGGCTGGACGATGTGCTTCTCAGGCGAACGACGCTTGCCATAAGCGGCAACCTGTCCCTGCAAATGGTGGATGCCGTGCTCGATCTTCTTGCAACCGAGAGATCCTGGACACCGGCGCAGCGCGAGGCCGAACGCGCCCGCTTTCTCACCCTCTTGCGCGAACGTCACGGCGTTGCCGAAAGCACACTTTTCGAACGGAATGAACAAAGGAGCATGGAATGCGAAACAACAGCAAAGTCCGGATGAACAGACTGTTCGGTGGTGGCCGTTGCCTGGACGTGGCGATCGATCATGGAGTGTGCAACGAGCCGTCGTTTCTGAGCGGCTTGGAAGACATGCAAACGGTGGTCAAGGCTCTGGTCGATGCGGCACCCGATGCAATCCAGATGAATTACGGCCAGGCCGACCTGCTGCAGGATGTTGCGGGCAAGGACAAGCCGGCGCTGGTCATGCGCGTCGATATGGGCAATCCGTACAACAGCACGCGCCACCGCCACATGTGGGCCGTGCTGCAGAACGAGGCGGAACCTCTGATCGGCGCCATCGAGATGGACGCGGCCTGTGTCGTCGTCAATCTGTTCATGCTGCCGGATGAGCCGGATCTGTTCCGCCAATGTGTCCAGAACATCGCCCGCATCCGTGCGGATTGCGACAAATACGGCATGCCGCTGATGATCGAACCGCTGGTGATGCAGCCGGTCGACAAGGCCGGCGGCTATATGGTGGACGGTGACGCCGACAAGATCGTCACCCTGACCCGCCTTGCCCGTGAGATGGGAGCCGATATCGTCAAGGCAGACCCGACGACCAATGCCGAGGATTATCACCGGGTTGTCGAGGCGGCGCGGTGCCCGGTGCTGGTGCGTGGCGGCGGCAAGGAAGACCTTCGTGCCGTCTTTGGCAAATCGGCGGCCTTGATGCGGCAGGGCGCGGTCGGCATGGTCTATGGGCGCAACATCTATCAGCACGCCAACCCCAGCGCGGTTGTTCGAGGATTGATGGCGATCGTGCATGACGATGCTGGCGGCGAAGATGCCTTCGAGCTTTATCAGCGCGGCTAAGAGTGAACAAGAACCTTGGGAGGGGTTCCGCATGGCACGTTATCTACTGGGGCTGGACGCCGGCAACACGGTCATCAAGGCCGTGATTTTCGACACGGAGGGCAATGAAATTGCCGCCGCATCCGCGGAGGGACACAGCCGCATGCCCCATCCCGGCCACGTAGAGCGTGGGCTCGACGAACTCTGGTCGAATGCCCGCAAGGTCATTCGCCGCTGCATTGAGCAGGCCGCCATCGAACCCGGGGATATTGCCGGCGTCGGCTGTGCCGGTCATGGAAACGGCCTCTATGCACTGGATCGGGGCGGAGAGCCGCTGCTCGGCATCCAATCGCTCGATACGCGAGCCGCTGCTCTAGTGGAGGAATGGCAGTCGCAAGGCGTCGGCGATCGGACACATCCGATCGCCCGGCAGCGTCCCTGGCCATCGCAGACGCCAACCTTGCTGGCCTGGCTGAAGCGTCACCGGCCGGACCTGTTCAATCGTATCGGCACGGTTTTCCTCTCCAAGGATTTCGTCGTCAACCGGCTGACCGGCCGTCGTGTCAGCGATGTGTCCGATATGTCCGGAGCTGGCCTGCTCAATCTTGCCGAGCGTCGCTATGACGCCGCACTAATGGAGGCCTACGGTCTTGGTGACCACATGGATCTCCTGCCGCCGCTGATCGAAAGTGCGGATATCGCCGGTACGGTGACTGAAGAAGTCTCCCGGCAAACGGGACTTGCCACGGGCACGCCTGTGGTCGGCGGGCTGTTCGATGTGGTCGCGTCGGCCCTCGGTTCTGGCGTGTCGCGCACCGGCAGTGCGTCGATCATCGCAGGTACCTGGAGTATCAATCAGGTTATCATTGGCGGTCCTGACCTCGACGGGCCGGTCTTCATGTCATCGACCTTCGATCGCACCCGCTACATGGCGATGGAGAACAGTGCTACCTCAGCTGCCAATCTCGAATGGCTGGTCAAGGAGTTCTTCGAGGGCGATCACTCAGCGGCCAGTTCGCCATTTGACGCATGCTGCGCGCTGGCTGGGGCGATCGATCCGGCCGCAGACGATCCGCTCTACCACCCCTATCTCTATGGTGCTCAGCAGGACGGCCATGCGCGCGCCGGATTCTACGGCATTGCGGGTTGGCATAGCAAAGGCCATCTGGTGCGCGCCGTGCTCGAAGGTGTCGCGTTCGGTCACCGTCAGCATATCGAGACGATCCGGAAGGCAGGCGCAGTCTTCAACGAAGCGGTGCTGTCAGGGGGTGGATCGCGAAGCCTCATCTGGCCACAGATCTTCGCCGATGTGCTTGGCGTTCCCGTCACCGTTGCCCGCTCGCGTGAGACCGGCGCACTTGGCGCTGCGATCGCGGCCGGCACCGGCGTCGGTCTTTTCGCAGACTTTGAAGCAGGTGCCGAAGTAATGGTCCGCGTTGAGCGGCACTACCGGCCGGACACCACGCTGGAAGCGCATTATGCACGACGCTACGCGCTCTACACCGACATCGCCGAGGCGATGGCGCCCCTTTGGCGGCGGCTGACGGCAGTCCCTCCTGCTTCGGCGGAGGCCGCGGCTTGACCATGCACAGAGATGAGACGCCGGTTGATGCAGGAACCTATGACTTCATAATTGTTGGCGCTGGATCGGCAGGGTGTGTCTTGGCAAACCGGCTGTCGGCCAATCCAAACAATCGCGTTCTGCTTCTGGAAGCGGGCGGAAGTGACCGTTACCACTGGGTCCATATTCCGATCGGATACCTCTTCTGCATGGGTAATCCGCGGACGGATTGGATGATGACGACGATGCCGGAGACTGGCCTCAACGGGCGTTCGCTTCCCTATCCGCGCGGCAAGCTTCTCGGCGGCTGCTCCTCGATCAACGGAATGATCTACATGCGCGGCCAGGCCGCCGACTATGATGGGTGGCGTCAGGCGGGCAATGCCGGTTGGGGCTGGGACGACGTCCTTCCATATTTCCGCAAGTCGGAAGACAACTACCGGGGAAGTTCCGAAATCCACGGCGCGGGCGGTGAATGGCGGGTGGAGCGTCAGCGCCTCTCATGGCCCGTTCTCGATGCCTTTCGGGATGCGGCCGAGGAACTCGGCATTCCAAAGACGGATGATTTCAATGGGGGCGACAACGAGGGCTCCGGTTATTTCGAGGTCAACCAGCGGGGTGGGATGCGCTGGAACACCACAAAGGCCTTCCTCCGGCCCGCCATGAGACGCCCCAATCTCCGCGTCCTGACCGCGGCGGAAACGGAAAAACTCCAGTTCGACGGCCGGCGGGTCACCGGCGTCCGCTTCCGGTCGAACGGTAAAATGCATCATGCGCAAGCTTGCCGCGAGGTCATCCTTTCCGCCGGCGCGATCAACTCGCCGAAGATATTGGAGCTCTCCGGGATCGGCAGACCCGGTGTTCTTCAATCGGCCGGAATCGATGTGGTTCACCCGCTTGATGGCGTCGGCGAAAACCTGCAGGACCACCTGCAAATCCGCACGGTCTTCCGTATCGAAGGCGCAAGAACGCTGAACCAGCTCTATCACAACCTTCTTTCCCGCGCGGGAATGGGGTTGGAATATGCACTGCGCCGCTCCGGCCCTCTTTCCATGGCCCCGAGCCAGCTCGGCATCTTCGCAAAAAGCGATCCGTCGCTGGCAACCGCGGATCTTGAGTATCACGTTCAGCCGCTCAGCACCGACAGGCTCGGCGAGCCGCTGCATCGCTTCCCTGCCGTCACGGTCTCTGTGTGTAACCTCCGCCCCGAAAGCCGCGGCACGGTCCATATCTCAAGGCCAGACACGTCGGCAGTTCCGGATATAAGGCCAAACTATCTCTCGACCGCCGGCGACCGTATCGTTGCGGCGAGATCGATCCGTCATGCCCGCAGTCTGATGCAGGCCAAGGCAGTGTCGCGCTTCGCGCCCAAGGAGATGCTGCCGGGCGCAGAGTTTCAGAGTGACGAAGACCTGATCCAGAGAGCGGGCGATATAGCGACGACGATTTTTCATCCGGTTGGAACGTGCAGGATGGGAAGCGATGAGCATGCAGTCGTGGATCAGGAATTGCGTGTCAGAGGGATTGTGGGGCTGAGGGTCGTTGATGCGTCTGTCATGCCGACGATTGTGTCGGGCAATACCAATTCACCTGTCATTATGATCGCCGAGAAGGCCGCCGACATGATTGCCAATTAGCCGGGCTGGCGTGTTTCGGCACCGCCCGAGACATTGAGCCACGCCAGGCAAACATCACGCGTGCTTCTTGCCATCAACGATGGTTTGCCGAATGTATCGGACATCGCCCTGGAGCCTGAATTGATCGTCCGAGGCAGCACCCGATAGAGATAGCTTCGGGAGAACTGCGCCTTCCGCGAAGCTATTCGGCTCGCCGCCTTTACCGATATGTCCGGCAAATTAGAAAAATAATTTAGCGGGTGGGAACGCGAAGGAATTAATAGCCTATCAAATTTCTAGATTTCATCGAATTTTATGTCGCGTTCCGATGCTTCCGACGGCCGATCCTTAGCCATCGCAAATGGAACCGAGGAGGAATTCGGTGGCACGACAGATCAGATTGGGCGCGTTTCTACCTGGCGGTGGCCAGCATATTGCTTCGTGGCGGCACCCGGATCAGCCGGTCGATGGCGCAACCAACCTCCAGTTTCATATCAAGCTCGCGCAAGAAGCCGAGCGCGGTCTGTTCGATGCCTATTTCCTGGCTGACGGGCTCGCGGTTGCCTTTGGCGGCGGCATCGAAGGCGGAAACGCAAGGGTCGTCGGATTTGAACCCGTGACACTTTTCTCCGCTCTTGCGCCGTTTACCAAGCATCTGGGCTTCATCGCCACGGCTTCGACGACCTATGAAGAGCCATATTCGGTGGCCCGCAAGTTCGCCTCGCTTGATCTGATTTCCGGCGGACGAGCGGGATGGAACGTCGTCACGACAGCGACGGAAGCAGCAGCCCGGAATTTCAACCGGGACCAGCAGCTTCCCCATGCCGCACGCTACCGCCGCGCAGCCGAGCACGTGAGTGTCGTCAAGAAGCTCTGGGAAAGCTTCGAGGACGATGCCTTCATCCGCGATCGCGAAAGCGGTGTCTATTTCGACGTGAACAAGGTGCATCGCACAGATCACCGCGGCGAGCATTTCAAGGTCGAGGGACCGCTGAATGTCAGCCGCTCCTCGCAGGGTCACCCGGTCATCGTTCAGGCGGGCCAGTCCGACGACGGCCGCGACCTTGCCGCGGCTACCGCCGAGGTGATTTTCACCGCCCACCAGAAGCTCGATACCGCGCAAGAGTTCTATCGCGACATCAAGGCCCGTGCCCGGGCGCATGGACGCAATCCAGCTCATGTTCTGGTCATGCCGGGCGTCTCGCCATTTGTCGGCCGGACGGAAGCCGAAGCGCGCGAAAAATACGAACGTCTGACGAGCTTGATCATCGAGGAAGACGGTCTTGCGCTCATCAACGCCTTGAGTGGCGGCGAGCTTGATCTTGCCGGCGCCGATCTCGATGGCCCACTCCCGCCAGCGCCGCCGACGGAAGGGATGAAAAGCCGCCAGGACTTGATCCGCCGCATCGCCGACGAAAACAACTTCTCGATCCGGCAACTTTACCAGTGGATCGCCTCGGCAAGGGGACACTACACGATCGTCGGCTCGGCCGTGCAGATTGCCGACACGCTTCAGGAATGGTTCGAAAATGAAGGCGCGGACGGCTTCAACATCCTGCCGCCGTGGCTGCCCACTGGCCTGACAGACTTCGTCGATCTGGTGATCCCGGAGCTGCAGCGCAGAGGCCTGTTCCGCACCGCCTACGAGGGAAACACGCTCCGCGGCAATCTTGGCCTTCCTTTCCCGCATACCCGCTGGGCAAGCGCAGCGTCTGAAGCCGCAGAATAGCAAAAAGCCAACAAGGAGATATGCAGATGGCAATCAATGATGACCAGCCAGCCGTATTGCAGGGCTTTCAGGCCGGAGCTTTCTGGCGGGAAGGGGCAGGCAGAGAGTTTCTGTCTTTCACCGGAAACATCTTCTCACGCTGGGGGCTTCTCATCGCATTCGCCGTCTTCTGGCAGATCGCACCGTCAATGGGCTGGACCAACAAGGCCGTCCTGCCGCCGCTCAGCATCATTGTCCAGGCGCTCTGGAACGGAATTGCCGCTGGTACCTTCTCGAATGATATCCTGATCAGCCTGCAACGGGCCGGTATCGCCTTCGGAGCGGCGGCTGCCGTCGGTATCCCGCTCGGGCTGTTCATGGGGCAGATCCGCGTCATCGAGCGCGCTCTCGACCCGATCCTCCAGCTTTTTCGCCAGACCTCTGCGCTTGCGCTCTATCCTGTCTTCATTCTGCTGCTCGGGCTTGGCGAAGCGTCGAAGATCTTCGTCATTTTCTGGGCGACGCTGTTCCCGATCCTCCTGTCGACGATCGGCGGGGTGAAGCAGGTTGATCCCAAGCTCCTCGAAATGGCACGCGTTTATGGCGCCGGCCGGTTGACCATCTTCCGCCGCGTCGTGCTGCCGGCTGCATTGCCCCAGATTTTCGTCGGGCTGCGCCTTTCCGCCACGACGGCCCTCCTGCTCTTGATTGCTGCGGAGATGATCGGCGCGAATTCCGGCGTCGGTTTCCAGGTCATGAATGCGCAATACAACTTCCAGATCCCGATGATGTTTGCCGCGATCCTGCTTCTGGCACTGCTCGGGCTATCCGCGAACTTCGTCCTCGAACGCCTGCAGGCCCGGCTTTGCCGTTGGACCAGGGTCAAGAACTGAAACGCATGCTTCTCAGCCCGACAAAGCGCTGATCCACCAAAACTCAGGAGATTGTAATGCACATTCTGCGCCGTTCCGGCGGTCACGCCCTCGCGCTCACCGCCGGCCTCTTTCTTGCCGCTTCCACCAGTTTCGCTGCTGCTGCCGAACCGGAGCAGGTGACGATCCGGTTCCTTGCCAGCCAGGGTGGCCTTGCTGCCCACGAGCTGGCGGATGCGCTGGGCTACTTCAACGGCACCGGCATCACGCTCAAGAATGTCGGTTACGCGCAGGGCGGTCCGGCATCGCTCTTTGCACTCGCCTCCGGCGATGTCGAGCTCGGCAGCGCTGCGACGGCAGCCGTTTTGAATTCGGTCGCCAGCGGCAATGATTTCATCGCGGCCTATGCTTCGAACGGCATCAACAAGACGACGGAAAGCATTTTCTACACGCTTGAGGGAAGCCCGATCCATTCGATCAAGGATCTTGCCGGCAAGACGATCGCCGTCAACACGCTTGGTGCGCATCTGGACTACACGGTCCGTGAGGCGCTCCATTCGGTCGGCCTTCCCGAGAATGCCGCAAAGCTCGTCGTCGTGCCGGGCCCGCAGCTCGAGCAGGTCCTTCGCTCGAAGCAGGTTGATATCTCCGCGTTCGGCTATTGGCAGAAGACCTTCGAAGGCGCTGCCCTGAAGAATGGCCCGCTGCAGAAGGTCTTCGGGGATACCGACGTTCTCGGCGAAATCGCCGGCGGCTTCGTCGTTCTGCGCCGCGATTGGATCAAGGAGCATCCGCAGGCTGCCAAGGTCTTCGTCGAAAAATCCGAAGCGGCCCTCGAATATGCGCGCCTGCATCCCGAAGAGACGAAAGCCGTCATCGCAAAGGTGCTCGCTTCGCGCGGTGAGAATGCCGATATCGCCCAGTATTTCACCGGCTACGGTGTGCGCGAAGGTGGCAAGGCGGTGACCCGCGATCTGCAGTTCTGGATCGACATCCTGGCACGCGGCGGCGTTCTTCAGCCGGGCCAGCTCAAGGCCGGGGATATTCTCTACAATCCTGCCAACTTCGCAGTCGCGAACTGAGGAGATAAGCGATGAGCATCGCCGAACCGGCAGTCCGTGGCGAAGTCACGATCCGAAACCTCTCGAAATCCTATTCGATCAAGGGCCGTCGTCTCGACGTGCTTCAGGGCGTCAGCAATCACATTCGCGCTGGGGAAAGTCTTGCGATCGTCGGTGCATCAGGGTCGGGCAAGACAACGCTGCTTCGGGTGCTTGCGGGGCTTGAGGATGCCGATCGCGGCGAGGTTCTGATAGACAGGCAGCCGGTTCGCGGTGTTGGCCGCGACCGGGCGGTTATCTTTCAGGAACCGCGGCTGCTGCCTTGGCTGAGCGTGCTCGACAATGTCGCCTTTCCGCTGGAAAATCGTGGGCTAGGCAAGTCGGAAGCCCGTGCAAGCGCCAGGCATTACATCAAGCTTGTCGGCCTCAGCGACTTTGCCGATGCCCTGCCATCGCAGCTTTCGGGCGGCATGGCGCAACGCGTCGGCATCGCGCGGGCGCTTGCCGTCAAGCCCGAGATCCTGCTGCTGGACGAGCCGTTCGGAGCGCTCGATGCGATGACGAAAATCACCATGCAGGAGGAGCTGGCGCGCATCTGGCGCGAAGAGCGGGTGACGATGATCCTCGTTACGCATGATCTCGAGGAAGCCGTCTATTTGGCCGACAGGGTGCTGATCCTGCCCAAGGACAAAGGCGGGCGGACGCGCGAGATCGAGGTCGATCTTCCAAGGCCGCGAAACCGCAGCGAGCCGCGCTTCGTGCGGCTGCGCGAACAATTGCTGAATGAATTTGGCCTGCATTGATGGCGCGCCGCAAGCGCGTTTGAAGGGAGACTTTTATGCCTAGACGTGACCGCCAAATGAGCCTCGGTGCTTTCCTGCTGTATACGGGACATCATGTTGCCGCATGGCGCCACCCAGGCGCATCCGACAGCACCCGCTTCCGGGACTTTGCGCAATTCGCACGCATCGCCGAAGATGCCAAGTTCGATGCTGTCTTCCTTGCAGATGGCGTCAGCGCCCGTATCAACGATGCGGCGGCCGCGAGCCGCAAGGCTCATTCCGGGTTCTATCCCTTCGAACCCGTCACGTTGCTATCGGCCTTGTCGGCGGTCACGAGCCGGATCGGCTTGGTGGCGACGGCATCCACCTCTTTCTCCGATCCCTACAACCTTGCGCGGCAGTTTGCGTCGCTCGATCATCTTTCGGATGGCCGGGCAGGGTGGAACCTCGTCACCTCTGCGGATCAGGGCGCCGCCTTCAACTTCAGCCGCGACGCCATCATTGCACATGCCGATCGTTATCGGCGAGCTGAAGAGTTCGTCGATGTCGTGACCGGCCTGTGGGATAGTACCGATGATGACGCCTTCAGCCGCGACCGGGAGAACGGGATCTATTTCGATCCCGGCAAAGTCCGCGCGCTTGACCACCGCGGCACCTTCTTCCAGGTGCGCGGACCGCTGAATATTCCCCGACCTCCTCAGGGACGGCCTGTCGTCATCCAGGCGGGCTCCTCCGAGCCGGGCAAAGAGCTTGCGGCACGAACGGCAGAAGCGGTTTTTACAGCACAGCAGACATTGGCGGGCTCGGTTGCCTTCTATAGCGATCTGAAGGGGCGTCTCTCGAAATACGGGCGCTCCGCGGATGACCTCAAGATTCTGCCCGGAGTTTTCCCCGTCGTCGGAAAGACCAGGCAGGAAGCGAGCGACAAGTTCGAGCAGTTGCAAAGCCTTCTTGAGCCGTCTGTCGGGCTGGACATGCTCGCCGATCTTGCGGGCGTGGAGGACATAAGGACGATGCCGGTCGATCTGTTGATATCGGATCTGCCGGAGACCGAGGGCGGGAAGAGCCGGAGGGCGCTTTTCCTCGAGCTTGCGGCTCGCGAGAACCTGACGCTTCGTCAGCTTTACGAGCGCGTGGCGGGCGCCCGCGGCCACTGGCAGATTGTCGGTTCCGCCAAGGAAATCGCCGACGAATTGGAGGAGCGTTTCGTCAACCATGGGGCCGACGGTTTCAATATCATGTCACCGGCGCTGCCCTGGGGCCTGTCGGACTTCGTGGGGCTCGTCGTCCCGGAACTGCGCCGCCGCGGCCTCTTCAGGCAGGAATATCAGGGGCATACGTTGAGGGATCATCTCGGTCTTTCCCGGCCAGGCTTGCAGCAGGGCGCACTTCCGAAGGTGGCGGCCGAGTGATGTGAGGGCCCGCGCGCTACGGCGATCGCTTCGGATGCCGTGCGGGAAACGCGGCGCCCGTTCTCAGTGAATGGACGTATCGTGCTCGGAACGCCGGCCGTAACGGCGCAGAGCTTGGCCTAAAAGCTCCACCATTTCCATTTCGCCGCATTGCCGCGCCAGATCATGCGCCTGCAGGCAATGCCAGAAGAGCCTCTCCGATGGCATCGGCTGGCCGATTGACGGGTAGACAATGCCCGCATAGTGCGAGGGCGTGCCGTTCGCGTCTCGAAAGCATCGCCCGAATGCCGAGACGCCGACCTCCGTGGCATCCGGCCGCACGATCCGGTAGTCGCGCTGGTAAGCTTCGCCCGTGACGATCGCTTCGTGAATGGCCTTGGCAACATCTGGTCTGTCGTCCTCGCGGATGCGGTCGAGAAACCGGACGATCGGCAGACCACGCTCGGCTTCGCGCGAATCCAGCCCAAAGAGATCGGCCAACGCGGCATCTGCATAGACAGTGTCGTCGCTCAGCTGCCACATGAATATCCCGGCATCGGCGGACCGCGCTGCAGTGTCTTCGGTCATATAGTCGTTCATCCGGCCGCCGCCCCAAACTGAAACATTTTACGGTCCTTTAATCTCATCTGCGGAATCGTTTTGCTATCCCGAGAAATCGGGATGCGGGCAAATATTTCAAAGCGTTAGCTTTCTAACATTGATCGGCATTGCGACGCCTGTTCGGAGTTCGGCCTTCACACAATTGGTGCATTAAACTGCACATTGTCGGCGTCCTCCGGCGTTCGGGATACGGTTTCCGGTCAAAAGGGGCGTTCTTCCACATCAGGGCAGCCGCCACGCAGCAGAGATGCCACTGATCTGGTACAGCTTCGGAACGGCTCCTGCAGCCGAGACCGTGCGAAAGCGCGGCTATGCAACAGATCTGCAGGAGCTAGAGAACGGCGTCTGCTGTGTTGCGGCTCCCATTCGCGGCCGGTCAGGCGATGTCGCCGGCGCGATTTCCGCCTCGGCGGTGGAACTGCGGATGACGCCCGAGCGCATCGCGTTTCTTGGGCCGGAGCTTTCCAAGGTTGCAACCGATATTTCCCATCGGCTGGGCTGGCGCTCTCCCGATCAGGGCAATCGCGGCCATTCCGAATTCAACGACGTTTTCAGCGACTGAGGGCAGCTCGCCCCGTTCTCGATCTCATGGTCAGATCCGCGCGACGGCACGCAGCTCTTCGGCGGTCGTGACGGGAAAGCCGAAGAATTCGAGATAGGCCGGAATCTGCTCGAAGAGCATGTCGGTGCCGACCTGGAATTTGCAGCCTCTGTCGCGCGCGGCGTCAAGGAACGGCGTGATCTCGGCTTTCATCACGACTTCGCCGACGAAGGTTTCCGGCGATAGACGCGAGACATCGACGGGCAGCGGATCGCCCTTGCGCATGCCAAGCGGCGTCGCGTTGACGACGATGTCGAAACCATCGGGATCATTCGATCCTGACGTTACCGCCGTTTGCGGATAGTGTGCGTTCAACCGGGCCTTCAATCCATTCAACGCTGTCTCGCTGGCGTCGTGAAGCGCAATGTGCTTTACACCCGCGGCGGCAAGGGACGCGGCAATCGCCGATCCGACGCCGCCGGTACCGACGATCAGGACGCTTGTGCCTTTGACCCGCTGGCCCTTGCGGACCAATCCACGGACGAAACCTTCACCATCGAACATGTCGCCGATCAGCTGGCCGTCAGCGCCGAGCTTCACCGCATTGCAGGATCCGGCCACCTTCGCATTTGTCGAGATCTCGTCGAGCAGGCCCATCGTCGTGGTCTTGTGCGGCATGGTGACGAGGGCGCCATGGATATTGGAGAGGCGGAAGACCAGCTTCAGAAAATCGGGATAGTCCTGCGCCTTGCAGCCCATCGGCACGACGACGGCATCGATGCCGTGCTTGTCGAAATAAGGATTGTAAATCAGCGGCGCCTTGAAGGTTTCCGTGGGGTAGCCGAGATGGGCAATCAATCGGGTCGTGCCGCTGATCATGACAACCGTTCCTTCTCGCGCCGTGCATCGGCCTTGAGGTGAACGGTCATCCCTGAACGCGCCGATGCCTTGATCGCTTCGATGACGCGCAGTGTCTCCAGACCTTCCCGTCCGCTGACGAGTGGATTGGCGTTGCCACAGATGACGTCGCAGAAGTGATTGAGCTGAGCGGCAAGTGGCTCGACGGCATCGAAGGGCAGGCGCTCCTTGACGAGGCGTTCCAGCCAGTTCGCGGCCCCGGCGTTTGTCCAGAGCGTCATTTGCGGAATGGAGAGCGAGCCGGCGGTGCCGCCGATCTGATAGCATATCTGATCCTGCCGGGGATAAGACGGGTTCTCACCCGCCGTCATTTCCCAACTCCAGGGTGATGCTGCAGCGTCCGACACGTTGAACGTGGCGAGGACGCCGCTTTCGAAGCGCATCACCACGACAGCCGTGTCTTCGACCGGATACCCACGTGCCGAACTTGACTGCATGGCGTGTACACTTTCGACATTCCCGAAGAAGTACCGGAAGAGATCGACGTCATGGATCATGTTGATGAGGATCGGGCCGCCGCCTTCTTCGCGCCGCCACTGAACGGTGAAGTAGTCTTCCGGCTTGGCAACCCAGAAGGTGCCCTGCGCCGTCAGCACCTTGCCGAGCCGTCCCGTCTCCAGAGCGGCTTTGACGGCTTGAACCATGGGGTTATGGCGGCGGTGATGACCGACGAGGATCGGCACACCTGCGGCCTCCGCCGAGGTAACGATGATTTCGGCGCCAGCGGCATCGTCGGCGATAGGCTTTTCGATGAGCGCCGGCAGTCCTGCTCGAACCGCTTCAAGGGTATTTTCGACATGCAACTGGTTCGGTGTCGCGATAACAACGCCGTCGAGCGAGCCGCCTGCGAGCGCTGCGGCAAGCGAAGGAAACCATGGCGCCTTCTTCCCTGCCGCATATTCGCGGGCCGCGTCCGTTGGATCGATGATCGCGGCAAGTGCCGTGCGCCGTTCGGCGCCGATCGCCTCGATATGGCGCTTGCCGATCAGGCCCGCGCCCATGACCGCGATTTTCAGGGATGCCGTCTGCTGGTGGGTCGCCATTGCACTCGAACCTAGTTACGCAGGATTTCGCCAAGAAACTGGCGGGTGCGCTCGTGGCGCGGATTGGTGAAGAACTCGGCCGGGTGCGCCTCCTCGACGATCGCGCCGCTGGCCATGAAGATGACCCGGTCGGCGACCTGCCGCGCGAAGCCCATTTCATGGGTCACGCAGATCATCGTCATGCCCTCTTCGGCGAGACTGATCATCGTATCGAGCACTTCCTTGACCATTTCCGGGTCAAGCGCCGAGGTTGGCTCGTCGAACAGCATCACCTTCGGGCGCATGCACAGCGCCCGGGCGATCGCCACACGCTGCTGCTGGCCGCCGGAAAGCTGGACCGGATATTTGTTGGCCTGCTCGAGGATCTTCACTCTGGCGAGCAGCGAGCGGGCGCGTTCCTCGGCTTCGGCCTTTCCTGCGCCAAGCGCCCGCATCGGTGCCAGCATGCAGTTTTCGAGCACCGTCAGATGCGGGAAGAGATTGAACTGCTGGAAAACCATGCCGACTTCGCGGCGGATCGCATCGATCGCCTTGGCCTGGTTGCCAAGCAGGATGCCGCCAACGCGGATCTCGCCTTTTTCGTAGCTCTCCAGATGGTTGATGCAGCGGATCAAGGTCGATTTGCCGCTACCCGAGGGGCCGCAGAGCACGATCCGCTCGCCGGTGCGTACCGACATGTTGATGTCGTGCAGCGCCTGAAATGCGCCGTACCATTTCTCCACGTGGCTCATGGTGATCATGGTTTCGGTCGATGATGTGGAAAGGCTGGTCATGGTCTGGTTCCCATCGCGGCGGTCAGCGGGCGGCAGAGGCGGCGAAGCGCCTTTCAAGCCGCGCACCAAGGATCGTCAGCGGGCAGCACATCAGGAAATACAGCGCGCCGACGATGCCGAAGACGGTCAGCGGCTCAAAGATCTGGTTGGAGATCATGTTGCCGGCGCGGGTGAGCTCGGTGAAACCGACGATCGAGGCGAGCGACGTTCCCTTGATCAGCTGTACGAGGAAGCCGACGGTGGCGGGGAGCGAGATACGGATCGCCTGCGGCAGGATCACGTCCTTCATCCGCGACATATATTTGAGGCTGAGGGCCTTTGCCGCCTCGGTCTGGCCGCGCGGTACGGCATCGATGGAGCCGCGCCAGATTTCGCCGAGATAAGCACTGGCATGGAGCGTCAGGCCGATGGCGACCGCCAGCCAGGCGTCGAGCTTCAGCCCGATAAGGGCGAGGCCGTAATAGACGACGAAAAGCTGCATCAGCAGGGGGGTGCCCTGGAAAACGGCGATATAACCGGCCGTCGCCCGTTCCAGCAGCGGGATCTGCGACGTGCGCGCCAGCGCCACGCCGAGCCCGGCGATGCCGCCGCAGACGAAGCCGATGGCCGAAAGAAGAACGGTCCATTTCAGGCCGATCAGGAGGAAGACGAATTCTTCTCTGCCCATGGTTGCCTCCTACTTGACCGGATAGGTGAAATAGCGGGCCGAAAACAGCGCGAAGAGGCGCATCATCAGCCAGGAGATGACGAGGTAGAAAAGCGTCACCGTGAAATAGACCTCGAAGCTTCGGAAGCTGTCCGACTCGATGCGCTGGGCGACGGATGTCAGTTCATAGGCCGAGATCGCCGAAACGATGCTGGTCGAGAGCGTCAGTAGCACGAACTGGCTGGTCAGCGACGGGAAAATCGCCCGCAATGCCGGCTTCAGGATGATAAGACGGAAGACCTGTGCCTTATGCAGGCCAAGCGCCAGCCCGGCCTCCATCTGGCCCTTGGGCACCGATTGCACGCCGCCCCTGATGATCTCGATCGCGTAGGCGCCGCCATTGATGCCGAGCGCAATGATCGCCGTCGGCGTCGGATCGAGCCGGATGCCGGCAAGCGGCAGGGCGAAATAGAGGAAGAAGATCTGCACCAGAAACGGCGTGTTGCGGATCAGCTCGACAAAACCAATGATCAGCCAGCGGACCGGTTTCAGCGGGGAATCCCTCAGTGCCACGCCGCCAATGCCGATGACGATTGCGAGCAGCATGCCGCAGATCGCCAGGAGAAACGTGCCGAGGCAGCCAAGCAGGAGGCTCGGAAGTCCATCGATGACAGGCGTAAAATCCAGCTGGTAGTTCATGTTTTCGCCGCTCCCACCATACCTGCCATAGCATCGATGGCGAGTTCATAGCCGCGGGCGCCGAAACCGATCATGATGGCGGTGGCGATGCGCGACACGAGGGACTTGTGGTAGATTTCCTCGCGGGCATGGACATTGGAAATATGCAGCTCGATCTTCGGCGGATCGAAGGTTTTCAAGGCGTCGAGAAGTGCGATCGAGGTGAATGTATAGGCCGCCGGATTGATAATGATACCGCAGGCTTCCTTGCGGGCCTGATGGATGCTTTCCACCAGTTCCCCTTCGAAATTGGTCTGGCGGAAATCGACCTCGAAACCCAGGCTCGTTGCCTTGGAGAGGCACATCTGCCGGATATCGGCGAGCGTTGTTGAGCCGTAAATGCTGGGCTCGCGTTCACCGAGCAGGTTCAAGTTCGGTCCGTTGAGGACGAAGATGGTCTTGGTCATGTCGCGAATCTCAAACGGGATAGATTTCGGGCGCAGGGCCGGATTGGCGGGCATCGCGATGCCCGCCTTGGGTTTGGATAGTTGCGAGCTTTTGGCTCAGTTGACGGCGAACGGAATGCCTTCGAGCTTCTCCGGGAATTCCGGTACCGGCACCTTCATCCACTTGTCGTAGATTTTCTTCAGCTCGCCATTGGCCTTGATCTTGTCGACGAAGGCGTTGATCGAGGCGTTGATTTCCTTCTCGCCAAGGCGGGTGCAGGCGCCGTTGTAGAGCTTCTGGAATTCAAGCTTGTTCTCGAATTCGCCCGGGCGGGCCTTCTCGACGCGATCCATGTAGAAGATGTTGCCGCCGAGGGCCTGCACCTGGCCGGAGACCAGCGCCTGGACGCTCGGTGCATCGCCATCGAAGCGGCGGATGGTTGCCGTCGTCGGGGCGTTCTTGGTCACCTGCGTGTCCTGTGCAGCGCCTTTGGCTACGCCGATCGTCAGGTTTGCCATGTCGTCGTTGGTTTTGATCGACATCGTTTTCGGCGCGATCAGAACGATGGCATTGGCGACATAGGGCTTGGAGAACTGGACGGCCTTGGCGCGGTCCGGCAGCATTGCCATGGTGGCGAACAGCACGTCCACGCGGCCGGTCGTCAGGGCCGGAATGCGGTTATTGACCTCGAGCGGCACGAATTCGACCTCGACGCCGAGTTCCTTGGCATAGAGCGCGGCGATGTCGGCGTCGAGACCATCCTGCTTGCCGGCGCTGGTGACGAAGCCCCAGGGCGGATTGTCGCCCTGAATGCCGACGATCAGCTTTCCGCGCGCCTTGATTTCGTCCGGTGTGATGGCGGCTGCCGGGTTCGCGAGCCCGATCGCGGTCACGAGAGCCGCTGCTCCCAGCATCGCATTACGGCGTGTCAGCATCGATTTGAACATGTGTTTCCTCCTCCGTTAGCCGGCCGTCCGACTGCAGCAGTCATCCTCTCCCCGACCGTATGCCGCCATAATTGCCAGAGGCGCGATTTCAAATCAACCTATTTTTCATAAAACCTATGATGATTCATAATTCACCAACTGAATTGAAATCCTCACGACATTCTGCATAATGCCTATAGCCGATTTCCGCGGATACCTGCGTAGCCGCCCATCCGGCGGCACAGCATGAAAGGATTCCAGATATGAAGACCTCGATTGCCACCGTGAGCATCAGCGGCGAGTTGCCCGAAAAGCTCGAGGCCATCGCCAAGGCTGGTTTCGACGGCGTGGAGATTTTTGAGAACGACTTTCTGGCCTATGACAGCAGCCCTGCCGAGGTCGGCCGCATGGCGAGAGACCTCGGTCTGGAGATCACGCTGTTTCAGCCTTTCCGCGACTTCGAGGGCATGCCGGAGCCACTGCGCGGCCGGACATTCGATCGCGCCGAGCGCAAGTTCGATGTGATGCAGGAACTCGGAACAGACCTCGTGCTCGTCTGCTCCAATGTGTCGTCCGTAGCCCTTGGCGGCATCGACCGTGCCGCCGCCGATTTCCATGAGCTCGGAGAGCGCGCGGCGCGAAGAGGGCTGAAGGTCGGCTACGAAGCACTTGCCTGGGGCCGCTTCATCAACGACCATCGCGACGCCTGGGAAATCGTGCGCCGCGCCAATCATCCCAATATCGGGTTGATCCTGGACAGCTTCCACTCGCTGTCGCGCAAGATCGATGTCAATTCGATCCGTTCCATCCCGCCGGAAAAGATATTCATCGTCCAGCTCGCCGATGCACCGCTGATCGACATGGATCTGCTCTATTGGAGCCGTCATTTCCGCAACATGCCGGGAGAGGGCGATCTGCCGGTCTCGGCCTTTGCCGAGGCGGTCGCCGCAACCGGCTATGATGGCTATTTTTCGCTGGAGATCTTCAACGACCAGTTCCGTGGCGGTTCGACGCGCGAAATCGCGGCCGATGGCCACCGCTCGCTGATCTATCTCGGTGACCAGGTCAGCCGGAGCACCAAGACAGCAATCGGGGCCTCCATGCCGCCGCGTGCCCCCGCCGAAGGGATCGGTTTCATCGAGTTCGCGACCGACGAGGACGAGGCCGGCGAACTCGAGGACCTGCTCAAGGCGCTTGGTTTCCGCAAGGCGGGCGTGCATCGCTCCAAGAGGGTAAGCCTTTACCAGCAGGGCGCGATCCGCATTCTCGTGAATGTCGATCCGGCCGGTTTCGCCAACGCCGCCTATGCTGTGCATGGCACTTTTGCTTACGCAATGGCACTGGTTGTCGATGATGCCGACGCGGCCTACAGGCGGGCGCTGGCGCTGGATGCCGAGCCTTTCCGCCAGACCGTTGCCGGAGGCGAGCTGGAAATCCCAGCCATTCGCGGTGTCGGTGGGGGGCTGATCTATCTGATCGACGGCAAGAGTCCGCTCGGCCATTTTTCCGAAATCGATTTCGAACCGGTGGAGGACGATGGCAATGCGGATGCAGGGCTTCTCGATGTCGATCACATTGCGCAGACCGTTTCCTACGACGAGATGCTGACCTGGATGCTGTTCTACACCTCGATCTTCGAGACCCGGAAAACGCCGATGGTCGATATCATCGATCCCGGCGGCGTGGTGCGCAGCCAGGTCATCGAAAATGCCAGCGGATCGCTTCGCATCACCATGAACGGCGCTGAAAATCGCAGAACGCTTGCCGGTCACTTCATCGCGGAGAAATTCGGCTCAGGCATCCAGCATCTGGCCTTCTCGACAGCCGATATCTTCGCCACCGCCAAAGCCCTGCGTGAAAAGGGCTTCAAAGCCTTGCACATCTCGCCCAACTACTACGATGACGTCGAGGCCCGCTTCGGGCTCGATCCCGATCTCAGCGAACGGCTGAAGGCAGAAAACATCCTTTATGATCGCGACGACGAGGGTGAGTATTTCCAGCTCTACAGCGGGACCTACGGGGAGGGGTTCTTCTTCGAGATCGTCGAGCGCCGTGGCTATCGCGGCTACGGCGCGCCGAACGCGATCTTCCGGATTGCGGCGCTGAAGAAGCAGATGCGGCCGGACGGCATCCCGAAGGACGCCTTCTGACTGCCATCGCTAGGCGATGCGGCCGCTTTTCACCACATGTTCAACGCCGCTCAATATGTGGCGGCGGATAACGGCGCGGGCGCCCTCGACGTCCCGCTTCAGCGCGAGTTCGAAGAGGAGCCTGTGATCGTCGACAACCGCTTTGCCGCGAAAACTCTGAGCCAGCATATGATAGCGCAGGAAACGGTCGAAGACGGAGGACAGCGTCTCCATCAGCGTCGCCGAATTACAGGCGGAGACGATCGCCTGATGAAACTCCCAATCGTAGCGGACCCAGTCGATCGTGCGCGAGGCGTCGCCGGCAAGCAGCCTCTTTTCGGCGGCCGCAAGCTTGTGGTGCGCGGCGACGATGCGCCCTTCCCATTCGAGATTCCCCGCGGCAAATGACAGGCCGATGGCATGGGTCTCCAGCACAGTGCGAAGATCGGCGAGTTCCTCCAACTCCTTGAGCGAAGCGGGGCTGACTTCGAAGCCGCGCTGGCCTTCGGCGAGCACCAGGTTTTCGGTGGTCAGGCGGCTCAGGATCTCGCGCAGCGACGACACACTGATCGAATAGTGCTCCTTGGCCTGCTCCAGCTTGATCTTCGCACCCGGCGCCAATGTCCCGGAGATGATATCCTGACGAATTTGCCGGGAGACGACGTCGCTGACAGTCTCGGAATGTTCACCGGTCACTTTGAGCATTGATTCCTCTACGTCCCGCACCATCGTGCGTGGAATACATTATCCTGCCGATAGGCGAATGGTCGCCAGTGAACCCTTGCTCAGCGCATGCTCGACGCCCTGCTGAATATGCCGCTGCAATATTCTCTTCGCCGTCGTGATGTCGCGCTGAAGAGCGGCCTCCAGCAGTTGCTTGTGCTCTTCTTCCGCAACGCCGCCGCGATAGGACAATGCCACCATCTGATATCGCAGATATTTGTCGAACACCGCCGAATGTGTTTCCATCAGCAGGCGCGATCCGCAGGCCGAGATCAGAGCCTGGTGAAACTCCCAGTCGTAGCGCTTCCAGTCTTCCGCCCTACTGGTATCGCCCGAGGCCATCACCTCTTCCATGCGCGCCAGCTTGTAATGGGCCGAGACCAGCCGCGCTTCCCATTCGACATCGCCCTGTTCGAAGGCCTGCTCCAGCGCGTGCTCCTCGAGAAGCAGACGCAGCGCTGCGGTCTCTCTCAGGTCGGCGACCGAAACACGCGCGACTTCGAAGCCGCGCTGCCCCTCGGCAACGACGAGGCCTTCCGATGTCAGGCGGTTGAGAATCTCTCTCAGTGTGCTGACGCTGGTTTGGTAGGCGATTCTCAGATTTTCAAGCTTGAGCTTCTGCCCCGGAGAAAGCCGCCCGAAAATGATATCCGCCCTTATTTGCCGATAGCCGCTCTCTGCGACGGTCTCGTTTGAGATTTCGTTCAACGGCCATTACCTCTGATATTCCCATTTTCTTCATATATAACGGAATAAGTATGCCGTATTCAACAAGCGAAAACGCGATTGGCGGCCGTTCTGCGGGTACTGAACCCTGATTGCCGAACCAGGGTGGCGCGCTGCGCGTCTTGACGGCCGGGATATTAGCGTCGTAACTGCATCCGACGGTTCCCGGAGGAAGTCTCCGACGGGATTAATAGGGAACACGGTGCGGACGACCCAAAAGGGACCAAGACCGTGGCTGCCCCCGCAACTGTAAGCGGATTGCCGATCATCACGGGAGACCAGCCTGCTGGATGTCTCCCTTGGGCCGCAAGGCCATGCCACTGCGATGTTATCGCGGGAAGGCAGATGAGAGGCGAATATTCGCGAGCCAGGAGACCTGCCGTCAAACACGATCCAATCAGCCGGGCGGGGATGCCTGGAAAGGAACAGACATGTTTGACCTGACCCTTCGCCGATACATGGCCTCCATCCGCCTCGATTGGGCTTTCCGCGTCCGCGCTGCGTGAGCAGTCACGCCGTGTTCCGCGGCGTCGTGCTGCCCGCTTCTCCTAAATCGAGGTCCCATGCGCCAGATTATCGCCACGCTCACATTTGCCCTCGGCCTGACCGGCTTCGCCGGTACAAGCCTTGCCGCCACGCAGTATCCTCTGACCCTCAACAACTGCGGGCAGCAGGTCACGTTCAAGAAGGCGCCTGAGAAGATCGTCTCGATCGGCCAGGGGATGACCGAAGTCCTGTTCTCGCTTGGTCTTGCCGGCAAGGTCGCCGGTACCGCCGTCTGGGTCGGGCCGGTCCTGCCGCAATATGCCGATGCAAATAGCAAGATCAAAAGGCTCGCCGACAACGATCCAAGCTTCGAGGCCGTCGTCGGTCAGGAACCCGATCTGGTCGCCGCCGAATTCGAATGGCATGTCGGTGCGCAAGGCTCTGTCGGCAAGCGCGAGCAATTCGCCGATCTCGGCATCAATACCTACATCGCGCCTGCCGACTGCGTCGCCAAGATCAATGCCGATGGCGGTGATGGCGTTCGCAAGGAGCTGTTCACGATGGACCTGATCTATCAGGAGATCGCGGAGCTCTCCGAAATTTTCGACGTCAAGGATCGCGGCGATGCCCTGATCGCCGATCTGAAGAAGCGTGAGGCTGCAGCCGTTGCCTCGATCTCGGGTGCCTCGGGCAAGAACCTGCCCGTTGTCTTCTGGTTCTCCAGCAAAGAGGTCAAGGGCGACGCCTTCATCGCCGGCAAGAACAGCGCTCCGGCCTATATTCTCAAGACGGTCGGCGCGAAGAATGTCGTCACGACCGAAGAGGAATGGCCGTTGGTCGGCTGGGAAACGATTGCCCAGGCAAATCCTGCCGTCATCGTCCTCGCGACCATGGACCGCCGCCGCTATGCCGCCGATGATCCGAAGGTAAAGATCGATTTCCTGGAGAGTGATCCGGTTACCAAGGAACTCGAGGCCGTCAAGAACAAGCATTTCGTGATGATGGACGCCCAGTCGATGAACCCGACGATCCGCACGATCGACGGCATCGAAACGCTGGCAAACGGCATCAAGACCTTCGGCCTTACGCAGTGAAAGTTGCCGCTTCCTGGCAACGCCGGTGGTGGGCGCTCGTTGCGCTCACCGCCGCCGCCGTTCTCCTCCTTGGCGTCATGATCAGCCTTGCCGTCTCGATCGGCGAGATTGCGATCCCAGTTGCGACAACCGCCAAGGCGGTTTCGAACCGGCTGTTTGGAACGGCGTTCGAACTCAGCCGCATCCACGAAGGCGTCATCTGGGACTACCGGCTCAGCCGCGCTTTGGCGGCGGCCAGTGCGGGCGCTTCTCTCGCCCTCTGCGGTGCCATCCTCCAGGCGCTTCTTCGCAACCCGCTCGCCGAACCTTACGTGCTCGGCATTTCCGCCGGCGCCTCGACCGGGGCCGTCTGTGTCATGATCCTCGGACTCGGCTATGGCGTTCTTTCGTTGTCGGGTGGTGCCTTTATCGGTGCGGTGGTGGCCTTCCTGCTTGTCGGCATTCTTGCGACAGGCACCGGGGGCTCCAGCGAACGGATCATTCTCTGCGGGGTTGCCGGCTCGCAGCTCTTCAATGCGCTCACCTCCTATATCGTCACGACATCCGCAAATGCGGAACAGGCGCGCGGCGTGCTGTTCTGGCTCCTGGGGTCGATGAGCGGCGTCCGCTGGCCCGATGTCTATCTGTCGGTGCCGATCGCGATCGCCGGCTTCGCCGCCTGCCAGTTCCACGCCCGCGCGCTCGATGCATTTGCCTTCGGTTCGGATGCCGCCGCATCGCTCGGCGTTGCCGTGCGGCGGGTGCAGATCGTTCTTTTCGGCATCACCGCGATCATGACTGCGGCCGTCGTCAGCATGGTCGGTTCTATCGGGTTTGTCGGCCTCGTCATCCCGCATGCCGCCCGCTTCATCGTTGGCCCGTCCCACAGCCGTCTCCTACCGGCCACGGCGCTCGGCGGTGCGATCTTCATGGTCGGGGCCGATATCGTTTCCCGGATCATCATCACGCAACAGATCTTGCCGATCGGTGTGGTCACCGCGCTTTTCGGCGCCCCAGCTTTCGCGATCATCCTCTATCGCGTCGGGAGAAGTGCATGAGCATCTCCATCGATACCGTGTCCTATTCGGCCGGCGACACCTTAATCATCGATGGCATCACGCTATCGGTGACCCCAGGTAAGGTGCTTGGTCTGCTGGGCCCGAACGGCTCGGGAAAGTCCAGCCTGCTGCGGCTAATCTGCCGCCTGCGCCGCGTCGATAGCGGCGTTATCCGTCTCGGCGAGGACGACGTCGCCATCCTCTCTAGAGCCAGTCTCGCCCGGCGCGTTGCTCTCGTCGAGCAGCAATCGGCAACCGATACGCCGCTGACCGTGCGTGACGTCGTCCAGCTCGGGCGCACGCCGCATCGCGGCCTGCTTTCTGCCTGGGATGCGGGAGATGATGCGGCCGTCGACATGGCCCTGGAGCGGGTCGACATGAAACACCGCGCCGGACAGATATGGCAGACACTTTCCGGCGGGGAGCGTCAGCGCGTCCATATCGCGAGAGCTCTGGCTCAGACGCCGACCGAGCTCCTGCTCGACGAACCGACAAACCACCTCGATATCCAGCACCAGCTCGAAATTCTATCCCTCGTGTCGAAACTCGGGACGACCTGCATCATTGCCATGCATGATCTCAATCTCGCAGCGATGTTCTGCGACAGCCTCGCCGTGCTGCAGAAGGGTAAAGTGGTTGCATTAGGAACCACATGGGAGGTTTTGAACGAAGATCTGATTGCCCGCGTCTTTGGCGTCCGGGCGTATGTCGAGCAATCGGCGGTGCACGGCCGCTACAACATTCAATATGCGATAGACTGAAGATGGCCTTGAGCCGCTGCCTGAGGTTCATGGAGAATTGCCGGCGCGCGCAATTGGGAGTGTTGCGCCAGTTTGCCGGGATGGCATTTCACTGGAAGTTCGCTACAGTAGATCCCGATGAACTGGAGCATGGTCATGACCGAACGTCGTCAGCTTCCTCTGCATCCCGTCTCAACGGGTGCCGCGGCAGCCTGGATTGCCATGACAGCGGGCTCCAGCGTCGTCCTTAGTCTCTATTTCGCATGCGTCACGCCCTTCGTTGCGCTGTCGGCGGTTTCCGCCATGGCGCTTCCGCGGCAAATGGCGATCTATGCGGTTCTGCTCGCATGGCTGGGCAACCAGGTGGTGGGTTATCTCATTCTCGGCTACCCGCAGGCCTGGGACAGCTAAGCCTGGGGTCTCGCCATCGGCGTGGCTGCTGCTACCTCTCTCCTGGCGGCATTTGTTGTTATCAGGCTTCAGACCGGCATCTTTGCTATGGCTGCCGGCACGTTTCTGGCTGCCTTCGTGGTGTATGAAGGCGTCCTCTTCGCAGCGACGTCCGTCCTGCCATCGGGCCAAGGCGCGTTTTCTATTGCCGTCATTTCGCAGGTGCTGGTGATCAACGCTGCCGCTGCTGCCGCTCTTGCGCTCGCCCATTTTCTCGCCGCGGCCTTGCGGCTGCTGTTTGTCACGGCAGACGCACCGATGCTGCGATAGAGCGCTTTCATCGGCAACGGGCATATGTGGTGTCGGCGTGTCTCTTCCGGTGATTTGTTCTTCCGTCCGGTCGTGGCGGGCAACGGTTTTTCAATCTGAACCGCGACCTTGAACGGATCTGTGTTTCAGTCCGTTCGATCGTCTCTATGCTGGGCTCTTCGACGCGCCCCAGAATACGAGGACTTTCATGACGGCCCTGAACGACGCCAACCCATCCGGCAGTGCGCTGCCTGTGCTTGATATCTCGCGGTTTCACGGCCGGGAACGCGAGGCTTTCGTCGCAGAGCTTCGCCATGTGCTTCATGATCACGGCTTCTTCTATCTCACCGGGCACGGGGTCGAGCAGGCTTTCATCGACGATGTCATTGCCGCGTCCAAAAGGTTCTTTGCGCTTCCGATGGACGAGAAGCTGAAGATCGAGATGATCAAGTCACCGCATTTTAGAGGATACAATCGCGCCGGGCAGGAACGCACGCGCGGCGAACAGGATTGGCGCGAGCAGCTCGACATCAACACCGAAGGTACGGCTGCGAAGATCGGTCCCGCCACGCCGCCATGGAAATGGCTTCAGGGCCCGAACCAGTGGCCGGAAGCCCTTCCTGAACTGAAACCGCTTCTTCTCGCCTATCAAGCGGAAGTGACAAGGATCGGCATCGATATTTTGAAGGCCATCGCTGTTGCGCTCGACCAGCCGGAAGATGTCTTCGCCGGTATCTACGATCCGCAGCCGTCGCAGCTTCTGAAGATCATCCGGTATCCGGGCCGGGATGTCGCCGAGACCGATCAGGGCGTCGGGGCACACAAGGATGGCGGCTTCGTCACCGTTCTTCTCCAGGACAAGACGCCCGGCCTGCGCGTCCGCACAGAGGCCGGTGATTGGATCAGCGCCCCGCCGGTTCCCGGCACCTTCGTCATCAACACGGGCGAACTCCTTGAACTGGCGACAAACGGTTTCGTCCGTGCAGACGTTCACGACGTCGTCGCACCACCCCGTGGCGTCGAGCGGTTCTCCGTGGCGTTCTTCCTGGGCTCGCGTCCCGATGCGACGATACCGGTGATCGAGCTTCCCGAAGCGCTTCGCAGCAATGAGCGTGGCGTGACCGCGGATCCGCTGAACCCGATCTTTCGCGAAGTCGGGATCAATCAGCTGAAGAGCCGCCTGCGATCTCATCCTGATGTCGCTCAGACCCACCATGCCGATCTGGCGAAATCAATTCTCGGATCGTAGCCCGCCCGAAGCCGGGCTGGCAACACTTCCAGTTTCCTAGATGCCGGAACCATCGAGGTTCTGATGGTCGTCGCCCGCCCAGGGCGCCGGCATCGAGCTGCGTCCGAGATTTGCGGAAGGCATCGGCATCCAGCACTTCAATTCCGGTTCGGCATATTCGATGATCTGCCCGGGCGAGGAATCCGACGCGCGCCAGCCTTCGCCGCCAAACTGATCGCCATTCGACCAATAGGCGAGATCGACTTCCGCCGATCCCTGTTCGGACGGACGGATCGTCACCAGAATCCGGCTGCCGTCTCTCGGCGCACTTGCCATCTGGCGCCAGCGGTCCAACTCTTCCACCGTTTTCTCCTCCTGCCTTGATACGCTTGTAAATGTCGTCCTGACATCGGGAACGGTCAACTTAAACTTTCAGCAAAACCGGCGAACCGATGCCAACTTCCAGGGATAGGCCGCGCGCCCCAGAAGATGCTGGCCTTTTCGTATTTCAGGCGCTAGCGCTGTGGCTCAGACGAGATCGAGCATGAAAGGGCATTTGAATGGTCGAGAGAATTGGCTTGGCGGCGCGCTGGAGCGACGCAGTGGTCGTCGGAAACCTGATCTTCCTCGCCGGCCATACGGCTGAAACCACCCGTGGCCAGCCGGTGCGGCTGCAGACCGAAGATGTTCTGGCCAGCCTCGACGATACGCTGGCGCAGGCGGGCGTCAGCAAGGAAAATCTCGTCAGCGTCACCATCTACCTCTCCGACATTTCGGGGTTTGACGAGATGAATGCGGCTTGGGATGCGTGGGTGCCGGTGGGACATGCGCCGGCTCGTGCAACGGTCGAGGCCAGGCTGGCTTCGCCTGACCTCTTCGTTGAAATGACGGCGATCGCGGCGAAGTAATCGCCCCGTCAGTCTTGCAAATCAGATGCGCGATCAGCGGGCACTGAAGGCGACCTTGGCGATCTCATTGGCCAGCTGGTCCTGTGTGTAGGGCTTTCCAAGCCTTGCGACGTCCAGATCGACCCCTGGGGGAAGTTCCGCGTAGCCGGACGCGATGAGGATCGGCAGGGCCGGCGCGATGGCGCGCACAGCTCTCGCCAGATCGCCGCCGGTCATGCCGGGCATGGAATAGTCGGTGATGACAAGATCGAAGGCCGATCCGTCACCGAAAAATTCCAGCGCCTCCGTTCCGGAATGGGCTTCGACGACGTCATGTCCGAGATCCATCAGCATGTCGGCAGAGCTCATCGCGATGAGAAGGTCGTCATCGACAAGCAATATCCGCTTCGGCCCTGACGCATTGCTGGCGGCCTGTGGCGGGATGACGATCAATTCGGGCTGTGCAGCGCTGGAGATCGATACAGGTATCCACAACTCGGCCGTCGTGCCCTTGCGAACTTCGCTGGTCAGTTTGAGGTCGCCCTTCAGCTGGGATGCAAGGCCATGGATCATCGACAGGCCGAGACCGGTTCCCTTGCCGAGCTCCTTGGTAGAGAAGAACGGCTCGATTGCCTTTTTCAGGGTCTCCTCGTCCATTCCGTGGCCCTGGTCGGCGACGGAAAGGATGACATAGCTGCCAGCCGCGAGCTCTGCCGTCCCGGATATCTGCTCGGATTGTCTAAGTTCGATACGAATGGTGCCGCCGTCCGGCATAGCGTCACGGGCATTGACGGCGAGATTGAGCAGCGCCAGTTCGACCTGGTTTGCGTCTGCGGAGACGAGGGGAAGATCATCCGGCACCACGGTTTCGACAACGATAGTCGAGCCGACGGAGCGCTTGAGAAGGTCTTCCATGCCAAACACCAGCGCCCGCATATCGACCGGGTCGATGCGAAGATCCTGCCGCCTGGAAAAGGCCAGCAGACGCTGAGTCAGCGACGCGCCTCTCCTGGCGCCCTGCTGGGCGCCATCGATCAGGCGCAGCGCCTTGGCGTCGTCTCCCGCATGTTTGCGCAGAAGTTCAAGATTGCCGAGAACTGCCATGAGAAGATTGTTGAAATCATGCGCGACCCCGCCGGTCAGCTGGCCGATCGCCTCCATCTTTTGAGCCTGCCGCAACTGTTCTTCGGCGCGCTCGCGCTGGCTCACCTCTGCCATGACGACCGCGTGCGCCTGTTCCAGCTCGCGGGTGCGCTCGGCGACACGCTCTTCTAGCAGCTCGTTCAGCTGCCGCTGGTGTTCCTCCGCCTTGAGGCGGTCGGTAATGTCAGCCGAAACGCCGACAAGTTTGATCGCCTTGCCCCACCGGTCCTTGTAGAGCTGCGCCCGGATTTCGGCCCAATGCACCGAGCCGTCTTTCCAGATTGTCCGGTACTCGATCGAATAATCCGCTCCGCTTTCGATCGTCGCCCGGACGGCGGTCTGCATCCGGCCGACATCCTCTGGGTGAATGATAGCGAGCAGATCGGTATACGAAAACGCATCGTCCGGGCTGCGTCCGAAAATCGCTTTGCAGGTCGCCGATGTGGTCAGCTCGTTGGTGGTGAGATCGAGCTCCCAGGCGCCGAGCCGGCCGGCGCCAAGAGCGGTCTGCAGTCGGCGTTCACCCTCATCAAGAGCCTCGATCCGCGATCGTGCCTCATATTGCCGCCGGCGCCCGCGCATGGCGGAACGCGCCACGCTGATGAAAGTGGTCGCATGGAACGGGCGCTCAACGAAGCTGACATTTCCGAGCACTTCCGAGAGCCGGGCGGCAGCCGGATTGCGTTCGGGGCCGCCACCGCGATTGGTGAGGATGATGAAGGGAAGGTCGGACCAGCTCGGCTGCACTTCGATCCAGGCGGAAACGGCGCGCAGATCGGCGGAACGAAATGCTTCCTCGGTGATAACGGCAAAGGCGACAGCGTCGCCAAGGTTGGCGGCAAAGGACGGCAGATCGAACACGATCCTTGCCTTGATGCCTGCCTCCTGCAGGAGCGACGCTGCAATTTTCGAATCCCGGCCGACTGGAGCGTAGATCAGGCCGATGGTATCGCTGTTAGGAATCGGTGCCGTCCTCATCTGACAATGGAAGGAGCGGCTGTCTTTCTCCAACAAAATTCGGGACGCCGCGTAGTACGCCCTGGAACCCCGAAAGTGGTTCGCCAAGCGACAGTCCGGCATTGGAAATTCGAAATTCGCGGATGGTATCCTCGTGCGGTCCGGTTCGCTTCTTGATCACGGAGACCGCGCGGCGCACCTTGCCCAAGGCCTCGAAATACCGGAGCAGGATGACGCTGTCGGCGAGATAGGTGACATCGACGGGCGACTTCATGTCGCCGACAAGACCATGCTGGGCGACGGTCAGGAACGTATTGGCGCCTTGCCGGTTCAGATATTGAAGCAGCTCATGCATGTGCAGAATGAGGGCGTTTTCCTCCGGCATCGCGGCCTGATAGCCGTTGATGCTGTCGATAATGACCGTTTTTGCGTCATAGCTCGCAACCCTGTCTCTGACACGCTGCGTAAACTCTCCCGGTGAAAGTTCGGCCGCATCCAGCTGCTCGATATGGATAGACCCATCGTCGCGCATCTTTTCAAGATCGATGCCCATCGACTTTGTTCGTGCGAAGAGGAGTCCCAGCTCTTCATCGAAAATGAAGATCGCGGCCCTCTCGCCCCGCTGCACCGCCGCATTGACGAATTGCAGGGTAAACAGGCTTTTGCCGGTACCAGCCGGGCCGATCAGCAAGGTGCTGGATCCTCGCTCGATGCCGCCGCCCAGAAGACGATCGAATTCGCGCAGCCCGCTGGAGAGAGTGGTCCGCTCGAACCCGGTCTTGTGCTCGACAGCGCGCAGGCGCGGGAAGACTGCGACCCCACCGGTTTTGATGACGAAGTCGTGGTAGCCGCCGCGGAACGACTGGCCGCGGTACTTGATGACCCTGAGGCGGCGGCGCTCCGACCCATAGTTGGGCGCCAGCTGCTCAAGATGGATGACGCCGTGGACGACGCTGTGCACGGTCTTGTCGAGGCTATCGGACGTCATGTCGTCGAGCAGCAGGACGGTCGCATCCGATCGCGAGAAAAAGTGCTTCAGCGCCAGAATCTGCCGGCGGTAGCGGAGCGAACTCTGCGCCAGCAGGCGGATTTCCGACAGGCTGTCGATGACGACACGCTGAGGCTTGATCCGCTCGAAGGCCTCGAAGATCAGCTTGGTCGTTTCTCCAAGTTCCAGGTCCGACGAATAGAGCAGGCTTTGCTGCTGGTCGGCGTCGAGCAGACTTTCCGGCGGCACGAGTTCGAAAATCTCGACCCGCGAGTCGATCTCCATACCGTGCGACCTGGCGCAATCACGAAGCTCCTCATCGGTTTCGGAGAGGCTGATGTAGAGACAACGCTCGCCGAGTGCGGCACCCTCGAGAAGGAACTGCAGCGCGATCGTCGTTTTCCCCGTGCCGGGAGATCCTTCGAGCAGAAATACATGTTTGCGGGTAAACCCGCCGGCAAGCACATCGTCGAGGCCCTGGACGCCAGTCTCTGCCTTGCTCATCAATACCTTATCCATGCTTCCTCCGAATTCGCTAAAATAGTTAGGGCGGATAGCACATGGAAACAAGGCGGTAGCCGCGCACGAAACCGGGTGTCATCGAGGCGCAGGCGCTACTGATTTCGGGCAGCACTAGCGGGTGCCGCGAGCGTCGAGACGTTTGGCCGGCCGCCGCATGCCCGTTTCAGGGCTGCGGCGGCTAGCGTCCGTTTACTTGGCGATCTTGTCCTGGGTCTTGGTCTCGAAGTCCGAGGCATCGTGCCGCTCGTGCAGCTGTTCGGACGGGTCGCCATGGACGCGGTTGACCATCCGGCCGCGCTTGACGGCGGGGCGTTCGGCGATCTCCTGCGTCCAGCGCTGCAGATGCTTGTAGCTTGCGACGTCGAGGAACTCGCCGGCCTCGCCATAGGCCTTGCCCTGCGCAAGATTGCCGTACCACGGCCAGATCGCGATGTCGGCGATCGAATATTCGTCGCCAGCCATGTATTTGTTTTCGGCGAGCTGGCGGTCGAGCACATCAAGCTGGCGTTTGACCTCCATCGAGAAGCGGTCGATGGCATATTTGATGTGGATCGGTGCATAGGCATAGAAGTGACCGAAGCCGCCGCCGAGATAGGGCGCGGAGGCCATCTGCCAGAAGAGCCAGTTCATGGTCTCCGTCTGGGCCTTGTGATCTGCCGGAAGGAAGGCGCCGAACTTCTTCGCCAGATAGAGCAGGATCGATCCGCTTTCGAATACCCGGGTCGGCTCGGGGGTCGAATGGTCGAAAAGAGCAGGGATTTTCGAGTTCGGATTGACGTCGACAAAGCCGGAGCCGAACTGGTCGCCGTCACCGATCCTGATCAGCCAGGCATCGTATTCCGCGCCTTGGTGGCCGAGCGCCAGCAATTCCTCAAGCATGATGGTGACTTTGACGCCGTTCGGCGTGGCGAGCGAATAGAGCTGCAGCGGATGCTTGCCGACCGGTAGAACCTTGTCATGGGTTGGCCCGGCAATCGGCCGGTTGATATTGGCGAACTGGCCTCCATTGCCCTTGTCCCAGGTCCACACCTTGGGGACTTCGTATCCTGCCGGAAAATTGTCGGCGGGGTTCTTCTCTGCCATTTTATCGGTCCTTTTCAATCGGCGCATTCTGGTTCGGCTTAAGAACCTAACGACAAATGTCACGCTTTCAACTGCTTAACGACGGATATTGCTGCAAAGCGGCAAATGGGCGCTGGCGAAGAGAACAGGAGAGGGAAGGGCGTCCGTGCAGCCCTGCCTGGGAGACCATGCAGCGGCACCATTCGCGCGACGGAAGATGTGCCCGCAGGGCGGGCACATCGGTTTTCATCTGAAACTCAGGCCTTGAAGAAAGCCAGGAGGTCGGCGTTGATAACGTCGGCATGGGTGGTTGCCATGCCGTGCGGCAATCCCTTGTAGACCTTCAGCTCGCCCTTCTTCAGAAGCTTCGCCGAAAGCAAGGCGGAATCGGCGATCGGTACGATCTGATCGTCGTCGCCATGCATGACAAGGACGGGTACGTCGATCGTCTTGAGGTCGTCGGTGAAGTCGGTCTCGGAGAATGCCTTAATGCAATCGTAATGGGCCTTGGCGCCGCCCATCATGCCCTGGCGCCACCAATTGTCGATGACCCCTTCGGAAACCTTCGCGCCCGGCCGGTTGAAGCCATAGAAGGGACCGGCAGGAATATCGTGGAAGAACTGCGCGCGGTTGGCGACCAGCGCGGCGCGGAAGCCGTCGAACACCTCGATCGGCAGGCCGCCCGGGTTCTTGTCCGATTTCAGCATGATCGGAGGAACGGCGCCGAGCAGCGCCGCCTTGGCAACGCGGCCGCCACCGCCATGCTTGGCGACATAGCGCGCAACCTCACCGCCACCCGTCGAATGGCCGACATGGATGGCATCCTTCAGATCGAGATGCTTGGCGAGTTCGGCGACGTCGGATGCATAGGTGTCCATATCGTTGCCGGTTGCCGTCTGGCTGGAGCGGCCGTGACCCCGGCGGTCATGGGCGATGACACGGTAGCCCTTGTCGAGGAAGAACAGCATCTGGGCATCCCAGTCGTCTGCACTCAGCGGCCATCCATGGTGGAAGACGACCGGCTGGCCCTTGCCCCAGTCCTTGTAGAAGATCTGCGTGCCGTCCTTGGTGATGAAGGTATTGCTGCTCATCGTACTGTTCTCCTTTGGCGATTGCTTGGTCTTGGCTTCTGCGTTTTGGGCAAGCGGAATGGCGGCCGCGGCGGCGAGGCCCAGTCCGGCGGCCATCACGCCGCGGCGGGTTGCTTGAATGTCAAACTGGCTCATCTCGGATCTCCGTATTATATGTTTCGCAATATTTATTATCGCGATAAACAAAAGCTAACGCCTCACTCCGCGCTTGTCCAGAGAAATAATTATCGCGATAATATTTTTTGCGGTATATGGAGCGAGGACGACTGGAGATTGCCTATGCCACTGCCTCTCGATAACCAGCTTTGCTTTTCGCTCTATGCCACCAGCATCGCCATCAACCGCACCTACAAGCCGATGCTCGACGCGATGGGCATCACCTATCCCCAGTACCTGGTGCTGAATGCACTGGGCGAGGATGACGGCATGACGATCGGCGCCATCGCCGAGCGGCTGTCGCTGGAATCGAGCACCGTCACGCCACCGGTCAAGCGGATGGAGCAGGCTGGCCTTGTCGCGCGGCGGCGCAGCAAGGAAGACGAACGGCAAGTCCATGTCTGGTTGACGGATGCCGGAAAGGCTCTGCTGCAGCAGAGCAATTGTCTCGGCGAGACGCTGCTGGCCCGTTCAGGCCTATCGATGGAAGGCATTGGAGCGCTGAACGAGGACGTCAAGCGGCTTCGCGCCGCGCTGACGAGCGAAGAATAGCGGCATCGAGAACAGCTGGGGCTTGAGCCGCCTACGCAATGCGAGGCAGCCCAAGCGAGTCTCGACAATTGTTTGTCGTCACGGTAGCCGGCGCTACTCCGCCGCCAGCCGCGCGCCGGTCCGCCGGTAGGTTGCGCCCGGATGCGGGGCCACGAGCGTCGGCCCCTGGCCCCCCAGCTTTTCGCGAAGCGTGCCCTTGCGGTAATCGGTCTTGTAGACGCCGCGCCGCTGAAGCTCGGGGACGAGAAGATCGACGGCATCCTCGAAGCTCTCGGGGGTCACCGCGTAGGCGAGGTTGAAACCGTCGACGTCGGTATCCTCGACCCATTCCTGCATCAGGTCGGCGACCGTCGATGGCGAGCCGACGAAGACCGGACCGAACCCGCCGATGCCGACCCAGTCGGCCATCTCGCGCACTGTCCACTCCTTGTTCGGATCGATGGTGGTGAAGGTCTCGACTGCTGACTGCACCGCGTTCGTATGGCGATGGCGCAGAACTTCGTCCGGGCCGAACTGGCCGAAATCGATGCCGGTCCATCCCGAGATCAGGGTAAGGGCGCCTTCGAGCGAGGCATACTTCCGGTATTCGTTGAACTTGCGTTGTGCCTCCGCGTCTGTCTCGCCGAGGATCACGGTCTGCAGGTTGAAGGCGAGAATCTCGCGCGGATTGCGTCCGGCGCGTTCGGCCGCCTCGCGGACATTCGCGACATAGCGCTTCAGGACAGGCTTGGAGGGGGCAGCAACGAAGATGCATTCCGCGTGTGCACCGGCAAAGTCCTTGCCGCGGCTGGAGGCACCCGCCTGGTAGAGAACCGGCGTGCGCTGCGGCGATGGTTCGCTAAGATGGATTCCGGGCACCGTGAAATGCTTGCCGGCATGATTGATCGGATGGACCTTTTCAGGATGGGTGAAAATGCCGGCATCCCGGTCGCGCACCACGGCGTCATCTTCCCAGCTCCCCTCCCAAAGCTTGTAGCAGACGTCGAGATATTCATCGGCGAGATCATAACGGTCGTCGTGGTTCGTCTGCGCCGGCTGGCCGATATTCAGCGCGCCGCTGTTAAGATAGGAGGTGACGATGTTCCATCCGACCCGGCCCTTCGTCAGGTGGTCCAGTGTCGAGATCCGGCGGGCGAACGTATAGGGGTGCTCGAACGACAGCGAGGCCGTCAGGCCGAAACCCAGATGCTCGGTGGCGTAGGCCATGGTTGGAATGATCTGCAGCGGATCGTTGACCGGAACCTGTGCGGAATGGCGAAGGGCTGCATCGACATTGCCGTTCAGCACGTCGTAGACGCCGAGCACATCAGCAATGAACAACCCGTCGAATTTGCCGCGCTCCAGGGTCTTTGCCAGATGCACCCAGTAATCGAGATCCTTGTAGTTGGCGGATTTGTCGCGTGGATGCCGCCAGAGACCTGGCGACTGATGTCCGACGCAATTCATATCGAAGGCGTTCAGCCTGATTTCACGTGTCATACGATTGTTCCTGAAGCGGCGGCCGATCGATGTCAGGCCGCGGCGGTTTTCCGGTTGATGAAGCTGAAGGCCAGCACCGCAAAGATCAGCGTTCCTGTCGCGACCTGCTGCCAGTAGAAATTGAGGCCGGTCAGGAGCAGGCCGTTGGCGACGACGCTGAGAAGCAAGACGCCAAGGACGGTGCCGGGAATGTTGGGGCGGCCGAGCGGCGAAAGTGTCGTGCCGATGAAGGTTGCGCCGATGGCATTCAGAAGAAAGGCATTGCCCGAGGAGGGGATGTAGACGGTGACCGTCGCCGTCAGCACAAGGCCGGCGATCGCGGCGATCACGCCTGCCAGGATGAAGGTCGCACCGACGGGTATGCCAAGGTTGATCCCGGAATAGCGAACCACGCTTGGCTGGATGCCGATCGACAGCACTACGCGTCCGAAACGCGTCCAGGCCAGGATCGCGGCCGATGCGGCGATGACAGCTGCGGCGATCACCAGCGGCACCGGTACGCTGGCGATCGTCCCGTGCCCGAGAAACCGGAACGCATCAGGGATCCCTGATGGCGGAAGATAGACCGGATTGCCGCCGTTGGTCAGCAGCTGCTGGATGCTGCGGCCGATGAACAGAGTGCCGAGTGTGGCGAGGAAAGGTGCCACGCCGATGACGGAAACCAGTACCGCATTCACAGCGCCGACGAGTGCGCCCGCGGCGAGCCCGGCAAGGGCGGCCAGCGACACAGGCTCGCCAGCGAGCACGAGGGAGACGAAGGCGAAGCTTGCGAAATCGACCGCCGTGCCGACCGAAAGATCTATACCTCCGGCCGTGACGGCGAATGTCATGGCGATCGAGACGATCGCCAGCAGCGTGAAGTTATTGACCAGGATGCTCTGCAAGTTGCCGACGGTCAGAAATGCCGGCGCGAGGATCGAGAACAGCGCGAAGACCCCAACCAGAGCCGCGATCAGTCCATAGCGGGCAAGGTTAGCGATCGACCCTTCGGCGAGTTTCAAGCCGGACATATCAAGCCTCCCGTTTGCGCAGCAGGGTTGTGGCCGAGACCACGATGAGGATGAGAAGACCCTGGACGCCGCTGACCAGTGTGCTCGGGAGGTTGAGAAGCTGGAAGCCGTTAGTCAGGAAGCCAACGAACAGCGCCGAGATCAATGTGCCCGGAATTGTTGGAACCAGACGGCGCGAGAACACCGAGCCGAGAAGTGCGATGACGACGACGGGGAGCAGCGCTTCGCCGGAACCGGTAGTGCTGCCGCTGAGATAGGAGACCGAGAGAATGCCTGCCACCCCGCCGCACAACCCGCTGGCAATGAAGGCGCCTGCGAGCAGGCGCTTGACCGGCAAGCCGGCGG
Organism: Rhizobium sp. 10N427; assembly: GCF_056394605.1. Classification (NCBI taxonomy): domain Bacteria; kingdom Pseudomonadati; phylum Pseudomonadota; class Alphaproteobacteria; order Hyphomicrobiales; family Rhizobiaceae; genus Rhizobium; species Rhizobium sp. 10N427. Next base: position 102,898 of record NZ_JBFTID010000012.1, on the reverse strand, counting down.
CCCGCGCAGCATCCGGAAACTCGCCGACTGCATAGAGCCGCAGGCCAGCCGGCGTGTATTGGATGATCGCCCCGGCAAGGGCGGCAAACCCGAGCAAGATATAGGCAAGGAACGGGATGCCGAAGCTGTCTGACGAGGAGATCGCCGTCAGGAAATCGGTCGATGCCGGAACGACGGTATTTTGCGTCAGCACGAGCTCCAGACCGGCGGCTATATTCATCACGGCGAGTGTCGCGAGCAGCGGCACGATGCCTGCGAGCACCACCGCGGCTGCGTTGACCGCACCAATCGAAAGGCCGGTCAACAGTGCTGCGCCGGCAGCAGCCGGGTCGCTGAAACCCAGCTGGATCAATGTCGCGTAGACTGCGGCGCTGAGGCCCATATTGGCGGCAAGAGAAAGGTCGATGCCGCCGGTGACGACATTGGAGCCGCCGGCGATCAGCACCACCGTCAGGCCGATTGCCAATATCCCCGAAATTGCCGATTGGCCGAGCACATTGCCAATATTGCCGACAGAGAGGAAATAAGGTGCGGTGAGTGCAAATGCGGCCAGTATGACTGCGAAGACGAGCAGCGAGCCGAAACGGAGGATCGCCGCCGCCGAGGTGCCGCCGGTGCGCGGTACATCGGCGAGATAATCCGGGGAGGGAGCGAGCTGGATATCAGCCGACATGATGCAATCCTTCCGAAGCGCCCGTCGAGATCGCGAGCACTTCATCGGTTGTGGTTTCTGCTGAGGCGAGTTCACGGATCAGCCGTCCGCGGAAGAACACCAGAATGCGATCGGTGATGCCGACGAGCTCGGGCAGGTCGGAAGACAGCACGATGACGCCCGCGCCGCGCGCCGCAAGCTCGCCGATCAGCGTGTAGATCTCGACCTTCGAGCCGATGTCCACACCGACTGTCGGCTCGTCGAGCAGATAGACTTCGGAATGGCGGCTCAGCCATTTTGCGATCGCTACCTTCTGTTGGTTTCCGCCCGACAGGGTGCGTACCAGCGCATTCCCGCCGACCGTCTTGATCTGCAGGCGCCGGATCAGGTCATCCGTGTCGCGCCGCTCGCCGGCCAGCTTGAGGAAACCGAAGCGGCTGTAGCGCGACAGGCTCGGAAGCGTGATGTTTTCTGTGACGCTGAGGTCGAGGCTGACGCCGTTTCCGCGCCGGTCCTCGGGAACGAGCGCGATATGGCTCTCGACCGCTGCCGAAGGGCTCTTCGGGTCGATGGTCCGTCTGCCCGTCTTGATCGTGCCGTCTGCGGCGCGCTGGAGGCCGAAGAGCGACCGGATGAGATCCTTGGCGCCGGAGCCGAGAAGCCCGGTGATGCCGAGCACCTCGCCGCGGCGCAGGGTGAAGCTGACATTGTCGAAGCGGCCGGGCGCCGACAGGCCTCGAACGTCCAGAATTGCGTCTCCGACTTCGACCTTGCGCTTGGGGAACATCTCGCCGATATCGCGTTCGATCATCAAGCCTGCGATCGTCGTGGCAGGTGCCTCACTAATCGGTAGGGAGGCGACGCTGAGCCCGTTGCGCAGCACCGTCACATGATCGCAGAGGTCTTCGATCTCGTTCAGATAGTGGGAGATGTAGATGACGGTCACACCTTCGTCGCGAAGGCGGCGGATCAGCCGGAAGAGGATATCAGCTTCGCGCCGGATGAGGGCAGCAGTCGGCTCATCGAAGACGAGAACCTTCGGCTTGTGGAGCAGCGCCCGCGTGATCTGCACGATCTGCCGTTCGGCCGTCGATAACTGGCTGATCAGCGCATTTCTTGGCAGATTGATGCCGAAATAATTCGCAAGCAGTTCCTCGGCGCGCTTCTGCATCGCCCGGCGATTGAGAAACGGAGTTCGCGCGATGCGCCTCTCGTGACCGAGAAACAACGCCTCGCCGACCGTGAAGGTTGGAACCAGCAGCCGGTCCTGGTGGATGAAATGGATGCCGAGTTCGTCGCAGAGATGCGGCGTCAGCCTCTCGTATGGCTTGCCATCGACCTCGATCGAACCGCCGTCCGGCACGTGGAAGCCGGCAAGGAGCTTGATCAGCGTCGATTTTCCGGCCCCGTTCTGGCCGACAAGGCCGTGTACCGTGCCGCGCCGGACGGCGAGCGATGTTCCGGCCAGCGCCTGCGCACCGCCGAAGCGTTTCACGACCCGGTCGAAGCGAATGATGATATCGCCGGTTTCAGCTGTGGGCGCCACTGCGGATGCACTCATGTTGGATTGTTCCAGAATTCGGAGCGCGGACCCTCCCGCAATCGAAAGGGTCCGCCTCAAGATCAGCCGATGCCGAGCTTCTTGATGATGTCGGAGACATTCTCCTTGTTGGCGAGCAGCGCCGGGACATAGCTTTCGCGCGGCAGCGTCTGGCCCGACAACAGCTTGGCGACGTTGCGAATGGCGACGCGGCCGATCTCGGCCGGTTGCTGCGCCGCGTCGGCGCCGGCGGGCGACTTCGGATCGGCAACGAGCTGCAGAACCTCGGGGCTGCCATCGACACCGTAGGTGCGGATTTCATTGCGTCCGGCGGCTGCGATCGCCTGGGTGGCGCCAAGCTGCGGGATATCCCAGGCAGACCAGACGGCCTTGATCGAGCCCTTCTCCGGATACTTGTTCAGAATCGCGGTGATCTGCGTGAAGGCGTCCTGCACGGTGTTGGGGATGACGTCCCGCAGTTCGGGCTGGATGATCTTTACCTTCGGGAAATACTTGACGACGTTGACGAGCTGGTCGTAGCGGATGGCGCAGGGCGTCACGCCGTAGAAGCCGTTGAAGACGACGATATTGCCTTCGCCGCCGATATCAGAAACCAGCTGCAGCGCCAGGTCTTTGCCGATACCCCAGTTATCCGAAGTCGTGTTGTTCAGCGAATTCGTCGAGCCGACATCGACGGTCAGGACGGGGATCCCGGCATCGCGCGCCTTCTTAAGCCACGGATCGATGACGCTCAACGTCCCCAGGATCTGCACGAGCGCGTCTGGCTTCTGAGCAACAAGCGTCTGCAGCTGGGCGATCAGCTTGCCGTCGTTGCGGCCGGCGTCGACGGCGATCGGCTCGCCGCCGAGACGCTTCACCTCTTCGATCTGGGCATTGTAGACCTGCAGATCGAAGTAGTGGTCGGTGCCCGTCGCGCTGATGGCGACCCGCTTGCCCTTCAGCGAGAGCGCTGCATCATCGGCGCGCGCTACCGGCGCCGTCAGCAGGCTGGTACCTGCAAAGGTCGCTCCTGCGACCGCTGCAAACTTCAAGATTTCACGGCGTCCAAGGCCGTCCCCAATTTCCTTAGTCATGCTCATATCCCTCAATTTCAATAGTCTACAAAATATATGGAAATAAACGATAAAGGAGGTACGTTATTCCAAAAGTTCAGAGTGTTGGCGAAAATTTGGCGGGCCGGGCAGGGCCGTTAGCGATCAGCATTGCGGCCCAAGCCGAAGGTCAAAGCCAGTGCGCCGACCAGCACGGCGCCCTTGACGAAGTCCTGCGTATAGTAGGGCGCATTGAGCATCGTCAGCCCGTTGAGCAGGACGCCGACGAAGACGGCACCCGCAATGGTTCCAAGCACATTCGGCCGGCGCAGGTTAAGAACGGCAAAGCCGATCAGCGACGCGGCAACGGCATCCATCAGCAATGAACCGCCTGATGAAACATCGCCGCGCCCGACACGTGCGGCAATGACGATGCCGCCCAATGCGGCGAGTGCTCCCGATATGACGTAGGCAAGCGTCTTCAGCCGTATCGTTGAAGCACCGGCAAGCCGCGTCGCCAGTTCATTGCCACCGGTGGCAAAAAGCAGGCGGCCTATGCGCGTGTGTTCGGTCAGCACGTATAATGTGACGGCTACGGCTGCCATCAGCACGACCGAGACAGGCAATGTGGCGAAAAGGCTGTATCGGCCGATCATCAGGAATGCCGGATCGAAGGCGCCCGATGCCTTCGATCCGTCGGGCAGGATGAGCCCGGGAGAAATCGAGCGGCCAGCAGTCGGAATAAGCTGCAGGCCAGACAGCAGAAACATCATGGCGAGCGTCGCCAGGAGATCAGGCACCCGCAATCTGACGATCAGCAAGGCGTTGATCAGCCCGACCGTTGCCCCAAATGCCAGCACCAGCGGCACGGTGATGAAGGCATCGAGCTGCCAGACGATCATCGCGTAGCTTGCCGCCATGACGCTGGAGGCGGCGATGGCGCCGATCGAGAGGTCGAAGCCGCCGACGGCCAGCGTCACCGTAACGCCCGCGCCGAGAATCGCGACGACCGAGACGGCTTGGAGGATGCTCATCAGATTGGCGACGTTCACAAAGGCCGGTTCGGCGATGCCGAAGCCGATCACCATCAGGCCAAGCAAGATGAAGACGGCACCGGCTCGCAGCGAGCGGCCAAGCGCCGTGGCACGGCCGGCAATACTTTGCCGCGCACGCTCCTTGCTCTGCGTTGCAAAGGCGTCATCGTCGATGCTGGTCATATCATTGGTCCATGCGTGGTGAGGGTTTCACTGACCGGAAGGAGTGTATGGCTGTCGATCGTCACAATGCGATCGGCCACCTCGAGAGCTTCTTCCGGATCCGATGTGGCAATCAAAGTGGCGCGGTCCCTGCGCGAGCGGATCGCCTTGATGATGTCGTGCCGTGCGCCGACATCGACGCCCTGGAAGGGCTCGTCGAGCAGCAGCAGCCGGCTCGGCTCGGCCTCCCAGCGGGCAAGAACCGCCTTTTGCTGGTTGCCGCCGGAAAGGGTCCAGACCGAGGCAAAGGGACCGGCAGCCTTGATGCCGATCCGGGAAATGGCGAGCGTCGCTTCCCGCGCTTCGCGCCCGCCCGCGATCAGGCCGAACGGATACCATTTCTTCAGATGGGGAAGACTGATGGTGGCGGCCAGCGAGTTTCCCGGCCAGGCGGCAGGCATGAGAGACGCGCGATGCCGGTCTTCACCCGCCATCGCAACGCCTGCCGCAATCCCATCCGCCGGTGACCTCGGGTGATAGGCTTTGCCATCGAGCTCCATTGTGCCGCCTGCAAAGGAGGCCGCGCCGAAGATCGCCGACAGAAGCCGGCTCTTGCCGGCGCCGAGCACGCCGGTAAGAGCCACGACCTCGCCTTCGGCGATCTCGAGATCGAACGGTACGCTCGACGGCAGCAGCCTGATATCGCGCATCGCCAGAACGGCTGGGCCAACAGCGTCTCGCGCCGCGGGCCGTGCCAGTTCGAGCTTGCGGCCGATCATGGTCTCAAGCGCACGGGAGAAGTCGATCGGCTGCGAGAAACCCTCGACGACCCGCCCGCCGCGCATGATGACGGCGCGGTCGGCAATCGCCCTCAGGTCGGCGGTTCTATGAGAGATATAGAGGATCGCCAGACCCTTTGCGCGCAAGCCGCGCAGGACATCGAACAGGCGCTGGCTTTCGTCTCCCGAAAGACTTGCGGTCGGCTCGTCGAGGATCAGCAGTTCGGCATTGTTTGCAAGCGCGCGTGCGATAGCGGCAAGCTGACGGTCGGCGGTGCTGAGATCGGCGAAGTCCCGGTCGAGCGGGAGGTCGAAGCCGGCAGTATCGAGAATGGCGCGCGCCTGCCTGCGCACGCTCCGCCGCGAGATGAAGAACGGCGCCGAGCCCTCGGCGAAACGGTTCAGAAGCAGGGTATCTGCGACCGTCAGCCCGGCCGCTCCGGCGAGATCGGTCGATTGATGCACGGTCACCACCCCGGCTCGCGCCGCTTCCGATGGCGTCTTCGGGGCGAACGGCCGGCCGTTCAGTTCAATCAGGCCGCTGTCTGCAGGAAATACGCCGGAGAGGATTTTCACCAGGGTCGATTTGCCCGCGCCATTGGCGCCCATCAGCGCAATGATCTCGCCGCGCTCGATCGACAGGCTCGCGTCGGCGAGCGCGACTGTGGATCCAAATCTGTGGGTGATGTTTTCGACGTGAAGAAGCGGCATCAATCATATCCGGGCTTTCGGGCCGGCATATTGGACCGCCGGGGGCGTCCCGTTCCAGGCAAGCGATTGCCCGTGCGGGCTGTGTTGCGAAACAAAGAATCTCCCGGGGCTCCGAAAATCGGATGATTTAATCTACTAAAAACATAGAGTTTATATCTAATAATTTCATGCGCCGCCGGGATCGTTCTGCCCGTCAGACGGTGCCTGCCATCGATCACAAGGACCGCGACGATGAAATCTCTTGCACGGCTTGCTTTTTCTGCAGCCGCCCTCTCCGCATCTCTCTCCTCCGCAGCCTTTGCCGGTGGCCTGAGCGGCGCCCCGGCTCCCTTCGACAAGGGCGGGGTCAAGGTGGCGCTGATCAGCTACATCTCCGCTGGCGATTTCTTCCAGGCCTATCAGGCCGGTGCCGAGGCGCAGGCGAAGGCACTCGATATCGATCTTCGCGTCTTCCAGGGGAGGCAGGACGCAGCCCAGCAGCGCGAGCAGATTCTGCAGGCGATCAATCTCGGCGTGGCCGGTATCGTCGTCGATCACGGCTTGCCGGAATCGCTGAGCGACGTCGTCCAGCAGGCAGTGGACAAGGGCATCAAGGTCGTTGCCTTCGACGTCAATCTCAACAACCCAAAGATCCCGCAGGTCGAACAAAGCGACCATGAGCTTGCCCAACTTGCCCTGAAACAGGCAGTCAAGGACAACGGCACCAGCTTCAAGGCGGGCTATGTCTACGTCGCGGGCTTCGCGCCGCTCGACCGCCGCAACGAGGTTTGGGACAAGTTCAAGGCCGAGAATTCAGGCGTCACCGAGAAGGCCCGGTTCGGCAATGTCAGCGACACAACGGCGACCTCGACGGCCGACCAGGCAAAGGCGGCGCTGACCGCCAATCCCGACATCAATGTCGTCTTCGCACCCTATGATGAGTTCGCCCGCGGCGTGAAGCTTGCGGCCGGTGACCTCGGCATCTCCGGCAAGCTGAAGATCTATTCGGCCGACGTTTCGACCGCCGACATCCAGGAAATCACCGAAGAGGGCAGCCCGTGGGTCGCAACGGTTGCGACCAATCCGGCCGTCGTCGGTGCCGTATCGGTTCGCGCTGCAGCCCTGCAGATCGCCGGGCAGGACGTTCCCCACCAGATCACCGTCAAGCCTGTGCTCCTGACGCAGGAGGGCCTGCGCGCCGCCGGTGTCAAGACGATCGAGGACCTCGCCCAGAAGATCCCGGAATTCAGCGCCAGCGATGCGGTGACCGCGAACTGGATCCCGGCCAAGCTTTTCTAGGCTGACATTCTCGATCTCCCGGCGGGGACTACGAGGCCCCGCCGGCTCCAATTTCATAGAACCGGAGTTTTCATCATGAGCCAGTCCAATGTCGTCTTTGCGGCCAACCGCAGCACGACGCGCGAGGACCTTTTTACCCGTGCGGAGGAGATCTCGGCCGATCTTTCCGCCCGCGCAGGCGAACTTGACCGCGACGGCCGTCCGCCGATCGGCGAGATCGTCAAGCTGAAGAACGCCGGCCTCCTGAACGCACTCCACGATGTCAAGACCGGCGGAGGCGGGCTCGATTGGGTGGACGGTTTGCGGCTGGTGCGTATTCTTGCACGCGGCGAAAGCTCCGTCGGCCAGCTGCTCGGCTATCACTACGTCAATAGCCAATATATCAACTGGGCATTCGATGAGGCCCGGGCGCAGGCACTGAGTTCCGAGACAGTGGCAAAGAGCCTCTATTGGGGTGCAGCGGTCAATCCGCGCGACCCAGGCCTCGTGCTGACGCGGCGCGGCAACGGCTATGTGCTGAACGGTCGCAAGTCCTTCTCCACGGCAGCGCACGTGTCCGACTATATCAATGCCAATGCCGCGCTTGACGACAAGATCGCCGGTTTTGCGGTGCCGACGAACCGGCCGGGATACAAGGCGAATGACGACTGGGACAATTTCGGCCAGCGTCTTTCCGACAGCGGCAGCGTCGAGTTTCATGATTTCCCCGTCTATGAAGACGATTTCGTCGCCGCACCCGCGCCGGCAGATGAGGCTCCGCCGGTGCTCTCGACCTTCAACACGCCGCTGATCCAGCTGGTCTTCGTCAATTTCTATCTGGGAACGGCAGAGGGCGCGCTGAACGCTGCCGTCGACTATGTCCGCACGACGACCCGCCCCTGGGTGACGTCGAATGCGGCCCGCGCTGCCGACGATCCCTATATTCTTGAAAGGGTCGGCGAGCTCACAGCGGCGGTCAAGGCATCGGCAGCACTTGCCGATGTCGCAGCCGCGGTGGTGCAGGAGGGGCTGGCGAAGGGGCATGCGGTGACGGCGCGCGAGCGCGGCGAGGCTGCCGCCGAAGCCTATGCCGCCAAGGTGCATGCGACCCATGTGTCGCTGGATGTCACCTCGCGGGTCTTCGAGCTGATGGGCGCCCGCGCGACGGCGGAAAAATACCGTTTCGACCGCTTCTGGCGCAATGTGCGAACGCACACGTTGCACGACCCGGTGTTCTATAAGGCCAAGGAAGTCGGAGAGTTCGTGCTGAACGGCCGAATACCCGACGTCAGCCTCTATAGCTGAGGTCATTGTTGTGAAAACAAGAAACCCCTTCGCGGCCGCGCGGAGGGGTTTCGTTTTATTCGTCAGAGCGCGCCGTTCTTCGGTGGAATGACGCCGTTCAGATGGTAATTGCCGACGACGTGATATTTCCAGCGGACGGGGTCATGAAGCGTGTGGGTGCGGGCGTTGCGCCAGTGCCGGTCGAGATTCAGCCCGGTCTTCACCGAACCCGTTCCTGCCAGTTCGAACAGCGTCGTGCTTGCTTCAAGCGCGATCTCCGTGGTCAGCACTTTTGCCGCTGCGACAGCGAGGCTCGCCTCGACGACCTTCTCTTCGCTTGTGTCGGCCTGCGCGGCATCGACCTTGCGCCCGGCACGTTCGAGAAGCGCGCTGGCGGCTTCCAGCCTGATAGCGATCTGGCCGGCCTTGGCGATCGTCAGCGGATCGTCGCTGGCGCGCTCGGCGCCGCTGTTCATCCAGGGCCGCGCCTTGTGCGTGACGAAATCGACCATCTCCCTGAACGCCGCCCGGGCGATGCCGAGATCGACGCCGGCGTGAATGATCTGCCCGACGGAGCCGATGGTCGAGGGCCGCTCGAAGCCCCGGTGATGCGATACGACCGCGCCGCGCTCGACGAAGACGTTGTTCAGGATTGTGGTGCCGCTGCCCGTGGTGCGCTGGCCGAACCCATCCCAGTCATCGACGATTTCGATACCCTCGGTTCCCTTGGGCAGAAAGGCCATCACCAGATGATCCTCCTCATCCAGTGCGAACACGGTGATCCAGTCCGCAAAGATCACGCCGGTCGAATAGTATTTCGTGCCATTGATCCGGTAGCCGCTGCCATCACCGGTTATGCGGGTCTCATAATGTCCAACCGTCTTGGTGCCGCGTTCGGACAGCGCGTTGCCGAACCGGCGCCCGGCCAGGGCTTCGGCGAAGAAGGTTTTCTTCTGGTCTTCGCTGCCGTCGGTCCGCAGCGCCTCCAGAATGTAGAAATGGTTCTGGGGGATCTGGCCGAGCGAACCGTCTGCTTCCGAAATGATGGCGGTGATCTCGGCAAGCGCCGCGTTGGAAATGCCAAGACCGCCGAAGTCTTTCGGCACGGTAATTGTCAAAAGACCGGAAGAAGAAAGCCGGTCGAGCTCTTCGAAGGGCAATATCCTTTCGGCATCCCGCTGCGACGCAGTTTGCGCGAAGCGCTCTGCAAGCTCACGGGCGGTCCGGATGGCCTCGTCTTCCGTCGCAATGCGGTGCGCGGCAGGTCTGGCTGCGGGAGGTGAAAAGGGCGCGTTCATGGTCGCTTCCTGTGGAATAAGCCGTAGCACCGAGCGTGGTGGCCGGGGTTGATTGTCCCGCGCATCTAGGCACCAAAGCACACGGCCTCACAACAATATAAATTCCATAAAATTATGGAGAATAGAACTCCATTTCTCCACGCCAGCTTGGTTGCAGCATAGTCTCTATCGATTGCAGGCTGGCGCCGGTCGAGACAAGACGGGACCGGTGGTGTTCTAGCCGGGCGCTTTGGAGGCCATGACGGATATGATGGGCGCAAAGACGGAAAAGACGATCGTCCTGCTGCTCTGCGCCGGAACCGTGGCCTCGCTGTTTCTGGCCTTTGGCTAACGAAGCGCCGTCAGATCACGTAATCCGGTTCGGAAAGGCTCTGGTCCATCGTGACGCCGGGCAGGCCGGAATGGGGCTTGCCGACCACGCGTGCGGGGACACCGGCAACGGATGTATAGGGAGCGACGGATGCGATGACGACGCTGCCTGCGCCGACCTTTGCACCCATCCCGATCTCGATATTGCCGAGAATCTTGGCACCCGCGCCGATCAAGGCACCCCTTCGGACTTTCGGATGCCGATCGCCATCCTGCTTGCCGGTTCCGCCGAGCGTGACGTTCTGGAGAATGGAAACCTCATCTTCCACCACGGCGGTCTCGCCGATAACCAGCCCACTGCCGTGGTCGAGCATGATGCTCTTGCCCATCTGTGCTGCCGGGTGGATATCGACGCCGAAAATTTCCGAAACCCGGCTCTGCAGATGCCTTGCCATATGCAACCGCTTCTCGTGCCAAAGCCAGTGGGCGACGCGATGCGCCTGCAGGGCGGCGAAACCCTTGAAATACAGAAATGGTGTCAGGATCTCGGCATTTGATGGATCGCGCTCGCGCACGGCGATCAGGTCGGCAACAGCTTGCTCGATGATATCCGGCTTCGAGACGAAGGCTTGCGCGACCGCGGCCAGAAGTTCGTGCTGATCCAGATCGTGATCGGCAAGTTTGTGAGCGATGCGGTTTGCAAGCGCCTCGGCAAAACTGGAATGATAGAGGATCGCCGCATTCATCGGGCGTACGAGCGCCCGGTCCTTCGCCGCCGCGTCGGTTGCCTCCCGGCACAGCGCGCTCCAGATCTCGGCTCTTGCGAGCGACAAGGGCGCAAAATTCGAAAGCTCGTTCAACATGGCATGCGGACCTGCCATGCCTTTTCCTCCAGCCGGCCACTCAGGACTTCAGATTAGGGCCGCCGCGCCGGGGACAGAACGCATAGAGTTCGCTCATTGCAGACCAGAGGATAATTTTCCTCCCGGATTGGTGCGAAGCGCGCAAAAAACAATCCCGATATCGCCGCCTTGTCGACAGCGGGCGGTAGCGTCTTCACGCTTAACGCGGTGAACGGCACTCCGCCTGCCCACCCTTGCCAGTGGCGTAGGTGTTGTCGGTCGGATTGTAGGACGGGAATTTCTTGGCGCACCACTTGATGTGGGCAATCTCCGCGGGAGACAAAAGCCAGTTTTCAGCTGCCGCCGCCTTACCGGCTTCGGCGGAATAGGCGGCAACGGATGCGTTGGTTTCGGAATTGCCGGCGACGGCCGGGGGATCAATGCGGAAGGCAAAGGCGGATGATGCGCCGGACATCACAATCGCGGCGGTTACCGCGTATGCTGCCAGAGATTTCGCCACCGTAGACATTTGCCAACTCCAATCGTCGATCTGCATATCAACGGAGAGACAGCGTTTTTGTTCCGGAAGTGCTGCTGGGCAGGCAAACGGGGCCGGGCAGGGATGTTACTTTTCGACGACCGAGATCTTGCCGTCTTCGGAAATCAGCGGGAACACGCCGGTATAGTCCCCGATCGAGGGATGATCTGGAAACAGCGCCTTGTGGCCGGCGGCGGTGATCACCATGACTTCGGCTCCGGCAGCCTCTCCAGCCTTCACCCCGGCTTCGACATCTTCGAACACGAGGCAGCTTTCCGGCGGCACGCCGAGCTTCCTGGCGCCAAGAAGATAGCATTGCGGATCGGGTTTTCCGGAGGTCACGTCATCGCCGGTCACGATCTGCTGCGGGACAGGCAGCCCGGCGGCTTCCAGCCTGCGGATCGCCAGCGCCTTCGTGGACGAGGTAACGATCGCCCAGCGTTGCGGCGGCAGCGCCGCCAGAAATTCAGCAGCGCCCGGAATGGCGACGATACCATCGACATCCTCGATTTCGGCCTGAGTGATCTTTGCGGCCTCAACCTCGGGATCGACCCCCGGAAGATTCAATTGCCGGATCGTGTCGACGCCCCGCTTGCCGTGCATGGTCGGCAAGAATTCGACGGGATCCAGCCCGTGACGTTCGGCCCAGGCACCCCAGACCCTTTCGGCGGCAGCCGTCGAGCTGAGGATGGTTCCGTCCATATCGAAGAGAAAACCGGAAAAGCATCTTTTGCTGTCGAGAGGCACGTGCAGACCCTCCAGGATCGGTTTCGGGCGTTCCACCTTATCGCCCGCCGAAGGTGTATTGAACAGCGCAGGATCGGAGAATCTTCCGCTGCACCAGAGTGAACCAGCCGCGTTGCGTATTTACGGCTGGTTCACCATGACCGCCGCATCTGCCTTCGCAGACCCCGAATGCCGGTTAAGTGTTTCCTGAAACTCGATCCCGAGTCGCCTCAAGAATAGGAACGTGATGAGCTATCTGACATTCGACGTTCAATCGCTTCTGCGCGAGCTCGACCAGTTCGCGTCGGAGCTTTCCGGCCTTGCGAAATCGGTCGAAGTGACGGCCCTCGAACTCCGGTTCGCCATGCTGCGCGCGATGATCGAAGACTGCATGGGCATCAGTTCGTCAAACGACAATCTCGCCCGCGAAAGCCTGGATGGAGCCGGACATGCGAGCTGACGCCGCGGTGCTCCGCACCTCGCTTGCGCGCATTCGGGCCGAAGCGCAGCAGATACAAGCAGCCGAACTGCCGGCGAAGACCACGGCTTTCATTACCCAGCTGGAGCGCCTTGCCGTGTCATTGCCTGAGATGACCGATATCGCCAAGCGCAACGAGCTGGTCAGGATCGGGGAATTGGCGACGGTGCTTTCCAGCTGGATAGACGATCGCGATCCGGGCGCCTCTGCCGCCTTCGAAGAGGCGGCCCTTTCGCTGGGCATGATCCAGTCGAGCGAAAGCGAGTTGCTGGAAGCCATCGTGGGCGTGGCGCGATCGGCGCTCGCGCTTCTTCGCAGATAAGGGATCCACCGCTACGGCAGCGGGCTCAATGCCCGCCGCGGGATTCAGGATTGATGGTCAGGACGGTCGCTGCCAGTGCATCCCTGACATTGTAGCCGATATCACCTTCGGCCTTGATGAGAACGTAAAACACCCGCACCGCCTTCAATTTGGCATCGACGGCATCCGTTTCGGCATCGCTGACGAGCGTGACGATATGGGCCCTGTCGGTCTCGGCTGTGCCGAGGGCCTTGAGCTGGGGCAACACTTTCACCCAGTCCTGAAGTTCGGGAAGATAGACTAAAAAGCGATTCACAGTGTGCTCCTTCAATAAGGAGCAACGTCCTATCACTATGGCCCGTGACGCCAGCGTGACACCACCAAAGGTCTTCGCTGAGCGGCCGGACGGAGCCTGGCGGCTACCGGGGATATGCAAGCCGGGATGCAGGGGCGATCAGCGCTGCCGTTCGGGCGAATCGATCAGCTATGTCCGTCCGTCTTCCCGATACGCTGGCGTTAGGCGGCCAGCGCATCCTCATCATCTGCCAGATAGTCCAGCAGATCGTAGAGTACCTCCATCTCGTCCTCGGTCTCAGGACGTTTCGTCGGCGGAACGTTCTTGACGGGCGCCTTGGCCCGTTGCCGGAAGGTCGCCCGGGGAACCCGGACTGTATTTGCGCGTCTGTTTGCCATCTGCTGCCTCACGCGGAACAAGGAGGATCAAAAGCTTGAGGGCTAACTTAATCACCAAACGCTTGAATAGTCGCGTGACGCCGGCGTGACATGGTGGCGGGAGCCTGAGGGCCTCCCCCCACCGTCAGTTCACGTTGCCTTCGCACATCGGCACCGGCCGCGCCGGCTGAGGGGGATGGTCCGCCTTGTACTGGGCGATGACCGGCTCGAGTTTTTCCTTTGGCCAGAACGCCGGCGTGCCGATCGCCTTGAGGCAGGAGGCGTTCCAGTAGGGGCCATTCGGCGCCAGCGCGCGTCCACCGGCGACGGACTGCGCGACCGCTTTGATATCCTTGGATTCCGGGTAGATATAGAGCGTCGTCGGATTGCCATCGATCATCGAAAGCACCTTCGGCGCGTCCGATGGCGACCAGCTGGTGCATCCGTCGCTCCGCCCGCCTGCATAGGTGACGAGCTTTCCGAGCGGAACATAGCCGGTGCTGTTCGCATAGGTGCTCTCAGGCTTCTTCTGCATGCAGATCCCCGAGACGAGGGCCGCCGCATGGCCGCCGATGGCGCGTTGCCTTGCATTGGCCGTCTCTCCGATGCCGTCGAACTGCACGAAGGAGCGGATGAAGGCGGCTTCGCGATCGGCACTCGTGCGGTAATAGCCCTTAAAGGAAGTCTTGATCTCGCTGGTCAGATAGGCGCCGCCGGCGGTCAGATTGGAATCGAGGGCGTTGCCAAAGTTTTTGGCGCATTCCCGGCCGTTGGAAAAGTTTGCCACGCCCTGGAGGTTGCGGCCACCGCCATGTCCTGCGGAAATGACGCGAAACGATCTGTCGGCCTCGCAGATCACATAAAACCGGCCATCCGACAGGTCACCCGGGTCATTCGGCCGGGTCGCGTCCATGGCGAAATAGCACTCGTTTCGAACCTTGCCTTCGGCGACTTTTGAGAGATAGAGGCGGCGTGCCCGTTCCAGCACCGGCAGGGCGATCTGGCCATTGGCCTCGCCGACATAGGTCATGAGCCAGTCCGGGATCGGCAGACGCCCGTCGGCCCCGGATGCCTGTACTGCCGTCGTGGCCGACATGAGCAGGCTCGCAAAGCCAAGGAGCAGGGATCTTTTAGGCACGGCGCATTCTCCCGGATAGTCTCTCGGCGCATTCGGCCGCCGAACGGTTTGATAGATCTGACCCACGCTCATCCATCAGCGTTGAAGAAGTCTTAACACCGCACTTCCAGTCTTGTCGCGACGATCTGAGAGTAGTCGCTGCCCATCGGATCGTTGAAGAACAGCGTGGTCAGCATTGCCTGGTTTTCGGCCAGAATCTGCTTTGAATCCGGCCGGACGACCTTTCGCGTGCAGCGGTTGAAACCGTCGCCGGATGTTTTCAGATCCGCATCGCTTCCGAAATCGAGCGCCGTGTAGAGCGACGGATCGTAAACGCCGAATACCATCAGTCCCTTCAGCGGTGTCCGCTCCACGGGCTTCTGCGTGAACGACAGGATCAGCGATCCGTCCTCATAGGCCGCGTGCATCACATCGGGCTCGGCAAGCTTGATGGCTTTGCCGTTGATGGTAATCTTGGTGTAATAGTCGTATTGCGCCAGTGACTTGCGCACCGTCTTTGCGACAGCCGTCAGTTCGGCAGGTTCAAGCTTCGAATTGCCGTTCTTGTCGAAATCCAGCAACACCGAGGACGAGAAGACCTCGTCGAAGCGCCAGGTATCGCGCAATTCGCCGAGGCTGCCATCGGCGCCCGCTACTGCTTCGAACTTGGCATCGACGAAGATGTGTGGATGGGCAAGCGCGCCCGTCGGCACCCCGCCCATGAAAAGCAGGGTTGCAGCAGCAATTCGGCGTCGAAACGATCGGGAGCTCATAGGACGTGACTGCGCGGAGATTGTGCCCGATTTAAGTTGAACCGATCCCGATAACGGTCCGTTTTTTCTCGCCACGCTAACGGATTGCGGACGCGCTTCAGGAAACACTGTTCCATTGCCATGAGTCTTGGTAATGAGGCGCCCTATATCATTCAGCCGGCTCAATCAGGTGCTATCATGGACGAAAACAAATTCCTTTCACTGTGCAAGGGCGGAAAGTTCAAGGAAGCGCTGGCGCTGGCGATCGAAGGCGGCGAGAAGCAGAAATACACCCCCAGCCGCTTTTCCATGGACAAGAAGACCGGGAGGCCGATTTTCTATCGCGGCAACAAGCGCGTCGAGATGGATGAAAACGGCGAGTGGCTGATCTCCAAGAACACGCAGGTTTGATGAGGGCGGCTGTACGGCCGGTCACATCGCAAAGACGACTGCCCCGCCAGCCAGACCCGCGCCTGCCGCGGTCATCAGAAGGTTCTCTCCTGGCGCGAACGGCCGTCTGCTGTTCTCGACCGAGAGTGAAAGCGGTATGGTTGCAGCGGAAGAATTGCCATATTCGGCGATCGTGCTGACGGCCTTGCTTTCCTCGATCGCCAGATTGCGGCGGATGGCATCGGAAAGACGTGCATTCGCCTGATGCGGAATGAAACGGTCTATGGCCGAAATGGTCCCGGTGGACTGGGCGACGGCCTGAAGCGACGTCCTTGTCATCAGTTCGACGGCACGGGAGAAGACCTCGCGCCCGTCGCGCATCGACATCAGCATTTCATCGCCCGGCGTCTGCCGCGTGAACGGTTTGGAGCTCCCGCCCGCCGGAATGCCGATCAGATCATAGCCGCTACCATCGGACGCCAGCGCGGCGGCCTTGAGGCCGCTTCTCCCATCGCTGCAGGGCGCGAGCACGACGGCTCCCGCGCCGTCGGCGAAAAGCACGGCGCTGGCGCGTTCGGCAGGATTGATCCGGCGGCTGAGAATGTTGGCAGCGACGACCAGCACCGGCCGCCCCTGGGCGCGCACGAAACCATCCGCCAGCGTCAGCGCATAGAGAAAGCCGGAACAGGCCCCGGCAAGGTCGATCGCGCCGGAATTCCTGAGCCCGAGCTTGTGGGCCAGAAGCGGCGCAGACGGCGGCAACAGATGATCGGGCGTCGAGGTCGCAAGAAGGGTGAGGGCCACATCGTCAGCTGCAAGACCGGAATTACTGATCGCCATCCGGCCGGCTGCCGTGGCAAGGCCAGTCAGCGTGTCACCCTCGCTTGCCCAGTAGCGCGATCGGATGCCGGTGCGCCGTTCGATCCAGCCATCCTCCAGGCACAGCCGGTTTTCAATCTCCGCATTGTGGACAATACGCGACGGGACGGCGTGGCCGAAGCCTGCGAGCCTGGAGGAAAGAAGCGCCGTCACGACCCCACCTTTGCCAGGGCGAGCGAAGCCACCTCGTCGATGGCGTCATAGGCGGCGGCAAGGTCCGCCCCAGTCGTGCAATAGGGCGGCATCAGGTAGATGACATTGCCAAGCGGTCGCACGAGCAACCCGCGCTCGCGGAACAGCCGCCGTAGATGCGGGCCGGCCTCGGCGAGATAGCCGCCCGCAGGGACCACGAGATCCAGGGCAGCGATCGTTCCGCATTGCCTGACGCCCGTAAATCGCGGGTCGTTTTCGAAGCGTTTCAGGTGGGCCGAATGCTGCGCGGCCAGCGCATCGATCCTTGCGTCGACAGGCTCGTCGCGCCAGATCTTCAGGTTGGCCACAGCCGCGGCACAGGCGATGGGGTTCGCCGTGTAGGAGCTCGAGTGAAAAAAGGTCTTGCGCCGATCTGAGGACAGATGCGCCTCGAAAATATCCGGCGTGCAGAGCGTTGCCGCCAGCGGCAGGGCGCCACCGGTCAGGCCCTTCGAGGTGCAGAGGATATCGGGGTTGACGCCCGCCTGCTCGCAGGCGAAGCGGGTTCCAGTCCGGCCCCAGCCGGTCATCACCTCGTCGGCGATAAACAGCACGCCATACCGCCCGGCGATTTCCTTCAGAGAGGCGAGAACGCCGCTTGCATAGAATTTCATGCCGCCTGCGCCAAGCACCAGCGGCTCGATGAGAATGGCGGCGGTCCTTTCGGCGCGGCAGAAGCGTTCGAAAGCATCAAGCGTTTCCTGCTCGCGGCCGGCTTCGGGAAAAGGCAGGCGATCGACGCCGAAGAGCAGGGGTTCGAACGGCGCGTTGAAGACGCCGCGTTCTCCCGCCGACATCGTGCCGATCGTGTCGCCGTGATAGGCGTGTTCCATCACCACGATGCGGTCGCGCGCGATACCGCGATTGTGAAAGGTGCCGAGCGCCATCTTGATCGCGACTTCCACGGCGGTCGAGCCGCTGTCGGAATAGAAGACGTGCTGCAAACCGGGTGGAGCGAAGGCGAGCAAGCCTTCCGCCAGCGCTTCGGCTGGCTCATGCGTGAATTCAGCAAAGATCACCTGGTCGTAGACCTCTGTCGCCTCGCGGATCGCGGCCATGATGGCCGGGTGGCGATGGCCATGGGTGATGACCCACCAGGAAGAGATCGCATCCAGAATACGATTGCCATCCTCGTCGAAAAGAGAACTGCCTTCTGTCTTTACGATGCGCCTCATCGCCGGTTCGAGGGCGTGCTGGGTGAACGGGTGCCAGACGGGAGAGCGGCTCATGCGCAGTTCTCCAGCATCAGCCGCGTATCGAAATTCTCGCGAAATGCCTGGGCGAGGCTTTCACGCGTCAGATTGTCCAGCATCGGCAGTCGCCCCAGAATATCGACCTGTCCGATGGTGGCGATCGTCGCCTGTGTGTCCGCGTTCTCGGGCCCGATGAAGGCAACGCCGCAAATCGGGATGGCGCGATGGCGCAGCGCCTCGAGGGAGAGCAGCGTGTGATTGATCGTGCCAAGTGCCGTTCGTGCGCAGAGAATGACGGGAATGCGCCACGGCGCGAAGACATCGGCAAAGACGGTGGTAGCCGTCAGCGGCACCAGCAGACCGCCCGCGCCCTCGATGACCAGCGGCCCTTTGCATTCGGGTGGCAGAAGCTTGCCTATATCGATCTCGATCCCATCAATCCGCGCGGAAAGATGCGGCGATAAGGGCGCTGTGAGACGATAGGCTTCAGGCACGATATGGCCTGATGGCAATCCGCTGAGCCGGGCGACGGTCTGGCTATCAGTCTCATCCTCGAGGCCGGATTGCACCGGCTTCCAGTAATGGGCGCCGAGCGCACCGGCTAGGCCCGCCGCAAAGACGGTCTTGCCGATGCCGGTATCCGTGCCGGAGACCACGAAACGCGGTGTCATCTATTGTTTTCCTCCATGACGGCGGCGAGGCAATCGATCATGCTGGCGATCCGGTCGCGGTCTGTATTGAGTGTGATCGACAGGCGCAGCCGCGCGGTGCCATCGGGTACCGTGGGCGGGCGAATGGCGCGGATGTCGAAACCATGATCCTGCAGACGGTCCGCAATTCGGACCGCCTGCGCATTGCCACCGATGATCACCGGCTGGATCTGCGATCCGCTCGGCTGGACGCCAAGCCGACTCTTCAGTTCGTCGCCGGCGAACGAAACCAGTTGCTGAAGGCTGATGCGCCGCTCCGGTTCATCCTCGACCATCCGCAGCGCCTCGCGCACGCCGGCCGCCATGAGCGGCGAGGGCGCCGTCGAATAAATGAAGGCGCGGGCGCGGTTGACGAGGTAGTCGGCAAGCGCCCGGGGAGCGGCAAGCAAAGCGCCGGAAACGCCGAGCGCCTTGCCGCAAGTATGAAGCGCCAGCACATTCTCCCGGCCCTCAAGCCCGGCCGCCAGCCCCCGTCCGCCTGGGCCGAGCACGCCGGTCGCGTGCGCCTCGTCGATGACCAGAAAGCCGTCGTGACGTTCGGCAATGTCAGCAAATGCCGCGAGCGGTGCGCGGTCGCCATCCATGGAGTAGAGGCTTTCGACGGCAACCCAGGGATGGCCCCGGCCACCCTGCTTGCGCCATTTCCCGATCGCGTCGTCGAAAGCATCGGCATCGTTGTGAGCGACGGCGGTCGAGGCCGCCTTGCTGGCTTCGATGCCTTCATGCGCGCTCGCATGGATCAGCGCATCATGGACGATCAGATCCTCACGCTTCGGAAGCGTCGAGAAAAGCGCGGAATTGGCGGCATAGCCGCTGCCAAAATAGAGCACGCGCTCCGCCCCGAAGAAGGCTGCTGCTTCGGTCTCCAGCGCCTCGTGTTCGGGATGATTGCCGCGTAGCAGCCGAGATCCCCCTGCGCCAACGGGAATGCCCCGCTCCATGGCCGCAGCGATCGCCGCCTTGAGACGTGGCGCACCGGCCAGAGCGAGAAAGTCGTTGGAGGTGAAATCGGCGCCGCGCTGCGGGGCCAGATGGCGCAGGCGTGTCTTTCGCTGCAGGCCATCCAGTGTCACAATATAGCCGGCGAGTATCGCTGCGGTCACAGCGCCGGCTCCAGTTGCATTGGCGACAGGCCGAGGCGTCGGAAGAGCGACGTGTCGTGGTCTTCGCCGGGATTATCCGTCGTCAGCAGCGTATCGCCGACGAAGATCGAATTGGCGCCGGCGAAGAAACAGAGTGCCTGCATTTCGTCGCTCATCTCCGTCCGTCCGGCCGAGAGCCGCAGGTGGGATGTCGGCATCAGAATGCGCGCGAGTGCTATCGTGCGGATGAAATCGATCGGGTCGACAGGGGCGGCATGTTCCAGCTTCGAGCCGGGGATCGCGATCAGCTGATTGATCGGAACGCTCTCCGGCGCCACCGGCAGGTTTGCGAGCGTCAGCAGCATGGAGATCCGGTCATCGACCGTTTCGCCCATCCCCAGGATGCCTCCAGCACAGACCTTGATGCCGGCAGCCCGCACAGTCTCCAGCGTATCGAGCCGGTCTTCGAAGCTCCGTGTGGTGATGATTTCGGAGTAGAAGCGCTCGGACGTATCGATGTTGTGATTGTAGTAGTCGAGGCCCGCTTCTGCGAGCCTGTCTGCCTGCGTGGCCGAGAGCATGCCGAGCGTCATGCAGCTTTCCATGCCAAGCGCCTTCACGCCCTCGACCATGGCGGTCAGCGTGTCCAGATCGCGATCCTTCGGGCTGCGCCAGGCGGCCCCCATGCAATAGCGAGTCGCCCCGGCATCCCTTGCCTTGCGCGCCTCCGCGAGAACGCGCTCGACCTCCATCAGCTTCGACGCCTTTAGCCCGGTCGGATTGTGCGCCGACTGGCTGCAGTATCCGCAATCTTCCGCACATCCCCCCGTCTTGATCGAGAGGAGCCGGCTCATCTGCACGGCATTGGGATCGAAATTGGCGCGATGAACGGTTTGCGCCCGGAAGAGTAGATCATTAAACGGTAAATTATAGATAAGTTTTGCGTTGTCTAACGTTTTGGTCGGTTTGTGCGGAGCGTGACGTGCTTCAAACTCGGTATTCCGAACGATTTCTGGCATTCTTGTCGCCTCAAGATTAAAATTATGGATAGAAAATATATTTTATCGATAATTTGGCAAGCCGTAATTCCGGAGTGCGATTTCTGGCCGGTTGAGGCGGAAGCTCGCCCGCTGGCTTTACTGTCTTTAGTGCGGCTGCAGCCCGCGGAACCCGAGTTGCGGCGGCCGGTGGCACGCGTTAGTGATGTCGTCATGCTGGATAAAATCGATGAGCGCCTCGGCGCGCGGGTGCGTATTGAACGGGAAATTCGCGGCTGGTCGCTGACCGAGCTCGCGAAACGCTCAGGTGTTTCCCGCGCGATGATCCACAAGGTCGAGCGCGGCGAGGCAAGCCCGACGGCAATGCTTTTGGCCCGTTTGTCAGGCGCTTTCGAGATCAGCATGTCGACACTGATGGTGCGTGCCGAGATGCAGGAAGGGATGTTGCTGCGCAAGGACGACCAGCCGGTCTGGATCGATCCCGTTACCGGTTATGCGCGCCGCCATGTCTCGCCGCGATCGGTGACGCCGATCGATGTGATCGATGTCGATTTCCCGCCGGGCAAGGAATCGGGCTTTCCCGCCTCGTCCTATGCCAATCGCAAGCACCTCGTCTGGGTGCTGGCGGGCGAACTTGTCTTCATCGAAGGCGGCGTCCGCCATGAGATGCGGGAAGGGGATTGCCTCGAACTCGGCCCTCCCAACGATTGCATCTTCCGGAATGAAACGGCCGAACCCTGCCGTTATGCGGTGATCGTTCTTCGTGAGGCCTGACGGAGTCGATCATGCTACTATAGTGGTATGATCAGCATGGCGGAAACTGAAGCCTGCTGCGCTGGACCGCTTGCCGCGCCGGCTTCCTGCAGTCCCGTATGGACGGAAATGCCGCCTTGACACAGATCGAATGTCCATCATATTGGCATAGATAATCCACGATGGTGGACGACTGTGAGCCTTGGCCAAGATAGGGGAATCGATGATGCCTCGCCAGATCCATCTGAATGCCTTCGATATGGTCTGCCCGGGCCACATCCAGCAGGGCATGTGGACGCATCCGCGGGACCAGTCTGACCGCGTCAACGATCTGCAATATTGGATGGAATACGCGAAGAAGCTCGAATCCGGTCTGTTCGACGGCATCTTCTTTGCCGATGTCCTTGGTGTGTATGACGTCTATGGCGGCAGTCCGGATGCGGCGGTGCGCGGCGGGGTGCAGATCCCCGCCAATGATCCGACGATCGTCATCCCAGCGATGGCGGCGGTCACCAAGCATCTCGGTTTCGGCGTTACCTGCAATCTCACCTATGAGCAGCCGTTTCTGTTTGCCCGGCGGATGTCGACGCTCGATCACATTACCGGCGGCCGCATCGGCTGGAATATCGTCACCGGTTATCTCGACAGCGCCGCCCGCGCCATCGGCCTCAAGGGTCAGACCGCGCATGACGACCGTTACGATCTCGCCGACGAATATATGTCGCTGGTTTACAAGCTTTGGGAAGGATCCTGGGACGACGACGCCGTTATTGCCGATCGCCGGAATGCGATGTTTGCCGATCCGTCAAAGGTTCGCGTGATCCACCACGAAGGACCGCAATACAAGGTCGATGCGATGCATCTCTGCTCGCCGTCGCCACAGCGCACGCCGGTGCTTTATCAGGCGGGTTCTTCGCCGCGCGGGCGCGAATTTGCAGCGACCCATGCGGAATGCGTCTTCGTCAACGGCCAGAAGAAGGAGGATGTCCGCAGTATCACCGCCGACATCAAGGCGCGGGCGCAAGCGAAAGGCCGCTCGGCTGAGGACGTCAAGGTGTTCCTTGGCGCCAGCCTCGTTCTCGGCAAAACCAATGCCGAAGCGCAGGAAAAGTTCGAGGAATACAAGCGCTACGTCAGTTCCGAAGCGGCGCTGGTGCATGCGGCCGCATCGCTTGGTATCGATTTTTCGAAATACGATATCGATGAGCCGATTGAGACGGGCAAGAGCCAGGCGATCGTCTCCAATGTCGAGATCATCAATAAGGCGGCGGGTCCGCAATGGACGCGCCGCAAACTTCTCGAGCAGATGGTGCTGGGCAGCCGCCAGACCCCATGGGTGGGCTCGGCCGAAGAGATTGCCGATATGCTGATCGGCTGGAGCGGCGAGACCGGCGTGGCGGGCTTCAATCTGTCGCGTACCATTGCGCCTGAGAGCATCGAGGATGTCATCGATCTGCTGATCCCTGTTCTTCAGGAGAAGGGGGTCTACAAGACGTCATACGCAGAAGGAACCTACCGCGAGAAGCTGTTCGGCACGGCACGCCTGCCATCGACCCATTCGGCCGCGCAATATCGCGGCGGAGCCGGCTCCCGGTAGCAGCTCTCAGCATCATCAGGAAGGATTGAACGTGGTCGATAAAACTGCGTATCGCGATGCCATGGCCGGGCTTGCGGCTGCGGTGAATATCATCACCTCGGATGGAGCCGCAGGCCCTGCCGGCTGCACGGTTTCGGCGGTCTGTTCGGTGACAGACGAGCCGCCGACGCTGCTGGTCTGCATCAATCGCTCCAGCGCCAATAACGAGATCATCCGCCGGAACGGCAATCTCTGCGTCAATATTGTCTGCGCCGAGCAGAAAGAGATCGCGATGCAATTCGCGACGAAGGGATTATCGGTCAGCGAGCGCCTTGCCAGTGCCAACTGGAGCACACTTGAAAC
Organism: Rhizobium sp. 10N427; assembly: GCF_056394605.1. Taxonomy (NCBI): domain Bacteria; kingdom Pseudomonadati; phylum Pseudomonadota; class Alphaproteobacteria; order Hyphomicrobiales; family Rhizobiaceae; genus Rhizobium; species Rhizobium sp. 10N427. The sequence continues at coordinate 79,258 of NZ_JBFTID010000012.1, read as the reverse complement.
CGGAGCGCTGGTGCTTGATGGCGCAGTCTCCGCCATCGATTGCGAGGTCGATTCCGTGTCAGAGGTCGGCACGCATACGGTTTTCTATTGCCGTGTGAAGGCGGTCCGCAATCAGCCGGGCCGCGATGGATTGATCTATTTCGGACGCGATTTTCATCGGGTGGCGACCAGGCCGGTCAATGCGGCCGGACCTGCGGCCTGACACGATGCGCGGCCTAGCGACATCTGCCGCGGGCGATCCGCCGGCCAAGCCAGCCGGCCGAAAGGCCGTTTCGCTGGCGATCATCCTCGCGGCGCAGGTGGCGGCGATGAGCGTGTGGTTCTCGTCGAGCGCGGCAATCGCCAGCATCAAGCAGCAATATGCAATCGGCGCTTCGCAGGAGGCGATGCTGACCACGGCCGTGCAGATCGGCTTCGTGGCCGGAGCGGTCGTCTCGGCGCATCTGTCGCTGGCGGACCGTTTCGATCCGCGGCGGCTGTTTGCGCTGTGCGCCGCGATTGCCGCCATTGCCACGGGATGTCTCGTCTTCATGGCGCCTGTCGGCCCCGGTGCGATCGCGCTGCGTTTCCTGACCGGCATCTGCATGGCGGGCGTCTATCCGGTCGGCATGCGCATGGCCGCGACCTGGGCAAGCCGCGATCTCGGCCTTCTGATCGGTCTTCTGGTCGGCGCCCTGACGCTCGGCTCGGCCAGCCCGCATCTTCTGGCGGCGGTCGGCGATGTCGAATGGCGTGCAATCTACGGCGTGGCTTCGGGATCGGCGGCGGCCGCTGCCGTGCTCATCACCTTCGCCAAGCTTGGCCCCAACATCCGCCGTGCGCCATCGGTCGATCTATCGAAGATTGCCGAAAGCTGGCGCCGGACGTCGTTGCGGCGCGTGAATCTCGGCTATCTCGGACATATGTGGGAGCTCTACGCCATGTGGGCCTGGCTGCCGGTCTTCCTGCATCAGTCGTTTGCGGCGCGCGGTCTTCAGAACGCCGACACCAAGGCGGCCTGGCTGACCTTTGCCACCATCGCTGCCGGGGCGGCCGGCTCCTGGCTCGGCGGGATCGTCGCCGACAGGCGAGGCCGGACCTTTGTGACCACAACTGCGATGAGTGCCAGCGGCATATGCGCGCTGCTGATCGGCTGGCTCTATTCCGCGCCGCTGTGCTTGCTGGTGCCCGTGGCCATCATCTGGGGCATCACCGTGATTGCCGACTCCGCCCAGTTTTCGGCCTCGGTCGCGGAGCTTGCGGAGCCCGGCTCAGTCGGGACATTGCTGACGGCGCAGACATGCGCGGGCTTTCTGCTCACGATGGTCAGCATTCACCTCGTTCCCGAGGTCCGGGCGCTGCTCGGCTGGCCGGGCGCCTTCACGATGCTTGCGCTGGGTCCCTTCGCGGGATGTGCCGCGATGTTGAGGTTGCGGCGCGACCCGGAAGCACGGCTTCTGGCCGGCGGCAGGCGTTAGCCGGGCTGCAAGCCGCAGCCGTTTTCGATTGGAAACATCCGCAGAGACGATCCGCCCGGTTGCCAAAAAGCCATAATTGTTCCACCTACATCGGTCATTGATACGCGGCACCAAGAATTGGAACAGAGCTGAATGCGCATACAATACGGTTTATTCGGATTATTCCTTGCAATCGCGCCGTCCGCATATGCCCTGGAAGCTGCATCGCCGCCTGTATTGGAGCCGCTGAAGCAGCAGGCCCAGGCTGCGCAAATGAGCGCGCAATTTCTGACCCGTTACAGCTACAGGCCCGTCGCACTCGATGATGCGCTGTCGGCCAAGATCATGGATCACTTCATCAAGTCGCTGGATCCGGACCGGATGATCTTCCTGAAGGCAGACATCGACAAGTTCATGGCCGACAAGAGCAAGATCGACGACGCCATCGAGAAGCAGAACCTGCAGATCCCGTTCACGATCTTCAACGTCTATGAGCAGCGCGTCGTCGATCGCATGAATTATTCGCGCGGCCTGCTGAAGCAGGGATTCGATTTCAGCGTAAAGGAAGACTATTCCGTGCTGCGCGACAACGCCCCGTGGCCGCAGTCCGAAGCCGAGTCCGACGATCTCTGGCGCAAGCGCGTCAAGAGCGACTGGCTGCGGCTGAAGCTTGGCGGCAAGGCGGACGATGCCATTCGCGATACGCTCGAGAAGCGCTACGAAAACGCTCTGGAGCGCGCCTACAAGTACAAGAGCGACGACGTCTTCCAGTCGTTCATGGACGCCTATACCAATTCCGTCGATCCGCACACGGACTATTTCGGCGCCTCGGCCTCTGCCGATTTCGACATTTCGATGAAGCTGTCGCTGGTCGGCATCGGCGCGGTCCTGCAGGAACGCGACGACTACACGACGATCCGCGAACTCGTGCCCGGTGGCCCGGCGCAGCTCTCCGGCAAGCTTGCCGTCGGCGACCGCATCATCGGCGTCGGCCAGGGCGAGAATGGCGCGATCAAGGAAGTGCTCGGCACCCGTCTCGACGAAGTCGTGCAGATGATCCGCGGTGAGAAGGACTCCGTCGTGCGTCTCGACATTCTGCCCGCAGAAGCCAGTGCCGACGGCAGCCATCACATCATCAGCCTGGTGCGCGACAAGATCAGCCTCGAAAAACAGGCCGCCCGCAAGGATATCCTGTCGGTCAAGGACGGCGATGCCACGCGCAAGATCGGCGTGATTACGCTGCCGGCATTCTACGAGGATTTCGAGGCGCGTCGGAAGGGCGACCAGGACTACAAGAGCGCCAGCCGCGATGTCGCCAAGCTGCTCGAGGAACTGAAGCAGGACAATGTCGACAGCGTTCTGATCGATATCCGCAACAATGGCGGCGGCTCGCTCTCCGAGGCGATTGACCTGACCGGCCTGTTCATCGGCAATGGTCCGGTCGTTCAGCAGCGCGGCACGGATGGCAAGGTCGTGGTCCAGAGCGCTGACTTCCAGGAGCCCCTGTGGACTGGTCCGGTGGGTGTGCTCATCAACCGCGGCTCGGCTTCGGCATCGGAGATTTTCGCTGCGGCGATCCAGGATTACGGACGTGGCGTGATCATCGGAGAGCCGAGCTTCGGCAAGGGCACCGTGCAGACCGTCGTCGATCTCGACGAGATGGCGCATAACAGCAAGCCCAAATTCGGCGAGCTCAAGGTGACGATCGCCCAGTTCTTCCGCGTCAACGGCGGGACGACGCAGCTGCGCGGCGTGACCCCGGATATCGCCTTCCCGGGTCTTTCCGACCCGAAAACCTTCGGCGAGACGAGCTATGATAACGCCCTGCCATGGACGGAAATCAAGCCTGCAAAATATAAGCCTTTCGGCGACATCAAGAGCGTGCTGCCACAGTTGCAGAGCCGCCATGATGCGCGCGTCAAGACCGATCCGGGCTATCAGAGCCTGATTGAGGACATTGCCGACCTGAAGGCGCAGCGCGACAAGGGGCTTATCTCCCTCAATGAGGCCGAGCGCCGCAAGGAACAGGCCGCCCGCGAGGCGCGCCTGAAGGCGCGCGCCGATGTCAGCGGCGAAGACACGGGTCCGGATGACGGCCTGCAGTCAAACGAGCGCAGCCTCAGTGCGGATATTGCGATCGAGAATGCCCGCAAGAAGGCGAAGGACGTGCTGCTCGACGAAGCCGGCGCTATTCTTGCCGACGAGACGACCCTGAAATAGGCCTTTCAGGAGCAGAAGAAACAATCGCGGGCGCGGTGAAAGCCGCTGCCCGCGTCTGTTATTTCCACTCCCACAGCTTCTTCGAAACGTGCGGGCGCGTCGAAACGATCGCGGCAGGATTGCCGACGGCCGTGACATAGCGGGCAGCGTCTTCGGCATCGTTGACGCCGGCAAAGATCATCTTCATCGATTTATTGGAGGCAGCACCTTTCGCCCGGTGCTCGAAGCTGATCACCGCATGCGGATATTCCTCGTTGAGGCTGATCATCGGATCGCCCGTCAGCGCGATGTGTTCCTGCATCGCCAGGAATGACAGGACACGATCCCTGGCCATGTCAGGCGCAATCGGCTTGTTGCCTGTCGGCGCTCGGGCATAGGCCATGGTGTCGATCTGGCCCTTGCGCTTGCGCGTCTCGTAAACCAGAAGGTTCGCCCCCATCGCCAGTTCGGCGTGGAGATCGAAGGTCTGGTACCGGTCGCTATTGCCGTGCAGATCGTCCAGGGCTGCCTTCAGATCCTGGATGTAATCGGTGTATCGCGATGCTGTCATGGGTCGTCCGCCTTCGATATCTGACCGCGCAATCGCATAGCGCCATCAGGCATGCAATAGGCGATGTCGATCAGGCAGGTGACAGACCGCTTCTCCCGACGCCAGCCTATTGCGGGAACAGGAACGTTATCCCGGCGCGGAAGCCCCAGCCGTTCGGTCCGTTCTCGGGCGCTTCGGCCCAGTAGCGGGCACCGACCTGGAAGCTCACCGGTTGTTCGCCGAACTTCAGGAGCTTTGCCACCGAAAAATTGATCGGCACGGCCCACTGGTCGTTCTTCCAGTCATAGGTGCTTTCGGTGTTAAGCGAGAAAGTCCAGGCATCAGGGGTGGTGTAGGATATGAAGGGTTGCAGGAAGGTGGAGCTGATATCAGGCCGATCGCTGTTGCCTGTGACGGACCAGATGTGATTGGCGAGCGCGCCGTAGGTCCAGGGGCCATCCTGCTTCAGGACGACGGCGGTCGGGCCGAGCCCCCACTTGCCGCTGCCGAGCATCTTGTCCGTTGCGGTCGGCAGCAGGAAGACCGGGCCGGCGCCCCAGACGATGCCGCCCGGTCCCGGTTCCTTCGGCGAAAAGAAGAAGCTTTGGGTGATGTCGCCAAGGCCGAACTGGCTACCGGAATTGCCGGCGATGTCGTTCTGCCAGATGAACGGCAGGATGGTTCGGGAAATGACGTTCCAGTCGTCGTTGATCGAAATGGGAATGACCGGCTGGATGTTCAGCACGGCCCTGTCGCCGTCGAGCGGGCCGTAACCGCTGTCATAGTTGAATTGAAACGGCACGCTGATCAGCGAGGCGACCGGATTGGAAAGCTTCTTGGCGAGATCGGCATCCTGCGCCACAGCCGGTAGCGGGAGGGCCGCCGCAGCGGCCGCTGCGGCAAAGAGAATTCCTGGCTTCATGCGTTGGTCTCCGATTGGGATCTGCACTTCGCCGCAAGTTTCAGAACCGGATCGTCATGCCGATGATCGGGCCGTGCTGGATCATGTCGTAGGTGAAGCCGTCACTGCTGTAATCGACGCCCTGGGCACGGTATCCGAGCACGGCTGACATGGTGTCGTTGAACTTGTAGCCGAGGCCGGCCAGCACATCCCAGTCGAGGTCGGCGCCGCCCGCACCAATCATCGCCCAGCCGGTCATGTAGACATTGTCGGTGAAGGAATAGCTGCCCTTGAAACCAACAAGACCATCGACCCAGTTGGCGCTGTCGGTTCCCTCGAGATTACCGATCAGGCCGCCACTCAGGCGGATAGTGGTTTCGGCATGCCAGAAACGGGCACCCGCGAGAATGTCGAGGCGCGCCTGCGGGTCCTCGTAGATCGTGTAGGCGGCACCCAACAGCGCCGTGAAGGTCACAGTCTTCAGGTCAACGTCGTCGGCAATGATGCCGCGCGGCGTGGCGGAGTCGGTGGTTACCCTCGCATAGCTGATATCGGTGAAGATGCTGAAACGGTCGTAGCGGGCATCGCCCGCTCCCATGAACGCGAAATCCAGGGTCGAGATGATGGCGCCGAAATCCTGGCTGACATCCACGGTCGGCAAGCCGAACACTTGGCTCTCGCCATCGAGACCGGCAATCCAGAAATAGGGAGAGAACGAGAAACTCCAGCCGTCGGGCCGCTCGGGTGATGGTTGCGGCGCTGTTACCGGCAGCAGATCGGCAGCACCCGCAGGCGCGGCGAAGGCGGCCAGTGCCGCAACACCAATGACAAATCGAATCTTGCTGTGCATGTGTCGTCCCCTCGGCCTTGGCCCTTGTCACACTTCTGCTGCCGCAGCTGCTTTCGCCTGCTGCGCCTTGATGGTGGCGGCGGCTGCGGCCGCTCCACCCTCCCGCTCGTCGCCACCGACATTGACGGTCGGCTGCGCGAATTCGATGCCATTTGCCCTGAAGGCTTCCCGGATCCGCAGCTGTGCCTTGCGGCGTATGTAGGTCTGCATGCCGGGTACCGTGGTCATGCCGAAGCCCAGCACGATGCCGTAGTCGCCGAATTCCTCGACGCCCTTCATCTTCAGGGGTTCGATGAAGAGAGGCCCGAGTTCGGGATCTTCGAGCAGTTCGGCGCCGATCTTCTTGGTCAGCTTGCGGGCCTTTTCGACATCGGTGTCGAAGCCGACGGAAATCCGGAACTTGTCGATCACCCAGTCCCGGCTCATGTTTTCGACCGCGCCGAGCTCGCCGAACGGGACGGTGAACACGGGGCCACGATGGTGCCTGAGCCGGACCGATCGCAGGCTGAAGCCCTCGACCGTTCCCTTGTAATTCTTGGCCTGGATATACTCGCCGACACGGAAAGCATCGTCGAGCATGTAGAAGACGCCGCTGATGATGTCCTTGACCAGCGTCTGCGATCCGAAGCCGAGTGCCACGCCGAAGATGCCGGCACCGGCGATCAGCGGCCCGATCTCCACGCCAAGCTGGGCGAGGATGATCAACGCCGCCATGACGGCAATCATGACGGCAAGCGCATTGCGCAGGATCGGCAGCAGCGTCCGGAAGCGGGCGCGCCGCGCTGTGTCGGCTGGCGTGGATGTAGCGGGCGCGGATGCCACAAGGTTTCCGTCGATCCAGCTCTTGGCCAGATGCCAGATCAGATCGGCGGCAAGCAGAACGACGACGCTGCGCAGCAGGCCATAGAAGATCGCCGATACGATCGGATCGCGGTGGCCAATGGTTTCCGGGTTCATCTGCCAGACGATTGCCAGCCAGCCGGCGGCGATTGCGATGACGATCGCCCGGGCTCCGCGGACGACCAGCACATTTCGCAGACCAGCCCCGGCCGAGGTGAAGTGTTCGGCGACATTTCCTGCACCCCGCAGGATGCCGGGCAGGATGAGAGCGTAGAGGCCGAGCCAGAACAGGCCTTTCAGATCGAGGCACCAGAGGATCCACATCGCCACCATCACACCGGTGACGATCGCCTTTGCGGGTTTCGGCCGGCTCCATGTGGACCAGACGGCCTCAATTCCGAGCGCGAGAACGATGATCGAAAACACATAGGAGATCGCGTCCGTGACGGCGGGATCCGTGCCGAGCGGCGGGCCGAGCGCTGCCGTGGCGATGGCGAGCACGGTGATGCCGAGAAGGATCCTGGCGCGCTGCCGCAGCCCTTCCGGCGCCGCGAGCGTGATCAGCACCGATCCGGTGCGATAGACGACGAACGCGCTGAGATAGACAAGCAGGGTGATGCGGGCAAGCGGCGGCCACTCGATTGCAAAGAAGATCACGGCCATGGCGCCGGCAAAGACTGCGATCGGGATCAGCGCGGCAGCCGCTCCCTCCCGCTGTCCGCGCATCCTGCGATAGAGCCATTCGGCGGCAAGGCCAATGGCGATGAGACCACCGAAAATAACGAAGACGGGGGCGTATCCGTGCGAGATCGCATCGGCACGCGTCCTGGCAGCCGTTGCGGCAATTTCAGACGGAATACGCGGGACGGCGGCGATGACCGTATCGATCCGCGCCCGCGTCTCGGATTCCCAGCTTGTGATGGGGGAGGCTGCAGTTGCGGATGGCGCCGGCGGGGCTGCGGCCGTCTTGCGGCTTTCGAGCCAGGCCTGGATATCGGGATCCTGGAGAAGTGCGACCAGATCGTTGATCTTCTTTTCGCTCGCCGGAATGGGCGTTTGTGCCTGCGCGGTCACGGAAAGGATCAGGAATACAAGCAACCCTGCCAGGCATTTGATCATGCTGCCGACGTCCCAAAGCAGACGCGGAAAATGTAGCCGGTAGGCGGCCGGGAAAGTCTGCCGCACTCTGGTCGAATCAGGGAAGCTGAGCTGGCATCCGTGAACCGCATCTGCACTCTCCTTGAACAAGACGTGCATCTAGCCAGCCGGTTCTCCGGCGCGGAAGTACGTTACTGTAAATGCGGGCGTAAATTCCGCGATCCGGGCGTAAACGCGGATCGGTTTACGGTAACGTACTTCCCCGGCTTCTCAGACGGCGCATAATCCTCCCGTCAAGGTTGGCCCGGAGGCTGGATGGTGTGATGGACAAGAGCAGCGGCACCGGCGTCAACGGTTCCGGAACCGCCCAGAGGGGTCTGTGGCGGCTGATGCTGAAGCTGCCTGCGATGCGCGGAAGGCTCCAGATTCTCGCTGCGACGTCACCGTCCATCACCGACCTGTTCGAGGCCTACGAAGAGGCCAGCCTCACCCTGGAACGGATGTCGAAAGACCGGCCCCGATCGCAATGTCCCCTCCGGGAAGAATACGAAACCGTGTGCGCTGAGATCGAATCCGATGTGATCCATTATGTTCTCGGGCACCCTTCCGGCGTGTCGGACTGACACAGGGTTCGCGTCAAAATCGATCAAGTTTCGGTTTCATTAGCGTTCGGCCTTGCAACTTCTTGCCATCTCGGCGATAAATTACTCTGTTCTACTTTAGCTTTGACAAGGTGTGCGAGGGGCTGCCATGAATGCTGAAGTACACGACTTGAAGGCTTGCGAGGTTTCCAAGGACGAAGCAAAGGTCGAACTCGAGCGTCTGCTCGCCGACCAGCGCTTCCGGGTCACCGAGCGTCAGAAAGACATTCTCAGATATCTGGCGGAGCGCCGCTTCAACGATTGCGACGAAGGGGTCAAGGCCTATTCGGTGGCGCTTGACGTTCTAGGGCGGCCGAGCGGTTTCGACGCCTCGACCGATCCGATTGTGCGCATCGAGATCAGCCGTCTGAGATCGGCGCTCGACGCCTATTATCAGGCCTTCGGCACCGCCAGTGGCGCCACGATCCATATTCCAAAGGGCATGTATATTGCCCTTTTCCCGGCGACACTCGTGCCGCACGAGCCGGATGACGAGCTGCATCCGGGGTTCGAGCCAGCCGGCGAAAGTGAACCGGCGGCGACGATTTCCGAGGCTATGGTGCAGGCAGTACGCTCCCGCAGGTCGGTGCGTCTCGGAGGAGCCGCAGCTGTCGCGGTAATTGTCGCGGCGCTTGGTGGTGCGGCGAGCTTCGAGCTGCTGGCCGGGCAGCCTGCGATGACGGCAAAGCCGACCGTCTATATCCTGATGGAGGCCGCCGAAGGCCGCATGCAGGGCGAGGCCAGCCAGACGCGCGACACGCTGATGACCGCGCTGACCCAGTTTACGACGCTGACCGTCGCCAAAGCCAGCTATTCCGACGTGCGGTCGGCGGGCCGCGCCGGCCGGAATTACGAGATCGACATCAAGTATTACGGCGATGCGGATGATCGCAGCGTCTGGTGGCAGATCGCCGACAGCGCCACGGGCGACCTGCTCCGCTCCGGCCTCGAACGGGTGGATATCAGCGGCAAGAGCCCGGCTGCCGTCCGAGAGGAGATGGCGGGCGCGCTGGCGCAGCGTTTTGCGGCAACGCGCGGCGTGATCAACAATATCGAAATCCATGAAACGCCCGATGATGCCCTTGGCAATGCCTGCGTGCTGCGGGCGGAATATGCGCTTGATGAAGGCGGCGCAGACCGCGTGTTGCGCAGCCGTGACTGCCTGGAAAGCAGCCTGTCTGCAGCTCCCGCCGACCCGGATGCGACAGCGCTGCTGGCGCGGATTCTGCTTGCAGGCAGGGGTGCCGCGTCCGACCCGTCCGTCCGATTGCGCGCGCTGGAGCTGGCGAAGGGTGCAGTCTCCTCGGCGCCGCTATCGGACAGGGCGCAGGTGGCTCTGATGACGGCGCAGTTCGCCGCGGGCCGGACCGAGGCGGCCGTCCGGGCCGGAAACCGTGCGGTGGAGCTCAACCCGAACAATGGCGATGCGGCGGCAAAGCTGGCGCTTGTCCTCTATCTCTCGGGTTTCAAGGACGCAGGTGTGGCGATGGCGCATGATGCCAGCCACGGCGTCGATGCAGCCCCGCGCGACGCCACCCTGGTGCTGGCGCTCGATGCCTACAAGACCGGGCGCTATTCGGAGGCGTCGCTTTTGTCCGAGCAGATCAACTGCACCGACTTCCTGGTCTCAGCGCTCCGGACCGCTGCCCTCGGCCAGCTTCAGTCACCGGAGGCTCGCGAGCGCATGGCGGAGATCAGGGGGAAGGATCCTGATTTCGAGCGGAACTTCGCTGACAGGGTTGCCGTCTGGCGCCTTCCACCGGACATTGCAGCGGAACTTGAGGCCGGTCTCGTGAAGGCGGGCGCCGATGTCGATCCGAATGCCGTGGCGAGTGTCGCCAAGCCCTAAGCAGGGCCATCGGCATTGCCGTTCGCTAGCTGGACACACGTTCATGAACGAAAAGATCGGCTGCATGCGCTGCGCGTAGAAACGCATCTCGCGCCTTCTCCGGCTCCTCGCCATTTTCGTAGACTTCCAGACAGAGGCGCAAGGCTTCGTCGCGCTCCGGCCCGAAATCCGGTTCCGGCCATTTGTCGATCAGGCAGTCGGCGGCTTCTTGCGTGGTCCGCACGACCTGCAGGCCATGTGGCCGCGGCATCTCGATCGCGATCGGCTGTTTCCAGGGAGCGTTGTACATGGGCTCGTCCTCTCCGGCTGAGCAAGCTTTACGAGAGGATGCAGCACTCGGATTAGTCGCCGGATCAAAATTCGGCGATTGGCCACACAGCAAAGGCATGGCCAATCGGATTGTTAAGGTGCGGATCTAAAGACTGTCTTCCAATCGGCTTTCATATCGACGACGAGCCAGTTGCGCCGCTCTGCCTCATCGAGCGCCTTGTCCAGCTTGCCGAAGGGTGATTGCCGGTCATAGGCATATTCGCGGTCGGCGTCGGTGTGGTGGACGATCATCGCGAAGCCCGGGCCTTTGGCAGCGGTCGTCCAGCGCATCATCTCGTAGTCGCCATCCGAATTGCCTGCAACGAAGATTGGCTTGCGGCCGATGAACTTGTTGATGCCGGCCGGCTTGCCCGCGCCGTCATCGACAAAATCGATCTTCGGAAGCCGCTTGAGGACAGGCACGTCGCCGACGATCGCATATTCCGTGGAGATGGTGCTGCCGACCACCTGCTGTGGCGGTATGCCATAGAGCTTCTCCGTGACCGGCCGCATGAATTCGACCCCGCCGCCCGAGACGATGTAGGTCGTAAAACCATTGCTGCGCAGGTAGTCCAAAAGTTCGCGCATCGGCAGGAAGGTCATATCGGTATAGAGCTTGCCGGTTTTCGGGTGCTTCGCGGTCGCAAACCAGTCGGTAACGATCTTGTTGAACTGATCTGTCGTCATGCCGGCATGCGTTGCCATCACAAGCTCGACGAGGCCGAGTTCGCCGCCTTTAGCGATGCCTTTCAAATCGCCATCGAGCACGCTCTTGAAGGGTTCCTTGGTTTTCCATTCGGGGTGCTGCGGCGCGAGGGTCTTCACGCGGTCGAGCGCAAAGCCGAGCTGGATATAATAGGGCTGCTCAGACCATAGCGTGCCGTCATTGTCGAACACCGCGATGCGGTCATCCGGCGCGACGTAGCCATCGCCGCCTTCCGTCACCGTTGCCTTCACGAAACTCATGATGCGGTTCTTGGCTGCCGTATCATTCCATGAGGCAAGTGGCTCCTGCGCGAAAACAGGCAGAACGCCGGCGATCGTCAGAATGAATGCGGCTAGCAGGGAAAAGAGGGTGGTATCGGCGTGACGCGTGCGGCTCATGCGGCTTCTCCTCACATGTGAACTCTCTTGATGCAGCGAAAGCCGACATGGCTGGTGGACGTATCCTCGGGTTCGGCATGGCGGGCCGCGGGCCGGTAGCGCCGGCAGTAGTTTGGCGCGCAGAGATGCGACCCGCCCTTGAGGACTCGCCGGGCTATGCGGATTGCCGGAAGCCGCGGGTCATAGCTTGCCTCGGCCTCGCCGCCCCTCGGGTTCTTCGGAATGCAGCAGGTCTTGGCAGCGGGCTCCGGATGCCGTGTGCTCCAGTAATCTGCAGTCCATTCCCAGACATTGCCGATCATGTCGTAAACGCCGTAGCCGTTTGCCGGAAAGGACCGCACGCGCGAGGTCCGCTCCTCGCCCTTCCGCTTGTTCGATTGCGTCGGAAACGTTCCCTGCCAGGTGTTGGCCATTGGTTTTCCGCCGGGCATCAGCTCGTCGCCCCAGGCAAATTCCACGTCGTCGAGGCCGCCGCGCGCGGCAAATTCCCATTCTGCCTCTGTCGGCAGGTCGAGCCCGGCCCAGTCCGCATAGGCCTTGGCATCAGACCAGGAGACGTGGACAACGGGGTGATCTAGCTTGCCGCGCAGATCGCTGAGCCCGCCGAGCGGACGCCGCCAGTCGGCGCCGAACTTGAACGTCCACCACTGCGAGATATCGGGACCACTAACGCCTTTCGGCTGAACAAAAAGCAGCGAGCCGGGCCGCAGCATCTCCGGAAGGGCGCCCGGATAATCCTTTGGATCAGGTGCTTTCTCGGCCATCGTCACATGGCCCGTCGCCCTGACGAATGCCATGAACTTCCGGTTCGTCACCGGTGTGTCGTCGATCCAGAAACCATCGACCCTGACCGGGTGCGCGGGTGCCTCCTCGGGATAGTGGTCGTTGGAACCCATGGTGAAGGTTCCGCCGGGAATCCAGGTCATGCCCTCTGGTGCCGCAAGGCCGTCGAATGCCAAAGCCATCATCGCCTCCGCTTTCATTGGCTGCATGTTTGCGCGCGGCTTGGCCCGGCGTAAGTACGCAACGGTAAATGCCGCCGCATTTACGTCCGGTGCAGCGTAAATGCTGACCTTTGCGGTGCTGCCAGGGTGTCCGCGCCCGGGTTGAGCGCGGGCAATGCCATCCGTGGGTGTGTGCCCGCCCGGTGATCGCCGGCCGATGTCACGAGCCGCGCCAGCCGCTGCCGGTCGAACGCGCTGCTGCGGCCTCCATAAAGCGTGCTCTCAAGACCGGTGACCTCATCTGCCAGATCGGGATGACCGCTTGCCGCCCAATCATGCAACGTGCGAAAGCCTTCCTCACGGCTCCATGCCTGAAGGGCGGCATAGACCCCGGCGGGGTCTGCGGACAGGATGGATTTTTGCAGACCGCGCAGCAGGTAGCGGCGCGATGTCTTGAACCGCAGTTCGGCAGCCGACAGATATCGCACGAGCGCGCGCGGCAGGCGTCGCATTGCCCATGCTGCGGCTCCAGCGGCCAGCCCAAGCAGGATAACAAGCATCAGATGCTGCCGCTGTTCGAAGGGAGCAGCCATCCTCGGTGCCTGCACGTCGGGCGCAATCCCGGTCCTCGCAGGCGCTGCTGCGACAAGGACTGTAGTCGAAGGCAGACGAGCGACCGTTATCCCGCCACTGTCCAGATCGAACCAGGAATAGTCGATCGGAGGTATCGCGAACCGGCCCTCGGCCGTAGTCGTGTAGACGAGGGTTTCGGTCCTCCGGCTTGCGGTATCGCGGCCGATCGCAATGCCGTCTTCCGTCTTCGCCGGTTTCGCATATTGAGTCAGCCCAGGAGCGGCACCGGCCTCGACCGGCGGGATCATGATGGCCTGGGTATCCCCGGCGGTAATGGTGATCGTGCGCGTCAGGGCATCACCCGCCTTCAGCGCCGCAGGATCCCGGTCAAAGGCCTGCGCGATCGTCAGGCCCCGGGCGGCAAAACCTGCTCCCGCGGTCGCGTTCCCGTGGGTCTCGAAACTCAGCGGATTGGTTTGCACCGTTACGCGAAGCGGTTTCCCATCGACCGCGTAGCCGAGCTCGATATCGATTGCGGGCACTGCATAAGTGCCCGGCACCTCCGGAACGATGGCATAGCGCGTGCGAATGCCAGCATACTGAATTCCGTCGGCCGTCTCGGTCAGGTGTTGAGACCGCTCGCCGGGCAATGTGACAAGGGCATCCGGAATGCCGAACAGCGGGAATTGCGGTGGCGAGGTGAAGAAATCGGGCACGAAGACATCCACCGTCACATAGACCTGCTGCCCGGGTACGATCTTGCCGTCATCCTCCACGGAGGCCCTGGCATAAGGCCCGGCTGCGAATGCCTGCAGCGGGCAGAGCATCAGCATGATGAGCCAAAGGTATCTCACGGCTTCTTCTCCTGAAGCTCCATTGCAAATTTCCGGGCCATCAGGTCTGCAGGGCTGACCTCGATGTTCTTCATCCACATTTCCGAAGTCTGTTCGGCTACAGCGACGGTCCCGGCCTTGCCCTGTTTGCCCTTGTCGTCGAACTGGACGCTATCCGGCTTCTCGCTGGGATCCTGCGGCTGGTCAGCCTGTTCGTCCTGCTTCAGCTTGAGCAGCCGTCGAGCGATGGCCAGATCGGCATCCGCTTCCGGCCAATTGGGCCGCTTTTCAAGCGCCTTGCCGTAGGCGGCGACCGCCTCCTCCAGCTTGCCGAGATGCAGCAGCGCATTTCCCTGATTGAACCAGCTAGCGGCGCTGCCGTCAGAAGCAAAGGCATCGACCGCATCCTGGAACCGTCCGGCGCGGTAGAGGGCCGTACCCTTCCACATGGGGTCCTGGAAATGTGCCGATGCCGACGCGAAGTCGCCGCGTTCGAACGCGAGCTGGCCCTGCTGATCAGACGTCAGCCACATATCTGCAAGACCTGCCGCTTCCGCGCTCGCGGGCGCTGCAAGCTTCAGCAAGGCGAGCATCACGGCGACCTTCACGACCCATCCGCGCCGGAAGGAGAGGGCGAGCAGCAGGGCTGCAGGCGGCAACAGCCACCAGCCCATATCATGCCAGCGATCACCCTCACTGGCGGACTGCTGCGCAAAGCTGGTGCGAATATGCTGGCCAACCCACCGGACATCGGCATCGTCGTCGGTGAGAGTGGCGACAGATGCGCCAGATGCACTTCCAAACGCCTTGAGCGCCTCGAGGTCGAGCTTGGCGACGACCCGGCTTCCGCTCACTGCGGTGAGGAAGCTGCCGTCCGCCTGCTTGACCAGACCGCCTTCGGCGGTGCCGATGCCAAGGGCGATCAGGGCGCTGCCGGTCTTCCCGGCAGCGCCGGCAGCCGTCTCTTCTATGCCGTCGGTCATCAGCAGGATCGTGCCGGGACTGCCATCCGCGCGAAGCAGGCTGCCAGACAGCGTCAGAGCGGCGGCAGTATCCTTGCCGGGTTTCGGCATGATGCGTGTCGCCAGCGCATCGGTATAGGTTTCGATGAGCGCTTGGTCCTCCGTCAGCGGTACGACGAGATGCGCCGTCCCGGCATAGGCGACCACCGCGGTGCGGGCACCGGCGCGGGCCGTCAGGATGTCGTGGATCTTGAGCTTGGCGCGCTCCAGCCGGCTTGGCGTGATATCGACGGCGTCCATCGTCGGCGATAGATCGACAGCGATGACGAGGGCGGCCGAATCCGAGACGAAGGGAGGCGCTTCGCGATGCCAGGTTGGCCCAGCACCGGCGAGGATGGTCAACGCGGCCAGAGCCGCGATCATCCAGGCCGGCCGCAGATGACGTCGGCGGTCGGGCTCGATGACCAGGCTGTCGAGGAGGTGCGGGGCAATCATGTCGCTCCAGCGGGCCCTGCTGTCTCCGGCGCGATGTGCCAGCCAGACGATCACAGGGGGCAGAGCCAGTGCAAGCAGCCACCACGGCCGCAGGAAATGGAAATCGGCGATCATCCGGGCGCCCTCCGCCTGACCAGCCCCGCGCCGCCGGAGATCAGATAGTAGCCGCCGAGCAGGACGGCTGCGGCTGTGGCCGGCCAATGGAAAAGCTCGGTGCGCGGCCGCCAGGTCAGAACTTTCTGATCTTCAGGCGTCATGCTGTCGAGCGTGTCGTAGATGGCCGCGAGTTCCTGCTGATTGCCGCCGAAGAAATACTGGCCGCCGCTGCTGGCGGCGATCTGCTTCAGGGTTGCCAGATCGAGCTTGTCTTCGCCGGTGGCATCAGGGTCGCCGATGCCAATCGTGTGGATCGTGACGTTCTTCGCCTTGGCCACTTCAACGGCTTTGAGGGGCGGCATCTTGCTTGCCGTGTCGTTGCCGTCAGTCAGCAGGATCAGGACCTTCTCCGGCACCGTGGTCTTGTCGAACATGCGGATGGCAAGGCCGAGAGAGTCGCCCAGCGCCGTTCGCGGTCCGGCGATCCCTGGCATCAGGTCTTCGACCATCGTGCGGACGAGGGCATGATCCATGGTGAACGGAGCGAGCGGATAGGGCGCATCACCGAAGGCGATCAGCCCGATCCTGTCGCCGCCACGCTTGCCGATGAAACTGGCTACGACCTGGCGGACGGCATCGATGCGGGATTCGAGCGCGCCCTGTGGCGTGCGGAAGTCTTTCGCCTCCATCGATTGCGACAGGTCGAGTGCCAACAGGATGTCGCGCTGCGGCTCCTTCTTCTCGATCGGGGGCTCGACATATTGCGGGCGCGCCAGCGCGATGACGATGAGGCACCATGCAAGCGCGAGAACGGCGGTCTGCACCCATCCTCGCCGCGCGACGACCGAACCCTCGCTCGGTGTCACGCCGGCTGCCCGCGCGACCTGGTCGAAGAAGGGCAGGCGGACCGATGTCGAGGTCTCGCGTTTTGGCGGCAGAAGCCACCAGACGAGTAGCGGTACCGGCAGGAGAAGAAGCAGCCAGGGAAGATCAAGCTGATACATGATGTTTCTCGATCCAGCGGCGGGCGCCGAGAGCCGCATCTTCGACGGTGCCCGGTGCAAGGGCAGAAAGCGCCGCATCCGGCCGGTATTCAAGATCGTCGAGAACGCCATTCAGCGCCTTACCGGCACCTCCCGACGTGCTTAGAAACTGAACCCAGTCTGCGCCATCGATCGCCGCCACGTCCTTTCGCGGCCAGGCGGCGAGGGCAGTGCGCTTCACAAGTTCGGCGATTTCGCGCAGCGCAAGGGCCGGCTTTGCTTTCGCGGTGCTGCTTTCGATCTGATCAAGCTGCCGCATAGCCTCTCGGCGGTAGGCATTTCGGTGGTACCGGAGAGCTGCAAGGATGACCCAAGCGAGAGCGAGCGCACATGCGATCGCCGCCAGGACGGCCCAGCCCCAGGTCTGCGGCATCCAGGATACCGGCGGCGGCACCGCAATGTCGCGCAGCGAGCGCAGCGCCGTTTCCGTCATCGGATCGAGTTTCGCGGCCGGTTCCATCAGCGCCTCCGCTGGCGCCAGGCCGATTGTTCCAGCAGTTTGCGCAGCTGCGGCGCCGTTTCTTCCGCCGCGGAAATCGGCAGCATCGGAAGGCCAAGTTCTTTCTGCCAGGCACGCAATTCGTTGCCGCGATCGGTGGCGAATTTGCCGATGGCGGCGCGAACGGCGCTGCGGCCAAGGCTGAGTTCCGCCTGCAATGCTCCGCCGCTAACGACGATCTCGCCGCTATCGGGCAGTTCCAGCAGAAACGGGTCGTAGATCAGCAGGCATATCACGTCATTGGTGGCGGAAAGCTGCAACAGCAGGTCGCGTGTCATGGCGCCATGGCCATCGAAGTCGCTGACGATGATCACCAGATGATCGTGGCGGGCGACGCTGGCCGTCTGGCGCAACGCATCGTCAAGCGCGGTTGACGCAGGCGCATCCGCATAGGCTGCCGAAAGCCGCGCGTTCTTCTCGGCAATGCGATCGGCAAGAGCAATGACGGCATTGCGACTGCGATGCGGGCGGACTTCGCTGATGCCGGTATCGCCAAAGACGAAACCGCCGACCCGGTCTCCGGAGCCGAGGATGCGCCAGGCGCAGAGCATCGCAGCTTCAGCCGCCGTCACCGATTTCATCGACCGGCGGCTCCCGAAGAACATGTTGATGCGCTGATCGACGACGAGGATGGCGGGCCGCTCCTTCTCTTCGCCGTAGATCCTGACCACGGGCCGCGATGTCCGCGCCGTCACCCGCCAGTCGATGGAGCGGATGTCGTCTCCAGGCAGATATTCGCGCAGTTCTTCGAAGATCAGACCGCGGCCGCGCAGAGCCGATTGCATGCTCCCGGCCATCTGCTGGTGGCTTCTGGCTTTCTGCACGAAGGTCAGGTCGCGGGCTCGGGCTTCGAGTGCGACAAGCTGCTCGGTCGAGATATGAACACCATCGTTTGCCAACGGCGCTTGTTTCATGAGACGGCCACCAGTTCGGTGATGCGGTCGATTACCTGATCGGCAGGCGTGTTGGAGGCATGGGCTTCATACGAGAGGATCAGCCGGTGACGGAACACGTCGTTGACGACGGCCTTCACGTCATCGGGCGTCACGTAGTCACGGCCCCGGAGCCAGGCGTAGGATCGCGAAACCTTGTCTAGGCCGATCCCGCCGCGCGGGCTGACACCGACCTGCAGGAGAGCGGCAAGATCCTTGTTGTAGCGGTCCGGATAACGGGTCGCGAATACCAGGGCGACGATATATTTCTCGACGGGATCGGACAGTGTGACCGCGCCTATTTCCCTGCGGGCATCGAAGACCGACTGCTCGCTCAGACGTTCCACCACCGGCGGTTTGGCTGTCGTCTGAGCAGCGTTCTCTTCGCTCCGGTTGAGCTGCATGATCAGCGCTTCCGACTTTTCGTCGGGATAGCCGACCTCGACATGCATCAGGAAGCGGTCGAGCTGCGCTTCAGGGAGAGGATAGGTACCCTCCTGCTCGATCGGGTTCTGCGTCGCCATCACCATGAAGAGGCCGGGCAGAGGATAGCTTTTGCCGCCGACCGTTACCTGCCGCTCCTCCATGGCCTCGAGCAGGGCGGATTGCACTTTCGCTGGCGCCCGGTTGATTTCGTCGGCGAGGATCAGATTGGCGAAAATCGGTCCTTGCTGAAACTTGAATTCGCCCTTTCCGCCTTCGGAGAAGTAGACCTCCGACCCGGTGATATCGGCGGGCAGCAGGTCGGGCGTAAATTGAACGCGTGAGAGATCGGCGGCGAGGTTCTTCGCAAGGCTCTTGATCGCCCGCGTCTTGGCAAGCCCTGGCAGCCCCTCGACGAGCAGATGACCGTTGGCGAGCAGCCCGAGCAGCAGCCGTTCGACCATGGCGTCCTGGCCGATGATGGACTGGCCGATGCGTTTGCCGAGCGCAATGATATCGTCGCGTGCCGTCATGAAACCCTCGAGGAATAACGGGAAATGGGAGACGCGCACAGATGCGCGCCTCCTTCGTCGTTGTTACTTCTCGATGCCGCGATCCTTGAAGGACTGGTCGATCGCCTTGTCCACCTGGGCGCGGACGCCCTCGATGTTGAAGCTGGCGACCCGCTGGCTCGGCGGATATTTTACGAAGGTCTCCAGAAAATTGGCGGCTTTCAGCTGGCCTTTGACCAGCAGATAGTCGTTGCGAGTCAGCCAGTCGTTATACTGGTCCGAAACCGTATCGGCGCGTTCGTACGGGTCCATCCGCAGGTTGAACAGCTTGGGAATGCGCCAAGTGATCAAAGGCGTACGCCACACTGCAAAGCCACCGGACGCAGGCTGCTCCTTGAAGACAACTTTCCAGTCGTCGTAGCGTATGCAGACCAGATCGCCATCGTCGTCGAAGTAGTAGAAGTCGCTACGCGCGCTCTTGTCGGACTTTCCGGTGATGTAGTCCAGCTGGTTATAGCCATCGAGATGGTTCTTGAACGTCGTGGTGCTGCCCTGTGGCTGCCAGCCATCAAGGAGGCGTTTCTTGACGTCGGGATCGCCCGCTGCCGCGAGCAGTGTCGGGAACCAGTCGAGGCCGGACATCATGCCGTTCGAGATCTGGCCCGGCTGGATGTGTCCGGGCCATTTCACCATGGCGGGCACGCGGAAAGCGCCTTCCCAGTTGGTATCCTTCTCACTGCGGAAGGGCGTTGTCGCCGCATCCGGCCAGGAGAATTGATTAGGCCCGTTATCCGTGGTGTAGACAACGATGGTGTTGTCGGCGATGCCGAGATCGTCGAGTGCCTTCAGGAGTTTACCGACGTCGCCGTCGTGCTCCACCATGCCATCTCCATATTCGTTGCCCGGCATGCCGCTCTGACCACGCATGGATTCACGCACATGGGTGAAGAGATGCATGCGGGTGGTGTTCATCCACGTGAAGAACGGCTTGTTCTGCTTGACTTGACGGCCCATGAAATCGATTGCGGCAGCGGTCGTCTCGTCGTCGATTGTCTCCATGCGCTTCTTGTTCAATGCGCCGGTATCCTCGACTTCACCATCGGCAGAGGCCTTAATGACGCCACGCGGATTATAAGCCTTAAGGAACTCCTGATCATCCTTCGGCCAATACGGCGCTTCGGGCTCTTCCTCGGCATTGAGATGGTAGAGATTGCCGAAAAACTCGTCGAAGCCATGGTTGGTCGGCAAATACTCGTCGCGGTCGCCCAAATGGTTCTTGCCGAACTGTCCCGTGGCATAGCCGAGCGGCTTCAGCGCCTGGGCGATCGTCATGTCGCCGGCCTGCAAGCCGACAGGGGCGCCCGGCGCGCCGACCTTGCAGAGGCCGGTGCGCAGGCAGGTCTGCCCGGTGATGAATGTCGAGCGGCCTGCCGTGCAGCTGTTTTCGGCATAGTAGTCCGTGAACATTATGCCCGCTTTCGCGATGCTGTCGATATTCGGCGTCTTATATCCGACGACGCCGAAGGAGTATGCGCTGATATTGGTTTGGCCGATGTCGTCGCCAAAGATGACGAGGATATTGGGCTTGGCCGCAGCCGTGCTGGCGGCAGGCGCTGCCTGCTGAGCGTTTGCTGGCGAAAGGAAGGTCGTCGATGTCAGCGTCATGGCGGCGGCAACCGCCGCCGAGAACAGCTTCTTCTGAAGAGATACCGTCATGACGCTCTCCTCGCTGATGGATCGTTCAACATTGCAGTCTCCCTTGTGCCGGGCGGCCGCGCCTCCGGCTTCTGATCGTCGTCAGGCGACGCCGCAGGAGACTTGTTCCTTTCAGTAGCGGGCGGAAGTACGTAACAGTAAATCCCGGCGTAACTGAGCGTAAATGCTGGACTAAACCGGCCGGCTCATTGCGTCAGCGGCTTGGATTGCTGGTCTTCCCGCAAGGTCGCTCCGACGTCCGAGTCCGCGGGCCTGTGCGCCGGTTGTTCAACGATCGTCAGTGGCGCCGCCACCGCCGTGCCCGCCACCGTTCCGACCGTGCGCACCGTGCCGCCGACGACCGCCGCCACGCCTTGGCCGAGAGTGATGTTGGAGTCCGTCAGGGTCTGCCCGGTCATCAGCCGCTGACCGATCAGCTGGACGATCTCCGGGCTCTCGGCGAATTTGCCATGATTGAGCCGGTCACCGGATTTGACCTGGGTGAGGTCGATGGCAGTGATGGAGGCCTCAGCGAGCTTCGATCTATACGGCTCCTTGGACGGGTCGATGGCGCCGAGGCGTGAAACACGCCCGGTAATGAAGCTCGACAGCGCCAGCGCCCGGTCGTCCTGCGACACGAAGATGGTGAACTTCGGCCGCGGTTCGCCCATCTCGACGAATTGCTTGGCGAAGACCTGAATATCGATATCAGGCGATGCCAGAATGACATTATGGATCTTGCGGTTCACGTGGCCGTCGCGAATGCCCATCTGCCGAAGAGACTCCATCGCCAGCCATGTTCCCATGGAGTGGGCAAGCACCGTGATGTCCTTCACCTCGGGGTCCTGCGCCAGCACGCGAAGCGTCTGTTCGAGCGCGGTCCGCGAATAATTGGTGCTTTCCTTGTCGTATTCATAGCCCGTCACTTCGGCGCGCGACGGCCAGGTGAAGAGGATCGGCGTGGCATGCATGCCGCTGTCATGGACGATCTGTGCCAGCCGGAAGACGGAATCCTCGTATTTGTTGTTGAAGCCGTGGATGAAGACCAGCGCATGGCCGCCTTGGATATGCTGCTTGAACCAGACGCGCCCTTCGGGCACCGTCGCGATCGGCTGGACGTGGGTCACCGCGAAGTCGGTCGCAGGATTCGGCGGCAGGCGTTTCGGCCATTGCACCTCGCCGGATTTCCTGCCAGGCGGAAGCGATACGGAAATGTCGGTGAGATAGGGCTTCGGGCTGCGCTCACCGTTGAAAAGTGTGGCAGGGTCGCCGGATGGCTGGCGCGTCGTGGCAACGAGCATATCGACCTGCGCGGTCTTCGGCGTCGCCGCCGTCAGCACCACAGGGGTCATGACGCCGCTCGGATGTCCGCAGGATGCGAGCAGCAGCACAATGGCGAAAACAGCTGATATCTTCATTCCGGCTCCATCGATCCCCAACGTCGGCACAATAGGCATCGCGCCCGCACGCGTAAGTACGCAACGGTAAACCGCTGTAAATTTACGGTCCGGTCAGAGGCGTTTACCGTTGCGTACTTATGTTCCCTCTTCGCAGCGCTATCGTTGGTGCAAAGTGGAGGGCAATCCGATGAAGCTGCTACCGGCACTATGCCTGCTATTGTTGACGAGCCTGCCAGCGATGGCGGCAGACAAGGCGAGAAGCGAGATTACCGATCGCGAGATCGAGCGAAAGGCGGTCCAGGCCGTCGTCTGGGGCATGCCTGCCGTCAACTACGATCTGATGCGGCAGGAGATGCTGAACAAGACACCGGGCAAGGTCGGCCAGGTCATCTATTGGGGCGAACCGCTCGACTGGAAGAACCAGACGCTGACGCCAAATCCCGATGCGCTTTACTTCATGGCGTTCTTCGACACGAAAGACGGGCCTTTCGTTCTCGATCTTCCTGCAGCAGAGGCGAAGGGTTCCTTCAACGGCAATATTGTTACGGTTTGGCAGCAGCCGCTTGAAGATGCCGGTCTGCTCGGCGCGGACAAGGGAAAGGGCGGAAAATTCCTCATCCTACCGCCTGATTACAAGGAAACACCGCCTGACGGATACATCCCGCTGAAATCCAATGTCTACGGCGGCTATATACTGTTCCGCTCCAATATGGCGAGCCATGACACCGCCGATGTTGAGGCCTCCATCGAATATGGAAAAAAGATGAAGGTCTATCCGCTCTCGGCAGCGGCCAATCCCCCTCAGACCGTGTTCAGCGATGTGAAGGACATCGTTTTCGATTCGACGATCCAATGGGACGCGCGCTTCTTCGACAATCTCAATCGTGTCGTCCAGGAGGAGCCGTGGATCGCGCGTGACCGGGTCATGATCGATCAGCTGAAGTCGCTCGGCATCGAGAAAGGCAAGCCCTTCAAACCGGATAGTCACGTCAAATCGTTGCTGGCAAAGGCCATGAAGGAAGCGCAAGCCCTGCTTCAAGCAAAGTACGATGACGGTTTTGCGCCGTTTTTCAGCGAGACCAGCCGTTGGACCTTTCCAGGCTATGCCGACGTCGTCACGGCCGCCCAAAGGGATTTCGACGAGGCGGATTCCTATCCTGTCGATCATCGCGGGGTGATCTACACGATGGCCTATATCGGCATCAAAAGACTGGGCGCCGGTCAGTTCTACTCGATCTCCATCCGCGACAAGGACGGCCGCGCCTTCGACGGGCGCCACACCTACAAACTGAACGCGCCGGCAAATGTGCCTGTTCAGCAATATTGGTCGGTGACCGCCTATGACCGCAAAACCCATGCGCTGATCAAGAACGTTTCGCGCGCCAGCCGATCCTCGCAGATTCCGGATCTCGCAAAGAATGCCGATGGTTCCATCGATCTGTATTTCGGGCCAAGGCCGCCGAAGGGCAAGGATGCCAATTGGGTCCCCACCGATCCGAAAAGGCACTTTGAATTGATGTTCCGCGCCTATGGGCCAACCAAGGATTTCTTCGACAAGAAATGGGTACTGTCCGATGCCGTCAGACTTCAGTAGGCCGCCGCCCGACCTTCTTGCCGTAGCGGGCCCGTTCACATCGCGCCTAGCGTCTGCTCCAATGCGTCCAGAAACTGATCGGCGTGATCACGGGCAAAGACCAGCGGCGGGCGGATCTTCAGAACGTTGGCGTCAGGGCCGCTGGCGCTAATCAGAACCTGTCTCTCCCGGAGACCGTTGACGATGCGCGCTGCAAGCGATGCCGACGGCCTGCCGTTCTCGACGATATCGGCCCCGATGAAGAGCCCTGCACCGCGGATATCGCCGATCCCCGGAAAGCGGGTCTTCAACGCTTCGAGTCCGTGCAGGAAATGGGTGCCGACGTCGCGGGTATGGGCAATGAGATCCTGCTCCTCAATGAAGCGTAACACGGCCATGCCTGCGGCGGCGGCGACAGGATTTCCGCCGAACGTGTTGAAGTAGCGCGAGTTCTTGCCGAATTCGGCGATCACCTCGGGTCTGGCGATCAGTCCGGCGACGGGATAGCCGTTACCCATCGGCTTGCCCGTCGTGACCAGATCGGGCACGAAGCCGTGGCGCTGGAATCCCCACATCGCCTCGCCTGTTCGCCCGAAGCCAGGTTGCACTTCATCGGCAACGAAAATGCCGCCTGCCGTCCGGATCGCCTCGACGGCCGGCTTGAGGAAGCCGGCATGGCCTGGGATGACGCCGTCGCTGGAAAAGATCGTATCGACGATCAGCATCGCCGGCTTGATGCCGTGGCGTGTGAGATCGGCAATTGCGGCCTTCACGCCGTCGGCAAAGGCGGCTTCCATCTGTTCAGGCGGAAGCGAAGGATCGGGTGCGGCGACGGTGCGCACATGCGCTCCGAGATCGACATTGGGGCCGAGCGAGGGTGAGAAGGCGGCAACTGTTGCCGTGACGCCGTGATAGGCATGCGCCGTTACGATGATGCCGGTTCCGCCGGTATAGCTGCGGGCGATCCGCACGGCCAGATCGTTGGCCTCGCTGCCGGTGCAGGTGAACATGACCTGGCTGAGTTCATCCGGGCATGTCGCGGTGAGAGCCTCGGCGTAGTCGAGGATGTTTTCGTGCAGGTAGCGCGTATGCGTGTTCAGCGTTTCGGCCTGGCGGGCGATCGCCTCCAGCACCGCCGGATTGCCGTGGCCGATGGAGGCAACGTTGTTATAGGCGTCGAGATAGGCGCGTCCTTCTGCGTCGTAGAGCCAGACGCCTTCGCCGCGTACGAAATGCAGGGGCCGCTCATAGAACAGCCGGTAGGCCGGTCCGAGTACGCGTTCGCGCCGCTTGATCATCGATTGCTCGGCAGCGCTCAGGCGCTCGAAATCGCCGGCTCCGAATGCGTTGGCCATGGTCATGCTGAGTCTCCGATAGTCTGCCGGAAGAAGGCGGCAAGCGCTTCGTCGCTATGATCCGCCAGGCAAATGAGCCCGGCAAGGGCTGCCGGGTGGTTGCGCAGGATGTAGTCGCGGTTTTCAGGGTAGAGGCTGGCACGCCATTCCGGGATGAGAACGGTCATCGCCAGCCGCGTCCGCAGAAGACAGGGCAGTGCCGAAAGCTCGTCTGCGGAGAGCGGGCGGACCGCATGATAGGCCTGAAGCATCGCAACGATAGCCTCCATTCCGTCGTCACCGCCCGCCTGATAGGACAGCGCCACGGCGAGATCGTTGACCAGCGGCGCCTCGACGAGATCGCCGAAGTCGATGACCCCGGTGATCTCCGCAGGGTCGTCTGCCGCTACGAGAATGTTGTGCGGATTGAAATCGTTGTGGATCACTTGCCGTGGGAGCCCGGAAAATCCATTGGAAGCGAGACGCTCGAAGCCGTCGAGCGCTGAAACGACGAGGCTGCGCCGCTCTTCGCCAACGTGAGAGGTGAGGGGCCGCAAAGCGGCGGCGTTGCAGATGTCCCAAAGCAGGTTCTGCAGCAGCGGCTCAGGTCTGAAATCCGCCAGAGCCTGAGCGAGTCGCGCCAGGCTGCGCCCCAGCGCTTGTATCTGCGGCACGGAGCGCGGTGCCTTGTAGAGCTGAACGCCATCCAGAAATGTCAGCATGCGTACGAAGCGCTGGTCGCTTCCGAAACCCAGCTTGAGGAGAAAATTGCCGTTATAGGCCGGGATCGGCTTGGGAAGGGGAAGCGCCAGCGGTTTGCGCTCGAGGTGGCGCAAGGCATCGGTCTGGAAGGTCAGCACATCGGCGCGCTCGGCCGTATTGGCGATCTTCAGGATCGCGCGCTGGCCATGCGTGGCCTGGATCAGGAAGGTCTCGTCGCGTTCGCTTGAGAGTACCGAAGCGCGGCCGGCGATGCAGAAATACTGGGCAGCAATGGCTTCGACGCGCGCAAGCGGCGTCCTCTCCAGTTTTGCCGTCAGGGCGTCGTTGGTATCGGGCTCGGAGGTTTGGGTCATCAAGCTGGCCTTTATTGACACCGGGTCACGGACGATGTTTGAAATTCGATGCTGCGCGATTTGAACGATGCGTTGCACGCAACCGGCCAATGCCGGATGAAAGAGAAGCAATGCCGCCAGCCACCATTCCGCCGCTTACCGAAAGCTCCCGCTCCGTTCTGCGCGTCGTTGCGTCTTCCGGCCCGATCACCCGGCCGCGGCTCGGCGCGATGCTCAATCTGTCCAAGCCGACAATGACCGCAGTGATGAACGAGCTCGGCGCATTGGGACTGGTGGCCCCGATCGGTTCGCAGCAGGGGGCAATGGGCCGTTCGGCCACGGTTTATGCCCTGGGGCCGGAAGCCGGATATGTGCTCGGGATCGATGTCGGTGTCGCGCAGGTGCGCGCTGTCGCGCAGGGGCTCGACGGAACGCCGCTCGCAACCGCCGAACTGAAAATCGCCAAGCAGCAGCGCGCCACGACGGAAGAGGTGGCGGAGATCGTCGATGAGGCGGCGCGAACTGCGATCCTGGCGGTCGGCAAGCGCAGCAAGAACCTGCGCAGCATCGCTGTCGCCGTTCCACGCATCGTCTCGCGCAACCGGCTGGGGCTGAGCCGCCGCAAGGGGCCGGAAGCCGTCTTGCAGCGGTTGCGGCAATCCGTCGAAGCGCCGATCCTGCTGGAGAACAACGTCAACTGCGCGGCCTTCGGCGAGCTTCGCGACGGCGCGGCGCAGGGCCGCGAGATCTTTCTGTTTCTGCAGATCGGCGTGCGCATCGGCCTCGGCATCGTCATCGGCGGCAAGCTCTTCCGCGGCTTCAATGGCGCCGCGGGTGAGGCTGGCCGCCTGCCGTTTCCGTGGTCGGCCGGACATGTGCCGGAGCGCGAGGGCCTGGAACATCATTTGGGCTCCGATGCGCTGATGGAACGTTGCATCGCCGGATGGCCCGCCACCGCCGGGGAACCCCCGGCGACGGCACGCGAACTCTTCGACCGGGCGCATGCAGGCGAAAAGGAAGCGGTCCTCTGGGTCAACAGACATGGGGCCGATATCGGGAGAATGGTCGCTGGCTGCATCGGCTTCTTTGATCCGGGTCTCGTTGTTCTGGGCGGCGGCGTCGGTCAGAATCCGCTGATGCTCGATGAGGTCCGTCATGTTGCCCGCGACCTGACCTGGGCGACGGAGATTGCGGTGAGCAGCCTCGGCGTCAATGGCACCGTGCTCGGGGCTACCCGGCTTGCCGCCGACTATGCGCTGGCCGATATTCTCGGCGAAGCGCCGGATGCGACGCTGGTGCTGCCCGCCGGCCCGGCCTCGGACGAGGGGCCGGAAGCGTCTTTCGGCTGATCCTACACTTCCGTCGGCGACCACGGTTTCAGCTTGGTATCGGTTTGGCGATAGCGGAAGGTGATGTTCGTCAGCCCGGCGGCGTCCTGCATGTCGCCTGTTATCATCTGCAGGGCGACGATCTCGATGATCGCATCGGCGATCGGGTGGTTGAGGCCGGGCACGGCGATCACCACCAGATTGTCACGCTGGGCAATGTCGTGGCGGTTGGTGATCAGAACAGAGGGGCAGCCGAAGCCCGCCATGTCCTCGGCGATCTTCGTCTCCCGGCCGTTGCCGAAGGCGATGACACCGGTTCTCCGATCCTGCGATTCCATCGGCCCATGCAGATAGTTCATTGTGTCCCATCCGGCGGCGGGAATACGCACCGCCTCGCGGATCAACATCGCACCTTCGCCGGCATTGGCATAGCCGGTCCCTCCGCCGACGAGATCGATCGAACTGCAGGCACCGAGCATCTTTGCGGCTTCGGACGCTTGCCCCGCGGCGGATTGCAATGTCTTCGAAACAGCGGCTGGCAGGCGGTTCCACTCGGGAGAAGAGCGTCCGCCCGCCAGCCTCTCGCAGAGCAGCCCGATGGCGAGCAGCATGCCGGTATAGCCCGTTGAGCTCGCGCCATTGTCGGAACCGGACCCCGTCGGAAGGACGGCGCCGGTGAGTTCGGCAAGCGGGTTCTCGCTGCCTCTGCAGATCGCAATCTTCGGCGTGGAAGGCCGGAGCCGCATCACGTCTGAGATTTCACGGCTCTGACCCGATGCCGACAGGGCCACGAAGGCGCCGGCGGCGCTATCTAGCGCTTCGTAGAGATCGGTCGGGCAATAGGGAAAGGATGGGATGCCCAGCGCGCGAAGGTAAACGGCGCCCGCCATGGCGGCCTGATAGCTGGCGCCGATACCGGCAAAGCCTACTGTCTTGCCGGCGAATCCGCTGATATCGAGCCTGGCGAGCGCCTCGCGCACGACGCTCAGGCCTTCCGCCAGGCTTTCCGGCTGGCGGGCAACCGCGTTTCTGTAACCAATGCGTTCCATTTCCGCTTCCTCTGTCTATCCAATCGGTTCAGCCGAGCAGGCGGCGCGCGAGCGCCAGCGCGCCGTTGACCGGGGCTGCGCGCAGCAGGGTGATTTCGCTCTTCGGAGAGACTTCCGCCATCGCCCGGCGAAAGGCCTCGAACAGGCTCGGCTGCTCGACAACGACACCGCCGCCGATGACGACGTGACTGGCGTCCGCACCGCGGCTGATCAGAATGCCGACAAGGCGGGCGAGGGCGGCGGCACCGTCCTCGATCACCCTCGATGCGAGTGGCGATTTCTGCGAGGCAGCGTCGAATACGGCATCGGCATAGCTGCCCCAGACGGCCGCGCCGCGCGTCTCGTTGAGCAGGCGGCCGATCTTCGTCGCATCGTCGGTCTGCAGCTTCGACATCAGACCGGCGACAAGCGGATCACCGCTCTCGCCGAGATCGATCGACTTGCGGATCGCCCGGGCGGCTTCCCTGACGAGCGCTGCGGCACTGCCTTCGTCGCCGAGGATCCAGCCCCAACCACCGGCAACCAGCATCTCGCCTTCGCCGTTGCGTGCAACGGCAATCGACCCGGTGCCGGAGACGACCCCGATACCTGCCTCGAAGCCTGCTGCGGGAACCAGCAGTTCGGAATCGTTGACGACCTTGATCTTGCCGGTGAGGTGAGCGCCGAGGTCGCTTTCCATCTGCGTGCAATGTGGACCGGTATCGCAGCCATGGGCACCGACAGCGATAGCGGCAGGTTCTGCCTTCGCCGTTCCCGTGATCAGCGCTGCGAGTACGGCAGCATCGGCGGGCCGGTCCCATGTTCGCCAGTCCGAGGTGGGCACAACCGTATCAGCAACCACATTGCCGTCTTCGCTGACGAGCAGATGCGTCTTTGTGCCGCCGATATCGATGCCTGCGATCAGGCCGCTTTTCGCCATAGAATATATGCCTTCTGCATGAAGTTCGGTGGGCTAAAAAATATAGTTAGGCAGCTTTACAAACTATCTAGCCAAAAGGCAAGAACTATGATTTGTTAATGATCGTGAACACGCCCTAGAAAACGAAAAGGGGAGCGTAATGAGAGTGAGATCGATAGCAGGGCTGCTGACCGCAGCGACAATTGCCTGGGGGCTTTCCGCTCCCTTCACCTATGCCACGGACATTTCCTTCTGGACCTGGCGCCAGGAAGACAAGGCGGCCTACAACGAGCTGTTTGCCGACTTCACCAAGGAAAATCCGGATATCCACGTGAAGTTCGAATCCTTCCCGGATGAGAACTATCCGACGATCGTCTCGACGGCGCTGGCCGGCGGCAAGGGCGGCGATGTCATTCACACGCATGCCTATGGCTGGCTCGAGCAGTTCGTGAAGTCAGGCTATTTCGTCAAGCAGGACAGCTCCAACATGCCCTCGCTGGCAAACATGTCGGCCGATGCGCTCCTGTCGGGCACATACCGTGCAGACGGCCAGGTCTATTCGCTGCCCTTCGCCTCGCAGACCCTCGGCCTCTTCATCAACAAGGATGTCTTCGAAAAGGCCGGTCTCAAGGCGCCCACCACCTGGGATGAGTTCATTACCGTTTCCAAGGCGCTGAAGGAAAAGGGCGTCATTCCGCTCGCCAACGGCCTTGGCACCAGCTGGTTCAACGAAATGTTCGTTGCCTCCTTCACCGGCCCGCTGCTCGGCCAGGATTTCGTCTCCGACCTGAAGACCGGCAAGGCGACTTTCAAGGATCCGCGCTACATCGCGGCGCTCAACAAGCTGCTCGAGCTGCGCGACTACATGTCGCCAGGCTTCGAAGGCATCGATTACGATACCGCGGGCCAGCTCTTCGTCAGCGGCCGTGCGGCCATGCTTGCCGGCGGCAGCTTCGACATCTCCACCTACAAGGGCGAAAACCCGCAGATCAACATGGACTTCATTGCACCGCCGGCTGCAAAGGCAGGCGATGTTCCCCAGGCAACGAAGTTCTATGACGGCGGCTATGCGGTCAACGCAGCATCGCCGAACAAGGAAGCCGCTCTCAAGCTGGTCGCCTGGATGGGCACCAAGGAATTCGGCGACAAGTTCACCGCGCTCCTCGGCAACATCTCGCCGATCAAGGGCGTCGTCGTAAAGGACCCGCTGCTGGCAGAAGTCGCCAAGCTCAACGAGACCGCGATGCCGCACATCAACGTCGTCTATTTCCGCTTCCAGAAGCCCACGGGTTCCGAGTTGCTGCAGAACGACATTACGAAGATGATGTCCGGCAGCATGACGCCCGATCAGCTTGGCGCCGATCTGACCGATGGTCTCGCCAAGTGGTACAAGCCTTTCCAGGGGAAATGACATGAACAAGGACCGGCGCCGCACGACGACTTTTCTGCCGCAGCGCCGGTCCTTGTGGATCTGCTTCCTGCTCTTCCCGGCGATGGCCGTGATGACGCTCTTCGTCGTCTGGCCATTGCTCTCCGCCCTCCGTTTTGCCTTTTATGATTTTAACGGCCTGCTGCCGTCGAACTTCATCGGCCTGGAGAACTTCCGAAAGGTCCTCTTCGAGGAGCCCTATAGCGACTGGACGTTCAATGCCTTCTGGCACAATGTTATCGTCTTCGTCTCTCTGATGGTCTTCGAAAACGGCACCGCTTTCCTCATCGCCTTCGGGCTGTTGAAGGGATTGCCCGGCCACCGCATCCACCAGGTCATCGTGTTTCTTCCTGTGGTGCTGTCTTCCGTTATCGTCGGCTTTCTCTGGAAGCTCTTCCTGCATCCGCTGTTCGGTATCGTCAACGGCGCGCTGGCGCTGATCCACATCCAGGGACCGGCATGGCTCGGCAATGAAAATACCGCACTCGGGAGCATCATCTTCGCCAATATCTGGCATTGGCTGGGTTTCCCGACGCTGGTGCTGCTGGCCGGCATGCAGCGGATTTCCGCCGAGGTGATCGAGGCGGCGCGGCTCGATGGAGCCGGCGACTATGTGCTCCTCCGCCGCATCATCTGGCCGCTGATCGCCCCCAGCGTCACGATCGTCTGCATCCTGACCTTCATCGGCAGCTTCAACTGGTTCGAAATCCCTTATGTCATGGCGGGGCTGACAGGATCGCCCGGCGGATCGACCGATGTGCTCGGCCTCTATTTCTATCGCACGGCCTTCGGCAGCGTCACCAACGGTATCCAGGATTTCGGCCAGGGCAGCGCGCTCGCCGTCCTGATGTTCCTCTTCGTCGCCGGCTTCTCCTTCGTGGCGCTGCGCTTCCTGCGCCGCCGTGAAATCCAGCTCTAGGCCGCCCTTTGCCAGTTTCGGGAAACGACATGAAGAATTCCAACGAGTGGATCAAGAACGGCTTCATTCAGGCAGTGCTGGTGCTGAACGCACTCATCATGCTCTACCCGCTTGTCGTCATGGTACTTTCCTCATTCAAGAAGAATGCAGAGATCTTCACCTCGCCCTTTGCCCTGCCGCAGAGCTTCGGCTTCGACAATCTGCAGAAGGTCTGGGATCAGACGAATTTCATTCGCTACATGCTGAATTCCTTCGGAGTCACGGCGGCCTCGATCATCCTGATCCTGACCTTTGGCACGATGGCGGCCTATGCGATCGCCCGCTATGAATTCCGCCTCGGCAGCGCTGTGCTGATGTTCTTCATCAGCGGCATGACGGTGCCATTGAAGCTGGCGATCATCCCGCTCTTCATCCAGCTCGATACGCTGCATCTGGTCGATACCTATGCCGGCCTCGTCCTCGTCTATGTCGCCATGGGCCTGCCGTCGGCGGTGTTCATCATGACGGGTTTCCTGCGCACGCTGCCGCGCGAGCTGGAAGAGTCCGCGCGTATCGATGGCGCCAGTGAATTGCGGATCATGCTGAAGATCATGCTACCGCTCGCGCGCCCAGCCATGGTGATCGTGGCAATCCAGAATGCGGTGCCGATCTGGAACGACTTCTTCTTCCCGCTGATCCTGATCACCTCGGACAATCTGAAGACATTGCCACAGGGCCTGACTGTTTTCATCGGCGAGTTCACCACAGATTGGGGCGTGATGTTCACCGGCCTGACGCTGGCCGCATTGCCGATCACGCTTCTCTACATCGTGCTTTCCAAGCAATTCATCGCCGGCATCACCCAAGGCGCCGTCAAGTAATTCCAGGAGATTGGACCCGAATGAGCTCCGTGCAAATCCGCAGCGTCAGCAAGAGCTACGCCCAGACCAGCGTTATCAAGGATGTATCCGTCGATATTCCGGACGGCGAGTTCGTCATCCTCGTCGGTCCCTCCGGCTGCGGAAAGTCGACGCTTCTGCGGATGATCGCCGGACTTGAGGATATCAGCGGCGGCGAGATCGCCATCGGCGGCAACGTCATCAACGACGTCGCACCGAAATCCCGGGACATCGCCATGGTGTTTCAGAACTATGCGCTCTATCCGCATATGACGATCCGGGAAAATATGGAATTCGCACTTCAGCTGAAGAAGGTGCCGAAGGCCGAGATTGATGGCAAAGTGATGCGCGCCGCCGAAATCCTCGGGCTTCAGGATCTATTGGCACGCTATCCGCGCCAGCTCTCCGGCGGCCAGCGCCAGCGCGTCGCCATGGGCCGCGCCATCGTTCGCGATCCCAAGGTGTTCCTGTTCGACGAGCCGCTTTCGAACCTCGATGCCAAGCTCCGTGTCCAGATGCGCGCCGAAATCAAGGCGCTGCACCAGCGCTTGAAAACCACCACAGTCTACGTCACCCATGATCAGGTCGAGGCGATGACCATGGCGGACCGCATCGTCGTCATGCGCGCCGGCATCGTCGAGCAGGCCGGAACGCCGCTGGAGCTCTACGACAATCCCGCCAACATCTTCGTGGCGCAGTTTATCGGCTCTCCGGCGATGAATATCATCGAGGGGACGGTTGTTAGAGGGGCGTTCGAGAGCCTCGACGGCATCAGCTTTCCCCTGCCTGCGAATGCGCCAGCCGAGGAAAGCAGGATCCACTATGGCATCCGGCCGGAGCATATCGTCCTGTCGGACAAGGGCGTGGCCGGTATCGTCCATCTCGTCGAGCCGACCGGCGCCAGCACCGAGGTGATCGTCAGCGTCGGCAAGCATCAGGTCGTCGTCCAGGCACATGAGCGGCTGGTCGTGCAGCCCGGTCAGCAGGTCCATCTGGCCTACGATCCTGCAAAGGTCTGCCTGTTCGACGAGGGCGAGCAGCGCATCCGGATCTAGGAGCAGACCATGAGCAGCAGGAAAACTGTCATCATCACCGGTGCCGGATCCGGTATCGGCGCGGCAACGGCGATCGCCTTTGCCCGCAGCGGCTACGACGTTGCCGTCAACTACAGCCGCAACAGGACAGGCGCGGAAGACGTGGTCCGCCAATGCCTGGAAGCGGGAGCCGACGCGATCGCCATCCCCGGTGATATTGCCGGGGATGCGGATTGCCGACGGATCGCGGACGAGACGATCCGCCGCTTCGGCAGGATCGACGCGCTCGTCAACAATGCCGGCGTCACGCGCCAGGCCCCAGCCGGAGATCTCAATGCATCCAACGCTGCAGATTTCGAAGCGATCTTCCGCGTCAATGTCAGCGGCACCTATCAGATGATCCGCGCCGCCGTCCCCTATCTACAGAAGGCGCCGCTGGGGTCGATCGTCAACGTCTCGTCGGACTCGGCCATCTCGGGCTCTGGTTCGTCGCTGGCCTATGCAGCCTCGAAAGGGGCCGTCAACACGATGACCCGCGGCCTTGCGCGGACGCTGGCGCCGCATATCCGCGTCAACGCCGTCTGCCCCGGGTTCGTCGATACTTCCTGGGCGCTCTCCTGGCTCAGCGAAGATGCCTACCGTGAGTTCAAGGCCGGGCTGATTGCCGCAGCACCGCTGAAGAGCATTCCTGAGGCATCGGATATTGCCGATGCGATCCTCTGGCTGTCGGACCGCGCCTCGCGGATGACCGGGCAGTGCCTTGTCATCGATGGCGGGGCGAGCCTCGTAGAGTAAGTTCGGCAGATCAGACGCCGCGGACAGTCTGCGTGAATGTCGCCAACACTTGTGCACGCAATGCTGTTTCCGCATATGCTCGCGACAAACTTGCTGCCGGATGGATCTGCATATGCGTGGCGACAGAGCCAACTCACTGAAGTTGAAGATCGGCTTCCTGCTGGCGCGAAATTTTACGCTGAGCGCCTTTTCCCTGTTCGTCGATACGCTGCGGCTGGGCAGCGATCAGCGCGACAATTCCGGGAGAATTGCCTGCGATTGGTTGGTCATGAGTGTCGACAAGCATTTCGTGACGTCGAGCTCGGGCGTACCCGTGCCACCAAACGCGTCGCTGAAACCACCCGCCGAGTTCGACTATATCGTGGTCGTCGGCGGCCGGATCAACGAGAAGATCGAGGCGCTCGACAGCGCCGCTGTCTCCTATGTCGTCAATGCCGCGCATGCGGGTGTGCCGGTGATCGGCCTCTGCACCGGCAGTTTCATTCTGGCGGAGGCGGGTCTTCTCCAGGGAAAGAAGGCCTGTGTCAGCTGGCTGCACCATGGCGAGTTTCGCGAGCGCTTCCCGGACATCTCCGTGACGTCGCACGAGCTGTTCGTCGAGGACGGAAACGTCATCACCTGTGCGGGCGGCAGCAGCGCGGCGGATCTGGCGGCGTTTCTGCTCAACCGGCATGTCGGAGAGTTCGCCGAGAAGAACGCGCTCGAAATCCTGCAGATCGCTAGACGGCGGGATGCCAACGAGATGCAGCCCCGAAATCCGATCGGGCAGGGCAGTATCGACGATGCGAGGGTCGAAAAGGCGCTTCTGACGATGGAGCAGCATATCGAAGATCTGCTCGATATCGAGGATATCGCATCGCAGAGCGGGCTATCGCGCCGCCAGCTCGAGCGCTCGTTCCGGGCGGCGGTCGGCACTTCTCCGGCCTCCGCCTACCTGATCGTCCGGCTGGACGCGGCGATGCGCCTGGTGAAAACCACGAAGATTCCGCTCGCCGAGATCGCCATTCGCGCCGGCTTTCAGAATTCCTCGCATTTCATCAGAAAGTTCAGGGAGCGTTTCGAGGCACCTCCGGCCACCGTCCGGAAAAATATCAAGCTGCGCGGACTGAGCGGCTGAGACTGCGGCAATAAAGCCTGAGAAACAGAGTGTATCTTCGATGGCTGATAAACCGCCCGTCAATAAATCCATGTCAGATTTCCGTCATCCCATAGCCGGGATGGAGGAACATGATGCCGTCGTCGTCCCCGGTCAGGAAACGATCAAGCCGAACGGACACCGTTGAGGTCGATCGCATCGATCTCGCGAGCGACGTCTATCATCTCAAAAAGGTCTTCGACAGCTGCTCCAAGGCTGCCCGCATCGGCGCCTGGGAATGCAGTCTTGCCGATGAGCGCCTGTGGTGGACCGACATGGTCTACGAGCTCTTCGATGTCGATCCGGGAACACCTTTGGTGCGCGATGAGATCGTCACCATGTATTCCGCCGAGACGCTCAGCGAATTGAAGCGGCTTCGCAGTGCCGCGATCGAGCAGCTCGGCAGCTTTTCGCTCGACGCCGAGGTGATCACCCGAAAGGGAAATCGCCGCTGGATCAGGATCACGGCGCGGGTCGAATCCGAAAACGGCAAGGCGGTGCGGATCTTCGGGCTGAAGCAGGACGTGACGCTCGAGATCATGATGCTGAAGGAAATCCGCCATCGTGCCGATTTCGATCATCTGACGGGACTGGCGAACCGCTTCAGGTTCCATGAGCGCCTCGATACCCTCGTCGGGTCCGGGCTGGCGACCGACTGCGCGCTGCTGCTGGTTGATCTCGACGGCTTCAAACGCGTCAACGACAGCCTCGGCCACCGAGTCGGCGATTCCTGCCTGATCGAGGCGGCGCGCCGGCTGAATTTTGCCGCCGAAGGTGCTGATCTCGTATCCCGAATTGGCGGCGACGAATTCGCGGTCATTTACAGGAGCGCCTCGATCCAGCAGGTGGAGACCGCGGCAAACCGCATCGTCGCCGCCATGCAGTGGAATGCGGGGGACGATATCGCGCTCGGCGCTTCGATAGGCGTCGCATGGGCCGGATCGGGATCGACCTCGGCTTCGCTCTACGAGGAAGCGGACCGGGCGATGTACCGCGCCAAGGCGTCGGGACGAAACCGCTTCGTCGTTCATCAGCCGCCCAGTCTCGACGCCGCCTGATCGCCTAAGATCGCTGTCCGCCCGTGCTCTCGCGCACGATCAGCTTGAAGCCGAGATCGATCTGCTCGGCGCCATGGGCGGTGCTGGCGTTGACGGCCGCCAGAACTTTTTCAGCGGCGAGCCTGCCGGTCTCGTAGCGTCTCGATGCGATGGACGATAGCGAAGGGGAGGCGCAGGCGGCAAATTCCAGGTCGTGGAAGCCGATGATCGAGATGTCGCTCGGAATCCGGATATTGTGTTTCCGACACTCCTGCATGGCGCCAAGCGCAAGGTTGTCGTCGGTGCAGAAGATCGCCTCGGGAATGTTGCCGCGTTCGAACATCTCGGCGCAAAGTGCCGAGCCAAGCGCGATGGAGCTGTGGCGGGGTTTCTGCGTCACGAGCTCCAGGCTCTGATAGTCCGCCTCCTTCATCGCCAGATGGTATCCATCGAAACGCGACTGGGAACGATGATCGAGATTGCCGCTGAGGAATGCAATGCGCTGGAAACCGCGCTCGATGAGGTGGCGTGTCGCCGCCCAGCCGGCCTTCTCCTGCGACATGCCGATATTGATATCGATGGGATCGTCGGAGAGCTCGAATGTCTCGACGACGGGCATATTGGCATGAGCAAGCAGCTGCCGCGCATGTGCCGTGTGGTGAATGCCGGCCATGATGATCGCCTCGACCCGCTGGCCGAGCAGCGCCTTGACGGCATTTTCCTCCTCGAGTTCCGAATAGCGGCTATTGACGACAATGACCTGAAAGCCGGCGCCGACGAGCACTTCATGCAAGGCAAACAGATACTCGGCAAAGATCACGTTGTAGAGCGTCGGCACGATGACGCCGATCGCGTGAGTACGGGCAGAGGCGAGCCGGCTTGCGGCGATATTCGGCACGTAGCCGAGCTCCTTCACCGCGGCGTTGACACGCATGCGCAGGCCCTCGGAGACGGCATCGGGCTTGCGCAGTACCCGTGACACGGTAATCGGGCTGACGCCCGCAAGACTTGCAACATCGTCCAATGTCACGCGTCGCATGAAGTAATTCTCCGGTATGATATATTTCTCTATGCGAAGTCAGAATATCTATAGTTATGCCATAGTTGACAGCGCTAGCAAATAGAATTTGACAGCGCTGTCAACTATGTTACCTTTTTGCCGTTCCGGATATGGATGGGAATGGAGCCTTCCGGATCAAGCATGCCAATCAGATCATACTGGAGAGGCGGCTTCGATCCGCCTCGTGGAGGAGGACATTCATGCCCAAGTCGTTGAAAGCGAAGTCCATCCGGCTCGCTGGCCTTGCCGCGCCCATGCTGGCTCTTTTGTGCAGTGCTGCCTATGCGGAGCCGAAAGTCGTCTCCGGCCCGGCCGCCGATCCGCAATGCATGACGCCATGGGCGTCCGATACGCAATTCCTGCAGTTCCCCAAGAAAGAAGGCCCGTACCGCATCGCGCTGGCGAACGGCTATATCGCCAATACCTGGCGCATTCAGATGGTGCAGACGGCGAAGGCGTATGCCGCGCAGCCTGACGTCAAGGCAAAGCTCAAGGAGTTCAAGGTCGTCTCCACCGGCGAGGACGTGCCGGCACAGATATCGGCGATCAACAACTTCATTGACGCCGGATATGACGCCGTCGTCGTCGATGCGCAGAACCCGACAGCCTTTGGCCCGGTCATCAAGCGCGCCAAGGAGGCCGGTGTCGTCTTGGTTGCCTTCGACAACACGCTCGACAGCAAGGACGCGATCAACGTCAACGTCGACCAGAAAGGTCTCGGGGTCATCTGGGGCGATTGGCTGGTCAAGCATATGCCTCAGGGCGGCAAGGTTCTCGAAGTTCGCGGCGTAGCCGGCACATCCGTCGATACCGACCGCCACGATGGCATCAAGGAAACGCTCGCCGCATCCGGCAAGAAGTTTGACGTGACCGAAGTCGTCGGCAAATGGGACGACGGCGTCGCGCAGAAGGCCACGGCCGACGCAATTGCCACCAACGGCCCGTTCGACGGGATTACCGCCCAGGGCGGTGATACCGGCGTCGTCCAGGCGATGATCGATGCCAAGCATCCCTTCGTGCCGTTTGGTGGCGAGACCGAAAACGGCTTCCGCAAGCTCTGCGCTGCCCATGCCGGCGATGGCCTGAAATGCACGTCGGCCGGCACTGGCCCGGCCCAGGTTGCCGTCGCCATCAAGACGGCGATTGCTGCTCTTGAGGGGCAGGTGATCCCGCAGGCGATCAAGCTGCCGACGGCGCTCGTGTCCGATCCTGATTTCAAGGAAGGCCAGGATTACTATCCGAAGGAATCCGACAATTTCTTCGTCGGCAATGCCTTCCCCACCTGCGGCATCAATTTCACCGCCCAGGAAATCATGGGGCAGAGCAAGGAAAACCAGTAAGCGGTCCAATTTGCCATATTGACTGCGGGCGTTCGCGCCCGCAGCCTTGCTGTTGCTGCGACCGCGGGAGGTGGACGCATGAATTTGCCTGAACCGTTTTTCCGGATGGACGGCGTATCGAAGCGATATGGCGGTGTGATCGCGCTGAAGGATGCGAGCATCGCTATCCGGCCCGGCGCCATCCATGCCGTGCTTGGCGAAAACGGAGCTGGAAAATCGACGCTGATCAAGATCATGGCAGGTGCCGTCGCGCCCGATGAAGGGCGCATACTGCTCGATGGCGGCGAGGTCTCCTTCGCCAGTCCGGCTGCAGCAACGGCTGCCGGTATTGTCTGCGTCTTTCAGGAGCTGTCGCTGATCCCGGACCTGTCGGTTGCCGACAATATCGTCATCAGTAACCCGCCCTTACGCTTCGGCCTGATTGACCGGCGCCGGCAAAGGGCGATAGCCGAAGAAGCGTTGGCACGCGCCGGCGCATCCGACATTCATCCTTCGTCGCTGGTCAAGGACCTGCCGCTGTCGCGCCGCCAGATGGTGGAGATTGCCAAGGCGCTGGCCCGCAAGCCCAGGCTGATGATCCTGGACGAAGCGACGTCGGCCTTGACCCAATCCGATGTCGAGAAGGTTTTCGGCGTGTTGAAGCGGTTGCGTTCGGAAGGCATGGCACTCGTTTACATCTCCCATCGCATGCACGAGATCGCAGCGCTCGCCGACGATTGCACGGTGTTTCGCAATGGCCGCAGCATCGAATCGTATCCCGCCGGCACCAAGACCGATCAGCAGGTGGTCGAATTGATGATCGGCCGCGAATACACCAATGTCTTTCCACCGAAGCCTGCAAAACCGGCCGATCGCGCCCCGGTGCTCTCCTGCCGCGGGCTTTCCTGGGGAGACAGGTTGTCAAATATCAGCTTCGACATTCGCCCCGGCGAGATCATCGGCTTCGGCGGGTTGGACGGGCAGGGGCAGCGCGAACTGCTGCTGGCGCTGTTCGGCGTGCTTCGCGACACCAAGGGCAGTATCGAGGTTGCCGGTCAGCCGGTGGCATTGAGGAGCCCGAAACAGGCAAAGTCGGGCGGCACGTCGATTGCGCTGATCCCTGAGGATCGCAAGACGGAAGGGCTGATGCTGCCGATGACCGTGCGCGAAAACCTGTCGATTGCCGCACTCGGCAGCGTCTCCAGGCATGGCGTCATCGATCGCAGTGCCGAGCAGGCGAGGATCGACGAACTCCTGAAGCTCCTTGCAATCAAGGCCGCAACGATCGACATGCCGGTGGGGGCCCTGTCCGGCGGCAACCAGCAGAAGGTGGTCATCGCCAAATGGCTGATGAACCGCCCGAAGATCACCCTGCTCAACGATCCGACGCGCGGCATCGACGTCGGCACCAAGCAGGAAATCTACGCGCTGTTGCGCAAGCTTGCCGATGATGGCGCGGCAATCATCTTCTACTCGACCGACTACGATGAGCTGATCGGCTGCTGCGACCGTGTTCTGGTCATGTATGACGGCAGAGTCATCCGCTCGCTCGAAGGTGAAGAGATCAACGAGCATGAACTGATCGCCAGCGCACTCAACATCAATCCGCAGGCCGTCGAACAAAGGATCGGGCAATGAGCGCGAAGTCTCCAAGCGACTGGCGGTTCTGGTATGTTCAGCACAAGGGCACGCTGCTTGCCGCGGCGCTGTTCCTCGTCATGTTCGTGATCTATGTCAGCAACCATCCCGCGGGCTTCACGCCGAATGTCGTTCAGACGGCGTCGAACAAGGCAACGCTGCTTGCTTTTGTCGCCATGGCGCAGTGTTTCGTGGTCATCACCGCGGGCATCGACCTTTCGGCCGGCATGATCCTGATCCTTTGCAATTGCCTTGCGTCGTGGCTCGTGGTCGGCACACCGCTGCAAACAGGTCTTGGCATTGTCGCGGTGCTGCTGACCGGCCTTGCCTGCGGCCTGCTCAATGGCCTGATCATCATTTTCGGCAGGCTGC
Source organism: Rhizobium sp. 10N427 (assembly GCF_056394605.1). Classification (NCBI taxonomy): domain Bacteria; kingdom Pseudomonadati; phylum Pseudomonadota; class Alphaproteobacteria; order Hyphomicrobiales; family Rhizobiaceae; genus Rhizobium; species Rhizobium sp. 10N427. Next base: position 38,221 of record NZ_JBFTID010000012.1, on the reverse strand, counting down.
AGCCGATCGTCACGACGATCGCGACGAGTGCCATCTTCTTCGGCCTCGCCTTGCTGCTGCGGCCGACTCCGGGAGGATCGGTGAACGAGGATCTGGCCGATGCCTTCACCTCCAAGCTGTTCGGCATTTTCCCAACCAGCCTGATTGTCCTGGCATTGACGATCCTGATCATCTGGGTACCGTTCAGCCGGTCGGTGCTTGGCCGCGCGGCCTATGCCGCGGGTTCGTCCGAAAACGCCGCCTATATGTCGGGCATGCCGATCAAGCGGGCCAAGCTGGCAGCCTATGCGCTGGCCGGGCTCTTATCGGCGATCGGCGGCCTATACCTGACCTTTTTCTCCTATACCGGCGAGGCGGCGTTTGCGAGCGGCAACGCCTATACGCTCTATTCGATTGCCGCCGTGGTGCTTGGCGGCGTGTCGCTGGCCGGCGGCAAGGGCAGCGCCATCGGCGCGGTGTTCGGCGCCCTGGCTTTCCGCACCATCGGCGACCTGTTGTTCGTCTTCGACCTCGATCCGCTTTGGCAGCCCCTTTTCCAGGGGATCGTGCTGATGGCGGCGATCAGCATCGGCTGCATCGGGCTTGCCCGCGTTCGCAACCGGCTGGAGTGGTTCCAATGAGTGAGGATGCATCCTACATGCGCCAGTCGATCATTCCGGTCCGTCTTCGCAGCGTCGATCCGGCCGTCGCCATCGCCTTCGGCTGCATCATTCTGCTGCTGCTCGGCGGCTCGATCTACTCATCGAATTTCCTGTCTCCCGACTACTTGCTGCAGCAGCTGAAGGTCGCCTCGTTTCTTGGGGTGATCGCGACGGGAATGATGATGGTGATTCTGCTCGGCCAGATCGACCTCTCGGTGCCATGGGTGGTGACGGCGGGCGCGATGATGGCCTGTGCGGCAACGGCCTATGGTACGGCGGGCTCGATCGTTGCGATCCCCTTCGGTATCCTCTGTGGTGCGGCAATCGGCGCCTTCAACGGTGCAGCGGTTGCCTATCTGCGTATTCCATCGATGATCATCACGCTCGCGACCAATGCCGTCGTCCAGGGTCTGATGGTCGTCTATACCGGCGGTTTCGCGCCGCAGGACGCGGCCTCTCCAGCGATGCGCTTTCTTGCTACCGGCTACCTCATTCCGGCCATTCCAAACGGCGTGCTCGTCTGGCTCGTCACCGGCATTCTCACCGTTTTCCTCTTGACGCGGACGACATTTGGCCGCTCGCTCTACGCCATAGGCAACCGTGAACGGGCCGCCTACATGTCCGGCATCGATACCCGCCGGATCACGCTCCTCGCCTTTGTCATATCGGGTGCACTGAGCGCGCTCGGCGGCGTGCTGCTTGCCGGATATGCGTCGAAGGCCTCGCAATCGATGGGAGATGCCTATCTGCTGCCGTCGATTGCCGCTGTCGTTCTTGGCGGCACCCATGTACTGGGCGGCAAGGGCTCATATCTCGGGACGGTTGCAGGCGTGATCCTGATTACCCTGTTGCAATCGATCCTCTCCGTCATGCAGATCGAGGAAGCCGGACGGCAGCTGATTTACGGCGCGGTCATCGTCTGCATGCTGCTGCTCTATGGACGCCAGAAGCTTGCCTGATACAGCGCGGGCCGCGATCCTAGCCGAATTTGGTATCAAACCGTGCTTGCAAATCCATGCAGGCGGAATAGACTAACCCCATGACATCGCTCAGACAGTGACCACGGATGTACTGGCACGAGGCTGAAGCGATAAAGAAAGGTCGGTGCGATTGTTCGCCCGGCCTTTTCTTTTGGACGCGAGTGATCCGCATCTCAGATGGCCGACCGCCGACAGGTGGTGAGCAGGCATCTGAAACAGGTCGCGGCAGACTCAAAAATGCCATGTTGAATGGCAAGACCGGATACAGGCGCGCTCGACTCATCCTTGCGCCTCGTTGCGGTGACGATTGCGTGCAATCGGCGCCAGGCCCCATCAACGCTCAGAAAGTCACTGATGTCCAAAAAATCCTCCGGCGGGTTGTTCGCCGCTGCTGCCGTCGCAATTACCATGCTTTCGGCACCCGGCGCGTATGCTGCCGAGTCTCTGGCGCGCGTGGTTGCCGACGGCAATCCCTGGGAAATGTATGTCGTCAAGCGCCGGGTATCGAATATCCTGGTTTTCAAACCGGATGGCGGCGGAACGATCAGCGACAGCATGGTCAGCATTCACCCGACCTGGAAAGCCGTGGCGGACGGGATCTGCATCAGGACCGAGCCGCAGGCTGCGGAAAAATGCCTGATGCTGAAGCGGACCAAGGAGGGCATCGAGGCGTCTCAAGGCGGCAAGGCGGTCTTCATATTGAAGCGCTGATATTGTCGCCCGTCTTCGCCAGACGCGCTTGTGTCGCCAGCGCGTCGGCGCGAACATTGCCAGCGATGCCGGAATGCGCCTTGCACCAGTTGACGGTGATCTGGTCGTTCTGCTGAAGCTCGATATCGAGGGATTGCCACAGCGCGCGATCGGCAATCGCCCGCTTCCTGCGGCGGCTGTCAGGCTCGATCCTCTTCCAGCCGTTGCTTCTCCAGATGAAACGCCATCGATTGCAGCCCTCCAGCACATAGCGGGAGTCGGTCAGAATGACGGCCTGCCGGTTAGCGGCATGGGCGTTGAGCCATCGAGCGGCGTTCAGGATTGCGGTCAGTTCGACTGCATTATTCCCTGGCGCAGCCGGGAAGCGCCCGGCGCTTGCAAGCACCTCGACCTCATCCGCATAGACGACGAAGGCCCATCCCGCGTGGGCAGCACCTGGCTCGAAGGAGCCATCCGTGAAGATGATCAGCGGTTGGTGGCTCCGGGGAATATCCAGCTGGCTGTTCTCCGGTCCGCTTATAAGCTTCGTCGTCATGGCTGCCAGCCTTGATGCCTTTCCGGGAAGTGGTCAACTGGCTGCTGTCGAGGGAAGCGCCGGTTGACACCGGCCAGCACGACACCTAGCTACGTTTGAAAGTGTCCCGAACATGCGCCGGATGGCGCAGGAGATTAAAGTGGCGAAAAAGGCCAAGGAACCGAAGCTTGAACATTCGGAGCTGTCAGGTGAATTCACGGAAGATGGTGTCACCGTGCTTGTGGACATTTTCCGGACCCAGGGCAGCCAGGAAGACTGGACGATGGAAGTCGTGACCCAGTCGGAAGACCTGATCCGCTGGGACGAACCGTTCGAGACCGACCGCGATGCGTTCGACGAATTCCTGGCGACCATCGCCCGCGACGGGATCGCGTCCTTCCTCGATGACTCGGAGCCGGCCGTCCACTAGCGAGCCGGTTTCAGCGTTTCCCGTCCGGTCGATCAGGATTCGGCAAAGGGCTTTCAACCCAACGATGTAAGACTTCATTAACCAGGCTCGGATAGGAATTGTTAACCGTCCCGCCGGCGAATGGCGGGTGCTTGCTAGCGTCGGCCGACCTGATGAAACCACTGCTTCCGGCATTCTCCCGCCGTCTAGGCCTGTTCACGGCGCTGGCTTCCGTGGTGCTGCCTGTGCACGGCCTTGCCCAATCGGCGTGGTCGGGCAGCTCGGACAATGAATTCAGTAATAGTTCGAACTGGACGCCTGCCGCGCCCGGCGCAGCCGACACCGCTGTCGTCAACACCGGATCTCCGCAGGTCACAAATGGCGTTTCTGTTGGAACGCTCGATGTCGGCGGCGGCAATGTCACCATTACCAATACGGGCGTGCTGAATACGACGAACGGCACCACGATCAGCTCGGGTAGCGTCAGCATCAATGCGGGCGGCATACTGAACTCGAATGTCAGCCTGGATGGCGGCGCGCTTTCCGTCGATGGCGACCTCAACGGCCGCCTGATGCTCAACAATGGCAATGTGACGGTCAACGGCACGCTCGACAGCGCCGTGGTCGGAACGGCGACCGCATTGACCAACAATGGCGGGATGGATGCCGTCGATGTTTCCGCGGGCGGGACGTTCGTCAACAACAATGGCGCCATCACCCAGACGGTCACCAATGCCGGGACGGCTTCCAACGCCGGGACGATCGGCACTCTGACGAATACGGCGGGCAATTTCACCAACAACACCGGCGGCACGGTGACCGGGAAAACCACGGTTTCCGGCGGCACGGTCACCAACAATTTCGTCATCACCGACGCGGACGTTGCCGCCGTTGCCGCCTTCGTCAACAACAATGGAGCCACGGCCGGTGCGATCCGGAATTCCGGCGCGCTCACCAACGCCGGAACGATCGGCTCCGTTCAGAACGACGCCGGGTCGTTCACCAACAATTTCGGCGGCGTCGTTACCGGCGGCACCAACGTCTCGGGCGGCACGGTGACAAACAATGCCACCCTTCACAACGTCAATGTCGGTGCAGATGGCATGTTCACAAATGCCAGCGGCGCGGCGGCCGGCGCCGTCACCAATGCCGGTAACACATCGAATGCCGGTACGATCGATGCCCTGACCAACACCGGCGGCGCTTTCACCAACAATGCCGGCGGGACGGTGACGGGTAAGACGACTGTTACAGGCGGGGCTGTCACCAACAATTTTGTCATCACCGATGCGGATGTCGCTGCGGTCGCCGCCTTCGTCAACAACAGCGGCGCAACTGCCGGTGCGATCAAGAATTCCGGCACCGTGACCAATGCGGGCACGGTCGCCTCGCTTCAGAACGACGGCGGCACGTTCACGAACAACGGCGGTGGTGCAGTCACGGGGGCGACGACCGTCAACGGCGGCAGCGTCGTCAACAACGCAACGCTCGATGACGTCGCTGTTGGGGCAGCAGGCAGTTTCACCAACAATAGCGGGGCGGTCGCGGGCGCCGTCACGAACGCTGGCAACGCCTCTAACGACGGCACCATCGCGTCACTCGTCAACAGCGGAGGCACGTTTGCCAACACTGGGACGATCAGCGGGCCGGCAACGGTGTCCGGCGGCTCGCTGGTCAATGACGGAACGATATCCGGCGCGGTCGATATTTTCGGCGGCGGCCTTTTGTCCGGCAGCGGCGTCGTCGGTGGCCTGACGGTGAATTCGGGTGGCATCCTTTCGCCTGGCCCGGGGATTGCAACGCTTGCGGTAACGGGGGGGCTGACGTTTCGCGCGGGCTCGACCTATCAGGTGGATATCGACGCCAGTGGTGCTGCCGACAAGGTGGACGCGACAGGCGCCGTCGATATCCAGGGCGGCACGCTGGATATAAGGGCGGCGAGCGGCAATTACGGGCTGGCAACCAATTACACGATCCTCAGCGCCGGCAACATCACCGGCACCTTCGATGACGTCACGAGCAACTTCGCCTTCCTGTCGCCGACGTTGACCTACGGCACGACCGCTACCGACATGCAGCTGGATCGCAACAGTGTGCAGTTCGCCGATGTCGCGGAGACGGCGAACGGCCGTTCCACAGCGGCTGCTGTCGAGGCCCTGGGTTCGGGAAATGGTGTCTATGACGCCGTTCTGCCGCTGGATATCAGCACCGCCAACAGCGCCTTCTCACAGCTAAGCGGCGAGGTTCACGCTTCGCTCAAAAGCGCTTTGCTGTGGGAAAGCCGCTTTGCCCGCGATGCAATTATCGAGGAAGTGGCATCGCGCACCGATCAGCAGCACGACCAGGCAACATTCTGGAGCGCTGGCTTCCTGTCTTCAAACAGCTGGCAGGGCGATGGCAACGCCGCCGGTCTCGACACCACGACATCAGGCATCATCGCAGGTGGGGACGTGCCGGTTTCGGATCACTGGCGTCTCGGCGGGATGGCCGGTTACAGCCACGATGCCCTCGATCAGGCGGATACGGATTCATATCACGGCGGTCTTTATGCCGCGGGCGATTTCGGACCCCTCGACCTCGTCGGTGGGGCCATCTATTCTCACAACGACGCATCGACCCAGCGCGACATCGCCTTCGGCACCTTTGCTGATCAGCTGACCGCCGGCTATGCCAGCGCCACGAGCCAGGTCTTCGCCGGCATCTCCTGGACGCAGGAGCTGGATGCCATCAAGCTGCAGCCCTTCGCCAACCTTGCCTACGTCAATCTGGATAGCGATGGCTTCCGCGAGAGCGGCGGTGCGGCGGCCTTGTCGGCTACGGACGGCAACGACGCGATCGTCGCCTCGACGATCGGCTTTCGCTGGTCGGCCGACTGGCCGCAGGGCGATCTTCCAGTCAAGGTCTCCGGCATGTTCGGCTGGCGGCATCTCGCCGGCGACCTGACGCCGTATTCGAGCCTGGCCTTTGCAGGCGGCTCGCCGTTCGTCATCGAAGGGGTCGAGATGCCCCAGGATTCCCTGCTGGTGAGGCTCGGCCTCTCCGCAGCACTCACCAAATCCACCTGGCTGACGCTCAGCTATTCCGGCGAGTTCGGCAAGGGCCTGCAATCCAGTACGGCACAGGCGAGACTGGTTGCGAATTTCTAGGAGGGGCCGCACCTCCTGATGCGCCCGATAAAATCCGCCGGATTGCAAAACCGGTCTTGAGCCGCCGCGTGCCGAAGACTACCGTCCGAACCGTCGAAAACGCTGAGAGAATGACCATGGCAAACCGCTCGTATTACTCCCCTCCCGGTGGCCTTCCGCCGCAGACCGATCTCCTCTCCGGCAAGGCGGTTTTTACCACGGCATATGCGGTCATCCCGCGGGGCGTGATGACGGATATCGTCACCAGCTATCTGCCACACTGGTCAAAGACCCGTGCCTGGATCATCGCGCGGCCGATGACCGGTTTTTCCGAGACCTTCTCTCAATATATCATGGAAGTGGCGCCCGGCGGCGGCAGCACCAAGCCGGAAGGTGAGCCACGGGCCGAGACGGCTATCTTCGTCGTGTCGGGGACATTGGCGATCGGACACGAAGGACGCGTCCATCAGCTTCGCGCCGGATCCTTCGCCTATCTGCCTGCCGGCAGTGCATGGACGCTGCAAAATGACGGCGCGGAGCTTGCGACTTTCCACTGGATCAGAAAGGCATTCCAGCCTGTCGAGGGGCTGGAGGCGCCGCCCGCCATCTTCACCCATGAGGACCAGCACGAACCGGGCGCGATGCCCGGCACGGACGGCAAATGGGCGACGACGCGCTTCATCGATCCCGCCGACATCCGCTACGACATGCATGTGACCATCGTCACCTTCGAACCGGGCGCCGTGATCCCCTTCATGGAAACCCATGTCATGGAGCATGGTCTCTATGTTCTCGAAGGCCGGGCCGTCTACCGCCTCAATCAGGATTGGGTGGAAGTCGAGGCCGGCGATTTCATGTGGCTGCGCGCATTTTGCCCGCAGGCCTGCTATGCAGGCGGCCCCGGCCGCTTCCGCTACCTGCTCTACAAGGACGTCAACCGGCACGCACCGCTGTTCTAGAGGACGTCTTGCGGGCGCGACCCAAATTGTCCGGCCGGCGTGAAACCTTTTGATTTTTGCGCCGTTGTCGGCTCATGACCGAAGCAGAACTGAAACCGAAATCGGTCGACGGTGCCAAACCGGATGGCGCCGCGAAATCGCCTCAGGGCGTGGGGCCGGTTGTCGAGGCTCCACCGCCGCCGGATGCCGTTGAACCCGATCCGGGACTGACGCCGGAAGAAGCCGAGCATGCGCGCAAGCGCTATCTGCTGCGGCGGTTCTGGATCAGCGCCCGCGGCTATTGGGGCCGTCACGGCGACCGATCGTCATGGCCGTGCTCCATCGGCCTCTTGGCGATGATCATCCTCAATGTCGGCCTCCAGTACGGGATCAACCTCTGGAACCGGCATATTTTCGACGCGATCGAGACGCGCGATGCAGGCACCATCTATTATCTGAGCGCGGTATTCCTGCCGCTGGTGCTTGCAAGTGTCGCACTCGTCACGGCGCAGGTCTCCGTTCGCATGATGATGCAGCGGCGTTGGCGCTCTTGGCTGACATCGGCCGTCATCCAGCGCTGGCTGGCGAATGGCCGTTATTACCAACTGAACCTGATCGGCGGCGATCACGCAAATCCGGAAGCCCGCATTTCCGAGGATCTGCGGATCGCGACGGAATCGCCGGTCGATTTCGTTGCCGGCGTGCTCGTGGCATTTCTGTCCGCCTCGACCTTCATCGTGGTGCTGTGGACCATCGGCGGTGCGCTGACGCTTCCGGTTGCAGGCTCGACGGTCACCATACCGGGCTTTCTGGTCATTGCCGCCGTGCTCTATGCAGGCATCACCTCCACGTCGATCGCCATTATCGGACGCAGTTTCGTTGCCGTCTCCGAGGTCAAGAACCAGGCAGAGGCCGAGTTTCGCTATCTGCTGACGCATGTGCGGGAAAACGGGGAAAGCATCGCTTTGCTCGGCGGCGAAGAAGAGGAGCGTAACGACGTCGACCGCACCTTCGGAAAGGTTCTAAAGCAATGGGCACTGCTTGCGGGCCAGCATATGCGTACGACACTGGTATCGCAGGGATCGAGCCTCATCGCACCTGTCGTTCCTATCCTGCTATGCGCTCCGAAGTTTCTCGACGGCAGCATGACGCTTGGCGAGGTGATGCAGGCGGCCTCGGCCTTCACCATCGTGCAGGCGGCATTCGGCTGGCTGGTCGACAACTATCCGCGGCTGGCGGACTGGAATGCCAGTGCCCGGCGTATCGCCTCGCTGATGATGTCGCTGGACGGCCTTGAGCGCGCCGAGAACAACGATTCGATCGGCCGCATCCAGCGCGGGGAGACGGAAGGGGATGCCATTTTGAGCCTGAACGAGCTTTCGGTATCGCTCGATGACGGGACGTCCGTCGTTAAGGAAACCCAGGTCGATATCGAACCCGGCGAGCGCGTTCTGATTGCCGGGGAATCCGGCTCGGGCAAGAGCACGCTCGTCAGGGCGATTGCGGGCCTCTGGCCGTGGGGGCGCGGCAGCGTCAATTTTCGCGCCGGCAGCCGGTTGTTCATGTTGCCGCAGCGGCCCTACATCCCCTCCGGGACGCTGCGCAGGGCAACGGCCTATCCCCGTGCCGCCGATGACTGGACGGTGGAGGAAGTATTGGCGGCACTGGAGGCGGTCGGGCTCGGCTATCTCGGTGAGAAGATCGAGGAAGACGCGCCCTGGGACCAGACGTTGTCGGGTGGCGAGAAGCAGAGGCTGGCCATCGCGCGCCTGCTGCTGCACAATCCCGATATCATCGTGCTGGACGAGGCAACGTCGGCTCTGGACGAGAAAAGCCAGGAGCAGATGATGGAAACCGTGATCCGCGAATTGCCGAAAGTCACCATCGTCAGCGTCGCGCATCGGGTCGAGCTGGAAGCATTTCACAGCCGCAAGATCACCCTGGAACGCCGCGACGGCGGCGCCAAGCTTGTCAGCGATATCGATCTGATCCCGCGGAAGAAGAGGCCGAAATCGCTGCTGCGGCGCAGCGCCTCGGCGCTGCTCAACACGAAGCGACACTCCGGCCACAAGAACGGCGGCCGGAACTAAACTTGCTGGAGCAAGCCATGACGCGCTGCGGCTATCTGCGGGCAGCGCGTCATGCATCGATTATCAGGATGACGCCTTGGCGACGCCGCCGGAAACGAGGCGTCCTTTGTGGAACGTTGCGCTGCGCGGCGACACGCGGGCGACGGCCTCTGCGGAGCAGCTGGCGCTGGCAAGCGTGAAGCCCGCTTCGTCGCCGATCTTCGGCCAGGCGCGATTGCCATCGGCGTCGAGTGGCAGGATGCCGCCGGTCGAAATGGCAAGCGACCGCGACAGGTGATACTCGTCGGAACCACGATAGAGCTGGGCGTAGAGATAGGCCTTTTCCAGCATGTCTCCGCTGCCGAATGGCGACCAGTGATCGATGACGCTGTCGGTGCCGGTCATGACGAAGACGCCGGCCTTACTGAGTTGGGGCAAGGGCATCGTCAATCCGCCGATCGGCACTGTGGAGGCGATGGTCATGCCGTTCGCCGCCAGCCGCGCGGCGGTTTCGTCAAGCGCTTCCGGGGAAAGCGTCGTCAGCGCGAAGGCATGGCTGATGGTCACCTTGTCTTTCAGCACAGGGTTCTTCTCGACAGTGTCGATCATGTAGTCGATCGCGGCGACACCGGCCGGGCTCGTCTCATGCAGGTGGATATCAACGCCCTTGCCGCTGTCGATCGCAATCTGGAACATCGCATCGAGCGACTTTTCCATGGCGCTGTCGACATTCGTCGGGTCGAGACCGCCAACATAGGCGGCGCCCATCTGCATCGCCTCTCGCATGAGGCCATCGACCTTCGAGTGCAGCAGGCCGTGCTGGGGGAAGGCAACGATCTCGCAATCGAAGCTGTCCTTGTGCTTTTCCAGCGCGAGTTTCAGGTGTTCCAGGCTCTTCAGGCCGCTGACCGGATCGATGTTGCAGTGGCTGCGGGCGACCGTGCTACCCTTGGATTGGATCAGCGCAATCAGACCCTCGGCCCGCTGCTCGGATGTCGGCAGCAATTGCGGCAGCAGTTTTTCCTCAAGCGCGATCATGTCCATGATCGTCTTGCCCTGACGGGGCAGAGGCGCCTTCCACGGACCGCCGTAGAAGGTCTTGTCGAGATGGATATGCATGTCGCGCATCTTCGGCAGCGCCAGCTGGCCGCTGGCCTGATAGACAGGGACGCCAGATGGAAGCGTAGTGCCGGCTGCGTGCAGCGCGGCGATCTTGCCGTCCTTGATTTCAAGCGTATTCAGCGACGTGCGGGTTCCGGTGACGATATCGCCGTCGCGTTCGAAACCGTCTTCGAGGCGAACATCCGTCAGCAGGTAGTGGTTATCGGTGATGGCTGTGACATCGGCTTCGCTGGCGCAATCGGCAGCTGCGGCCTCGCGGCTCATGCCGCCTGTCAGGCCCGCAAGCGCTGCGGCTGTCGTCACCTGTCCGGTTCGGCTCAGGAAGGCTCTGCGGCTTTGCGATACGGCATTGTGCATGATCGTCTCCTCATCGTCGTGCATGAAATGGATGAGGCCATTTTAGGAAATGACGCGGCGCGATGGCAGCGACATATGACAATGGTGACTATTCGATTTGCGAATGATCAGTGGTGCTTCAGGCCGCAAAAGGAAATGAGACGCTCGGCGAGATCGAGGGCGAGCGGCGAGGCGGTGTCGCGGTAAAACAGCGCGAGCTCGAAATTCTCGATCGGCGGCAGACCCTCGGCGGTACCCAGCACGCGATGCCCCTGAAGCCGGCAGCTTGCCGGCAGGAGGCTGACGCCAAGGCCAGCGGCAGAGGCTGCGGCAAGCGCCGCGAGCCCGCCGCTGCTATAGCCGACGCGCCACCTGAGGCCGAGGCCTTCAAGCGTCTCGCACAGTTCTTCGCGGTAAAGGCCGTTGACAGGAAAGACGGCGATCGGCACCGGGGATTGTTCGATCGCCGGATACTTTTCGCTGTCGAACCAGAGCAGCGGCTCGGCGCGCGCGGCCCGGGGCAGATGCACGCGCACCTGCTTGACGAGCACAAGATCCAGCTCTTCCAGCAGATAGGCCCGGTGCAGCTCGCGGCTGAGGCCGCTTGAGACATCCAGCCGCAGATGCGGATGCTCGCGCTTGAATTCGGCGAGAAGGTCGATGGTCGGTACGGTCAGATCCTCCGGCATGCCGAGCCGCAAGACGCCATCTCTCCATGGCCCCGTCAGCGCGTCATGCGCCTCTTCGTTGAGCGCGATGATGCGGCGCGCATAGCTCAGCAGCTTGATGCCTTCTTCGGTCAGCCGCACCTCATGCGACGTCCGCTCGAGCAGCGCTTTTCCCAGCAGCTCCTCCAGCCGCCGGATCTGCTGGCTGATGGTCGATTGCGACAGCGAGACGCGATCGGCGGCGCGGGTGAAACTGCTGGTCTCGCAAACCGCGACAAAGCTGATCAGCAATTGCGGGCTGAACATCGGATAGCGTGTCATTTTCTCGCTGTCTCAACCATCGCCGACTCCTATCTGCCGGCAATTATTTACGGGAATGCCGGGCTCGGGTCAGTGCAGGCGGGATCCGGCAGGCCGCCGGTTGACCGCAAGCCTGAGAACGCTGATCAAACGCGCGGCCGATCTCATGACTTCGAATGCGATATCAGGGTCGCCGCCGGCGATATCGTCGGCCAGGCGCCGCAGCGTCTGCGACACATCGGTGATGAGTGCACCCATCTGGGCGCGGTCTTCGTCCCGGAGGCCGGCAAGCAGGCTGAGGAGCGTATCGGCAAAGTTCAGCAACGCCGTGGTCGCCTGCGCCGGGGTGAGTGTCGAATGAGATATCTGCGTCATGGGCTCGCTTTCACGGGTTAGGTGTCGCGAGCTAGAGCGATTTCAAGGTTGTAACGTGACGAAGGCGCCCCCTGCTTCAAAGTGCCCGGCTAAGGCGGTCGTGGCGCAGTGGAGGCCGGTTGTTCTCACCGGCGTCGTCGGGCTTTTGACCCCTGGTTCTCAGGAGTTCGGTGGCGGCATCAAACCCGACAGCGCGGGAATAGACGAAACCCTGGCCGAGAATGCATCCCATGGCGAGAAGATGCGATGCCTGCTCTTCGGTCTCGATACCCTCGGCAACGACCTTGATGCCAAGTCTGTGAGCGATGCCGATCAGTCCTTCGACGATGGCGGCACCCGGTTCTTCGCTGATCAGGCGATCGACGAAGGACTTGTCGATCTTGATGATATCGACGGGGACGGTCAGCAGGTGGGTGAGCGAGGCATAACCGGTGCCGAAGTCGTCGAGCGCGACGCGCAAGCCCTGTTCCCGAAGCGCCCGGATCTCGTCGCCGACCGTGTGGTCGCGGGGGCCGAGATAGACGGATTCCGTCACCTCCAGGATCACATGGTCCAGCGGCACGCCTTTGCCGATGAGATGTTCGTCCAGTTTCGCTCGGAGATTGCCGGTATGAAAATCGGCAGCCGAAAGGTTGATCCCGACATGCTGAAGGGGGAGGCCGAGATCAAGCCACCGGCGCATGTCCGATGTCACCATGTCGAGCATCCGTTCGGTCAGTTGCAAGGCGATCTCGCCGTCCAGCATCGCCTCATGGAAATGGGCCGCCGCGACCGTCTCGCCGGCCGGCGTGCGCATACGGCACAGCGCTTCGAAGCCGACGACCTCGCCTGTGTCCAGCCGGACGATTGGCTGGTAATGCGCTTCGATACGCCGCTCCGCCAGCGCGATACCAACATCGCGAATGGCCCGGAAACGCCGCGTCAGCGCGGTGCCCATGCCGGGATAATAGGCGGTGAACTGGCCGCGGTGCCGGGACTTGCCGTGATAAAGCGCGACATCGGCATTCTGGCGGGGATCACCATCTCCGGCAACGGCGCCGCCCGCCGTCATCGATGGGAAGACCACATGCTTGTCGCACTGGGCGGGCCGCTTGACGGCGCGAAGGATGGCATCGCCACAGGCTGCCAGCTCCTCCATGCCGCCGCCATCGAGGATCACGGCGAACTCATCGCCACCCAGCCTGAAAGTCCGCTCCGGCGGAACGACCGATGCGATGCGCCTGGCGACCGTCCGGATCAGCGCATCGCCTGCACCATGCCCGAAGGTGTCGTTGACCAGTTTGAGATTGTCGATATCGGCAAGCAGCAGACCGAAGGTGCGGTTGGCGGTCTGGAGTTCTTCCAGCACTTCGTTGAACCGTGCGCGGTTGGCTTCGCCGGTCAGCGCGTCCGTGTAGGTCAGACGTTCGCGCTCGCGGACCCTTTCATCGCGCTCGATGGCGATGGCGCAGAGATGCGTGCAGGTTTCGATGATTTCCTTGTCTCCATCGTCAGGACGCCGGCACTCCTGAAAATAAAGAGCGAAGGTTGCGATGACCCGGCCTGCGCTGATCACTGGGGTGGACCAGCATGCCAGAAGACCGAGCGGCAGAGCCAGATCGCGATAGGCCGCCCATCGGCCATCGGTTGCGATATCTGTGACGATAACAGGGACACCGTAGAAGGCGGCCGTGCCGCACGACCCGGCAGCCGGTCCGACCTCCAGATTGTCGAGAGCCTGGCTATAGGAATGGGGCAGGGACGGGGCTGCGAGCGGATGGAGTCTGCCGTTTTCAACCCGAAGAACAGAGCATTTGACCTCCGGAAGCCTGATCTCAACCAGCAGGCAAAGCGCCTCCAGCGTTGCCGCAAGCGGCTCGCCCTTGGCAATGCGTTCCAGAACCTTGTTTTGCAATTCGAGCATGTCATCGCCACGGGGTTAGCAAAACCTAAAGTAGGCGGATGAACGATCAAATCTCGTTTCAGGAATAGCTAAAATTGACGCGATTGCTGGATTTTTGGCAGCGCGTGGACGATCGCACAGGTTCTATCGGCCATGGACCGCAGCCCGAGGCTTTCGCCGGCCAATCATTCGCTCACACGCACGATCAGTTTCCCGAAATTCTTGCCTTGCAGCAGGCCGATGAAAGCCTGGGGCGCATTGTCCAGACCATCGACGATATCCTCACGGAATTTCAGGCGGCCGTCCGCCAGCCATCCGGATGCCTCTTCAAGAAAATCCGGCCGCTGCGCGGCGAACTCGCGCTGAATAAAGCCGCGCACGGTCAGGCTCTTGCGCAAAACGGCGCGCATGAAGCCGGGAAGGCGGTCGAATCCCTCCGCCGCCTCATTGTTGTAATGCGCAATCAGCCCGCAGACGGGCACGCGTGCGAAGTCGTTCAGAAGCGGGAAGACCGCTTCCCAGACATGGCCGCCGACATTCTCGAAATAGACGTCGATTCCATCCGGGCAGGCCAAGAGGAGCTGAGCGGTAAAGTCCTTCGCGCGGTGATCGATGGCAACGTCGAAGCCGAGCGCGCCGCTGACATAGGCACATTTCTCGGCCCCACCGGCAATGCCGACGACCCGGGCTCCGCGTATCCTGGCGATCTGGCCAACCACCGCACCGACAGCGCCGCTGGCGGCAGCGACGACGACGGTCTCGCCTTGCTGTGGCTTGCCGATGTTGCGCAGGCCGGCATAGGCGGTGAAGCCGGGCATGCCGAGAACGCCGAGCGCGGTTGTCAGCGGCGCCTGCTGCGGATCGAGCTTGCGCAGCCCCTCACCGTTTGACGTCGCATAGGTCTGCCAGCCCGAATGCGACAGGACGAGATCGCCGGGCGCGAAATCGCTGTTTCGGCTGCGGATGACGCGGGCAACGGTACCGCCCTCCATGACCTGCCCGATGCCGACGGGCGCGGCATAGGATTTGGCGTCATCCATGCGTCCGCGCATATAGGGATCGAGCGACAGGAAGAGGATCTGCAGCAGCACTTCACCTTCCGCCGCGGCGGGGACCGGCTGCCGCTCGATCTGGAAATTCTCCGGTACGGGCGATCCTTTCGGCCGTGACGCCAGGGTGATCCTTACGTTTTCCAGTGCTTCGGGCATGACAATCCTTTCCATGATGAAGACGGTGTTTCGCGCAGGCCGACGCTAACGCCGTCATGCGCGAGCGGCACGGTCGATTTTTCCCTTCTTTCAACTCCAAAGAGAAAGCGGTTCCTTACGATGGCAATTATCTACTGATTTTATAGACAATATAGAAATAAATGAGGCGTCGTGATGACATATCTTCTCAGCCTGCTCGACAAGGCCCCGATCGAAGAGGGCGCCAATGCCGCCGAAGCGCTCGTGGCGGCCGTCAAGCTTGCGACCGCCGCTGAAGAGCTCGGCTATCACCGTTTCTGGGTGGCAGAGCACCACAGCATGAGCAATCTGGCAAGCTCGGCGCCTGAGGTCCTGATCGCCCATCTTCTGGCAAGGACGCGCTCGATCCGCATCGGCTCCGGTGGAGTGATGCTGCAGCACTATAGCGCCTACAAGGTTGCCGAGACCTTCAACGTTCTCTCGTCTCTTGCGCCGGGGCGTGTCGATCTCGGCGTCGGAAAAGCGCCGGGCGGCTTTCCATATTCGACGCGCGCGCTGCAGGTCGCGATCGATCCGGCGCTGAAGCCGAGCTTTGCCGACCAGCTCTCGGACCTGAACGCTTACCTCGCTTTTGAGACGCGTGAAGACCGCGCCGCTGCAACGCCGATCCCGCCGGTCAAGCCCGAACGCTTTCTGCTGGGCGCCAGTGTCGAAAGCGCGCTTCTCGCGGCCGAGAAAGGCTGGCGGCTGGTTTTCGCCGGGCATCTGAACGGCGATCCCGACAATCTCAAGCGTACCTTTGATGCTTACGCCCAGGCAACCGGAGGGGATGTTCCGATCCTCGCGCTCGCCGCCTTTGCCGCCGAGAATGCCGAACGGGCCCGCCAGCGGGTCGGCGATCTGCGGATCGTCAAGCTGTTCCTGCCGAACGGTCAGACCGTGAATGTCGGCAATGAGGAGCAGGCCGCAGAATATGCCAGACAGGCAGGCGTCGCCGAATTCAGGACCGAGGAGAAGATCCCAAGTGTCCTGCATGGAACGGCACGCCAGGTGCGCGACGCGCTCGACGGCCTCCACTCCCAATATGGCGTCCAGGAATTCGTGCTCGACACGCCGGCTCTGACGCCGAGCGAACGTCTGGCGTCGATCGAGCTCCTCGCCAAAGAACGCCTTTCACTCGCTGCCTAACTGCGCTCCGGAGACACATCATGGCTCAGAAACACGTCACTTTCGGTATCATGTTGCAAGGCCCGGGCGGCCACATGAACGCTTGGAAGCATCCGAGCGGCCCGGCCGATGCATCGACCAATCTTCAGTTCTTCATCGATACGGCGCGCAAGGCCGAAAACGTGGGCATCGCCTTCGCCTTCGTTGCCGACGGCCTCTATATCAACGAGCAGTCAATCCCGCATTTTCTGAACCGTTTCGAACCTCTGACGATCCTGTCGGCGCTGGCCGCCTCGACGTCGAAGATCGGTCTCGTCGGTACGGTCTCGACCTCCTATAGCGACCCCTTCACCATCGCCCGCCAGTTCGCGTCGCTCGATCTCATCAGCGGCGGCCGCGCCGGCTGGAATGCCGTGACCTCGCCGCTCGAAGGATCCGGGCGCAACTACGGGCGCGAGCATCCCGAGCATGAGCTAAGATACGAGATCGCCGAGGAATATATCGACGCGACCAAGGGGCTATGGGATTCCTGGGATGACGATGCCTTCATCCGCGACCGCGACAGCGGGCAATATGCCGACTTCGAAAAGATGCACCGGCTCGATCACAAGGGGCGGTTCTTCCGCATCGAAGGGCCGCTCAACATCCGCCGCTCGAAGCAGGGGCAGCCGGTCGTCTTCCAGGCGGGCGCCTCGGATTCCGGCATAAAGCTTGCCGGAAAGCACGCCGACGCTGTCTTCACCAATGGCGGCCCGATCGAGGAGCCAAAGACCTTCTACAAGCAGCTCAAGCAGAGCGCCATCGCTCAGGGCCGCAGCGCCAGGGAAATCGGTATCTATCCCGGCATCGGCCCGATCGTTGGGGCGACGGCGGAGGAGGCGGAAGCCAAGTATCAGGCAATCCGGGGTCTTGTTACCATCGAGGAGGCCCTGCGCTATCTCGGCCGGTTCTTCGATCACCACGATTTCAGCGTGTATCCGCTGGATGAACAATTCCCGGAACTCGGCGATATCGGCCGCAACAATTTCCGCGCCACGACCGACCGGATCAAGAAGACGGCGCGTGAGAACGGCCTGACACTGCGCGAGGTGGCGCTCGATGCGGCAACGCCGCGCACGGCCTTCATCGGAACCGCCGATCATATCGCCGACGAGATCATCCGCTGGATCGACGAGGAGGCTGCCGACGGCTTCATTCTCGGCTTCCCCGTGATCGCTGAAGGCTTTGACGACTTCGCGCATCACGTCCTGCCCATCCTGCAGCGCCGCGGCTATTTCGATCCGAAGCTGAAGGGCGAAACGCTTCGCGATCATCTGGGACTGCCCTTCCGCACCAGCCGCTATGCCGAAAGCGACGGCGATGCAGACCAGCGAAAGGCCGCCAGCGCCTGAGCGCTGGGGAAACCTCTGATGAACGCAAGAGCTCAAACACCTCTAAAGCATGATCGTGTGGAACTGGGCATTGCCTCATTCCTTAACGAATTCATCGAGCTGCGCCGTGATCTTCACCAATATCCGGAGCTGGCCTTTCGGGAACATCGGACCAGCAAGCTCATCGCCTCGCGTCTTGCCTCATGGGGCTATGACGTCGAACACGGCATTGCCGGAACCGGCATCGTTGCGACGTTGAGGAAGGGAAGCGGTGGCAAAAAGCTTGCCATTCGCGCCGATATGGATGCGCTGCCGATCGAGGAGGCGACGGGCCTTGCCTATTCGAGCAGCAATCCCGGTGTCATGCATGCCTGCGGACATGATGGGCACACAACCATCCTGCTGGCCGCCGCGCGCTATCTCGCCGAGAGTGGCCGCTTCGATGGCACGCTCCGGCTGATCTTCCAGCCGGCCGAGGAGATTGGCGCTGGGGCGCGCAAGATGATCGCCGAAGGTCTGTTCGATCGCTTTCCTGTCGATGCGATCTTCGGGCTCCACAATTGGCCTGGCGTTCCCGCGGGGCATTTCGGCTTCGTCGCGAATGCGGCCATGGCATCGGTCGACCAGGCGGTGATCAGGATCGTCGGCAAGGGTGGCCATGGTGCCGAGCCGCATCGCGGCGTCGATCCGGTGCTCGCATCCGCGTCCCTCATCACGGCACTGCAGAGCGTCGTCTCGCGCAATGTCGATCCGCAGGACATGGCGGTGGTCACCGTCGGGTCGATCCATGGCGGATCGGCCTCTAACGTCATCCCCGAAAGCGTCGAGCTGAAGCTTACCATGCGCGCCTATAGCGAGAGCGTTCGCGAAAGGCTGGAGACCCGCATTCCGGCATTGGCTCGCGCACAGGCGGAGAGCTTCGGCGCGACGGCTGAAGTTGATTACCGGCGCGGTTTCCCGGCGCTCATCAACCATCCCGATGAAACGGCATTCGCGAAAAGCGTGGCACTGAAGGCATTCGACCGCAGCCTGACCGAGGACGATTTCCGTCCGCGAACGGCCAGCGAAGACTTCGCCTTCATGCTGAAGGAAAAGCCGGGAAGCTATCTCTTCATCGGCAACGGCGAGAGCGCGCCGCTGCACAGCGCCCACTATGATTTCAATGACGCCATCATAGCGCCTGCTGCCCGTTACTGGGTGCAGCTCGCCGAAACCTTCCTCTCCGAAGACAACGGGTAACGACGACATGAGCGACACGTTTCTCTACACAACGCCATTGGATCCGCAGGCCAAACCGCTGATCGACGAGCTCATTCATGAATATGACAGCCGCTACGGCAGCTACTTTGATGAGAAGGGTGCGGCGGCCGAGCTCAACCGCTATCCGCCGGAAGCCTTCGCGCCGCCGGACGGGAACTTCGTGCTCTTGATCCGCGATGGCGTGACGATCGGCGGCGGCGCCTTCAAGCGCTACGACGAGCGGACCGCTGAGTTCAAGCGCATCTGGACCCGCTCCGACCTGCGCCGCCAGGGGCTGGCGCGAAAGGTTCTCGTCGAGCTTGAGCTGCAGGCGGCTCGCCAGGGCTACTGGCGCGTCTATCTGACGACCGGGTTCAGACAGCCGGAAGCCGTCGGTCTCTATCTGAGCAACGGCTACACGGCGCTGTTCGACATCAATGTCGATCCCGAATTCTACAAGACGCTGCCTTTCGAAAAGGCGATCGCTTCAGGCGTCATGGCGCCGGCGGCGGATATCGACGCAACGCCGCTTCGTGCGGTCGCCAATCTTTGATTTGAGAAGGAGCAGGGCATGGCGCTGACCAGCGAATTTGCGGGTATCGCAAAGCACGAGCACAGAGCGGCGGAAACCTCCGACTATGCGCGCTACAGGATCGTTCCGGCGCGCCACCCAGCGCGTTTTGCGGGCACGGTCTTTGCCGCCGTCGTCATCGCGGCCATCATCTATTCGACATCCACGAACCCGCGCTGGGGCTGGAATGTCTTTGCCGAATGGCTCTTCGCAGAACCCGTGCTGGCCGGCCTCGGCCGCACCCTGCTTCTGACGGCGCTCGCCACCATCTCCGGCTCCATCCTCGGAACGGCGCTCGCGCTGGCGCGTGTTTCCCGGTCGCCGCTGCTGTCCGGTCTCTCCTGGGGCTATATCTGGCTGCTGCGCTCGATCCCCGTCATCGTCCTGCTGCTGGTTCTCAATAACCTCGGCTATCTCTATGAAACCATTACGATCGGCATTCCCTTTACCGACACGGTCTTTGCGAGTTATCCGACGACGCAGCTTCTGACGCCGTTTGCCGCAGCCTTTCTCGGGTTGACGCTGAACCAGTCGGCTTTCTTCGCTGAAATCGTGCGTGGCGGCATTCTCTCGGTGGACCAGGGGCAGCTCGAGGCCGCAGCCTCGCTCGGCCTCTCGCATCGCCGCCAGGCCTTCCGCATCATCTTGCCCCAGGCCATGCGCTCGATCCTGCCGACAGGCTTCAACGAGGTGATCGGTCTCGCGAAGGCCACCTCGATGGTCTACGTGCTCGCTCTGCCGGAACTCTTCTACACGGTGCAGGTCATCTACCGGCGCAATCTGGAAGTCATTCCGCTGCTGATGGTCGCGACCGCATGGTATCTGGTCATCATGACCGTGCTGTCGATCGCTCAGCACTACATCGAACGGCATTATTCGAAGGGCGCCCTGCGCAATCCGAAGCCCTTACCCTTCCAGGCCTTCTTCTCGCGCTTCACCCACCAGCCGGCGGCCGCTGAGTTTGCATCTGACACGACGGTTGCCCATGCGGGGTTTGCCGATGCCGCGGTTCTGCGCGCCGGCGGGGCAATCAGCATCCAGAAAATTTCGAAAAGCTTCGGCTCGCTGAAGGTGCTTGATGGTATCGACCTCAATCTGCCAGCTGGCAGCGTGACAGCGATTCTCGGACCCTCCGGTTCCGGCAAATCGACGTTGCTGCGCTCGATTAATCATCTGGAGCGCGTCGATGCGGGCTTCATTGCCGTCGACGGTGAACTCGTCGGCTACGAGCAGAAGGGCAATCTGCTTTATGAGCTGAAGGAAAAGGAGATCCTGAGGCGGCGCGCCGATATCGGCATGGTGTTCCAGAGCTTCAATCTCTTCCCGCATCTGACCGTGCTTGAGAATCTGATCGAGGCGCCGATCCAGGTGCGCGGTGCCAAGCGCGAGGAAGCCGTTCAGCTTGCTCAGGAGCTGCTCGCCCGGGTCGGGCTTGCCGACAAGATCAATGCCTATCCCCGCCAGCTCTCGGGCGGTCAGCAACAGCGCGTGGCGATTGCCCGGGCGCTGGCACTCCGGCCCAAGGTTCTGCTGTTCGACGAGCCGACATCGGCGCTCGATCCGGAACTGGTCGGCGAAGTGCTCGATGTCATCAAGGAGCTTGCCCGGACGGGGACGACGCTTGTGGTGGTGACGCACGAGGTCGGCTTTGCCCGCGAGATTGCCGATACCGTCGTCTTCATGGACGGCGGCCGAATCCTCGAATCCGGCCCACCGTCGAAGATCTTCACCCGGGCCGAACATTCCCGCACCAGAGAGTTTCTCGCCAAGGTGCTCTGAGCTTTCCGCAGGAAACGAAACTCCGGCCGCGACGGGCGTCCGGATCGCATGCCAACACCCACAATCTAAAGAAGAAATGGAGTAGGGACATGACATTCAGAAATAGTGCAATCCGCCTGCTAGCCGGCGCCGTTGCAGCGGCGACCCTGGGGATCGGCTCTGCACAGGCTGCCGAGAAGTTCAACTTGAGCCCGGATACCTCGAACCGCATCCGCGCCGAAAAGGACGAAGCCGCGATCAAGGCGATCTCCCCGTCCTTCAAGTTCGTCCAGAAGGGCAAGTTCACCGTCGCCATCAACCCGTGGGATCCGCCGGTCGCGACCTACGCAACGGATGCGAAGACCGTCGTCGGTACCGATCCCGAGATTGCCCAGCTTCTCGCCGATTCCTTCGGCCTCGAGCTCGATCTCGTCCCTGTCGCCTGGGAGGACTGGCCGCTCGGCGTCTCCTCCGGCAAATATGATGCCGTCATCTCCAATGTCACGGTGACGGAGGAACGCAAGGAGAAGTTCGACTTCTCCACCTACCGCAATGACGTGCTCGGCTTCTACGTGAAGGCCGACAGCAAGATCAGCGCGATAAAGGAGCCGAAGGATGTCGCCGGCCTGAAGGTCATCACCGGTGCTGGTACCAACCAGGAGAAGATCATCCTCGAATGGGATCGTGAAAACGTCGCTGCTGGCCTGAAGCCGATCGAGGTTCAGTATTACGACGACCGCGCCGCTGCCGACCTCGCGATCCAGTCCGGCCGCGCCGATGTGGAGTTCAACCCGAACGCCACGCTTGCCTACAGCGCCTCCATCAAGGGCTCGACCAAGCTGGTCGGCACCGTCAGCGGTGGCTGGCCAGTTGCGGCCGAGATCGCCGTGACGACGAAGAAGGGTGCCGGTCTGGCCGATGCGGTGACACTCGCTCTCAACGACCTGATCAAGGACGGTAAGTACGGCGAGGTGCTGAAGCGCTGGAACCTGACATCCGAGGCGACGGCGGAATCGAAGACCAACCCGCCAGGCCTGCCGAAGAGCGGTTCCTAAGGCTGGTTGAGCGGACCGGCGCGAGGGATGCGAGCCGGTCCGCACGTTTGATTTCAGGAGATTTGAAATGATGTCTATTGCTTCCTGGCGCCCGGCGCTGCTCTTGAGCGCAATGATGCTGTCCGGCTTCGCCACTGCGCATGCCGGTGACGAATTCGATCTGAGCCCCGAGCAGCCGGCGCGCGTTCATGCGGCGAAGAACGAGGCCGCGATCGCCTCGATCCCGAAGAACTTTTCCTTCGTGACACCGGGCAAATTTACCGTCGCGATCAGCCCCGGCGGACCGCCACTCGCGACTTATGCCACCGATGCGAAGACGGTTGTCGGCGCCGATCCGGAATATGCCGGTGCCATTGCCGAAAGCCTCGGGCTGGAGCTGGAGATCGTTCCGGTTGCCTGGATCGACTGGCCGCTCGGCCTGGTCTCCGGAAAATATGATGCGGTGATTTCCAACGTCGGGGTTACCGAGCAGCGCAAGGAGAAGTTCGATTTCTCCACCTACCGCAAGGGGCTGCATGGCTTCTTCGTCAAGGGCGACAGCGCCATCACCTCCATAAAGGAGCCGAAGGACGCTGCGGGTCTCCGGATCATCGTTGGTGCCGGCACCAACCAGGAGCGGATCCTGCTCAAATGGAGCGACGAGGACACCGCTGCCGGTCTGAAGCCGATCGAACTTCTCTATTTCGATGATGAGGCGGCAAGTCTGCTGGCGCTGCAATCCGGCCGGGCAGACGTCATCGTTCAGCCACATGCGCAGCTCGTCTTCATCGCGGCGCGCGACAAGAACATCAAGCGGGTGGGAACGCTGAGCGCCGGCTGGCCTGATCGCTCCGATGTCGCGATCACCACGCGCAAGGGCAGCGGCATCGCCGATACGCTTACGATCGCGACGAACGGTCTGATCAAGGATGGCACCTATGCCAAGATCCTCGATCACTGGCATCTGTCGGAGGAAGCATTGCCCGCATCCGAGACGAACCCGCCCGGCTTGCCGAAATTCTGAGTTCCAGAGATGACCAGCAATTCCATCGCGATAAAACATGTCGGTTTCCTGACACCCGGAAACTACCCCGAAGACGATCCCAATCGCGGGCTCGAAGAGACCCTTCAGCTTCTCAAGCATGGCGAAGAGCTCGGTTTCAACAGCGCCTGGGTCAGGCAGAGACACCTGGAGCCGGGCATCTCCTCGGCGACCGCCTTTCTCGCTGCGGCCACCCAGCGCACCAGCCGGATAGAGCTCGGCACGGCCGTCATCCCGATCGGCTACGAAAGTCCCTACCGGCTGGCCGAAGATCTCTCGACCGTCGATGTCCTCTCCAGGGGGCGGCTCAATGTCGGCCTGAGCGCCGGACGGCCGCTTCATGCCGATCTGATCGGGCCTCTTGCCTTCGACGGTGACTGGGAAAGCCACGATTTCTCGCATGCCCGCGTATTGAGGTTCGCTGACAATCTGAAGGGCAGCTATCTCGGGGACGAAGAGACGCGGATCAAGACGCCGTTCGGTCCGCAGCGTCCGCGGCTCAACCCCCATGCGAAGGGACTGATCGACCGCATCTGGTATGGTGGAGGGTCGCTGCGCTCGGCTGCCTGGGCGGCGCAGAACGGCTTCAACCTTCTGATCGGCAATGTGACGACGGGCGAGGAGACCGATGCGTTCTTCGTCGCTCAGGGACGGCAGCTTGAGCGTTACAAGACGTCCGGCGGCGCCGGCCGACGGGTGGCGCTCGGAAGGGTCATCGTTCCCTTCGACAGCGCCAGCGCGGCGACGCGAAAGCGCTACGCCGCCTATGCCGCGGGCCGTCACGAGCGGACGCTCTCGCCGCAAGGGGAACGGCGGACCCTCTTTGCCCGCGATCTCGTCGGGACCGCGGACCAAATTCTGGAGGCGCTGCACGCCGATCCGATCCTGCCGCATGTTCAGGAATTCCGTCTCGAACTTCCCTATGAATTCATCGACGAGGATTACCGGCAGATCCTACACGACTTCGTGACGCTGATCGGTCCCGAACTCGGTTGGCGCGCCCCTGCGCTTCAGCCATTATCGCCGCGCGCCGGTGACGTGAGATCTTTGAAATCAGGATATTAGCAATGACCAAGTCCCTCGAATATTTCTTCTCCATCGGTTCTCCCTGGTCCTATATCGGCCTCGATGCCTTCACCGATATCGCCAGGCGGCATGAGGTCGAGATCGAGCCCTTCCTGACCACTGTCATCGAAGAAAACGGCGGCATCTTCTCGCGCAACCGGCCGGAAATCCGCCGCGCCTACTGGATGAGAGACCTGAAACGCTGGGCAAAGGTACGCGGCAAGACGATCTGGCTGGACAAGCGCCCGGAACTCGGCGATCCCACGCCTGCCTCCTTTCTGGTGATTGCTGCCTATCTCGACGGCAAGGACTGGGTCGGCGTCACCCGCGCCCTGCAGGCGGCCTATTGGGCCGACGCACGCGATATCGGCAAGCCTGAGGTCCGCGCCGAAGTGGTCACCAGAGCAGGCTTTGACGGCGAGGCACTGTTGAAGCGCCAAGGCGATGACGACGTTCAGAAGAAATGGAGCCGCGACCGGGAGCGCGCCCGAAACAGCGGCGTCTTCGGCTTCCCGACATTCATCTATGACGGCGAGACCTATTGGGGTCAGGACAATTTGCCGTTCCTGGAAAGGCATTTCGAGGGCGACAGACCCTGACGGCGGGCGTTCTGAGCGCATTTGCGTTGCCATCCGATAGAAGGGGAAGCGGTGCGAAACGCCTCTTGAACCGGCCTCGTGCCGTCGCCAAATTCCTCTAGCCGCAACCCGTTCGGCCGCCCGCAATCATGGTCAGGTTCATTGACTGAGAAACAGCTTCACCTCGGCGCCTTCATGCGCCCCGTCAGCCTCCACACCGGCGCCTGGCGCTATCCCGGCTCCTATCCGGACGCCAATTTCAACTTCGGGCATATCGTCTCCTTCGCCCAGAAGCTCGAGGCCGCGAAGTTCGATGCGTTTTTCATGGCCGACCACCTCGCGGTCTTGAACATGCCGGATGAGGCGTTGAAACGCAGTCACACGGTGACGTCCTTCGAGCCTTTCACCTTGCTCTCGGCGCTTGCGGCGCTGACGAGCCGCATCGGCCTTGTCGCCACCGCCTCGACGACATTCGACGAGCCCTATCACGTGGCGCGGCGCTTCGCCTCGCTCGATCATATCAGCGGTGGCCGCGCCGGCTGGAACATTGTCACGACGGCCAATCCCGATGCTGCCCTCAATTTTGGTCTTGAGGAGCACGTAGCCCACGGTGAGCGCTATGAACGCGCCCGTGAGTTCTACGATGTCGTTACCGGCTTGTGGGACAGTTTCGAGGACGATGCCTTCATTCGCGACGTCAAAAGCGGCGAATATTTCGATCTCGCCAAAATGCATGTCCTCAATCACAAAGGCCCCGAACTTTCGGTGCGAGGCCCGCTCAACATCGCCCGGCCGCCGCAGGGCTGGCCTGTGATCGTCCAGGCCGGACAATCCGAGCCCGGCCGCCAGCTTGCCGCTGAGACCGCCGAAGTGGTTTTCTGCGCGCCGCGCGATCTTGCCACCGGACAGGCGCTCTATGCCGATATCAAAGGGCGGATGGCCACGCTTGGGCGCGACCCGGGGCACCTGAAGATCCTGCCGGCGGCATTTGTGGTGATCGCGGACACGATCGAAGAGGCGAAGGCCAAGCGCGCGGACCTCGACAGCCTGGTTCACTACGACAGCGCGATCGCCTCGCTTTCTATCGCACTTGGTCATGACGCGTCGAAATTCGATCCCGACCAGCCGCTTCCTGATGTGCCTGAAACCAATGCCAGCAAGAGCGGCCGCGAGCAGGTGATCAGGCTCGCCCGCCAGGAGCAGCTGACCGTTCGCCAGCTGGCGCAGCGCTATGGCGGCTATTCGGGCCTCGCCTTTGTCGGAACGCCGGCGACAATCGCAGACGAGATGGCGGAATGGTTGCAAAGCCGCGGATCCGACGGTTTTAACGTCGTCTTCCCCTATCTGCCGCAGGGGCTCGATGACGTTGTCGATCGCCTTGTTCCCGAGCTGCAGCGCCGCGGGCTATTCCGCTCGGAATATGAAGGCGCTACGCTGCGCGATCATCTCGGGCTGCCGCGGCCGAAAAGCCGTTACCTTTGACCCTGGGCGGTCTGCGCCCAATTCTACCGGAACCCGATCTGCACCGGATGCGTTTGCTCTTGGCATTTGAGGGATTTGAATGATCTACGACGCGGTACTGGTGGGGTCCGGTTTTTCGGCCATAGCAACGCTCTGCAACCTCATCGAACTTCTTCCCGTAACGGCGACGGTTGCCGTTATCGGCGATGATCCGGGTTTTGGCCGCGGAACGGCCTATCGCTCGGAACTCTATCTTCACCGGTTGAACGTGCCTGCGGGCCGCATGAGCCTGTTTCCC
This sequence comes from Rhizobium sp. 10N427, assembly GCF_056394605.1. Taxonomy (NCBI): domain Bacteria; kingdom Pseudomonadati; phylum Pseudomonadota; class Alphaproteobacteria; order Hyphomicrobiales; family Rhizobiaceae; genus Rhizobium; species Rhizobium sp. 10N427. The sequence goes on along the minus strand of NZ_JBFTID010000012.1, from coordinate 11,381 downwards.
GACAGGCCGGACGGGTTCGTCGAATGGCTTGCGGAGCGAAAGCGGCCTCTCCGGGAAGGCGACTTTGCCTCCCGTCAGGACTATGGCCTCTATGTTCGCGACAGTCTTGCAGCCCTGCTGCGCAGCAAGCGCTCGCGATGCAAGGTCGATTTCATCAGGGCCAAGGCGACGGGTTGCGTCGAGCGCTACAATGCCACGCTCGGCTTTCTGCTCGACAATGGCGGCGAGATCGCCGGGCGCAACGTCGTGCTGTGTCTTGGTGTCGGCAATGCGCCGCTGCCGGTGAAGATTTCCGGCTTGTCCGGCGAGGCGAAGGACAGGGTGATCGAGAATCCGTGGCGGCTGTCCTGGCTGAGGCGGGTCGGCCTTAATGACCGTGTGTGCATACTCGGCTCCGGGCTGACGATGATCGACCAGGTTCTGGCCCTCCACGCCCGCGGTTTTCGCGGCAAGATCGACGTTCTATCAAGGCGCGGCCTCGTTCCGCACGGCCACGCGAAAACGCCGGAGCCGCCGGCCGATTTCGATCCCGCGACCCTGCCTGCAACGATGAGCGCGCTTCTCCATCGTCTGCGCAGGGAAGCCCGGGTTGCTGGTGATTGGCGCTCGGTCATGGACCGGTTGCGCCCACACACCCAGGCCCTGTGGGCACGCTTGCCGGCCTCCGAGCGCAGTCGTTTCCTCCGTCACGCGCTGCCATGGTGGAACATTCACCGTCATCGCGTGGCGCCCGATGTCCACACCCGGTTCCAACAGTTGCTGACGAGCGGCCAGGTCGCTGTCCATGCCGGTTTTCTGTCGGGTGTCGCCGGGCGCGAAGGCGGGCTCGCCATCAGCTATCGACCGAAGGGGGCGCGGGACATCGAGAGCCTCGACACCGGTTGGCTGATCAATTGTACGGGCGTCGAGAGGGCAGGGATCTCGCATTCTCCCCTTCTTGCGGAGATGAGGCGTCAGGGCCTCATCAAGGCCGATCCGCGGGGGCTCGGCATCGCCGTCGACCACGGTTCGAAGGTGATCGGGGACGTCGCCGTCAATGCGCAAGTCTATGCTGTCGGCGCGCTGACGGCCGGGCAGTTCTGGGAAATCACCGCCGTTCCCGATATTCGCGTCCAGGCACGCGCAGTTGCGTCCGAAGTCGTCGCGGCAGTCGCATCTCCTGCTGCGGTCGCCCACTCAGCGCCCGCGTGATGCCTTCGGATTGGCAACCGGCAGGTAGGACAATGGAAGCTCGGTGGTGAATTTCAGTTCCTGCATGGCAAAGCGCGAGCTGACATCGCCGATCTCGACCTTGGCCACCAGCCGCTTGTAGAAGGCGTCATAGCCCGCCACATCGGGCACGACGACGCGCATCAGATAATCGACATCGCCGCTCATGCGGTAGAATTCGACCACTTCCGGGAAACTCGCCACGACCTCGGAAAACCGGCGCAGCCACTCGGGAGAATGGCTCCTGACGCGAATGGAGACAAAGACCGTCACCGCAGCGTTGATCTTCGCCGCATCGAGAAGCGCCACCCGGCGGCGGATGATCTTTTCTTCCTCGAGCTTCTGCACCCGGCGCCAGCAGGGCGTGGTCGATATGCCGACGGCCTTTGCAAGCTCGGGGCCGGGAATGTCCGCATTGTTCTGCAGTTGCGCCAAAATCTTGCGGTCGACTCTATCCATATTGTCCTCTGGCTTGCCGGTTCGCCGTTCGCAGTTTGACTGCCTCTACCGCCTCAGCAGCGGCAGAAGCTTGTCTCCCTGCCGCCTGATCTCTCCGAGATAAGGCGTGTCCGACAGCACGAAATGCGTGATGCCGAGCGCCTCGTATTTGCGCAGCGAGGCTGCGACGTCTTCGGCTGAGCCGACGAGCCAGGTCGTGCCCGCGCCGCCGCCGCCAAATTTGCCCGGCGCGGTGTAGAGATTGTCGTCGAGCACATCGCCACGTTCATGGAGCTCCAGCAGGCGGCGCTGGCCGACGGCGACGGTGCGGCGATGGTCCTGCCAGTTGCCGCCCTGGCCGGCCGCCATTTCGGCAACCTTCTTTTCGGCGTCGGCCCAGGCTTCCTCCCGCGTATCCCTGACGAGGGTCGTGATCCTCAGGCCGAATTCCAGCGGTGCGAGATCGCGGTCGAGGTCGCGGCTCAGCGCCTTCAGCCTTTCGATGCGCTCCTTCACGCCGTCGAGCGGCTCTCCCCAGAAAAGCTGGACGTCGGCCTCGGTGGCCGCCACTTTCTCGGCGGCCTCGGAGGCGCCGCCGAAATAGAGCTTGGGATGGCGGCGCCCGGCGCGCTCTGCAATGCGCGGCTGAACGGTGGAGCCTTCGACGCTGAAATGCTCGCCTGCAGCGGTGACGTTCTCTTCGGTCCACAGGCGGCGGACGAGGCGCATGAATTCCTTCGTGCGGGCATAGCGGTGCGCCTGATCGCCCTCGCTGTCGCCGTAGGCCGCAAGATTGTCCTGGCCGGAGACGATGTTGACGCGGACGCGCCCGCTGCTCAGGTGGTCGAGCGTGGCCGCAGCCGAGGCGAAATTCGCCGGGCGCCAATAGCCGGGGCGAATGGCGATCAGCGGCTCGAAGGTTGCCGTGCGTGCCGTCAGCGCGGCTGCGACGGTGAACGTGTCGGGCCGCCCCCAGCCAGTACCGATCAGCGCACCCTTCCAACCATGATCTTCAAGCGCGCGGGCGTGTTCCGTCAGCGTCTCCAAACTGTTGTGATTGACGGTCGCGCTGTCGCCGCGGTGGCCGGCTGTGACATCGTTGGGGATGTACCAGAGGAATTCGGAACTATCGGTCATGCGTCTGCCTGCTTGTCGATCTAAGTGATTGTATCGGATGGCCGGGCGGCGCGGCTTATTTGAGCGGAAAGCCGAGCTTGCGAATAACGCTCTTCAGCACGTGCCTGCCATTGAGCGCAGCGACAGTGCCGATGCGCTTTCCGACCTGCTCGGTCCAGTCGATCCTCGGCATGGACTGTTCCGCCTGGAATGTTGAGAGCGCCTGATTGTAGTCGCCAAGAAAGGCACGATGCGCGGACGGATCGTAGCGGTTGCGATGAACGACCGCCGGCTGGGCGAGACGTGGTTTGACATCCGCAGGACGGGCGGGATCGGGATAGCCGACGGTCAGCCCGAAAACGGGGAACACCCCGTCAGGCAGCCCCAGGGCCTGCGATACCGCGTCCGGGTCGTTGCGGATGGCGCCGATATAACAGGTGCCGAAGCCAAGGGATTCCAAAGCGACGACGGCATTTTGTGCCGCAAGGGCGGCATCGATGACCCCGAGCAGAAAGCTTTCCACATAGTCGAGACCTTCGGCAGGGCCGCCCTGTTCCTCGGCGATGCTGCGCGGCCGGGCAAGATCGGCAAGCCAGACCAGGAGAAGTGGCGCTTGCGTAATCTGCCGCTGATTGCCGGCGACGGCGTTCAGCCTGTCCTTGATATCCTTGTCCTCGACGGCAATCACGCTCCAGGCCTGCAGGTTCGAAGAGCTGGCCGCCGACTGCGCCGCCGCCACAGCGATATCGATGACATCAGCCGGGACGGCCTGCGGACGATAGTCGCGGACGCTGCGGTGGGACAGGATTGCCTCGAGCGCTTCGTTCCACGGGCCCGACAGCGTCTGTCCGTTACGATAGCGGCTGGCGGCCAGTGCAGTCAGCCTGTTGTGATCCGGCGTGACAGGCGCGGACAAAGTCATTCACATCTCCTCGGGCGGTGCAGCGATGGCACGGACTGCCGGGACCATGCCCGCTCGGGCGCGGGCTTTCCAATTACAAAAGTTCCTTCAACGCTCCCGAAATAGAATATAATTTCTATAGATTATTTTTCGATCAACCTGATCTGATCGCGATGAGCACGCATGACGGCATTGGCGATGCGCTGGGGGATCTGATCGAGACCGGACGCGCCGCTTCGCGTCATCCGGCATTCCGTATCGGCGCGATCGTTTATCATCTTTTCGAGAGATATGATTGCACTCGCTGCGAAATATGCGACGTTGTCTCATTGGGACGGTTCGGCCGTCTCGATGACAATAGCCGTTTGAAATCGAGCAAAAAGCGCGCGTGAAACGCAGCGCGATGGGGAGAGAACAATGGCAGATGCAGAAATGATGTCGCAGATGACCGGCAAGGCAGGTTTCATCGCCGCTCTCGACCAGAGCGGCGGATCGACGCCTGGCGCCCTGCGTCTCTACGGCATTGCCGACAGCGATTATGGCAGCGAGGAGGAGATGTTCCGCCTCATGCACGAGATGCGCGTCCGGATCATGACCGCTCCCGCCTTCTCCGGCGATAAGGTGATCGGCGCTATCCTCTTCGAGAAGACCATGGATGGGGAAGCCAGAGGAAAGGCGGTTCCTTCGTTTCTCTGGGAGGAGCGGGGCTTGGTGCCGTTTCTCAAGGTCGACAAGGGCCTTGCTGCCGAAGAAAACGGTGTGCAGGTGATGAAGCCTATGCCTGATCTGGATGCGCTGCTTGATCGCGCCGTGAAGAAGGGGATCTTCGGGACGAAGATGCGCTCGGTGATCGCCAACGCCGACCGCGCCGGCATCGCCGCCGTCGTCAAGCAGCAATTCGCGATCGGCCGGCAGATCCTCGGCTATGGCCTGGTGCCGATTATCGAGCCTGAGGTCTCTATCAAGAGCCCGACCAAGCAGGAAGCCGAAGCTATTCTCCTCGAGGAAATCAGCCGCGAGCTGGATGCGCTGCCGTCCGGCGAGCGGGTCATGATCAAGCTGACCATCCCGACGGTTGCGGATATCTACAAGCCGCTCATCGACCACAAGTCCGTTGCCCGGGTCGTGGCGCTTTCGGGCGGATACAGCCGTGCCGACGCCTGCGAAAAGCTCAGCCACAACCACGGCATGATCGCCAGCTTCTCTCGCGCCCTGACGGAGGATCTACGGGTGACGATGAGCGACGCGGAGTTCGATTCCAGTCTCGCCAGGACCATCGACCAGATCTACACAGCGAGCGCCACGAAAATCTAGGCGCCTGCAGCAAATCTTGGCACGGGCTGCGCTGCTTCAAAAAGGAGCGGCGCAGATCCGCCGTTAATCTATCCCTTCACAGCGCCTGCAGTCATCGAGCCGGAGATTTGCCGGTACATGAGAAGGCCGAGCAAGGCGGGCGGAAGCGCGCCGAGCGCCATGACGGCCGAGGCCACGCCCCATTGCACGCCGCCGCCGCTGGCGGCGAAGAAAAAGGAGGCGCCGACCGTCATCGGCACGGCCTTGTTGGTCGTCAGCATCAGGCCGAACAGGAATTCGTTCCAGGCGGTGATGAACCCGAAGATGAATGCGGTGACGAGCGCTGGACGGATCACCGGCGTGATGACGCTGACCATCGCCTGAAGCGACGAAGCGCCGTCGATCCGTGCAGCCTCGTCGAGTTCCAGCGGCACGTCATTGATGGCGTTGACCAGCATGACGAGCGCAAGCGGGATGTTGACGATCGTCAGGATCAGGCCAAGGCCGATCTGGGTGTCGAGGAGACCCAGCCACTGATACATCATGTAAAGCGGGATCGCGAAGATGATTAGCGGAACGGCGCGCAGGTTGATCACCAGCGGCATCAGCACCCGCCGCCCCACCTCGCTGCGGGCAATCGCATAGGCTGCAGGCAGGCAGAGAAGGATCGCAAGCCCGGTTCCGAGCACAGCGGCGATCGTGCTGTTCAGCAGGTAGGAATAGATGTTGAAGCGATCCGTCTGCGTCAGGATGCTTGCATAGTTCGCAAGCGTTGGCTCGCTGATCCACAGGCCGGCATTGCTGGAAAGCTCGCGGGCGTTCTTGAACGAGGTGACGAGGGTTACGATGATCGGGAAGTTCATCGCCGCCGCGGCAATGGCGAAGACGGTCCAGCGAAGAGCGTTGATCATGTTGCTTTCCTCCGGCGCCCGGCGAGCCAGTTCAGGCCGTGAAGCACGGCAAGCGACGCGACGAAGAGCACGACCGAAGCGGCCACGGCCTTGCCGATCGAGCCATCCTTGAAGAAGGACTGATAGATATAGATGGACAGCGACGTGGTGGAGCCGCCGGCGCCGCTTCCGGTCAGCGCGTAGACATTGTCGAACACGCGGAAACCGTCGATGAAACGGATGAAGAAGGCGATGACCAGCGTCGGCATCATCAGCGGCAGGTCGATCCACCACAGGATACGCCAGGCCGATGCACCGTCGAGCGCAGCTGCCTCGCGGACATCGAGCGGAATGGCCGAATATGCGACGTAGAAGAGCAGAAAGGCGAATGGCGTCCACTGCAGCGTTTCGATGACGACAAGCGTCTTGAAGGCATTGTTGACGTCGAGAAAGGCAGGGCTGTCGCCGAACCACAGAAAAAGATAGTAGGGCACCGGTCCAGCGAATTCATGCAGCACGAGCCGGTACATCAGGCCGATCATCGCAGGCGCGACCATTAGAGGCAGCATCAGCGGGGCCATCAGAGCCGAGCGCTTCGCCAGCAGCGGCGCGAGGAAGATCGCCAGAAACAGGCCGATCACACATTCTGCAATTGCCGTCAGCATGCCGAAGCGGAAGGAAAAGAAGGTCGCCTGCCAGAAGCCGCGATCCTGGATGACTGCAAGATAGTTCCCGAAGCCCGTGATCGTGGGGCTGCGCAGATTCTGGAAGCTGACGGTCGAGACCGAATAGACCAGGTTGACGAGGGCCGGAAAGCCCAGGAAGAGCAGCAGGAAGCCGATCAGCGGCGCCAGATAAGCCCTGCCTTCGGCACGTGATACGATAGCCATTGCGGTCCGCCGGATGGGAGGGATGCCGGGCTCACCCGGCATCCGGTACAAGGTTACTTCTTGAGGAGATCCTGCATGCCGGCCTTTGTATGGGCAAGCGCATCCTCAAGGCTCTGCTGGCCCGACCAGTAGCCGGTGAATTCCCTGGCCTGCAGCTCATAGACGGAGAGTGCATTGGCCGAGGTGGCGCCGTTCATGACATAGCCGTATTTGCTGGCGAATTTGCCAAGCTTGACGAGATCGGGCCGCTCCGAAGCGATCTTCGCCACGACCTCGGGCGTCAATGCCGGCGAACCGCCGCCGCGGGCATAGGTCAACGCCGCATCTTCGGTTGCCAGCCATTTCAGGAACTTGACGGCGCCTTCCTTGTTCTTGGCATTCTTGTTGAGGCCAAGACCAAGGCCGTGGATATGATCGGCGCGGCCGTTCGGGCCGGCCGGCGGCGCGACGATGCCGGTAACGCCGGCCACAGCCGGAGACTTCTCGGCATTGGTCAGGTCGGCGGCCGCGGCGTTCCACTGCAGCGCAGTGGCTGCCTGACCGGCGGCAAAGGCGGCGTTGGTTTCCGGATATTCGTAGCTTAGCGAATCCTTCGGCGAGGCACCGGCATCATAGAGCGTCTTGTAGAGCTGCAATCCGGTCTTGTAGGCGTCGGAATCGACCGTCACATTGCCGCTGGCATCCATCCAGTCTCCACCATAGGATCGCGGCAGGGACTGGAAGACCATCATGTTGAAGAGCAGGTTCTTCATCTGCAGCACGGTGCCATAGCGAACCGGGCTATCGGGATTGGCCTGCTTCGAGAAGTAGAGTGCGGTCGCCGCCCAGTCGTCCCAGGTCCAGCTGTCTGGATCCTTCGGCTGCAGATCCTTGCCGAGAACCTTCTTGGCGAGCTCGGAATAGGTCTTCTTCGCCGCATCGTCCTTTAGCAGCGCGTCGATCAGGTCCTTGCGGTAGTACATGAAGTGAAGCGAAAGGTCGGTCGGCACGCCATACTGCTTGCCGTCGAACTGCATCGTCTTGAGAACGGAATCACCGAAGACCTTGGCGGCATCCGGTCCGAGATCGACCGGCTCCATGTAGGGCGCGTAACGGCCGATCGAATAGGTGGCGACGAGGTTGATGTCGAAGGCGCTCGAACCGGCTGCCATATCGGCCTGCAGCTTGTCGTAGAAGCCATCGCGGTTGAAGAACAGCAGTTCGACCTTGTCGGCATCGGCAGCGGTCTTGTTATAGGCGTCGACGGTCCCGCGCAGCGCCGTTTCTTCCGATCCGCCGGGCCATCCGAGCACGGTCACCGTTGCATTGGCGAGACCTGGCAGGGCGGCACTCGCAAGAAGCGCGGCGAGAGCCGGAGCGATTATCTTTTGCAGTTTCATCGTTGTTCCCTTTCTTTGTTTTGGTTTGTTCATTCGGTGGTCTTCAGCGGTGCTGCCGCGCAAGGTCGGCAACGCCGATAATGCCTGCGTGACTGCCGAGTTCAGCGGCGGCGAGCTCGGGCCTGATCCTTGATCTGAGGTCAGCGACGTGACCGCGCACCCGATCGAGATAGCCGGGAGCGAGGCCAATGCCGCCGCCGATCACAATGCGCCGGGGGTCGAACATCAGCTTGATATCCCGGCAGAGCAGCGCGACCTGGGCGGCGGATTCTTCGACGATGGCTGTCGCCCATGCCGATCCGGCCGCGGCTTCGGTAAAGACCGTGACGGCGTCCGCCTCATGTCCGGCGCGCTTCGCCTGTCCGGCGATCCAGAGGCCCGAGGTCGTATCTTCAAGAGGCTCGGCCCCATGCGAGGCGATGCGGGTCAAGCCGAAATGACCGGCAAGGCCCGGCAGAAGCTTGCCATTGGCGACGATACCGCCGCCGATGCCGGTGGAGATAGTCAGGAAGACGATATCCTCTCCCTTGCCCGCACCGAACTGGTACTCCCCCCAGGCGGCCGCCTGGGCATCGTTAATGGCTGAAACCGGCGTGCCGAGCCGGGCGGCGGAGAGTTCAATCAGCGGATAATTGTCCGGAATTCCGAGCGTCACCGGGTTCATCGCCGACCAGCAGCCATCCTCGACGAAACCGGTGACGGCAATGCCTGCATGCGAGAATTGGCCGCGCCATCCGTCAATCTCGGCGGCAATGGCGTCAAGCCAGGCGTCGGGTCCTTGATCGCGCAGCGTCGGGACCACGCGTTGGTCTATAACCTCTCGGCCCTGGACCAGAGCTGCGATGGTCTTGGTGCCGCCGATGTCGATGGCAAGCACTGGCCTGCTATTAGCCTCGCGAGCGGAAAATGCGGCCGCTACGGCCTCATGGAACCAAGCTGTCGCATGTTCCGTGCGGGTGATCGCCGAGCCGACCACGACGGCAAGGGCGCCGGCGGCAGCGGCCTGTTCAGCCTGTTCCGGCGTGCGGATGCGGCCCTCCGCGATCACGAAGGGGGTGAGTGCGCGCATGGCAGCAATCAGCGCGATATCGGGTTCGATTGGCTCCGGTCCGCCGACATAGCCCGACAGGGTCGTCCCGACGAAATCGACACCGGCGGCGAGCGCCCGTCTGGCATCCTCGAGCGAGGAACAGTCGGCCATCGTCAGCTTGCCCCTGGTCTTGGCCGCAGCAATCAGGGCATCGATCGAAGCGGGGCGGATACGGTCCGTGGCGTCGAACGCGATGATATCGGCACCGGCATCGGCAAGCGCCTCCACATCGGCAACGAAGGGCGTGATGCGCACCGGGCTGCCATCGAGATCGCGCTTGACGATGCCGATAATCGGCACGGCGACATGCGGGCGGGCAGCCTTCACATAATCGACGGATTCGATGCGCACTGCCGCAGCACCCGCGGCTGCAGCCGCATTTGCAAAACCGATGACGAACCGGGCATCATCCATCGGGCCATCGGGAACCGGCTGGCAGGAAACGATGAGGCTGTTCTTGAGGTCTTCGCGCTGCACGGGATGCTCCATCTCGGGCATCACGATATCTTTAAAATACCAGATGGCAACCAGTTTATAACTGGTATTATCGCTGCAATTCGAAGACGAAGTCGTAGACCTCGCCCTTGTACCGCGTCTCGCAGAGCTCGACGATCTGGCCGTCTGCCAGGAAGCACCGGCGCTCGGTGACAAGAAGGGGCGCGCCGGGATCGCAATTCAGGTGAACTGCGTCGTCGGCTGACGCGGCACGCGACCGCATGCGCTGGACCGCGCGCTCGGGCATGAAACCACGGTCCTGGAGAACGGTATAGAGCGATTGGTCGATCAGGTCGGGGGAGGGAACGAAGCGCACCGGGACGACCGACGTTTCCACAGCGATCGGAAGTCCGTTAGCCGTTCGAACCCGTTTCATCCGGATGACATTGGCGTTTCCGGYAATGCCGAGCGCCATCATCTCGGTGGAGGACGCACGGCTGATCTGCTTCGATATCCAAATACATCCAGGCACTTGCCCGCGGGCGCTGATGTCTTCCGAGAAGCTCGTCAGCGTCGACATCGACTTTTCGACACGCGATCCGATTTCCGTCTTCGAGCCGTGCCGGCGGCTGAGCAGTCCTTCCTGTTCGAGAAGGGAGAGGGCTTTGCGGACGGTAACCCGTGAGAGCGACAGGGAACCGGCAATCACACGTTCGCCGGGCAGCACGCTCCCGGATTGAAAGGCCTGGGTCTGGATGGCCTGTTCGATCGCCAGCTTCAGCCGCTTGTACAAGGGAATATCGAGGGGGATTTGCGCCAGAGATTTCTCGATGGCGGTGACGACCTGGCTCTCGGGCATAAAAATTCCGCCAACTTCCCTGTAAAAAATCCTCTGGACTTATACTGGTATTATCTTCCGGGCACGAAGGAATGGCAAGAGCGCATTGGCGGCAGGGGAGAGCTGACGCCGCGAAGGGAGTCAGCTCGGTTATGTTAACGGCGGAGAGCCGGGCAGCCGCGCGCATTGGCAAAGCTGATTTCATCCGGGCCGCGGCGCGTCCAGCCCTGAACGACCACGCGGCGCGGCGTGATGTCGACGACATGCGCGCGCCGGAAACCAAAGTCCCGGGCGCGGTCTTCAGCCAGGCGTGGATCGCAGCCACGCGACGGGCGGCCATAGCCGGGTGGCGGCGGGGGCGGCCTGTTCCAATCCTGTTGGGGAGCGAAGCGCGGAGGGGGTGCCCGGCCGTATTCGTCGTAATACTGCGCCGAGGCGAAGCCGGCCGTTGAAATGAAAGCGCTCACCGCAAGCAGTGCGCCAAGGGCAATTTTGGTGCGTTTGATCATGAATGGGTCTCGAATCCTGTCTTTTGCGCAGGCACGATAAAACGGCATTCGTGGCGAACTCATGGCTGGGATTGGGTGAGCGAAACGTGGGCTTGACTCAAAGCCTCTGCGGTGGCCGCTTCGAGCGACATTGCTGGGACGTCGCCGCTAACAGCGCATTATACCCTCTTGTCATCGACAGGCCCGTCATTGTCTTGGATGCTGACCTTGCAATTAGATAGTCGACCGCTAGTTCCATAAGATAGATTATGCGATTTTGATGTGTAGCGGCATTTTAGAGATGCGACATATAGGCTAGTTAGAGATGCGACAGTCGTCGCCTCTTGGGATGCTAGCTGAACGTCAGCATTGGGAAGCAAGACAAGCGACGTGCATCGTGGTCGAGGCCATTTA
>NZ_JBFTID010000011.1:0-189847 GCF_056394605.1 Rhizobium sp. 10N427 | reverse complement strand
GCGCAACGTCTCGACGGCCCAGGCAAGCCTGGCCGCTGCCGTCCAGCAGATGGCCAAGGACTACGTCTCGCTCAACGTCGCCGTCGGCGGCGGCTATGCGCCCGATGGCGCAAAGCCGAGTGCCGTCGCGAAGGTGCAGACGGTTGCGGTGAAGAAGTAATCACCGCTGAAACGATCCAGAAGAAGCCCCGCTCTGCGGGGCTTTTTTTATGTCCGCAACATCTAATACAGTGCGGAAAACGCCAGTTACGCTAAGATTCGATTCGACAACGCCACATGCTTCCTGTAGAGCCTGATTAAACGATTAATCAAACGCACGGCAAACCATGGCTTCGTCACGCCCGGGACCGAACTTGAGCAGGATAGCAACGTCGCTCGGCGTCTCCGTCGCGACTGTTTCCAATGCGCTTTCGGGCAAGGGCCGTGTCTCCGAGCAGCTGGCGGAAAAGATTCGCGAGCATGCCGCCGAGCTTGGTTATATCCCGAGCCAGGCAGGCCGGGCACTACGCACCGGCCGCAGCGGCGTCCTCGGCCTCGTGCTTCCCGATATTGCCAACCCGCTCTTTCCGAAAATCGCCCAGGCAATCGAATTCGCAGCCAAATCCGCGGACTACGGCGTGCTCATCGCCGATTCGCGCGGCGATGTGACGGCGCAGACCGAGGCGATCAACCGCCTGATCGAACGCGGTGTCGATGGCATGGTCGTCGTCCCCCGCCGCGCCACCCGCATCTCCGCCTCCAGCTGCCCAGTCGCCGTCATCGACACAGCCTCGACCCCCGGCAACACGGTTGCCGCCGACCACTGGCAGGGCGGCCAGCAGATCGCCGCCCATCTGGCAGGTCTTGGCCACAAGCGCATCCTGATCATCGGCAACAATCCGGAATCCAACGTCCAGAACGATCGCGCCGGCGGCATCCGTTCCGGGCTCGCCAAGGGCATGAGTTCTGAGATGCTCTGGATCGAAAGGCTGGAGCAAACGGCCGGCCCCGGCTGCCGGCTCGGCCTCGCCAGGAAGGCAGCCGAAGGCTTTACCGCCTTCGCCGCCCTTTCCGACCTGCAAGCCCTTCGGGCACTGACCGAGCTGCAGCAGGAAGGCATCAATGTGCCTGCCGATGTCAGCGTCACCGGCTTCGACGACCTGATCTGGTCACCGGTCGTCACTCCCGCGCTGACTACGGCGCGGATGGACATGGACAGGATCGCCGAGATCGCCATCTCGGCGCTGCTGAAGACCATTCTGGAAAGCGGCACCCGGGAGGGTGTCATCGTCACTGCGGAGACCGATCGCGTTCCGATGCAATTGATCGTCCGCCAATCCTCCGGGCCAGCGCGCCCGGCAAAAGAAAACCTGACAGATGGAGAACTCGCGACATGAAATCCCTCATCGCATCGGTAGCGCTCTTGGCGCTCTCCCCGCTGGCGGCAGCCGCGCAGGACCGGACGCTGACCATTTCCGTCTATGCCTTCGCACAGGACGACTTCAAGACGCTGGTCTACGATCCCTTTGAAAAGCAATGTGGCTGCAAGCTCGTCGTGGAAACTGGCAACAGCGTCGAGCGCATCGCCAAGATGGAAGCCAACAAGGCGAGCCCCGTCATCGACATGGCCGTCGTCTCGATGGCCGACGCGCTCTCGGCTTCCCGCAAGGACCTGATCGACAAGATCGACAGCTCCAAGCTCGCGAACTTCGACAAGCTCTATGATGTCGCCAAGGATCCGAACGGCGACGGCATGAGCGTTGGCTACACATTCTACGCCACCTCGATCGCCTACCGCTCTGACAAGATGAAGATCGAGTCCTGGGCCGATCTCCTGAAGCCTGAATATGTCGGCCACGTCGCATTCCCGAACGTTACCACCAACCAGGGCCCGCCGGCGCTCTTCATGCTCGGAAAGGCGATCGGCAAGGATACGCCTGACCTTAAGGGCGCGATCGCGGCCGTCGGCGAAAAGAAGGATGATATCGTCACCTTCTACGAAAAGTCCTCGCAGCTCGTGCAGCTGATGCAGCAGGAAGAGATCTGGGCCGCCCCGATCGGCCGCTTCTCCTGGGCAGGCTTCACCAAGCTCGACGTCCCCGTCGCCTGGGCAACCCCGAAGGAAGGCCAGACCGGCGGCATGAACGTCATGGTCCTCACCAAAGGCTCGAAGAACCAGGATCTCGCCCTGCAGTTCATGGATTTCTGGCTCTCCACTGACATCCAGACCAAGCTTGCCGAAAAGCTGGTCGATAGCCCGGCAAACAAGGAGGTGAAGCTCTCCGAAGCCGCTGCGAACAACCTCACCTATGGCGAGGACACCGCCAAGAGCCTGAAGCTCATTCCTTCTGCCGTGGCGCTCGACAATCGCGATGCCTGGCTGAAGGAATGGAACAGCACGGTCGGCCAGTAAGCCGCCGATCGCCGCCGGTCCCGGCCTGCCGGGACCGTTTCTTATCCGCCCGAAAGGCTCCCGATGTTTCAGAACCGAGCAGAAGCTTTGGCGCTTGCGCTGCCGGCCGCAATCTTTGCGGCCGTGGTCTTCCTGCTGCCCGTCGCCATTCTGCTCTCAGAAGGTTTTCGCGCTGACGGCGCCTGGACACTGTCGGCCTATACCGATTTCTTCTCAGAGCAGCTGAACCGCACCGTCTTCCTGCGCACTTTCCGGCTCGGCCTCGAAGTCACGGCCGTCTCGGCCGTCATCGGCTATGCCGCGGCCTTTGCCATCGTCAACCTGCCGCCGAAGGGCAAGGGTCGGATGATCGGCCTGGTGACGCTGCCGCTGATGATCTCGCCGGTTGCCCGCACCTATGCCTGGATCGTCATCCTCGGCCGCACCGGCATCATCAATCAGGCGATCACCGGCCTCGGCTTCAGCGACGAGCCACTGCGCCTGCTCTTCACCGAGACCGCCGTCTTCATCGGCCTGCTGCAGCTCTTCCTGCCGCTGATGATCCTGTCGCTGATCAGCGCCCTGGAAAACATGCCGAAGGACGCCATTCCGGCCGCCCGCGTGCTCGGCGCCAACTGGTTCCAGGTGTTCTGGAAGGTGATCCTGCCGCTCACCAAGGAAGGTCTTGTCGTCGGCGGCACCCTCGTCTTCACCGGCTCGCTCACCGCATACATCACGCCCGCCGTGCTCGGCGGCTCGAAGGTGCTGATGCTGGAGACCCTGCTTTACCAGCAGGTGTCCGTCTCCAACAATTTCGTCTCCGCCAGCGTCATCGCCTTCATGCTGATCGTCATGAGCTTCGCCGCCAACATTCTCTTGAAACGCCTGGCGACCGCGAGGAACAAGCGATGACCGCACGCCTCTTCCCGCCCATCGTCCTGATCCTGCTGCTGACCTTCCTGATCGGCCCGTTCCTGATCATCATTGCCGCCTCGCTCTCCGCCGGCGATACGCTCGCCTTCCCGCCGCAGGGCCTGTCGCTGAAATGGGTCGCCAAGGTCTTCACCATCGACAGCTTCCGCGAGAGCTTCGGCATGTCGATGTTCCTCGCCGTTTTCGGCACGCTCTCGGCGCTGATCCTCGGCATTCCCGCCGCCTACGCGCTGTCGCGCTACAAGCTGCCCTTCGCCGAGACCGTACGCACCATCGTTTCCCTGCCAATCATCGTGCCCGGCATCATCGTCGGCCTGGCGCTGCTGCGCTATCTGATCGTGCCCTTCGGCTTCAATATCACGCTGGCGCTGTTCTTCGCCCACACCGCGCTGGTGCTGCCCTATGCGGTGCGCGTCGTCTCGGCGAGCCTCAACAACCTGCGCTCCGATATCGAGGAGGCAGCCGTTCTCCTGGGCTCATCGCGATCCGGCGCCTTCTTCCGGGTGGTGATCCCGAATATCCGCGGCGGCATTCTCGCGGCCTTCATCCTCGGCTTCGTCACCAGCTTCAATCAGGTGCCAGTCTCGCTGTTCCTCTCCGGTCCCGGTGTCCGCACCCTGCCGATTGACATGCTGGGCTACATGGAGACCACCTACGACCCGTCGATCGCAGCCCTCTCCTCGCTGCTCGCCTTCCTTTCCATCGGCATCGTCTTCCTTGCCGAACGCTTTCTGGGATTCTCGCGTTATGTCTGATGCCTATCTTCAACTCGACAAGCTGACGCTGGCCTATGGCGATACGGTCGCGGTGAAGGACCTCGATCTCACGATCGAAAAGGGCGAGCTCGTCGCCCTGCTCGGCCCCTCCGGCTGCGGCAAGACGACGACGATGCGCTCGATCGCCGGCCTGCTGACACCCGCCTCCGGCCGCATCAATCTCGACGGCGACGACATTACCCGCGTCTCGGCCAACAAACGCAATGTCGGCCTCGTCTTCCAGTCCTATGCCCTCTTCCCGCATCTGACCGTTTACGAAAACGTCGCCTTCGGCCTGCGCCTCAAGGGCATGTCAGGCCAGGATCTTGACAAGCGCGTGACGTCGGGCATCAAGTCGGTCGGTCTCGCAAGCTTTGCCGCCCGGAAACCAGCCGAACTCTCCGGCGGCCAGCAACAGCGCGTGGCGCTTGCCCGCTCGATGGTGATGGAACCCAAGGTGCTGCTGCTCGACGAGCCGCTGTCCAACCTCGACGCCCGGCTGCGTCTGGAAATGCGCGCCGAGCTGCAGCGCGTCCAGAAGGAAACCGGCGTGACGATGATTTTCGTCACCCATGATCAGGTGGAGGCGCTGGCCCTTGCCGACCGGATCGTCGTGATGCTGAACGGCGGCATAGAGCAGATCGGTACGCCCGAAGATATCTACAATCGCCCCGTCTCCGCCTTCGTCGCCGATTTCGTCGGCTTCGAGAACGTCTTCAAGCTCGAAGGCGGCAAGCTCGTCACGCAAAACGGCCCGATCGATTTGCCGGCCCCTGCGCCTCAGGCTGCAGGGCTGGCGTGGCGGCCGCGCACGGTCATCCTTGGTTCCGGTCCTTTCCAGGGAACTGTGCGCGGCACCTCTTATGCCGGCAACACGCGGGAATACCTGCTCGACACCCCGCTCGGGCCGATCAAGGCGGAGGTCGATGCAGGCCTCGCCGCCCACCCGATCGGCACCGCGCTTTCCTTCGACCTTCCGCTTGCTGCAGCCGCAAGCCTTTCGCGCTTCGGGTGACATGATGGGAATTTGGATCGATACCGACATGGGCTTCGACGACATTGCCGCCATTCTGGTGGTGAAGCAGTCGGGCCTCGAAATATCAGGCGTCTCGCTGGTCTTCGGCAACACGCCGCTGCCACAGGTGAAGCTGAACGCATCAGGCGCCGCACAGGCCTTCGGCTGGACCTTCCCGATCCACAGCGGCCGCGCCAATCCGGTGCTCGGCAAGATCGAGACGGCTCAGGCGATCCTCGGCGACACCGGCATCCCAACCGCGGGCCGCACGCTGCCGCAAGGCTCGGCGCTGCCGGATAGCGATGCGTTCACCGCACTCTGCCGCTGGCTCGAAACAGATGGACCGCATCGCATCCTGGCCTTGGGACCGCTGACCAATATCGCAGCCCTAGCGCTCGCCCGTCCCGATCTCGCTGCCCGCATCACCGAACTCACCTGGATGGGCGGCGGTGTCACCATCGGCAATCACACGGCCTCAGCAGAGTTCAACGCGCTCGCCGACCCGGAAGCGCTGGCGATCGTCATCAGCCACGGCCTGCCGCTGAAGATGGTCGATCTCGATCTCTGCCGCAAAGTCCTGGCCAGGCCCGACGATATCGGCCCGATCCGTTCAGCCGGTGGCACCAATGCCGAACTGATCGCCGACATGCTCGCGGGTTACGTCAATATCGGCATCAGCCGCGGCCGCGCCGCCATGGCGATCTACGACCCCTCTGCCGCCGTCGCCTTCGTGGCCCCTGATCTGGTCAACTTCCGCGCCGCCCGCATCGATGTCGAACTCGCCGGCCAGTTCACTCGCGGCCGCACCGTCGTCGAGACGCGCGCAACCCATGCCGCGCCCAATGCCGAATTTGCTGTCGAGATCGATGCCGAGGCCGCCCGCGCGATGATCCTCGGCGCGCTCGAAAGCGAGGCCCGCAAATGACCCATTCGTTGCGCCAGGAACCGGCCGATCTCAACGATCCCCAATTGCGCGCCCGCGCCGTGGCCGCCGCCCGCGGCCACCTGCCCTTCGACATTCTCATAACGGGCGGCAAGCTGCTCGATGCCGTCACCGGCCTGATCCGCGAGGCGGATATCGGCCTGACCGGCCCGCTGATATCGAGCGTGCACGCTCCGAAAAGCCGCAGCGATGCCGCCGAAATCATCGACGCATCTGGCACCATCATCACCCCCGGCCTGATCGACACCCATATGCATGTCGAAAGCTCGATGGTGACACCGGCCGAATATGCCCGGGCCGTGCTGCCGCGGGGCGTCACCACGATCCTCTGGGATCCGCATGAGTTCGGCAATGTCCACGGCCTCGACGGCGTGCGCTGGGCGATCGAGGCATCCGCCGGTCTGCCGCTCCGCATGATCCTGCTCGCCCCATCCTGTGTGCCCTCGGCACCCGGCCTGGAGCGCGCCGGGGCTGATTTCGACGCTTCCGTCATCACCGAGATGCTGCGCTTGCCTGCGATCGGCGGCGTCGCCGAGGTCATGAACATGCGCGGCGTCATCGACGGCGACCCGCGCATGACCGAGATCGTCAATGCCGGTCTGGCATCCGGAAAGCTCGTCTGCGGCCATGCCCGCGGGCTGGAGGGCGCCGATCTCAACGCCTTCATGGCCGCAGGCATCACCTCCGACCACGAACTGACCTCCGGTGCCGACCTGTTGCAGAAGCTGGCTGCCGGCATGACCATCGAGCTGCGCGGCTCACACGATCACCTGCTCGCCGAATTCGTCGAAGCCTTGAACACCATCGGCCATCTGCCGCCGACGGTGACGCTCTGCACCGACGATGTTTTCCCCGATGAACTGCTTGATGGTGGCGGCCTCGACGACGTGATCCGCCGCCTGATGCGCTACGGTATGCGCCCGGAATGGGCACTCCGCGCCGCCACTTTCAACGCCGCGCAACGGCTGAAGCGCAGCGATCTCGGCCTGATCGCCGCCGGGCGCCGCGCCGACATCGTGCTCTTCGAAGATCTCACCGACTTCCGGGCGCGGCGGGTGATCGCCAGTGGCCGCACCATTGCCCGCGATGGCACCATGACCGCGGCGCCGAAGCCGCTCGATACCGCGCCACTCACCAATTCCGTCAAGCTCACTCCCTTCGGCCAAGACGACTTCAAGGTTCGTTCCGAGGGGACGCGCGTGCGCGTCGCCACCATCGACCGTCCGCGCTTCACCCAATGGGCCGAAGCTGAAACGTCAGTCGAAAACGGCTTCGTGGTCCCGCCCGCAGGTAGCACGATGATCTCGGTCGCCCACCGCCACGGACTGGCGGATGGCCGCCCGCGCACCGGTTTTCTGACGGGCTGGGGAGAATGGCGCGGCGCCTTCTGCACCACCGTCTCGCATGACAGCCACAACCTGACGGTCTTCGGCGGCAACACCGGGGATATGGCGGCGGCGGCGAATGCGGTGATCGCAGCAGGCGGCGGAATGGCCGTTGCGAAGGATGGCGTCATCCTGGCGCTGCTGCCTCTGCCGCTCTCAGGCCTCGTCAGCGAAGCCTCGCTCGCCGAGACGGCACAAGCCTTCCGCGACATCCGCAAGGCGATGGAAGAGATCGTCACCTGGCAGCCGCCCTACCTCGTCTTCAAGGCCTGCTTCGGGGCGACACTTGCCTGCAATATCGGTCCGCATCAGACGGATATGGGGATTGCCGATGTGCTGACGGGTAAGGTGCTGGAGACGCCAGTGGTGGAGATATTGTCCTAAGAATCGCTTGGAGGGCGTGGCCCCCTCATCCGCCCTTCGGGCACCTTCTCCCCGCTGGGAGAAGGGAAATCGCGCCCTTCGCGAATCTCAAATTATTGAAGCAAGGCCGCGCCACAAGTCCCTTCTCCCCTCGGGGAGAAGGTGCCGGTAGGCGGATGAGGGGGCCAAGTCCACTGCTCTTGCTCGCACGCGACCTAAGCCACCAACTCCCGCTCCACCAGCTTCACCCAATACGCCGCCCCAAACCCAAGCGCCCCATCATTGAAATCATAAGCCGTATTGTGATGCAGCGCCCCGTCCACAGCCGGGCCGTTCCCGAGCCAGACGTAACACCCAGGCGCATTCTGCCCGAAAAACGCAAAGTCGTCCCCCGCCGTCGACGGCGGAAAGCTGGTGCGCACTTTCGCCCCGAATACCTCACCCGCGGCACCCAGCGCCCGCGCCGTCACGTCGGCATCGTTGACGACAGGCGGAATGCGCCGTTCGAATTGATAGTCCGCAGCAATGCCAAACATCTGCGCGGTGCCACGCGCCAACCGGCCGATCTCTTCTTCCAGCTGGTCACGCACTTCGGGCGAATAGGCCCGCGCCGTGCCGCCGATCTCGACGATATCGGGGATGACGTTCAGCGCCTTCGGGTCACCCGCCTGCAGCGAGCAGGCGCTGACGACGGCCGGCTGCAGTGGATCAACGACGCGGCCGACGATGGTCTGCAGTGCCGCGATGAAGGTACCCGCAGCAGTGATCGGGTCGCGGCCGAGATGCGGCTTGGCGCCATGCGTGCCGGTGCCGCGGAAGGTGACGCGCCAGCTGTCGGATGAGGCAAGCTGCGGCCCCCCGACGACGGCAATCTCATCGGTGTCGAGACCGGGCATATTGTGCAGGCCGTAGACGGCATCGCAGGGGAAGAGATCGAACAGTCCCTCCTCGACCATGCGTTTTGCGCCGCCCCGGCCCTCTTCGGCCGGTTGGAAGATGAAATGCACGGTGCCGGAAAAGCTCTTGGTTTCGGCCAGATACCGGGCGGCGCCGAGCAGCATCGCCGTATGCCCGTCATGGCCGCAGGCATGCATCTTGCCGGGTACTGTCGATTTATAGGGGCGATCCGCCATCTCGGGCATGGCCAGCGCATCCATATCGGCGCGCAGGCCGATGCTGCGCGTGCCGTTGCCGACCTGTAGCGTTCCGACGACGCCCGTCATCCCCAGTCCGCGATGCACCTTGATGCCGGCCTCCTCCAGCAGTTTCGCGAGGATACCGCTGGTGCGCTCCTCCTCGAAGCCGAGCTCCGGATGGGCGTGCAGATCGCGACGAAGCGAGGTGAGAAAGGGCAGATCGTCGATGATCCCTGCGGGAATGGTCATGAGCCGGGATGTCCTTGCATGCGAAAACGGGCGCCAGACCGGCGCCCGCTTCATGGATCCTTTGTTCAACAAAGGAGCGGTGAGTTCAACCCCTCACGTTTCCTCGACGAACACCTCTTCGCGCTTCTTCTTGACGCTCGGCAGGAAGACGATGATCAGCACGCCGAGCGCGATGGCGAGCAGCACGGCGCTGATCGGACGCGTGACGAAGGTCGTCGGATCGCCGCGTGACAGGATCATCGCCCGGCGCAGGTTCTCTTCCAGCAGCGGGCCGAGCACGAAGCCGAGCAGCAGCGGCGCCGGCTCGCAGCGCAGCTTCGCCAGCACATAGCCGATGAGGCCGAAGAAGGCGACGGCATAGAGGTCGTAGACATTGGCGTTGACGCTGTAGACCCCGATCGAGCAGAAGGCCATGATGACAGGGAAGAGCACGTAGTAGGGCACCGTCAGCAGCTTCACCCAGAGACCGATCAGCGGCAGGTTGAGGATGACGAGCATCAGGTTGCCGATCCACATCGAGGCAATGATGCCCCAGAACAGCGCCGGCTGTTCGGTCGCGACATTAGGACCCGGAACGATCCCCTGGATGATCATCGCACCGACCATCAGCGCCATGACGGGGTTGGCTGGGATCCCGAGCGTCAAGAGCGGGATGAACGAGGTCTGAGCGCCCGCATTGTTGGCCGATTCGGGACCGGCGACGCCCGCCACCGCCCCATGACCGAATTCTTCCGGGTTCTTCGACGTGCGCTTCTCCACCGTATAGGAGGCGAAGGACGCGAGAATGGCGCCGCCACCGGGCAGGATGCCGAGCGCCGAGCCGATCGCCGTGCCACGGATCACGGGCGCGATCATCTGCTTGAACTCGCTCTTCGACGGCAGCAATCCGGACACTTTTGCTATCAGCACCGTTCGGGTCTTTTCGCCTTCGAGATTGCGCAGGATTTCGGCGATGCCGAAGACACCGACAGCGAGCGCCACGAAATTCAGCCCATCGGCATATTCGCGGATGCCAAGGGTGAAGCGCGGCGTCCCGGTATAGATATCGGTGCCGACGAGCCCGAGCAGCAGCCCGAGCGCCACCATCGCCAGCGCCTTGATGATCGAGCCATGCGCCAGCGCGATCGACGACACCAGGCCGACGATCATCAGCGAGAAATATTCGGGCGCGCCGAATTTCAGCGCGATCTCGGTGAGCGGCGGCGCGAAGATGGCGACGAGGAAGGTCGAGACCGTTCCTGCGAAGAATGAGCCGAGTGCTGCGATCGCAAGTGCCGCGCCTGCCCTGCCCTTGCGGGCCATCTGGTAGCCATCGATCGCCGTGACCGCCGAGGATGACTCGCCCGGCATGTTGATCAGGATCGCCGTCGTGGAGCCGCCATATTGTGCACCGTAGTAGATACCGGCAAGCATGATCAGCGAGGAGACCGGCTCCAGCTGGAAGGTGATCGGCAAGAGCATGGCGATCGTCGCCGTGGCGCCGATGCCGGGCAGCACGCCGATCAGCGTGCCCAGGAGAACGCCGATCAGGCAGAAGAGCAGGTTTGCCGGCGTTGCTGCCGTGGCGAAACCGAGGGCGAGATTGTTGAAAAGTTCCATGTCTCTCTCCTCAGAACCTGGTCCACGGACCGAAGCGCTCGAACGGCAGGCCGAGGCCATAGCTGAACACTGCGACCGAAAAGACCGTGAGGCCGAGCGACAGGATCAGCGCGTAGAAGACATTCATCTTCTGCGAGGCAAAGCAGGCGACGAAGGCGGTGAGAAACAGCGAGGGCGCAAAGCCGAGACCGCGCACCGTCAGGCCGAACAGAACGGGAGCAGGCAGGATGAAGAGCATGCCGCGCCAGGCAAATGGGTCGATCGGCTCGCCCTCGACGCGCAGCGCCTGGAAGAACACGATAGCGCCGAGGATGACGAGCACCCCTGAGAGCACCAGCGGAAAATAGCCCGGCCCCATGCGCAACGCCGTGCCGAGTTCCAGCGTGAAGGACTGATAGGCGAAGAACGCGCCGGTCGCGACGAGCAGCGCGCCGCAGATCGCATTGGTGGTGTCGAATGTGACAGATTTCATGGTGTCTCCGTGGGGTTGGAGAGAACTGTGGGTGGAGCCCCCTCATCCCCGGCGCAACGCGTTGCGCCTGAAACTGTCGGGCACCTTCTCCCCGCTGGGGAGAAGGAAAACCGCGTCCCCTCTCCCCAGCAGGGAGAGGGTTAGGGTGAGGGGGCCACAAGCTCCGGGCTTGCGACCACTCAGTCGGCGTATTCGCCGGCGGCTTCGATCACCGGCTTCCAGCGGGTGATTTCGCTCTCAAGCTTTGCCTTCAGGGCCGCAGGCGTCGCATCGGCGTCCGGCGACGGCACGGTGCCGAGTTCGGCGAAGCGTGCGGCGACATTGCTGTCTTTCAGGGCCACCTGCAGCGCCTTCGACAGGCGCTCGTTGACGTCAGCAGGCGTGCCCTTCGGCGTGTAGATGCCATGCCAGATGCCGACTTCGAAGCCCGGCAGGCCGCCTTCGACAGCGGTCGGAACGTCCTTCAGGACATCGAGGCGCTTCGGCGAGGTCACGGCATAGGCCTTGATCGTGCCGCCCTGGATCTGCTTCGTGGTGTTGGTCGTCTGGTCGCACATGATATCGACCTGACCGCCGAGAAGATCGGTCATCGCCGGGCCGGTACCCTTGTAGGGAACGGTCGTCAGCGGCGTCTGGATCGCGCTCATGAACATCATGCCGCAGAGATGCGAGGCCGCACCGATACCGGCATTGGCATAGGTGACCTTGTCCTTGTTCGCCTTGACATATTCGACGAGGCCCTTGAGATCGGCCGGTTCGAAATCCTTGCGGGCGACGATCGTCATCGGCACGTCGGTGACGAGACCGACATAATCGAAGGCGTTGAGCGTGTCATAAGCGAGCTTGCGGTAGAGCGTGGCGGACGTCGCCATGCCGATATGGTGGAGCAGGATGGTGTAGCCATCAGCATCGGCAGCCGCAACGCGTCCGGCGCCAAGCGTGCCACCGGCGCCGCCGACATTTTCGACGACGATCTGCTGCCCCAAATCCTTCGACATGGATTCGGCAACGAGGCGCGCGACGGTATCCGTCGGGCCACCGGCCGCGAACGGCACGACCATGGTGATGGTGCGTTCAGGATAGCCCTGTGCGGATGCACCGGCAGCGAAAAGAGAGACGGCGGCAGCGGCCGTCATGCCAAGCATGGCCTTGAAGAGTTTCATCGTTTTCCTCCCTGATGAAAACAGGCTGCCAGCGGCGCTTCCCGTGCGCGGCTGGAATGGCGGCCATTAACAGGAGGTAAACGGGCCCCGGCAATCGTCAGGCGCCACCGTCAGACAGAGATTTCGCCTGCGTGCGCTGCACCATGGGTCGATTTGGAAACAAAGGCCAAAGACGATGGGTGGAAATCCACCCATCTTGGCTATTCGGAAACGAGCATCTTCTTGTCGAGCCCGTATTTCTGCATCTTTTCGTACAGCGTCTTGCGGGAAATCTGCAGCGACTCATAGACGGGCTTGAGGCTTCCGCCATGCGCGACAAGCGCCGTGGCAATCACGCCGCGCTCGAATTCGGCGACGCGATCGGCAAGCCCGGACACTTCGCCATTCGGCCGCTCGCCACTATCGAGGCCGAGGACCAGGCGGTCTGCCGCGTTGCGCAGTTCCCGTACATTGCCCGGCCAGTCGCGCTGGGCGATATCGGAGATCAGGTCAGGCGAAACCGGCAGATCGTCGCGCCCATAGCGCGCCGCCGCCTCTCGTACCAACTGGAGAAACAGCAGCGGAATATCCGCGCGCCGCTGCGTCAGCGCCGGCACATGCAGGGTCGCAACATTCAGCCGGTAGAAGAGATCGGCGCGGAAGCGGCCGGCGGCGACTTCGGCTTCCAGATCGACCTTGCTGGTGGCGATGAAGCGGACGTCGAGCGGCACGATTTCGTTGGAGCCGAGCCGCGAGATCACCCGCTCCTGCAGCACTCTCAGAAACTTCGCCTGCAGATCGAAGGGCATCGAGCCGATCTCGTCGAGCAGGATTGTCCCGCCGCGGCCATGCTCGAATTTGCCGTAACGCGGGCGCACGGCGCCGGGAAAGGCGCCGGCCTCGTGGCCGAACAGCTCGCTCTCAATGAGGTTCGCAGGCAAGGCCGCGCAGTTGATGGCGATGAAAGGGCGGCTGGCCCGGGCGCTGATATCATGAAGTGCCCGGGCCACCACTTCCTTGCCTGCCCCTGTCTCGCCGACAATGAGCGTATCGGCATCGCTCGCCCCGATCGCCCGAATGCGGTAGCGTAGATCGACCATCACCTGCGTTCGCCCCGGCAGCCGCGATTCGATGTCATCGCGCTTTCCGGCAACGGCTTTCAGCAGCCGGTTTTCGAGGACAAGACTGCGGCGCTCCAGGGCGCGCTTGATGACACCGGCCAGCATCTGCGGCGTGAACGGCTTTTCGATGAAATCATAGGCGCCTTCGCGCATTGCCTTCACCGCCAGCTGCACATCGCCATGGCCGGTGACGAGGATCACAGGCACTTCCGCATCGATCTCGCGGATCCGGTTCATCAGCGTCATGCCATCGGTGCCGGGCATGCGGATATCGCTGACGACGACGCCGGGGAAACTGTAACCGATCAGCTCGAGCACATGGTCTGCGTTCGAGAAGGTCTCAACATTGAAGCCCGAAAGCTCCAGCGCCTGCGCCGTCGAACGGCGCAGCTCCTCCTCGTCATCAACGAGCAGGATCTTCTGTTCACTCATTCCGCGGCCTCCGGCATGGCGCCCGCCGCCGATTGCAGTTCGATGCGGAATTCGGCCCCGCCATCGGGGTGGTTCGCAACAGTCAGGCTGCCGCCGAAATCCTTGATGATGTTGTAGGAGATGGAAAGACCGAGCCCCAGCCCCTTGCCGACGCCCTTGGTGGTGAAGAACGGGTCAAAGATGCGCTCGGCGATCGCCGCCGGCACGCCTGGCCCGAAGTCACGCACCGTCAGCACTACCTTGCCGGCACTCTCGAAGGCGCTGACCTCGATCCGCCGGTCGTTGAGGCCTTCCACGGCATCCGCTGCATTGGAGATGACGTTGACCAGCACCTGCTGGAGACGCACGGAACCCGCCCGGACGACCGGCGGATGCAGCCCAAGATCGAGCTGCAGATCGGCATCGGCCGCCTTCAGCCGCCAGGCGACGATCTCCAGCGTATCGCGGATCGCCTCGTCGAGCGGCACCGGCCCGAGCTTCTCGTTGGGCTTGCGGGCGAAATTGCGCAAGTGCTTGCTGATCGCCGCCATCCGGTCGATCAGCCCGCCGATACGGCGGATATTGTCCTGCGCCTCGGTGTTTCTTCCGCGGTCGAGCAGCACGGCGGCGCTATCCGTATAGGTCTTGGCGGCCGCCAGGGGCTGGTTGAATTCATGAGAGAGTGCCGCCGACATCTGGCCGAGCCCGGCAAGCTTGCCCGCCTGGATCAAATCGGCCTGCGTCTGCCGCAACTGCTGCTCCGTCAGGCGCCGCTCGGCGATCTCTTCCTCGATACGGCTGTTGACCCGGGCAAGATCGGCCGTGCGCTCCTCGACGCGCCGTTCCAGCTGGTTGCGGGCGTCTGCCTGCAACTGCATGCGTTCATTGAGCCGCATCCGGCGCTGGCGCAGAACGGCAAAGGCGAGACCGGCAATGCAGAGCATGAGGAAACCGGCGACCAGCGCCGTGCGCGCCTGCGCCCGGACAGAGCCGGTGTCGAGCAGAACGTTTACGGTCCAGTCTTCGGCCTGCATATACTGCGAGAGCACCAGATATTCCTTCTGCGCGCCCTCCTCGATCATCGTCATCAGATCATGCTCTGCGAACCGGCTGCGTCCGAGCGGCAGCGCCGTCAGCGCCGCGTTGGCATAGCGCCGGGAGGCCTCGGTCCGCTGCATGCGATCCGCCGTCAGCGGCAGGATGCTGTTATAGAGCCAGGCCGGCTTGCCGGACATGAAGATGATGCCTTCAGGATCGGAGACGAAGATGCGATATTCGCCGCTGGTCCAGGAAGACTCGATCATGTCGATATCCACCTTGAAGACGATGACGCCGCGGATGTCATCGCCGGCCCTGATCGGTGATCCGAAATAATAGCCGCGCTTCAGCGAGGTCGTCCCCAGCGCATAGAAACGCGACTGCTTTCCGGCAATCGCCTCCTGGAAATACGGGCGGTAGCTGAAATTCTCGCCGATGAAGCTTCCCGGCATATTGAAATTGCTGGCGGCGATCGTCTCGCCGTCGGGCTTGATCACATAGATGTCTGAGGACTTGAGGAGATGGTTGATCTCCTTGAGATAGAGGTTCGCGGCATCCCGAAGATCCTTGTCGTCGGGATGCGTGACCAGTTCCTTGATGTCGTCGTGATCGGCAATCAGCGCCGGCAGTGCCTCGTAGCGGTTCAGGTGACCGCTGAGGGCCGAGACGGCCAGCCGCAGCGCTGTCCCTGCCTGCGCCGAGGCTTCGCCCATATAGGCGCGCGTCGCCAGCGATCCGCCGTAATAGAAAAAGGCGAAAACGACGAAAGGCACTGAAAACAGCGCAAATATAAGCCTATGCCTCTGTGACAGCGGCGGCTCCTCCCATTTTGCCTCCCTCCCCAGGAAGGCAACCCCGACCGCCCGATTGTAATGACCGGCGCCGCGAATTCCAAGAGGCGACAGGCATGGCCAAGGCGATCGCCCCGCCCTTGACACGCCCTGCCCGGAATTGTCCTATCGGCCGACTGTGATGGGAGACCACGATGACAGACGAACAGGCGCCTGTTGACAGCAAGCTCACCACGTCCAAACGCCGCTGGGCCGCGGAAGGCAAGTTCCTCACCGGCCGCATCTCCCGCCCGGAGACCGAGCGTTTGCCGCCCGGCCAGCATCTGGTGAAGAACTGGCCGGTGCTCGACCTCGGCGAGCAGCCGGCGATATCGCTGGATGATTGGAAGCTCGAGGTGCGCGGTCTCGTAGAGACACCGCTTGCGCTGACATGGGCTGATTTCCAGTCGATGCAGCAGAGCACCCGTGTCAGCGACATCCATTGCGTGACGACATGGTCGCGCTACGACAACCGCTGGGAAGGCGTCTCAACCCGCGATCTGCTGGACGCCGCCATGCCGAAGGCCGAAGCCGGTTACGTCATGCTGACGAGCTATGACGGCTACACCACCAATCTGCCGCTGGCGGATTTCGCCGCCGAAGATGCGATCCTGGCGACCGCCTGGGAGGGGCAGCCGCTGACGCTTGATCACGGCGGCCCGATGCGGCTGGTCGTGCCGCATCTCTATTTCTGGAAGAGCGCCAAATGGCTGCGCCGCATCGACCTGATGCCGTCGGACAGGGCGGGCTTCTGGGAAATGAACGGCTATCACATGCTCGGCGACCCCTGGCGCGAGCAGCGCTACACCGAAGACTGAACCCGCAGCAGCCTGCGGCCGGCGAAGAAGACGCCAAAGATCACCGCGAAGAAACCGGTCAGCGACGCCATGCTTGCCGTATGCAGCGGAATTTCGCTCCAGCGCGGCTTGATGACATCGGCAGTGTTGAAAGCCTCGCCGCTGAAGCGGCAGGTGATCAGCGACAGGCCGCGGCGCACCATGTCGGCATCGGCATCCGAGATGATCGCATTGGCTTCGTCAGCCTCACGCGGCATCTCGCGCATCGAGAGCAGCACCGCCTTGGTGGCGGCCAGATAGGCATGGGCGCATTCGTTGAACGGGCTTTCCTCGTCCGTCACGCTGCCGGGCATACGGCCCCGGAGACAGTAGGAATACTGGATCTGCGCATAGTTCAGCACCCGGCGGAACGGCTCGTTCGTATCGGTGGCGCCGGACGCGAGCGCGATGATCCGATCGCGGTAATCAGCCATGACCGCCATTTCGCCATGCGAAATTTCAGGGACAGGAATGCCGCTGTGGTTTTCCGACGCGGTGCGGCTATGGGCCATGGCTCCGCCGGTCAGCAGCGCGAGCGCAGCTACAGAGATCGCCGAACGAAGAAGCAGCCGTTTCATCGCAGACCTTACCAATCCCTCATTCCTGTGCTTGTCACAGGAATCCAGTGCGTCCATGTCCATGGACGCGGGAAACTAGAGTCATTCACCGCGCCGACGCGCGGTGGCTGGATTCCTGTGACGAGCACAGGAATGAGGGAGAGTGCGGAACACCTCCCTCACCAACCTCTCACCGAAACGCCGGACGGCCAACCGGGGACCGCGTTTCAAGCCGCTTCTCGGCCAGGAAACCGAAGACCACCGCCAGCACCGACCACAGGACCACATGCATGCCGAGCGACGTCGTGCGGAAGCTCCAGAGCACCGCTGCCGAATAGTTTTCCGGCACCTCGTTGATCGGCGGCAGCAGATACTGCACGGCACCAATGAAGACGATATAGGCGATACCGGCGATGATCGAACCGTTCCAGATGCCGAAGCGGACAGCCAGATTGCGGGCAAATGCCACGGCGGCAACCAGCGCCCCAACCGAGACGACGATCATCAGGAAAAACAGCTCGGTGCGAACGCCGATCGTGTCCGGATTGCCGACAGCCGGCGGATTGGCCGGGTACTTGATGCCGGGAACGAGGATGATGGCGACGAAGGCTGCCAGCGCGATGACGGCAGCGGTGCCGCGGGCGCTGAGCTTGCTGAAGCGGCCATGCACGAAGGCGAAGGCAAGAGCAAAGAGACCGCCGACGGCGATGCCGTAAGCCATTACCCCGGTGAAGAGGCCGATGCCGGCTTGGGTGGCGCGGCTGACGATTTCGGGTTCGGCGGCTTCGCCGGCAGCCGTGGCTGCGGCTTCCTCGAAGGCGATCGCCTGATCGACCAGCGGCTCACCGAATGTATGGGCGAAGGCAAAAACCAGGATGCCAGCAATCGCCCCCGCGATCATCCCGCGGAGAAGAAGATTTCCAACCATGTCTGTCGTCCTTTAGTGGCAGGGGAAGCCGAGAAGGTGGCGGCCGTCATGCACGAATTCGTGCACATACATGCCGTTGAAAAGCGCCATGGCGCCTTCTTCCGTGCCGACGAAATAGATGGCGATGATCATCAGCAGGCCGCCGAAGATCGCCCATGGCAGGATTTCGCCTACCGGGATTGGCGCCGGTGCTGCGACGGGCGCAAAAGTGGTGTCAGACATGTATTCCTCCTGGAATGACGCGTTCAGTCGAAAGAGTGTTGGCGGCAAGGTCTGACTTCCAGCCTGCTTTCGCATCCTGGTCACAGTGGCGCGACCGCGCCGGATTTCCACCGGCTTCCAAACCCGCAACATGCCCGTTATATCTCTAGGCTGAGAACTGTCAACGAAACTTCATTTGCCATCCACGGCAAGCCGGAGGCTCACCTGTGCATACCCGGCTGACCTGGATCTGCCACGGCCCGACCAGCGCCAACCGCGAAGGCCGCTTCCCTCTGAACGAGCCACTGGAACAGAGCGCCGTTGTGGAAACCGCAGCGTTGACGGAGAAGCTTCGGCACGCCGATCGGAGCGCAAGCAGCCCTGCCCTGGCAGGATTGCAGACGGCCGAAATCCTGAGCCTTGCCGCCACCGGCGACCCAAGGCTCGCCGATCCAGACTACGGCCGCTGGAAGGGACGCTCACTTGCCGATCTGCAGGCAAAGGAGCCGGACGCTCTGGTTCAATGGATGACGGATCCGCAATCGGCGCCGCATGGCGGAGAAAGTCTCGCCAAACTTCAGTCTCGCGTCACCGGCTGGATGGAAGAACAGCAGAGCCTCGACGGGCACGTGATCGCAGTCGCCAATGCTGCGGTGATCCGGGCCGCCGTTCTCCATGTGCTGAACGCGCCGCTCGCCTCGTTCTGGCTGGCCGACATCGAGCCGCTTGCCATCCTGCGCATGAGCCATGACGGCCGCCGCTGGGCGCTGCGCTTCGGCCGCTAGGCTACCATTTCCAACATGAAATTTAGATAAGCCTTACGCAAGCAAGTTGCGCGATACCTATTGAACCCGGCTTGCCGGGCGCTAAGTCCTTGCCCCGGGGAGACCAGCCATGACGTATGATTGGAGTGGGGAGCGTACACGGCGCGTGCGTCTTCTGAAGATCGTTACCGCCGTTGTTCTCATAGGCTTTGTCATCAGCATCCCGATGCTGGTGAGCTGAAAGAAGGGCGAGCAGCCAAACCGCTCGCCTTTTCGCGTTATTGCTGCGGAATCTGGATGACCGCGAAGAACAGGCCGAGCTGGCGGATCGCGTGCGCGAAGCCTTCATAGTCCACAGGCTTGGTGATGTAGACATTGGCGCCGAGATCGTAGCAGCGCTGGATTTCACGCTCGTCATCGGTCGTCGTCAGGATCACCACAGGCATGCGCTTGGTGTGCTCGTTGCCCTTGATCTGCTCGAGAATGTCGATGCCCGACGTATCGGGAAGGTTCAAATCAAGCAGCACCAGCAGATAGCGGTCCCTGCTGACCTCACCGCTGCGATCGGCACCGAGGATGAAATCGAGAGCGCTCTTGCCATTGGTGAAGGGAACGATCTCGTTGTTCACGCCGGCCCGGCGCACGTTCTTCTCGATGAGGCGGGCATGCCCCTCATCGTCTTCGATCATCACGATCGTGACTTCCTGGCCCGTGGCTTTCATGACTCTGTACCCTTTACGATGGTGGTGAGATCCGAAGGCAGGAGCAGCGTGAACGTGCTGCCGGTACCCTCCGTCGACTCGACAGTAATGTCGCCGCCCAAATTTCGTATTAACGAACGCACATATGCCAGGCCGATCCCCTCGCCCGGCTGATCTTGCTCGCCGGCGCGGCGGAACAGCTCAAAAACGCGCTCGCGGTCGTTCTTTGCAATACCGCGGCCATTGTCCTCGACATCGATCTTGATACGGCCCTTGCCGGCAGGCATTGCCCGGACCGCAATCTTCACCGGGCGGCCAGGATAGTGGTATTTGACCGCATTGTCGAAAAGGTTGCCGACGATCTGGTCCAGCGAGAAGCGGTCCGTGATGAGCGCCGGAACGCGAATGTCCATCTCCATCGTCCCGTCGGCAGCAACCACCTGGTGGTGAACGCTCGCAGCCGCAGTCTCCATCGCGGCCTTGAGGTCGACCCTCTCCGGAACCAGTTTGCGGCGCCCGTCGCGGGAAATCTTGAGGATGGCGTTGATCAGCGAATCCATTTTCCGCGTCGACGAGCGGATAAAGCTCATCGCCTCCGGAAGGTCTTCCTCCACCGCCAGCCGCGCTTCCTTAATCTCGCTTTCGCTCGGCTTCTTCTC
This sequence comes from Rhizobium sp. 10N427, assembly GCF_056394605.1. Classification (NCBI taxonomy): domain Bacteria; kingdom Pseudomonadati; phylum Pseudomonadota; class Alphaproteobacteria; order Hyphomicrobiales; family Rhizobiaceae; genus Rhizobium; species Rhizobium sp. 10N427. Next base: position 169,438 of record NZ_JBFTID010000011.1, on the reverse strand, counting down.
GTCGGCCATCACATAGGCCGTCACTGCAACGAGGCTCGCCTCCAGTTCGCTGAGGAAGCCCATGATATTGACCAGCGGCGCGCGCAGGTCGTGGGTGACGATATAGGCGAATCGCTGGATCTCCTGATTCGCCTGCATCAGATCCTCTGTGCGCTCGTTGACGCGCTCCTCGAGGCCGCTGTTCAGCGCTTCCAGTTCCTCACGCGCACGCGACAGATCGCGCACGTGCTGGAAGATAATGAGGATGGCGCCGCCAAGCACAATCACGATCGCCAGCGCACCGCCGACGGTGACCCATTGCAGATCGCTGGCGGCCTCAAGCTGCTCGGCAACGATCACCCGCAAATGCTCGTCGGTCAGTCCAATGAAGCCGATCATAAGGCGCCGGGCATCGTCCATGTAAACGCGCCCGCTGTCGTTGCTGACGATGGCAAGCGCTTCCTGCTGCCTTCCGCTCTGGGCGAGCGCTACGGTGTTCTCGACCTCTGCCAGCTTGCCGTCGATCGCCTTGTCGAGATCAGGCAGTTTCCCGGCATATTCCGGGTAGTTGGCAACGGCATCGGCAAGGCGCTTTCGCCGCTCCGGCAGATTTTTCAAGGCCAGATTGAAAGGATCGAGATAGCTCTGCTCGCCGGTCAGCAGGAAGCCGCGCTGGCCGGTTTCGGCATCCTGAAGCGCCGAAAGCAGATCGGCCGAGCCGCTGCGGATCCGGCGCATCTCGGCAACGGTATCGGAATAGACCCGGTTCTCCCTCGTCAACCACAGCGAGGTCCCGACGATGCCCACCAGAAGCAGAACGCCGAGCCCGAGCATGATCAGCGTCGAGCGAACGAAGGAGGTGTTGGATGACATCAGGGATTTCTCTGAAAAGGATTTTCTGAAATACAAGTGACGGAAAAACGCCTTGCGATCAACCCGATGACCGCAAGGCAATGATACCCAGCGTGACTATAAATGGGATTTGCGTCAGTGTTTGACGCCGTCGCCCGCAATTGACGGACTGGTCACCGAAACCGGATCGCTTGCCGGAAACGTATCCTCAAGGCCACGGTCAAGCTGCGCTTCCAGCTCCTGCTCTGCCTTGGAAACGCGCGCACTCTCGCGAACGCGCATATCGCCGCCTTCCTGCGCCTCGGCCGAAGCAAATTCGCCCATCAACGCCTTCGCCTTATCGATTGCGTTTTGCCGGTTGAGATCATCGGCTCCCTTCATCTGAACGGAAACGACCTCGCCGCCATCACTGACAAATTCGACGGTGAATCCCGATTTTCCGCCATGGCTGGGAATGACCTGAGTGCCGACGACCTGCATGGACCTGTCCTCCTAAGCGTTTCAACTTCAATGTCCAAACGGCAGAAGCGATCGCTTGGTTCCGCCGGCCACCTTCACGATTGGCGCAGGTAGCTGATGGTCAGCTCGAGTTCGAGATTGACGATCGGCATACGCTGGCCGTTCTGCACTTCGATACTCAGCCGCTCGCCCGGCGCCGACGGCAACCCATCCAGCGCCATTTCCGCCAGCACGCGCTTGGCCTGCTCAACGGCCGATATCAGATCCGGAAACTCGAATGCCCGGTCGGCTGGCACAGTGCCGTCATTGTCATGCGTCTTGAAATAGAATGCGGACATTGCTTCCCACTCTGGTTTTGCTCTTTAAAGCGGGAAGCACGCTAAAGGTTTCAATTCGCGTCTAAAAACTTGGGCGGAGCCGGCCAGGCCCGTCGTTTCCGTGCGACCAGCCATCCCTTACGTCCTTCCGCAGCCCAGCGATTGCAGCAAACAATCACTACCCGTTTTCAACGAACATTTCAGACTTCGATGATATTGCTATGTCTTATATGGGGTGAGGAATGACGATGCCGGGGTTCTTTCGTAGCCGTGCCGGAAGGCAATGTTTATCGGTCATGATGCTGGGAACGGTCCTTTGGCTGCTCGGCGCCTGGCTGCAATTCGGCGACGGGCTGTCGGCTTTTGTACAGATGTTCGACGATTACGGCGCCGAGAAACTGGTGCTCGCCTTCGTCATCGCCGGTGCGATGAGCTTCATCTATTCGATCCTGCGCATAGCCGATCTCCGCCAGGAAATGGAGCTTCGTGCCGCGGCCCAGTTCAAGGCCGATTGGACGGCCACCCACGATCACCTGACCAAGCTTCCAAACCGCTACGCCTTCGAGCGTAAAAAGCTCACCCGCTCCACGCCGAAGAACCACGAGCATGCAGAGGCGGAAGCGCTGAATGTCACCGTGTTTTCCGTCGATCTCGACGGCTTCAAGAAGGTCAACGATCTCGTCGGCCACAAGGGCGGCGACATCCTGTTGATCGAGGTGGCGCGCCGCATCTGTTCGCTCGGCAACGCCGATTGCGTCTACCGCTTCGGCGGCGACGAATTCGTCATCATCGGCGCCGGCATGACCGAGGAGCGCGAGCGGCATTTCGCTCGCGTCCTGATTCAGGCCGTCACCCGGCCAATCAGCATCGACGGCTTTGCCGTCGAGGTTGGCGCCAGTGTTGGCTACGAGCGCTGGATCGAGGGCAGCGAGCCGCTCGAAAACGCCGCGCACCGCGCCGATCTTGCCATGTACGAAGCAAAGTCGCGCGGCCCCAACCATGCCCTCGCCTTCGAAGCCTCGATGCAGGACAAGGTCGCCGAACGCGCGGCCCTCGAAGCCAAGCTGCGCACCGCCATCCAGCAAAAGGCCATCCGGCCCTTCTACCAGCCACTGATCGACCTGAAGACCGGTGATATCTGCGGCTTTGAGGCGCTTGCCCGCTGGACCGACGATAGCGGCACCAGCATCCCGCCGCCTGTCTTCATCGGCATTGCCGAAGAGACAGGAATGATCACCGAGCTTTTCGAAAACCTGCTGACCCAGGCCTGCAGCGATGCACTGGCCTGGCATGACCGGATCGTGCTCTCCTTCAACATCTCGCCGGTGCAGATGGAAGACAGATTGCTGGCCTCGCGCGTCCTCAAGGTGCTGGTCGCCTCCGGCCTGCCGCCGGAGCGGCTGGAGATCGAGATCACCGAAAACGCCCTGATTCAGGATCCGGCGGTGGCCGCCGTCATCCTCGACGAACTGCATGCGGCGGGCGTCCAGATCGCTCTTGACGACTTCGGCACCGGCTATTCCAGCCTTGCCCAGCTTGCCCGCTACCGCTTCGACAAGATCAAGATCGACAAGAGCTTCGTTGCCACCTACCAAGACGACGAACGCCAGGAAAAGATCGTCCGCGCCATGCTCGGCCTCGGCCACAGCCTGAACATCAAGACGACGGCCGAGGGCATCGAGGAACACAGCCAGCTCGGCTACCTCACCCGCCTCGGCTGCGATATCGGCCAGGGCTACCTGTTCGGAAAGGCGATGCCTGCAGAACAGGCCAGCGCGTTTATCGCGGAACGGATGCAGACGCTGTCTGCTGCGGGATAGCCGGGGGTATCCTGAAAGCCTACGGGCCCGAATCCGGTGAGCCGATGCAAATCACCACGCTCTCAGGAACCAAACCGCGCAGACCGCGTTGCTTTTCCAGTCTCGTCAACAGAACGTTGGAAGAAGCATGAAGAAAATAATAGTGGCCTGCCTGCTCGCCGGAGACCGTTCGCTATTGGCGTCACGGTGATCTCATTCAAAGACGTGAACGGATTTGCCGGTGATAGCCTGACAGATCGGCCTTCGGATCAACCTATGCCCGTCGCACACCATTGCGGCGGGCATTTTTGGTCAAAACGTCGAGCGCTTGGGAAATGTGGGATGAAGACGCTGAAGGCACAGAACGCATCTGACCAGAATCAAAGCAAGCAGAGCTGCCCAAAAGTCTCATCGCAAAAAGCGATCAGAAGCTTTTCCAAGCCTCACATTAGAATGCGTATTCGGTGATGAAAAATGGTAGCGGGGGGCGGAATTGAACCGCCGACCTCAGGGTTATGAATCCTGCGCTCTCACCAACTGAGCTACCCAGCCACACCATCCGGACAAGACATTCGCAAAGCGGCGGCCTGTCGGATGAGCGGGTTATTAAGAGCGTCTCGGCTTTGTGTCAAGCACGTGAAGGAGAAAAAGGGAGCGCTGCAGCATGGCTTTTCCCAACAATTTCACGCAGCCACCGGCTGGCTCAGAAGTGCTTTCAGCGAAGCTTCCGCTGCGGGCTCGCGTTCCGAGCGTTCGATGAAGCCGCCGCCGAAAACGCGGGCGTCATCGCCCGGCGCCGAATAGAGCGCGCAGGCCTGGCCCGGCGCGATACCGGCTTCGCCGACGGTCAGATCGACATAGATGCCCGATGCGTCGGCGCGCAGCACCGCCGGTTCCGGCACACGGGTGGAGCGCACCTTGGCATAGCAGGCGAAGCCTTCGCCGGCAGCAGCCTGCAACAGCGGTTCGTCGCCCAGCCAGTTGACGTCGCGCAGATAGACGCGGTGGGTTTCCAGCGCTTCCTTGGGGCCGACGATGACGCGGCGCGAGCGCGCGTCGAGATAGACGACATAGAGCGGGTCGCCAGTGGCGACGCCGATGCCGCGGCGCTGGCCGATCGTATAATGCAGGATACCGTCATGACGGCCGAGCACGCGGCCGTCGAGATGAACGATCTCGCCCGCCAGCGCCGCATTTGGCTTCAGCTTGTTGATGACATCGGAATACTTGCCCTGCGGCACGAAACAGATGTCCTGGCTGTCGGCCTTCTTGGCGACGACGAGGCCCATCTCTTCGGCAAGCTTGCGCGTTTCAGACTTCGGCAGACCGCCCAGCGGAAAGCGCAGATAATCGATCTGCTCCTGCGTCGTCGCGAACAGGAAGTAGCTCTGGTCGCGATCGGCATCGGCAGGGCGATAGAGCGCTCTGCGTCCCGGCGCGCCGCTCGCAGGATTGGGCCGCGAGCGGATGTAATGGCCGGTGGCCAAGGCATCGGCCCCGAGCTCCTTGGCGGTTTCCAGCAAATCGGCGAACTTGACGGTCTGGTTGCAGGACACGCAGGGGATCGGCGTTTCACCGGCCACATAGCTTTCCATGAACGGGTTGATCACCGTATCGCGAAAGCGCTTTTCATAATCGAGCACGTAATGCGGAATACCGAGCGTCTCGCAGACGCGGCGCGCATCGTCGATATCCTGACCGGCGCAGCACGAACCGGCGCGGTGAACGGCGGCGCCATGATCGTAAAGCTGCAGGGTGATGCCGAGAACGTCATAGCCCTGGCGTTTCAGAATCCCGGCCACGACGGAACTGTCGACGCCGCCCGACATGGCAACGACGACACGGGTGTCTTCCGGCTTCTTGTCAAAATCCAGTGTATTCACGTCCGACTGCCAAATTCTGCGCGAGTTCCACGATTGATGCCACCGGCATACTTTGCGCTGCAAATACGGCCGGTTTCAATGCGTCCGGCGGGCTCGTCCGCCGGGCTTTCCGTGCCGCTGGATATAGAAAGGATTGGCCGCCCACGCAAGGGGCAGCCGCCACAGCCGGAATTCGGCCAGCGTCGTGACGAGTGAGCGGCCTATGCCGCGCAGAATTCAGTTCTCCAGGCAGGGATCGGCAAAGAGAAAACCTTTCAGCGCGCCGGAGAGCGTCTTGCCGACCACGACCAGCCAGATCATCGCAAGCGCCGCCACCAGCACGCCGCCGAAACTTGTCAGCAGCGGAAAGTCGAGCAGCTGGCCCAGCCGCAGCGTAGTAACCGCATAGACGCCGATCGGAAAGGTGAAGGCCCACCAGCCGAGATTGAACGGCAGCCCTTCGCGCGCATGGCTGACCGTCGTCGCGATGGCGATCGCCAGCCACCAGAGGCCATAGCCCCAGAGCAGAACGGCGCCGAGCAGGCTAGCGCCAGCCATCGCCGTCGCCAGTTCGCCGAGCCCCTTTGTTTCCAGCACACTGCCGCTATTGGCGGCAAAGAGAGCCAGGCCGAAAGCACCGGTGCCGATCGGGCCGAGCGCCAGAAAGCTCGTCGCGCTCATATTGGCAGGCGGCAGCTTGTGCAGCGCCATGCGCAGGAAGAGGATCACCAGAATGCCGAGCGCCAGCGGCACGGAGCAGGCCCAGAGGACATAGCTCGCGAAGAGCATGGTGAATTGCGGCGCACCGGACGGCAGGTGCGCCATCAGCATCGCCCCGCTGCCGGCGGTCACCTCGGAGGCGACGATAGGCAGCAGCCAGACCGCGGTCATCTGATGGATCGCGTGCTCCTGCCGGGTGAACATGGCAAGTGGAATGGAAAGGCCGGCAAGGATCGCCAGCGCCGCATCGAACCACCAGAGCGATTGCGCGATATCGATCGCGAGATCCCCGATCAGCGGCTGCCCGAAGATCACGAAGCCGTTGATGATGGTGGCGAGTCCCATCGGAATGCAGCCAAAGAACATCGAAAGCACCGGATGATCGAAGATCCGGCGCGCATCGCCAGGATAGATGATCCACTTCGCCGCATAGATAAGCGAAAGAGCAATGAAGAGCAGGAGGTTCGCCACCCACAGCGTTTCGCCGAGGCTGTAGAGCGCCGGTGCCGATGGAAACTGCGCCAGGCAGACGGCGAACATCCCGGTGCCCATCGTTGCTGCAAACCAGTTGGGCGTGAAATGCCGGACAAGCCTCAGCCCTTCGCTGGGAACATCACCCGCACCGGTTTTCATCAGAATGGTCATTGCCGCTCGCCTCATCTTTCGGCGTCACCAATAGCCCCTTGAATTAATCGCTTCCAACGAATTGTAATTGTAAAAACGTTCGATAAAATCGATGAAATGACCCTTGAGCAACTCCGCATCTTCGTCGAAGTCGCCGCCCGCCAGCATGTGACCCGCGCCGCCGAATATCTGAACATGACGCAATCGGCCGTCAGCGCCGCAATAACCGCGCTGGAGACCCGCCACGGCGTGACGCTCTTCGACCGCGTCGGCCGCTCGATCGTCCTCAACCGGACGGGCCAGCTGTTTCTCAAGGAAGCACAGCAGGTGCTGGCAAGTACCAAGGCAGCGGAGGCGGCCCTGATGGATCTCTCCGGCCTGATGCATGGCGAACTGTCGATCATCGCCAGCCAGACGGCCGCCGCGCACTGGCTGGCGCCGAAGCTGGCCGCCTATCGCAAGCTCTATCCCGGCATCAAGCTCAATATCGGCATCGGCAACACCGTCGAAACGGCCGACGCCGTGATGAACGGCAAGACGGAAATCGGACTGATCGAATGGCGCGAGGATCGCCGCGGCGTTTCGGCCCGGCAGGTTGCGATCGATGAGATGATCGTCATCGTCGGCCGCGGTCACCCCTGGACGGACGGCAAGCCGCGCAGCATCGGCGACTTCCGGCAAACCCCGTGGGTGATGCGTGAGGCGGGATCGGGCACGCGGCATGCCTTCGAAAGCATGATCGAGGCAGAGGGTCTCAGTCTCGCCGAGCTTGACGTTACCCTGCAATTGCCCGCCAACGAGCCGATCATTAGCGCCGTCGAGGCTGGATTGGGAGCGACCTTGATGTCGCGGATCCTCGCCGACCCCTTACTCAAGAGCGGCACCATCGTCGAAGCGGCCATAAAGCCGCTGCCGCGGCCCTTCTTCCTGCTGCGGCATGAAGAGCGCTATCGCAGCAAGGCAGCAGATGCCTTCGACGCGATGATCTCAACGGTAGCGGGCGCGCCTTAACGGCACATCGCCTTCGATCATCCGCTCGGCGTCGGCCTGTGGCATCGGCTTGCCGAGCAGATAGCCCTGCACTTCCGCGAAGCCTTCCCGCCGTAGCCTCTGCAGCTGCTCCTCCGTCTCGATGCCTTCGGCAAGCGTCACCGCATTGAACCCTGAGCCGATGCCGGCGACGGCACGGATGATTGCCAGATTGCCGGGGTCGCTCTCCATGCCGGCGACGAAACTGCGGTCGAGCTTGATCTTGTCGAAGGGAAAGGCCCTCAGATAGCTGAAAGACGAATAGCCGGTGCCGAAATCGTCGATGGCGATGCGCAGACCGAGCTCCTTCAGGGCCCGAAGCAGCGGCAGGCTCTGTTCGACATCGGCGAGGAAAACGGACTCGGTGATTTCGATCTCCAGCCGCTGCGCCTGCAATCCGCTGTCGCCGAGCGCCGAAACGACGGTCGCGAGCAGCGTGTTGTGGCGGAACTGGCAGACCGAAAGATTGACGGCGATCTTTAGATGTTCGGGCCAGCCGGCTGCAACGCGGCAGGCTTCGCGCAGCACCCATTCGCCGATCGGCACGATCAGCCCGGTTTCTTCGGCGAGCGGAATGAATTCCATCGGCGCCACAAGTCCTCGGCTCGGGTGATGCCAGCGGATCAATGCTTCGAAACCGGCGAGTTCGCCGCTCGCCGCCTGCACGATCGGCTGGTAGTGAAGCTCGAACTGCCGCTTCTCGACGGCATCGCGCAATTCGGCGATGAGCTGATGACGCCGCTCCACTTCAAGGCGCATTTCCGTCTCGTAGAAACGGTAGGTGGAGCGGCCGCTTTCCTTGGCGGCGTAAAGCGCCAGATCGGCATGCCGCATCAGCACGTCGGCATCGCCGGCATGATCCGGCGCCAAGGCGACACCGATGCTGCAGGTCACGTGCTCGTTGCTGCCGTCGAGATCGAAAGGCGCGCTGAGCACCGCGAGCAGCTGCTCGGCAAAGCGTCCAGTCCGGCCGCAATCGCCGGATTTCAACACGATCGCAAACTCGTCGCCGCCTAGGCGCGCCACGAGATCCCCCTCCTCCAGCAGCATCTTCAGCCGCCGCGCCACCTGGCAGAGCAGCGCGTCGCCGGCCGCGTGACCCTTGCTGTCGTTGATCAGCTTGAAGTGATCGACATCGAGGTACAGCAGCGCGATCGGCGTCTGCGCCGTCGCTGCCGCGGCATGGCTCTCGATATGATCGGCAAAAGCCGCGCGGTTCGGCAGCCCGGTGAGGGCATCGTGCATGGCAAGATGCGCAAGGCGCGCTTCGAAAGCGCGCTCCTCGGTCACGTCCTGCGAGATGCCGAGAAGATAACGGCGCTGACGGCCCTCAGATGCTGGAAGCGCACGCTTCACCGTCTTCAGCAGACGGTGGCCGCCGCCTTTCTTGGCAATGACCTCCTCGAAGGTGATCGTGATGTCTTCTTCCAGCACCCGTTTGTCCTGCTCGCGGAAAAACCGCGTCTTGTCGCGAAACACTACGCGGTCGGTCTTGCCGACGATCTCGCGGCCGGGCATTTCGGCAATCGTGGCGCTCTGGCGGTTGAACAGCACATAGCGCCCGTCGTCTTCCATATCCTTGACGAAGACACCGACCGGCAGGTTATCGACGATGCTGTCAAGCAGTGAGCGAGCGTCAGTGACCTGCCGTCTGGCGGCGTTGACCTCGGTTCGGTCCTGAACGATGGCAAGAATGGCATTGCCGCCGTCGAAGCGCACCTCGCGCCCGTAGGTCAGCACTTCGAAGGGCTCGCCGCTGGCCTTCAGATGCGTCCAGCGCTCGGCCCGCTCGATATCGGTCCGGCCCTGAACGGCGCTGACCATCCGCTCCCGCTCGGTCGCGGGCCGGATGTCGAGCACCGTCATCCGCGCGAAGGCCTCGGCGGAATAGCCGTAGAGATCATGGGCCGCATCGTTGACGATCAGGAAACGCAGCGTGACGGGATCATAGACCCACATCGGCGACGGATGGGTCTCGAACAGCGAACGGAAGTCATCGTTCGGGGCGTGGAAATCATCTGGATTCGTCGTGGTGAAGGCCATGAATCTTATCGGACATTGAAATAGGACTCTTCCGTTATAAATAAAAAAGCTAAATAAAATCAGAATCATAGCACGCCTAAACTTTAGGCGAAAGCCCGATGAATAGGCATCGTCGTTCTGTAAAATCTCGGCAAGTGCTTCCCGTCAGCGCGCCGGTGACTATTCTTTTGCCACCGGCGCTGCATGGCCTAGTTCTTCAGCTTGACCTCGCCGTCCTCTTCGCCACTCCAGTAATGGATGCGATCGGCATGGACCTTGATCATCGCTACGCCCTTGGTGTCGATACCATCCTTGAACCAGTCGTCGAGGTCCTTGGTCCAATGTTCCTCAAAGGCCTTCTTGTCGCGCACGACCTCGGCTTTACCCTCGACGGCGATCGAGAAGAACTGCTTCCCCTGGAATGTCAGCGAGACCTTGGGGTTACGCTCGATATCGGAGACCATGCGCGAATCCGACCATGTGAAATAGTAGGAGTCGCCATCGTAATCGACCTCCCGGTTGTTGCTCATCGGCCGGCCGGCGATCGCGCCGCCGTCGGTATGGGTCGATAGCATCGCGACATCGATATCGCGCATCTTCTTGGAAATATCCGCAAGGCTCATCTTCGTCATGACAGGCTCCTCCATTGTCCAGTCGAAGAAACGGCCACGGCGGTTTTAAGTTCAATGATGGTCGTGCATGCATTGGCCGTGATCGGCGAGTATCTCGATGACCCGGCACTGGTCGACGCGCCCGTGGCAGCAGCCCTCCACCATGGTCTCCAGCTCCGCCTTCAGCGCCGTCAGGCTGCGGATACGCTGCTCGACCTCGATGAGACGGGCCTTGGCGATGGCATCGGCGGATGCGCAGGATTGATGCGGATCGTCCTGCAGCGTCAGCAGCGCCCGGATGGCATCGACCTCGAAACCGAGCTCGCGCGCGTGCCGCACGAAGGCCAGCCGCCGGATATCCGACACTTCATACGAGCGCTGGTTGCCCTCGCTACGGCTTGGGGCAGCCAGCAATCCGATGCTTTCGTAATAGCGGATCGTCGGCACCTTGACGCCACTCTGACGCGCGGCATCTCCAATGGTGATTTTTTTCATGATCGCCTCTTGCACCTCTAGTGACTAGAGGATGTAGGAAGAAAACCGGTAGAAGACAAGGAACCGGATCATGGCCGAAACATCCCAGGCAAAATACCGCGTCGGCGGCATGGACTGCGCCTCCTGCGCGGCAAAGATCGACACGGCGGTGCGCCGCGTGCCTGGCGTCGAGGATGTCTCGGTCTCCGTGACGGCTGGTACGATGACGGTGCGCCACAATGGCAGCAGCGATCTCGGCACAATCGAGAAACGCGTCACCGGCCTTGGCTATTCCGTCGTGCCGATGGCGGCGGGCGGCAAGGCTGCAGAAGCATCGCCGGAGAAGGCCGGTCATGATCATGCCGGACATTCGCACGATGAGGCCGAAATCCCCGGCCTGCATGGTCATGATCACACGCTGTCCACCGGTCCCTGGTGGAAAAGCAGCAAGGGCAGGCTCACCATCCTGTCGGGCGCGGCCTTCGTCATAGCCTATGCGGCGGGTCACCTTGTCCCGGCGATCGCGCCTTACGCATTCATGGTCGCGATGCTGATCGGTCTTGTACCCATCGCAAGGCGGGCGGTGATGGCGGCGCTGGCCGGCACGCCCTTTTCTATCGAGATGCTGATGACCATCGCCGCGGTCGGCGCCGTCGTCATCAATGCGGCGGAAGAAGCCGCGGCCGTCGTCTTCCTCTTCCTTGTCGGCGAGTTGCTGGAAGGCGTTGCGGCGGGTAGAGCCCGGGCAAGCATCCAGTCGCTGACCGCGCTCGTGCCGAAAAGCGCATTGCTTGAGGAAAACGGCGCAACCCGCGAAGTCCCGGCCGAGACGCTTGCCGTCGGCGCCATCATTCTGGTGCGCCCCGGCGACCGGATTTCGGCTGACGGCATCATTGTTTCCGGAGAAAGCGCAATCGACGAAGCGCCCGTTACAGGCGAGAGCGTTCCGGTTCGCAAGACGCCTGATGACATCGTCTTTGCCGGAACGGTGAATGGCGATGGCGCATTGCGCATTCGCGTCACCGCCGCATCGGCCGACAACACCATTGCCCGCGTCGTAAAGCTCGTCGAGGAAGCCCAGGAATCGAAGGCGCCGACAGAGCGTTTCATCGACCGTTTCTCGCGCTACTATACGCCCGGTGTCGTCGCAGTTGCCGCACTGGTCGCCATCCTGCCACCTCTCATTACGGGCGGCGCCTGGGACGAATGGATCTACAAGGGGCTGGCGATCCTGCTGATCGGCTGCCCCTGCGCATTGGTGATCTCGACGCCTGCCGCCATCGCCGCCTCGCTCTCGGCAGGTGCGCGCCGCGGGCTGCTGCTGAAGGGTGGCGCCGTGCTGGAAGGCCTCGGCAAGATCACCGCCGTCGCGCTGGACAAGACCGGCACGCTGACCGAAGGCAAGCCGAAGGTCATCGATATCGTCTCCTTCGGCACGTTGACCCAGGCGCAGATCCTGTCGCGCGCTGCCGTGCTCGAGCGCAACTCCAGCCACCCTCTGGCATTGGCAATCCTAAACAGGGCAACAGCCGACAAGCTGCCGGTCCCGCCTGCCCTTGAAGCCTCGGCCGTTGCAGGCAAGGGAATGAGCGGTCGTGCCGGTGGCGAGAAGCTCGACCTCTTTTCCCCCGCCGCCGTGCGCGAGCGGCTGACCGCCGAGCAGGGCGAAGCGATCCAGACACTGAACGACGACGGCAAGACCGTCTCGATCCTTCTCGTCAATGATACGATTGCCGGTCTGATCGCCATGCGCGACGAAGCGCGAGACGACGCGCGGGCCGGCCTCGACGCTCTCAAGGCCCGCGGCGTGAAGATCGTCATGCTGACGGGCGACAATGCCCGCACCGCCCAGGCGATCGGCAAGCAGCTCGGTATCGATGTGCGCGCCGAACTGATGCCCGAAGACAAGCAGCGCGTCGTCGGCGAATTGAAGCGCGAGGGCTTCACTGTTGCCAAGGTCGGTGACGGCATCAACGACGCCCCGGCGCTTGCCGCCGCCGATATCGGCATCGCGATGGGTGGCGGAACCGATGTCGCGCTCGAAACTGCGGATGCGGCGATCCTTCACGGACGTGTCGGCGATGTCGCAGAGATGATCGCACTGTCGCAGCGAACGATGCGCAACATCTTCCAGAACATCACCATCGCGCTCGGTCTCAAGGCGGTTTTCCTGGTCACGACGATCATTGGCGTCACCGGTCTGTGGCCCGCAATCCTGGCCGATACGGGTGCAACTGTGCTGGTAACGATGAACGCCCTTCGCCTGCTCAAGCCGCGCGGCTGAAAATACCGGCGCTACGGAACATTTTTCCGTCTCGTGCATTGAGGCATCCGGGCGGATTGCGCCCTGGCGATTTCAGCGGGAGGACACCATGGATCGCAGGAATCTTACGGCATTGCTGGGCATATTGGCCGTTGCGGGCTATCAGAACCGCGACAAGATTGCAGCCACGCTACGCGAACTGACCGGCGGCGCACAGCCTCAAGCCTCAGGCACCCAGCCTGGCGGAGCCGCGCCGCAAGCGGATGGTGGCGGCCTGGGCGGTCTCCTTGGTGGCATTCTCGGCGGCGGGCAAGATGGCGGCGGCGCGACACAAACCGGCGGCCTCGGCGGTTTGGGTGGCCTTCTCGGCGGTCTTGCCGGTGCAGGCGGCCTTGGCGACCTGCTGAAAGGCGGCTCGGCCGGCGGCATATTGAGCGGCGGCCTTGGCGGTCTGCTCGATCACTTCCAGCAAAACGGCTTCGGCGACACGGCAAATTCCTGGGTTTCCTCTGGCGAGAACAAGCCGATCGACAACGGCCAGCTTTCCCAAGCCCTCGGTCCCGATATTCTCGACGAGCTCGCCAAGGCGACCGGCCTCAACAAAGATGACCTTCTCGCCCGCCTCTCCAAGACCCTGCCGCAGGCGGTCGACGGGCTGACGCCGCAAGGCCGCGTGCCCGATGCCGGCAGCATCAGCGCCTGATCTGATCCCTGACGCGTAAAAAAGCCCGGCGCAGTTTCCCGCGCCGGGCTTTTCCTGTCTTCCTGGGAGGAAAATCAATCGACGGCGAAGACCAGCGGCTTGGCCTGGCGGATTGCTGCATTGGCAGTCAGCTTGGCAAGAACTTCGTCGTTCAGCGGTCCATCAACATAGAGCAGCGCGATCGCATCGCCGCCCTGCTTGTCACGGCCGAGCTGGAAGTTGGCGATATTGACGCCGGCCGAGCCGAGCGTCGTGCCGATGAAGCCGATCATGCCAGGAACGTCGGTGTTGGTGATATAGACCATGTGCGAGCCGACATCAGCGTCGAGGTTGATACCCTTGATCTGGATGAAGCGCGGCTTGCCGTCCGAGAACACTGTACCGGCGATCGAGCGGGTCATGGTGTCGGTCTTGACCGTCAGCTTGATGTAGCCGTCGTAGACACCGGTCTTGTCGCGCTTGACCTCGGAGAGGACGATGCCCTTTTCCTTGATCATAACAGGCGCCGAAACCATGTTGACGTCCGCCACCTGGCTGCGGATCAGACCGGCGAGCGTTGCCGAGGTCAGAGCGCGGGTGTTCATGCCGGCGGTCACGCCGTCATAGAGGATTTCGATTTCCTTGATCGGCTCGTCGGTGACCTGACCGACGAAGGCGCCGAGAACATCAGCCAGCTTGATGAACGGCTTCAGAAGCGGTGCTTCCTCGGCGGTGATCGACGGCATGTTGATGGCGTTGGAAACCGCACCCTTGACGAGGTAATCCGACATCTGTTCGGCAACCTGCAGAGCAACATTTTCCTGGGCTTCGGTGGTCGACGCACCCAGATGCGGTGTGCAGACGACATTCGGAAGGCCGAAGAGCGGGCTTTCCTTGGCAGGCTCGACTTCGAAGACGTCGAAACCGGCACCGGCGACATGGCCTGATTTGATGGCTTCGGCGAGTGCGGCTTCATCGACCAGACCGCCACGGGCGCAGTTGATGATACGAACGCCGGGCTTCGTCTTGGCGAGATTGTCCTTGCCGAGAATGCCGCGGGTCTTGTCGGTCATCGGCACATGCAAAGTGATGAAATCGGCCTGGGCCAGCAGCTCGTCGAGCTCGACCTTGGTGACGCCCATTTCCTGGGCGCGTTCGGCCGACAGGAAGGGATCGTAGGCCAGGACATGCATGCCGAGGCCGATCGCCTTCTTGCAGACGATGCCGCCGATATTGCCGGCACCGATGACGCCGAGCGTCTTGCCGGTGATTTCGACACCCATGAACTTCGACTTTTCCCACTTGCCGGCCTGCGTCGAGGCATCGGCCTGCGGCAGCTGGCGGGCAACGGCAAACATCAGCGCGATGGCGTGCTCGGCGGTGGTGATCGAGTTACCGAAGGGCGTGTTCATGACGATGATACCGCGGCGCGAGGCAGCCGGAATATCGACATTGTCGACGCCGATACCGGCGCGGCCGATGACCTTGAGGTTGGTCGCCGAAGCGATCAGCTTCTCGGTCGCCTTGGTGGCGGAGCGGATGGCGAGACCATCATAATTGCCGATGATTTCGGCGAGCTTGTCCTTGTCCTTGCCGAGCTGCGGCTGGAAATCGACTTCGACGCCGCGGTCGCGGAAAATCTGGACGGCGGTTTCCGACAGTTCGTCGGATACGAGAACGCGAGGTGCCATTGTGGGCTTCCTTCAAAAGTGTTCAGCGATGGATGAAATCAGGGATGCTGGGCTCCGCCATTCCGGCGGGGCCTTATGCGATCAACTCAGGCAGCAGCCTGGGAAAGCGTGGCCTTCTGCGTTTCGAACGCCCAGGAGAGCCATGGCATGAGCTTCTGCATGTCGGAAGCTTCGATGGTGGCACCTGCCCAGATGCGAAGGCCCGACGGGGCGTCGCGGTAAGCGCCGATGTCATAGGCAACGCCTTCCTTCTCGAGGAGAGCGACGAGACCCTTGGCGAAATTCGCCTGGCCATCGGCATCGAGAGCGGTGACATCCTTGTCGACGATCTTCAGGCAGATGGAGGTGTTGGAAGCCGTCTCCGCCTTGACCGCCAGGTTGGCGATCCAGTCATTGGCGGCGATGAAGTCGGCGATGACCTTGGTATTGGCATCGGCGCGCGCCATCAGCGCCTTCAGGCCACCGAGCTTCTGGGCCCAGAGCAGCGCATCGATATAGTCCTCGACGCAGAGCATCGACGGCGTGTTGATCGTCTCGCCGGTGAAGATGCCTTCGATCAGCTTGCCGCCCGAGGTCATGCGGAAGATCTTCGGCAGCGGCCAGGCCGGTGCATAATTCGTCAGGCGTTCGACGGCGCGCGGCGAAAGAATGATAACGCCGTGAGCGCCCTCACCGCCGAGAACCTTCTGCCAGGAGAAGGTGACGACATCGAGCTTCGCGAAGTCCATGTCCTGCGCAAAGGCAGAGGAAGTCGCGTCGCAGATCGTCAGGCCCTTGCGGTCAGCCGGGATGAAATCGGCGTTGGGAACGCGGACACCCGAGGTGGTGCCGTTCCAGGTGAAGACGACGTCGCGGTCGAAATCGATGGTCGAGAGATCGGGCAGCTCGCCGTAACCGGCTTCGATCTTGCGGACGTCCTTCAGCTTCAGCTGCTTGACGACGTCGGTGACCCAACCGGCGCCGAAGCTTTCCCAGGCGACCATGTCGACGCCGCGCTCGCCGAGCAGCGACCAGAGCGCCATTTCGACGGCGCCGGTATCGGAGGCRGGMACGATGCCGATGCGGTAATCCGCGGGCACTTCCAGAATTTCACGGGTAAGATCGATGGCCTGCTTCAGCTTCGTCTTCCCGACTTTCGCGCGGTGCGAACGGCCAAGCGGCGCGTCGGAGAGAGCATCGAGCGACCAACCGGGGCGCTTCGAGCAAGGGCCAGAAGAGAAATGAGTGTTGTTCGGACGGACGTCCGGCTTTGCGGTGGCAGCGGCCATATGTATACCCTTCCAGGTAATTAGCCTCTCGTTGGGGAGAGGTGTCCCGCCGCCGTAAATACAGACCTCGCCCGTCATGGTCAACGGAGAAGTGTCGCACACTGGGGATTTTTTGACGCAGGTGCGACGCGAGGCCTGAAAAGCAAAAAGCCGCCCGAAGGCGGCTTTCGCAAGATCGATAGAGATCCGATTACTTGTAGACAGGCTGCTGCAGCGGAATTTCCGGCTGCGGCTCGTAAGCGACGGGCTGCTCGCAGCCGCCGAAGAGGTAGCGTGCACCGGCGCGGACTTCGTGGACGTTGAAGCCCTTGTCGCGGCCCGGGCCGCCGTTCTCAGCGTAACCGAACATGTTGCCGCCATCGACATGCAGGAAGCGGTAACCGACATCAGCCTTGACGTTGCAGGTGACGTCGATCGATGCACCGGCCATCAGAGCGTAGCTGAAGCGCCAGTCGCCCTTGCCGTTATGCGTGACGGTATCGTCGCAACCAAAACCGCTGCCGCTGGTGTCGCAAGACGTGTTGCGCAGATCTTTCCACTTAACGTAGGAACCACCGATACCGGCACCGACATAAGGCGTGAAGACGCCGTAGGTGCCAAGATCCACATAGGCATTCGCCATCAGCGTCCATGCCGTCAAGGAAGACAGATCGGTAGAAGAGCAGGTGACCTGGCAGGCACCGAAGGCAGAACCGCCGCCGGTCGTCGAGCCGTGGAAGTCGCTCTTGCCGAGATAGTCGAGCGTCAAGTCGGTACGCAGGTAGCTGTTGACCTGATAACCAACACCGCCGCCGACGGTGAAGCTGTCGCGCAGATCGGAGGTCGTGAAGTCCACCTCGTCAGCGGAGCTTCCGCCCTGATAGAACTTGGCACCGCGCAGATCGTTGAAGCCATAACCGACATCGCCGCGCAGATACCAACCGGTCGCTTCGGTAACAGTCACTTCAGGCGGCATTTCCGGAACCGGCTCGACAGGAGCGAGATCGGCCGCCAGTGCATTCGAGGTCATAAGCAGTGCGGCGAAGATGCCGGCCAAGCCTTTTTTCATGATCCACTCCAAAGAAGTTACATTGGCCGAGCGCGAGCCTGCCAATCTGATATGCTTTGTCTGGATAATGAACGGGAAACGTTAAAACCCGCTTAACTACGAATATTTACCGTGTTTGTTCATAGAGCGGACACCATAATTCTTGCGGCAACAAAAAACCGGCGCTTGTGGAGCCGGTTCAATGCAAGACATCGGGCGGATCTTACGCCGCGCTGCGGACGTTCGAGATCGTTCCGATCAGGTCGTTGACGATGCGCTCGATCTGGGCGCGGTCGTCGCCCTCGGCCATGACGCGGATCAGCGGCTCGGTGCCCGACGGGCGAATAACGAGGCGGCCGTTCTTCGAAAGCTCGGCTTCGGCATCGGCAATCGCCTTCTGAACCTGGATATCCTCAAGCGGCTTGCCGCCGGAGATACGCACATTGCGCAGCAGCTGCGGCACGGGCTCGAAGCGGCGGCAGATTTCGCTGACGGTCTTGCCGGTGCGCTTGACGGCAGCCAGTATCTGCAGCGCCGCCACGAGGCCATCACCCGTCGTGCCGTAGTCGGACATGACGATATGGCCAGATTGTTCGCCGCCGACGTTGAAATTGTTCTGGCGCATGTGCTCGACCACATAGCGGTCGCCGACCTTGGTGCGGGCAAGTGTCATGCCCTTGTCACCGAGGAACCGTTCCAGGCCGAGGTTCGACATCACGGTTGCGACAATACCATTGCCGCGCAGCTGCTGGCTTTCGGCCCAGCTCTCGGCAATCACAGCCATGAGCTGGTCGCCATCGACGACGGCACCGTTCTCATCGACGATGATCACACGGTCTGCGTCTCCATCGAGCGCGATGCCGATATCGGCCCGGACTTCATCGACCTTCTTCTGCAGGGCAACCGGGCTGGTCGAGCCGCAATTCAGGTTAATGTTGGTGCCATTCGGCTCGTTGCCGATGGTGACAACCTCGGCGCCGAGCTCCCAGAGAGCGGCGGGCGCAACCTTGTATGCAGCGCCATTGGCGCAGTCGATGGCGATCCTCAGGCCCTGAAGCGTCACGTCGCGCGGCAGTGTGCGCTTGGCATGCTCGATATAGCGGTCATGGACGCCATCGACGCGCTTGGCGCGGCCGATATCGTCGGACTTGGCGAGCTGACTGGACAGGTCTCTTTCAAGAAGGTCCTCGATCTGTTGCTCGATATCATCGGAAAGCTTGTAGCCATCGGGGCCGAAAAGCTTGATGCCGTTGTCTTCATAAGGATTGTGCGAAGCCGAGATCATCACGCCGATATCCGCGCGCAGCGAGCGCGTCAGCATGGCGACGGCCGGTGTCGGGATCGGGCCGAGAACGAAGGCATCGACGCCGGCAGCAGTAAAACCCGCAACCATGGCGTTTTCGAGCATATAGCCGGACAGGCGTGTGTCCTTGCCGATGACCACGCGGTGGCGGTGATTGCCGCGGCGGAAGATGGTACCGACCGCGATGCCGACCCGCATCGCCAGATCCGGCGTCATCGGGAAAATGTTCGACTGGCCGCGAATGCCGTCCGTGCCGAAGTAACGTCTCTTCATATGTACCCCTATGCTTCCGGCGCGCCAAGCAGACGGCGCCATGTGCCAAGCAAATCCCGGCCGCAAGAACGAATCAACTCGTTCGATGTCTCTAACGCGGCCTGCGCATAATAGCGGCATGCCACAAAACGCAGGCGCCATCACGTCAATTACCGCGAAAACCGATTATATCGCGTTACCGATACGAGAAGGCCGGACTTCCTGGGGAAACCCGGCCTCTCTTAAGCTTAGTCTTTCGTACTTTCGGTCAATGCGGCTGCGGCTCGAGGCCACCTTCCGTTTCATCGCCCTTCGATGCCGGGCGTGCGCCCGCCTTCGGAACAGCCGAACCGCGGCTCGGCGGTGAATCGTCGCCGAGATCGCGCGCCGGCTTTTCGCCGCGGATCAGGGCCTTGATCTCTTCACCGGTCAGCGTTTCGTACTCGAGCAGACCTTCAGCAATCGCAACGAACTCGTTGTGATTGTCCGTCAGGATCTGACGTGCCTCGGCATAGGCTTCCTCGATCAGGCGGCGCACTTCGCTGTCGATCTTCTGAGCCGTCGATTCCGAAACATTCTTCGACTGCGAAACCGAATGGCCCAGGAACACTTCCTGCTGGTTCTCGCCGTAAGCGACCTGGCCAAGCACGTCGGAGAAGCCCCACTGGGTCACCATGGCGCGGGCAAGCTTGGTGGCCTGCTCGATGTCGGAGGACGCACCCGAGGTGATGTTCTCCTTGCCGAAGGTCAGCTCTTCCGCGATACGGCCGCCCATCATGATCGTCAGGCGCGAGACCATCCACTTGTAGCTCATCGAGTAGCGGTCGCCCTCGGGGAGCTGCATGACCATGCCGAGAGCACGGCCGCGCGGAATGATCGTTGCCTTGTGCAACGGATCGGCCACGGCAACCTTGAGCGCGGTGATGGCGTGACCGGCCTCATGATAGGCAGTCAGCTTCTTTTCGGCTTCGGTCATGGCGGACGAGCGGCGCTCGGCACCCATCATGATCTTGTCCTTGGCGTCTTCGAACTCCGCCATGGTGACGACGCGCTTGTTGCGACGTGCGGCCATCAGGGCAGCTTCGTTGACGAGGTTCATCAGATCCGCACCAGAGAAACCGGGCGTCCCGCGGGCCAGAACCTTGAGATCGACATTCGGTGCCAGCGGCACGTTGCGGGCGTGAACCTTGAGGATACGCTCGCGGCCGACGATGTCAGGGTTCGGAACCACGACCTGGCGGTCGAAACGGCCCGGACGCAGAAGTGCGGGGTCGAGAACGTCAGGACGGTTAGTCGCGGCAATCAGGATGATGCCTTCGTTGGCTTCGAAGCCGTCCATCTCGACGAGGAGCTGGTTCAGCGTCTGCTCGCGTTCATCGTTACCGCCGCCGAGACCGGCGCCACGATGGCGGCCGACGGCGTCGATTTCGTCGATGAAGATGATGCAGGGCGCGTTCTTCTTGGCCTGTTCGAACATGTCACGGACGCGGCTTGCGCCGACACCGACGAACATTTCGACGAAGTCGGAACCCGAGATCGTGAAGAACGGAACGTTGGCTTCGCCGGCAACCGAGCGGGCGAGCAGCGTCTTACCCGTGCCCGGAGGACCGACGAGCAGCACGCCGCGCGGGATCTTGCCGCCGAGACGCTGGAACTTCTGCGGATCGCGCAGGAATTCAACGATTTCTTCGAGGTCCTGTTTGGCTTCATCGACACCGGCGACATCTTCAAACGTCACGCGGCCATGCGCTTCGGTGAGAAGCTTGGCCTTGGATTTGCCGAAGCCCATCGCGCCCCGCGAGCCGCCCTGCATCTGCCGCATGAAGAACAGCCAGACGCCGAGGATCAGCAGCATCGGCAACAGCGTGCCGAGATAGCTCAGGAAGCCGGAAGAACCGTCGGTCTCCGGGCGGGCCGAAACCAGGACGTTCTTCTGCTGCAGGCGATCGAGCAGGTTGTCATCGATCACAGGAGAATAGGTCTGGAAGGTGGTGCCATTTTCAACATAGCTGCCCGAGACACGGTTGCCCGTGACCACGACTTCCTTCACACGGCCCGCATCAACCTCACGCAGGAACTGCGAGTAAGGGATTTCGCGCGAGCTGGTCTGTGCCGGCGTCGTCTGGAACATGCTGAAAAGAGCGATCAGCAGCAGAGCTATGATCGCCCACAAGGCGAAATTACGTAAGTTAGGGTTCATCGAACTCCCCAGCACTGGAACAGCCGCCTCATGGCGGCCGTCTTATTTGAACTCTAACATAGGGTTGCGCCGTGTCATTGCCAAGGCGATCCGGTCCGTCAGATGGTTTTTCCGTCAATAAGACCTAAAGGTGACCTTGGATAGGGGCGTGTTCCAAAAGCCGCCGCGAGGCGTTGTGCGAACTTGAAGTCGAATCGTGTCAAAAAGCGGTCGAATGGCGCAAAATACGGGATGACCTCCATGTCCCCGGAAAATGCTCCGGACACGATTGCGTCATCTCCCGCAAACACTGCCGGAGCCGCAGCCATTGCGCGCTTGAGAGCAGATCGCGGTAGGCGATCGTCAACGTCATTTTGCGCTGGCATGGCACCCTGCTTTTCGACACGGATTTCCGAGCCGGAATGGTTGGCGATCACAAACCGCCCGTCCCAGATGGCGGAGGCGCCCTGCGCAAGCGCGAGTGGCAAGATGCCGCGGTCCTCGCGCGTCAGGTAAAGACCGTCACGCCGCCAGTCGAAGACCACCCGGCCAGCCGTCACCCTCCCCGGCTCGCCGGTTCCGAGAAATGCAAGGACGCGTTCGAGCGACGAAGACGAGAGCGGAAACGCCTGCCCGCCGAAAACAGCTGCCAGACGGCCGAGCGCATAGCAAAAGGCCGGATCGCCAACATCGATCCCTTGTGGCGAAACGCGCCCGAGGCCGCGGTCGGCGAGAGAGAAATGCCGGTCGAGCCAGTCTGCAGCACTTTCCGCAAGCGCCGCTCTCGTTTCCATGGAAGGCATGTCGAGACGGTCGGCGCTTTGCGCAGCGAGGGCTGCGCGCGTTCGAACGCGCTCATATTTCATGTCCTCGTTGCTCGGATCATCCGACCAGCCGATATGGCTGGCGGTGAGCAGCGCGCGAATGTCCGCTCGGCTGGAGGCAAGCAGAGGGCGGGCGATCCAGATGCTGCGATCGAACAGCATGGCGTCGGCAATCCCGGTCTCGGCTGCGGACGTGGCGCCACGGTCGGCGCGCATCGCCAGCGTTTCGATCTGATCATCGAGCGTGTGGGCGGTAACAACAAGATCTGCGCCGAGTTTCCGCGCGGCGGCGGCGAGCAACTGATAGCGGGCCTCGCGCGCAGCGGCCATGATGCCGGTCTTCGGCTTCGGACCTGTCCAGCGGCAGATGAGATGATCTATGGAAAGAGAATGGCAGAGAGCAGCGGCAGCGCGCGCTTCATCCGCAGAGCCAGGGCGCAGATCGTGATCGACGGTGGCGGCGCAGAGCGAGAATTTCGATTGGAATTTGATGGCTTCGTTGAGGGCGACGAGAAGGCCGGTGGAATCGCTGCCCCCTGAAATCGCGACGAGAATGCGCGTGGGTTCGGCAAGCGATTGGAGAAAGCGGCTGACCGCAGCCTCGGGCGACAGGATGGCTTCCGGAGACAAACCGGAAACCCTTAGCAGGCGAGACGCTTCTGTTCGCTCGCGACCTTGCTTATGACGGCGCGCGATGCCTTCGGGTAGCGCTTCGAGACTTCCTTGAGCGTGGCGCAGGCCGTATCGGTGTTGTCGAGCGCAGCCAGCGACATGCCAAGCTTCAAGAGCATTTCCGGCGCCTTTTCCGACGAGCCGTATTTCTGATGTGCGTTCAGGAAGGTCTTGGCCGCTTCATTGAACTTGCCCTGCGAATAAAGCGCTTCACCGAGCCAGAAATTCGCATCCGCCGCCCGGGCGCTGCCCGGATACTGCGCGATGTACTGGGTGAATTCCTGCTCCGCCGTGCCGTAGTCGCCTGAGAGAACATGGCCGTAGGCAGCCTTGTACTGGTCGGCCTCGCTGCCGAGCGATGCCGTCTGCTGCGGCGAAGCGCCGGAGCCCGGAGGTGGCAGCGGCGCAGAACCGACCTCGGCGCCCGGATTGACCGTGCCGCCGATCGGATTGCCGTTCTGGTCGAAGTCCATCGAACCCAGCTGCTGCGGCGGCTGGCCAAGACCGCTGTTCGACGGCACGTCGTTGGAGGGAGCCGTTTCGGCTCCCTGCGGTGCTTCGATGATCGTCGCGACGTCATCGCCGCCCTGCCCCTGGGAACCGGCCTGCGCCTGGTTCGTCGATGCGGGGGGAACGTCGGCTTCGCTCTTCTTGGTGCCCTTGGTGCTGCCGCCGGTCGAACCGCCGCCTGCGCCGCCACCGCCCTTTTCAAGCTGCTGGAAACGGAACTCGTTGTCCTCCTGCGTCTTGCGCAGCGATTCCTGCATCTGCAGGATCTGATAGCTCATCTCTTCGATGCGGCCGTTCAGCTGGCGCAGCTGATCTTCCAGCTGCTGGACGCGCATTTCCGTGCCGCTGCTCTGCACGTTGACGACGGGAGGCTGCGCCTGCGTCTGCACCGGCTTGCCGCCAAGGTTCAGACCGAGAAACGAGGCGGAATATGCCGCTCGCTCGGTCCCCGTCACAGCCGCGAGGCAGAGCACCCCTGCCACGACATATTTCTTCATAGGTATCGTCCTGTCCCAGTGATTCTTCGCGCCCCGATGGCACGAACAGGAGATTTTGCCAATTGCTTTCAAAAAGCAACGGAGTCTGGCCAAAGTGTGTTCAAAAAGAAAAGGCGGCCCGCGAACAGACCGCCTTTCCAAAATGTAATGCGATTTCCGCGGATTACATGCCTGCGCCACCGAGAACGGTAACGGCGCGGCGGTTCTGCGACCAGCAGGAAATATCGTCGCAGACGGCAACCGGACGTTCCTTGCCGTAGGAGATCGTCTTCAGGCGCTGAGCGGGAACGCCGCGCGAAGCGAGGTAGTCCTTGGTGGCAGCCGCACGGCGTGCACCGAGAGCCAGGTTGTATTCGCGCGTGCCGCGTTCGTCGGCATGGCCTTCGACGGTGATTGCGTAGTTCGGATAGCGGGCGAGCCACTGTGCCTGACGGTCGAGCGTCTGGGCAGCGTCTGCGCGGATCGACGTGGAGTCGGTGTCGAAGAAGATGCGGTCGCCGACGTTGACGGTGAAGTCCTGAGCCGAACCCGGCGTTGCTGCACCGGCGCCAAGGCCGAGATCGCCAGCGCTGTTGGCCATGTTCTTCTTGTTGGCGCAGCCTGCGAGAGCGAGGCCAGCGACGAGCGCGATCATGACGGGGTTGCGGGCGAGGCTCTGCATGCGGCTCATTGCCGGGGTATGAATTCGGCTCATGGCCGGGTCTCCTTGCGACTTCATCAGGGTTGCCGGACTGTAACCGTACGAGGTTAATCGGCGCTCAAGAAGTATGGTTAATGATTTACTGATTTGTCCCTACATTGCCCATTTTCAGGACTTTGCGGCGACATGAAGGCGTATTCCGGGCCGTCCACTACTCCAGCAGCGGCGACCATGCCGGGTCGGAAGCGTAGTTCGGAGTCTTGATGAGCTGTTCGTTGTAGCCCGTCAGGTCGATCGAGTAGAGCTGCGGACCACCGGCACCGGCGGCCTGGCGGAAGAACATCAGCACGCGGCCGTTCGGCGCCCAGGTCGGGCCTTCGTTATGGAAGCCCGTCGTCAGGATACGCTCGCCAGAGCCATCCGGCTTCATCACGCCGATCGAGAACTTGCCGCCCGACTGCTTGGTGAAGGCGATCAGATCGCCACGCGGAGACCAGACCGGCGTCGAATAGTTGCCGTCGCCGAAGGAGATACGCGTCTGGCCGGAACCATCGGCATTCATCACGTAGATCTGCTGGTGGCCGCCACGGTCGCTTTCGAAGACGATACGGCCGCCATCGGGAGCATAGGACGGCGACGTGTCGATCGCCGCCGTCGAGGTCAGGCGCGTCGTGGTGCGCGAGCGCAGGTCCATCGTGTAGATATTGGCGTTGCCTTCCTGCTGAAGGCTCATCACCACCTTCTGGCCGTCAGGCGAGAAGCGCGGGGAGAAGGTCATGCCGGGGAAATTGCCGACCACTTCGCGCTGTCCGGTTTCCAGCTGCAACAGGTAGACGCGCGGCTGCTGGTTGGCGAAGGACATGTAGGTGACTTCCTGGCGGTTCGGCGAGAAGCGCGGCGTCAGGACGAGGTCGCTGCCGTCGGTCAGGGTACGGACGTTGAAGCCGTCCTGGTCCATGATGGCGAGTTGGCGCTTGCGCTGCTGCTTGGTGCCGGATTCCGACACGAAGACGACGCGGGTATCGAAATAGCCTTCTTCGCCGGTGATCTGCTTGTAGATCGCGTCAGCGATGATGTGGGCCACGCGGCGCCAGTTTTCCGGCTGCGTGTAGAACTGCTGACCGGTCATCTGCTGGCCGGCAAACGTATCCCAGAGGCGGAACTCGGCGCGCAGACGGCCGTCGGCCTCCTGCGTCACACGGCCGGTCACCAGCGCTTGCGCATTGATGACCTTCCAGTCCTCGAAGCGCGGAGCGGCATCGGGGTTGGAGATCTTCTCGATGAAGGCGTTCTTGTTGACGGGCGCGAAAAGGCCCGAGCGCTGCAGGTCGGCGGCAATCACCTGAGAAACCTGCGCGCCCATGTCGCCCTGCAGGAAGTCGGTGACGGCGATCGGCAGCGGCTGGACGTTACCCTTGTTGATGTTGATTTCGACGAGCGCGTTCGCAGGCGTCGTAAACGCACCCACGGTGACGAGACCCGCCACCATCATCAAGGCGCGGAGAAGGGAAGACTTTCTCATATGACAAAGGCCTTTCAGCATTTAAATCCCTAGATCGCTGGGATCGAAGTTCACGACGACTTCGTTCCAGGCATCGTATTTATCTTTTGGAAGCGTGGAGAACGGCGCGGACTTCATGATCGCGCGATAGGCACCGCCGGCAAGCGCGCGGCGGGTCGAATCGTTATCGCCGCCGGTTGCTTCGACTTCGGGCTGGCCGATGATGTTGCCGTCTTCATCGAGCTTCATGTGCACCTTGATGCGCACGTCGCCCATGCCTTCCATGCCCGGAATGACGTTCCAGTTGCCGGCGATCGCGCTCTTCAGCGCATCCATCTCGCTCATCGACAGCTTTGAAGCACCTTGCGTCGCCTTCTTGGCGCCGAGCGAGGCTTCCTGGGTCGAACGCTTGGTGCCGCCGGCAGAAGGATCGGTCTTGTTCAGGAGTGCAGCAATGTCGTCGGCGTTGAAGTCGCTCTTCATCGAAGATGCGGATTTCGCCACGTCGCGCTTCTGATCGTCCTTCTTCTTGTCGGTCGGCTTTTCAGCGGTCTTGGGCTGGTCCTGGGGCTTTTCCGGCGGCTTCTCGGCCTGCTTTTCCTCAGGCGGCTTCACCTGTGGCTTGGCGACAGGAGTCGGGACCTTGTCCGGCAGCGCTTCGGCGTCGGGCTTCGGCGCCTCTTCGGGCTTGGCTTCCTCGACCGGCTTCTCCTCCGGCTTCGGCGGGGTCGGCGCGACGTCGGGCTTGGTCTGCGGAATGGAAGCGACTTCCTTCGGCTGCTCGACCTCGGTCTCTTCCTTGTTGACTTCCTTCACCTCGTTCGGGATCGGATCGATCTTCTGCGCCGGCTTCTCGCTCGAATTGGCAGCCGCCGCATCCGTATTGCTCGGCTTGGCGTTCGGCACCGGCGGTGTCTTGAGATCAACCTTGTTGTCGCCGGCATTTTCGCCCTGATCAGGGGTCGGCGGACGCGTCGTCGGCTTCGGCGCCGACGTTTCCTTCATCGGCGCCTTCTTGTCGCCCTGCTGCATCTGGGTGATCGATTCGACCGGCACCAGATCAACCGGCATCGCTTCGAAATCATCAACCTTGAAATGCTCGGGCGAGCCAATGGTCACCAGCGCTGCAGCGAGCACCAGTCCATGCAGAACAGCAGATGTGACGACGCTGGTCTTCATCTTGCTTTCTACTGGTCCTTCTTCTGCTGCGTGACTAGGCCGATATTCTTGAAGCCCGCACCCTGGATGCGCGCCATCACATCAGCGATCACGCCGTAAGGCGCCGTCGCGTCGCCGCGAACGAAGATGCGTTCGTTGTAACCCGTCGTCGCAATCGCCTCGAGCTTCGCGGCAATCTCTTCAGCCGGGATCGTCGTTTCCTGCAGATACACCTGGCCGTCGTTCTTGACCGAGATCGTGATCGGCTGGGTCTCGGAATTCAGCGCCTTGGCCTGCGTTTCCGGCAGGTCGATCGGCACGCCGACCGTCATCATCGGTGCTGCGACCATGAAGATGATCAACAACACCAGCATGACGTCGACAAGCGGCGTCACGTTGATTTCGGAAATTACGTTCTTGTTCCGGCCACCGCGGCGGCGGCGTCCGCCACCGCTCCCGGAATTGCCTCCAACAGCCATACCCATGGTCGTACTCCCGCCGTTCCGTTACTGCGCGGCCTGGCGCGGCTGCAGCTTTTCATCGATCTGGCGCGAAAGGATGGCGGAGAATTCATCCGCGAAGCCTTCCATGCGAGCCGAAAGCTTGCCGGCATCGGCGGAGAACTTGTTATAGGCGATAACCGCCGGAATAGCGGCGACGAGGCCGATAGCCGTCGCAAGAAGCGCTTCGGCGATACCCGGCGCCACAACCGCGAGGTTGGTCGACTTCGAACCGGCGATAGCCTGGAACGAGGTCATGATACCGACAACCGTGCCGAAGAGACCGATGAACGGACCGGCCGAACCGATCGTTGCAAGCGAGCCCAAGCGGGACGAAAGTGTTTCAGATTCACGCGACAGCGTCACGTCCATGGCACGGTCGATACGCATCTGCAGACCGATCGGCGAGCGCGCACCGCGCTCGAAGGACTTTTTCCATTCGCGCATCGCCGCAACGAAGATCGCCGCGAGGCCGGTGTTGTTGCGCTCGGAGAGCGTCCTGTAGAGTTCTTCCAGCGACTGGCCCGACCAGAACACCTGTTCGAACTTGTCGAACTGGCGCCGCGCACGGCCATAAGCCAGATACTTGTCGATGACGATCGCCCACGTCCAGACAGAGGCCGCGAGAAGCCCGAGCATGACGAGCTTGACGACGATGCCTGCCTGCATGAACAGCGACCAGAGGCTGACGTCGGCCGTTGCTGCTGCCAATCCTGCTTGTTCCATTGATCCAAAATCCCCGAATCCAAACGCCCGGTGCTTGACCGGGCGGCACAAAAGTGATCTCGCAAGAAATGTCTGGCGACCGCCGCCCTAAGCCCTGGTCAAGCTTGAAGCTTTTCTTCCGCCTTCCTTGCCGTCAAATTTGGTCAAAGGAAGGCGTGCACCGCACAAACTCTGACATTCAGAGTAAGACACCATTATGGTTAACACATCGTTAGTGTCAGAGTGCGACTGAGTTAGTGTCAGAGTGCGACTGAAAGCTTTAATTCAGCTGGGTTTTTCTAGCCGGTCAGAACTGATCTGAGCTGGTCCGGCGGCGGAACACCGCACATTTCCTGCAGCGCGGAAATTCCTTCACATGAAACTCATGTTTTTGCAAGAGCCGGTTTACAGCCGTTCTACAGCATAAAACGCTTCCTTTTAGCCTGCGTCAGCCGCAATCAGCATCTGCTTCGCCAAGCCCTCCGGCAGGCGGCGCGGCCGGCCCTTGGCGTTGATGACAGCGATGATGACCTTTGCCGCGATCAGCGGCGTTTCGCCGCGGCGGATTTCCTGCGACAGAATCATCTTGGCGCCGCCCGCCTTTTCGGTCCGCGTGACGATTGTCAGGATATCGTCCATCCGCGCCGGGCTCTTGAAGTCGATCTCCATGCGGTGGACGACGAAAACCAGCCCTTCATCATCGGCGGTGATAAGCTCGCGCTGTTCGACACCGAGGCAACGCAGGTAGTCGGTGCGTCCGCGCTCGAGGAAATGCAGGTAGCGGGCGTGATAGACGAGGCCGGAGAAATCGGTGTCTTCATAGTAGACGCGCTGGACCAGCTTGTGGCCCTCGTCCGTCAGCTTGCCCGAAATCGAAAAACTCTCATCCACCATAGCCGTCTCCAGATGGGCATGCCTGCCAAGTCGTCATCGTTCTCCGTCTCCCCCGATAGTGGATGAGCAAGCCGGAGGCAATGCGGCGAGGATTGCAGAGAGGGCTGAATCCGTCACCCTGCCGCGCTGCATCGTTGCGAGACACAAAAGACGCTCGCCCGGCGTTTGCTGCCAAGGCCCGCGCAAGCCTGAAGTTGCAGAAATCATCTCTGACGATATCGGGGGATATGATGCAGGTCGCACAGTCGAATGCGCTGAACATACTGCGCAGCACACCACAACAGTCGATTGCGGCCTACGCAACACCTAGCAGCGATCCGCAGGTCCGGCTGGCCGAGCGCGCCGATCAGGCCCTCGCCGCCCTGCAGCAGGACAAGAAATCGTCTTCCGATATCGCCAAGGAACGCGCCGCGCGCAAACTTGCAGAACTGCAGCAGCAGGTGGAGATGCTGAAGAGCGGCGGGCTCTCGCCCGAAGCCACGGCGCGGCTCGCCGCACAGCTGTCACAGAAGATTGCCTCGGCCGCAGCGCAATTTGCCTCTTCCATCGCTGGTGTGGGCGCAACGCCCGGCGCCGTCACGGCTGCATCTGCCGAGGCGGGCACAGGCGGAGCAGCGGTCGCATCCAGCAGCGCGGATGCGGCACAAGCCGAAGGACCGGCGGATGCTACCGCCGCGGAAAGTGAGCCTGTCGATACCGTTCAGGCCCGCAAGGCCTATGAGGAAACCGCCGCCGATGGCGAACACCAGACATCCGGCATTTCCGATGAGGATCGGAAGACGCTGGAAAAGCTGCAGTCGCTTCTGCGCGAGGTCCGTCAGATCCTCGAAAAGGCGATGGATGAAGTGAGAAACGGCAAGACCGGCGGCGACTACACGCAGGCCATGCCGCTTCCAACCGGTTCGTCGGGCATTCCGTCAAGCATCGTCATCTAGCCGATCAGCAAAGCGAACGCCGCTTTCACGCATTGCATTGGCCCGTCAGCGGTTTATGGTTTGCGGCATGCTCACCGATTTCAAGCAACTTAAGGCGGACCTGCGAACCGAACGGCTCGCCCTTCGCGATGCGATCGCCCCGGAAGCGCGCATCGAGATGGCCCTTGCCATGGCCGACCACGCAGGCGATGCCGTTCGCTTCGATCCCGGCACCGTCATTTCAGGCTTTCTGCCGATCCGCTCGGAGGCCGATCTGCGGCCGCTGATGGCGCGGTTTCAGGCCCGCGGCGCCCGCCTTTGCGTGCCCGCCATTCTCAACAAGCAGACGATCGTGTTTCGCGAACTGGTGCGCGGCGCACCATTGATCGCGACCGGCTTCGGCACGTCGGGCCCAGGGCCGGATGCGCCCGTTCTCGACCCCGACATCATGCTGGTACCGCTCTCGGCCTTCGACGCCCGTGGCCACCGGATCGGCTATGGCGCCGGCTATTATGACCGTGCCATTAGCCTTTTGCGGCAAAAAGGCCGCAAACCGAAGCTCATCGGCATTGCATTCGACTGCCAGGAAGTGGCACATGTGCCCGACGAGCCGCATGATATAAGCCTGGATGCCATCCTGACAGAAAGCGGCCTTCGCTTTTTTGCCTCTTGGATTGGATAGTGAATGCGACTGCTTTTTCTGGGTGACATGGTCGGCAAGACGGGACGCACCGCGGTTTGGGATCGCCTGCCCGGTCTCGTATCCGACCTGAAACTCGATTTCGTCATCGTCAACGGCGAGAACGCCGCCGGCGGCTTCGGCATCACCGAAGACATTTTCCTCGAGACGATCAACGCCGGCGCCGATGTCGTCACCACGGGCAATCACGTCTGGGACCAGAAGGACGCCGTCGCCTTTGCCGGCCGCCACGATCAGTTCCTGCGCCCGGCCAATTATCCGCAGGGCACGCCCGGCCGCGGCTCTGGTCTCTTCTATGCCCGCAACGGCGCCCGCGTGCTGGTCGCCAACATCATGGGCCGCGTCTTCATGCATCCCGAGCTCGACGATCCCTTCAAGGCCGCCGAGGCGATCCTCGCCGCCGCGCCTCTGAAGGAGCAGGCCGACGCCATCATCTTCGACTTCCACGCCGAGGCGACCAGCGAGAAACAGTGCTTCGGCCATTTCGTCGACGGCCGCGCCAGCTTCGTCGTCGGCACCCACACGCATGTGCCGACCGCCGACCACCAGATCCTGAACGGTGGCACCGCCTATATGTCTGACGCCGGGATGTGCGGCGACTACGACTCCTCGCTCGGCATGGACAAGGAGGAGCCGCTCAACCGGTTCATCTCCAAGATGCCGAAGGGGCGGATGGAGGCGGCGACCGGGCCGGCGACGATCTGCGGGGTCGGGGTTGAGATTTCGGACGCGACGGGCTTGGCGGAGAAGATTGCACCGTTGCGGCTGGGGCCGAGACTGGCGGAGACGATACCGGAGTTTTGGCGGTAGTATCGAGACGTCGCGGGTGTCAGCCCCCTCTGCCCTGCCGGGCATCTCCCCCACAGGTGGGGAGATCACAAGTGGCAAGCTCCCCGCTTTGAAATGAAGGCTGCGGCTCGTAGGACGATCTTGGTGGGGCGAGCGGGTGCGCCCAGCCAATCTCCCCACCCGTGGGGGAGATGCCCGGCAGGGCAGAGGGGGGCGGCACCCACCGGCGCAAATGCAGACAACCCCCAACACGCATTTGTGAGCACCCCGCATCTGGACCCCTGCGGCGCCTTGCCGCATCCTCCCGGCTTCATGAAAGCGCCGGAGGGGTGGCATGAAGCCGCAATTGCTTGTCCTCGCTATCGCAGGCGTTGTTTCCCTCGCCCTGCCACAGGCCGCGAGCGCGCAGGAGCAGCGCAAGAACGTCAGCCAGTGCCAGGCAATTGCCCAAGGCATTCCGAAGGCGCAGTTCGCCAGCTTCTCGACCACCGCACCCGTCATCCCCGCGGTATCGGAAGGCGAGGACGTCACCTTCACCTTTCTCGGCCACTCCACTTTCGAGATCGACACACCCGGCGGCATCGTCATCGCCACCGATTACAACGGCATCTACCAGCCCTCGGTGACGCCTGACGTCGTGACCATGAACAAGGCGCACCAGACGCATTACACACTGACGCCGGATCCGGCGATCAAGCACGTGCTGCACGGCTGGAGCGACATCCCCGGTGAAAGGGCGAAGGTCGATCTCGTCGTCGGCGACGCCTATATCCGCAACGTCACGACCGACATCCGCTTCAGCTACGGTCTCGGCGGATCGCAGCAGGATGGCAACTCGATCTTCATCTTCGAGATCGCCGGCCTCTGTATCGGCCACCTCGGCCACCTGCATTACGAGCTGACGGATGCGCATTACACCGAGATCGGCCGTCTCGACGTGGTGATGGTGCCCGTCGACGGCGGGCTGACGATGGGCCCGGACAGCATGGGCCGGGTGATCAAGCGCCTGCGCGCCTCCATCGTCCTGCCGATGCACCGCCGCGGACCGCCGGTGGAGCGCTTCCTGTCGATGATCGGCAAGGAATTCGATATCCAGATGGCGCAGGACAACACGTTGACGGTATCGCTGCGGACGCTGCCGAGGAAGCCGCAGATTTATGTGATGCGGGATGTGCAGTAGGGACTCGCAAAGCCCGCAGCCCCTCACCCTACCCACCGGGGCCGAGCCAACGGTCTCGGCCCGTCCTTCGGACCCCCGAGGGGAGAGGGGAAGTGGACGCTGCGGCTATGGCGTCCCTTCTCCCCAGCGGGGAGAAGGTGGCCCAACGGGCCGGATGAGGGGGCCGCGCGATAAAACGGGAATTTGTTCAAGCAAACTGCAAATGCCGCTTGATCCCCACATCCGGCATCTTGTCATCGTCGAGGTTGGCCTTGGCGATCTCCCAGCCGAATTTGAGCTTGCTGCCGGTCGAGACCCAGATTTCGGCATCGTCCACATGCATGGCGAGCATCGTCAGTTTCGGGTCCTTCTTGCCGTTCTCGTACCAGGCGGCAACGACAGAGTTCCAGTATTCCTCGATCTTCGACGGATCGGCTTTCAGTTCGATCTTGCCTGCCAGGCAGGCGTGATAGTCGTGATCCTTGCCGACCACGCAGAAATGCGCGCGTGTTCCCGGTTTCACGGCACGAACGATATCCGCGTCCGATTTGGTGTAGAACCAGATCGTATTGGTCTTCGGATCGGCATGCGGCGCCATGGGCTGCATATGCATGTCTGCGCCGTCGACACCGAGCATGCCGGCATGAATGCCGTTCACCTGATCCCAGAGCTGCTGCGCCGGATGTTCGCGGGCTTCGCTGAAGCTTGCCATGGCCATTCCCTTCCGTTTTCAGTTTCCGGTTCAAAACGTCAGGTCTGCCGCCTTTGTTCCCCCGCGCTGCACAAGCCAACCGCCTGCGTGAAAAGGCGCTTTCCGCTTGAATACGGCCCGTTTCGCTCTTATAAGGCGGCCCATTCCGAATAATGAGACGTGAACAGGGGTGCCATGGCTGGCCATTCACAGTTTAAAAACATCATGCATCGCAAGGGCCGTCAGGACGCTGTGCGATCGAAAATGTTCTCCAAGCTCGCGCGCGAAATCACTGTCGCCGCCAAGGCCGGTCTGCCCGACCCGTCGATGAATGCGAGCCTGCGCCTGGCCATCCAGAACGCCAAGGCCCAGTCCATGCCGAAGGACAATATCGACCGCGCCATCAAGAAGGCAGCCGGCAGCGATGGCGAGAACTACGAGCAGATCCGCTACGAAGGCTACGGCCCGGGCGGCACCGCCGTCATTGTCGAGGCGCTGACTGACAACCGCAACCGCACCGCCTCGAATGTCCGCTCGATCTTCACAAAGGCAGGCGGTGCACTGGGCGAAACCGGCTCGGTATCCTTCTCCTTCGATCACGTCGGAGAAATCACCTACAAGCTCGCAGCCGGCGATGCCGACAAGATGATGGAAGCCGCGATCGAAGCCGGTGCCGACGATGTCGAGACCGACGAGGAAGGCCACTACGTCACCTGCGCTTTTGAAGCTCTCGGCGAAGTCGCCAAGGCGCTCGAAGCGACGCTCGGCGAAGCCGAAACCGTCAAGGCAGTCTGGCGCGCCCAGAACAACGTGCCAGTGGACGAGGAAAAGGCTCAGTCGCTGCTGAAGATGATCGACAACCTCGAAGACGATGACGACGTCCAGAACGTCTATTCGAACTTCGAAGTCTCCGAAGAAGTGATGGCCAAGCTTTCGGCCTGATCGCCTCTTGGCCGAAGACATTTCAAAGGCGGGCTTTTGCCCGCCTTTTTTGTCGTTTCAGCCCCCGGCTGCCCGGATGAAGCTGTCGCGGAAGGCAGCGAGATCGCCCGCGCTGACATCGGAGACCGCCCAGAACACCAGTCCATCGGACGACCAGTCCGTCATGTTGTAGCCGTCATGCTCCCGCGTCGCCTGCCCGCCTTTCGCCTGCGGCCAGATGAACAGGTTGATGACGTGACCGTTGCGCCGGTAGACGAGTGCCGCCACCACCCGGCCGCCGATATAATCGACCCGGCCGCCGACCAGCGGGAAACCATCCTTGGCGAGATCGTTGACGGGCGGCGAGAAATCGATGCGGCCGTTGAACCAGGGCTTGACCGTATGCTGGTTCGAGGTCTGCACATCGACGAGGTGATCGGCGAGCATCGAATGGACATGGCTCGCCAGCAGCTGGTCCTCGATGCCGAGATCCGGCACCGGCGCGTTGACGAACAGCATTGCGCTCGCCGCCAGCGCCGCCAGTGACGGCACGAAGCTCCAGTCGCGAATGAAACGAAAGAAACGGTCCCACCACGAAGCAGGTTTCTGGCGCGGCTGAAGAGCGGATGAGGAGATGGCCTGCTCGCGCGACAGCGCGGCAAGAACCTGCGACCGGACCTCGTCCGGAAGCTTGAAGCGCACGCCGTCCCGTCCGATCCGTTGCCGCACCCCGCGCACCCTTTCAATCTCCGCCCGGCAATCCGGGCACCCCGCCAGATGACTTTCCAGCTCTGCGGCACGCACCAGATCCAACTCGCCGTCGATGAAAGCGTGCACCACCGGCCCCCACTGGTCGCAGCCCTGCTTCGGCGCCTCGCTCATGCCCGCACCCCGCCATTCTCAAACGCATCCCAGGCCTCGCCGAATTCGCGCCGCGCCCGGGCGATGCGCGACATCACGGTACCGATTGGCACATCGATGACCTCGGCGATCTGCTTATAGGAAAGCTCCTCGAGTTCGCGCAGCACCAGAATTTCCCGCATCGCCTCCGGAAGCAGGCCGATGACATGGCGCACGCGCGACGTCTCGCTCTCGCGGATCATCGCTGTCTCTGCCGTCTCGTCATTCGATGCGATCTCATGCGCCGGGCTGTCGCTTCCGGCATCGGCATCCAGCGGCGTTTCGAAACGTGCCTTCCGCCTTCCCTGCTGCTGCCAGGCGAGGAAGCAGTTGCGGACGATGGCGAAAATCCAGGCCCGTGAATCACCGCCGCGATAGGTCTCGAAACTGCGATAGGCGCGCAGGAAGGCGTCCTGGACGATATCCTGCGCGGCATCCTGGTCGCGGCTGAGAAAGCGCGCGAAATTGTAGGCTGCATCCATGTGCGGAAGGATGTTCTGCTGGAAACGCAATGTGTGATCGGGCTGCGCGGCGGCAGCAGCGGTCTGCCGTCCGCCCCTCGCCTGTGCCATTTCCATATAGCCGACGAGGACCGACGCTGCCTCGACGAGAAAGCAGCTTGCGAGCTGCGAAAACGAACGCGAGCGGCGGCGCCAGCGCAGCAGAGCCATGGCCAGCTGATCGTCGAACGATGTGGGGAAAGCAAGACAGGCTTCGGTCATCACACCCTCTGCGGCTGCAGCGCAGCCGACTCTAGTCCTCGGGCCGCCCTCAGCACAATGCGACCCTTTATTGCCTAGATCGCCAAGCACCCGGTTTTATTCCCTGCCGACTGAGATTTTTTGACCGCTTTGCCGGGGTGAAAAAATTAGCCGTTCATTCTCAATGACTTGCATGGAAAATTACGCCAGGCTCGGAATAAGCAGCAGGCCTCTCCGGTCTAGTTCTTCAGCGGCGGCGTCGAACCCATCCCGTCTCCGCTGAGACACAGGACAAGCCAGAGGAGGCATCCCAATGTTTGAAATGTCACGCCGTACACTGCTTGGTTCGGCCGCCGCGGCAGCCGCATTCGGCCTCGCATCGAAGCTCGAATTCGTACCCCCGGCCTTCGCCGCATCGCCGGACGAACCGGCAACCGGCTTCTACCGCTACAATGTCGGCGATATCGAAGTGACAGCCATCTATGACGGCATCTGGCGCAAGCCGCACGATCCCGCCTTCATCAAGAACGCCACGGTCGACGAGACCAAGGATGCGCTCGCCAAGGCGCATCTGCCGACCGATTTCATGCCGATCCCGCTGACGGTGGTCGTCCTGAAGGTCGGCGGACGGCTGATCATGATGGATGCCGGCTCCGGCGTCGGTCAGTGGCAGGCCAATGCCACCAACCTTCCCGGCAACATGGCAGCCGCCGGCATCGACTACCGCAAGATCGACACGGTCATGATCTCGCATTTCCACCCTGACCACGTCTGGGGCCTGATGGAAAAGGGCACCAATGCGCCTGTCTTCCCGAATGCCGAACTTATCGTCCATTCGGCCGAATATAACTGGTGGACCGATCCCGGCCGCCTCTCGAAACTCGCGGAGGGACGCAAGCCTGCCGGAAAGCGCATCGCCGAAGTCTTCCCGAAATGGAAGAACTGGAAACTGGTGGAGGACGGTGCGCAGGTGGCGCCCGGCATCGAGCTGATTTCGGCGCCAGGCCATACGCCGGGTCATTCGACCTATCTGGTCAACTCCGGAAACAGCCAGCTGCTGGTTTCGGCCGACATCATGTACGTCCCGGCGCTGCTGGCGCCGCACCCGGAATGGCAGGGCAGCTACGATCAGGACGGACCTCTTGCCATCACCAGCCGCCGCAAGCTGATCGATCGCGTCATATCGGACAAGATCGCCATCTGCGGCTCGCACTTCCCCTTCCCCGGCTCCGGCAGCTTCGTCAAGGACGGAAATGCCTATGCCTTCACGCCTACCAGCCAGGCCTGACGCCTGAGGAGACTATCGTCATGAAAAGATCATTCACCCGCTACGCCGTTCTCGGCGTCATCAGCTTCTGCGCGTTGTCGGCAGGCGGCTCGGCCATCTCGGCATTGACGGCGATGCCCGCCTTTGCCGTCGACAACATGGAAGCCGGCGACGGTCCGGACCTCACTTCCGTCCGCGCCAAGATCGCTGCCAAGGACTATCAGGGCGCACTCGAGGAATTGCGCGGCCTCGCCGAGGATAACCAGCAGGCCGATGTCTATAACCTGCTCGGCTACACACTGCGCATGACCGGCGACTACGACACGTCGCTGACCTACTACACCAAGGCTCTCGAACTGCAGCCCGATCATAAGGCAGCACACGAATATCTTGGCGAGCTCTATCTGCAGACCGGCAAGCCCGACAAGGCAAACGAGCAGCTCGCTTCGCTGAAGCAGCTGTGCCCCGCAGGCTGCGAGGAGCTGGAAGACCTACAAGAGGCGATCGCCGCACGGGGCGGCAACTGACGGTGATTGCCCCGGGGCGGGCGGCAGATGCCGCTCGCCCTGCTCACCCTTTGGAGATGATCATGGACCATTCCCCTAGCCGATCCGCCGGCAGCAATGCAGCACTCCTCGCCGGACGTCTGCTGCTCTCGGCCATCTTCCTGCATGAAGGCGCAACGCTGGCGCTGAACTTCAACGCCACAGCAGCGGCTTTCGAAAGGCTCGGTCTCGAACTGCCGGTCGCTATCGGCGTCATCCTGCTGCAGCTTGCGGCGGGCTTCTCGGTCGCGGCAGGCATGGCCACACGGCTGGGCGCTGTTGCACTCGGCATCTTTTGCCTGATGACGGCCCTGCTCTTCCACACCGATTTCACCAGCCAGAACGAACTGCTGCATTTCGAGAAGGACCTTGCGATCGCCGGCGGCATGTTTGTGCTGGCGATCTCGGGCGCCGGATCGCTGTCTGTCGATGCGGTCCTGAAGCGCATCGTCCCGGCGCCGGTGGCTGCCTTCTTCTGACCTTCGCGATGATCTGGATCAAAGCGGTTCACAGCTCCGTGAGCCGCAGCCTGATTTTAAGAAAGCGGTAACGCTGCAACCCTTCAATGCCCCTGCCTCCAGCCGGTCTGTCTCAGGCCAGCGTCTCTCACACCATCGGCGGGGAAAATGCCATGAAGAAACTTGCTCTCACTCTCTCCATTTCGCTGCTCTGCGCCTTCGCCGCGCAAGCACAGCCCACAATGGTCAAGCGCTTCAACGATTGGGGCGTCTATTCCTACAAGGCCGATGGCCAGACGGTCTGCTATCTGCTGACCGTACCGACCGGCCAGACGCCAGCCAGCGTCGATCACGGCAAGAACTTCTTCATGGTCGGCCCCGGAGCTTCGGCGAAATACGAGCCGCAGGCACGAATGGGCTACGAGTTGAAGCAGGGATCGCGCGTCAAGGTGCGCATCGGCGACCAGACATTCTGGATGTTCACCCGCGAGAACGCCGCCTGGATGCAGCATGAGGAGCGTGAACCGGAAATGATCCGCGCCATGCGCGGCGGCAGCGAGATGGTGATCGAGGCGACCTCCAGCCGGGGGACGGACACCAGCTACACTTATTCGCTCGATGGCATCACGGCCGCCTTAAAACAGGTGACCAGCTGTAGCTGACATGCGCCGGTTTTCTCTTCTGCGCCGCACGATGGGGCTGCTTGCCCTCTGCGGCCTGTTTGCCGCCTGCCTGGCCAGCCAGGCATCGGCAATCCCGGTTGAGACAAGCGCGCCAAAAGGCCGGGAAACCGGTCTGCCGGTTCCCCGTTTCGTCTCGCTCAAATCGGCCAACGCGCGCATGCGCATCGGCCCGTCGCTGGATTACGGGACCAAGTGGATCTACGTGAAATCAGGCCTGCCGCTGGAGATCACCGCCGAATACGACAATTGGTGTCAGGTGCGCGATAGCGATGGCATCACCGGCTGGATGCATCGCGCCCTGCTCTCCTCGCGCCGGACCGCGGTGATCGGCCCCTGGCTGAAACAGCCTGCCGCACTTCACACCGGAGCCCGGGAAAGTGCGGCTGTATCGGCGGCGTTGATCGCCCGCGTCCTCGTCCATGTCGGACGCTGCGACGGAGCGTGGTGCAGCATCGGCCTGCCACACCAGAATCTCACCGGCTTCGTCGAGCAATCGGCCCTTTGGGGCGTCTACCCCGGCGAGACAATCGCCGATTAGGCGGCGGCGCTCATAAAGCTACCGAGGCCCGCGAAGAGCTCGACCGACTTCAGCCGTGCCTCGATATCGTGGATCGGCATCGAAATGATCAGCTCGTCGGCCTCCGTCTCTTTCAGAAAGTCCTTGAGCTTGGCTTCGGCCGTCTGCGGCGAACCAACGACGGCATAGCGCAGCGTATGCTCGACATTGAGCTTTTCCATCGGCGACCAGAAGCTCTCCATATCCTTCACAGGCTTCGGGAACTGGCCGCGCACATTGCGCCGGAGATTGACGAACTGCTGCTGCGCCGAAGTGAAGTGATACTCGGCCTCTTCATCGGTCGGCGCCACCGACCCCATCACGCCGGCCATCACATAGGGCTGATCGAGGACGGCGGAGGGCTGGAACTTGCTGCGATAGATATCGATGGCATCGAGCAGCGAATCCGGCGCGAAATGCGAGGCGAAGGCATAGGGCAGACCAAGCATGGCGGCGAGCTGGGCGCTGTAGAGGCTGGAGCCGAGCAGCCAGATCGGCACATGCGTCCGGTTGCCGGGCACCGCGAGGATCGCCTGGTTCTCGACCGGCTCTCCGAGCAGCTGCTGCAGCTCGACGACATCATGCGGGAAGCTTTGGGCGCCGGCATCGAGGTTACGGCGCAGGGCCTGCGCCGTGCGCATATCCGTTCCTGGCGCGCGGCCAAGTCCAAGATCGACGCGGCCGGGGAAGAGTGCCGCCAAGGTGCCGAACTGCTCGGCGATGACAAGCGGCGAATGGTTCGGCAGCATGATGCCGCCCGATCCGATGCGGATCCGCTTCGTCGCCGCACCGACATGACCGATGACGACGGCAGTCGCGGCGCTGGCAATCCCCGGCATGCCGTGATGTTCGGCAAGCCAGAAGCGCTTGTAGCCATATTCTTCCGCCTTCTGCGCCATCCGCGCGGAACCCGCGAGAGATTGGCTGACAGTCGTGCCCTCCGGAACGGGCGAAAGATCGAGGATGGAAAAGGGAATCATGAAAACCTGCCGTCGGGAATGTGGGGCTACCGGCTATGTAGGTGGTGAGAGCGCCGCATCCAAACCCTGCGGCGAAGAAAAAGGGCCAGTCGCTTGGTCGCCAATAAGCGCTGATGCCGAAGCAAGGTCAGTGTCCCACATGTCAACCATGGCGGCTGGCGACCCTAAGCGGACCTCTGACGTGTTCTATATGTCATTTGGCTTAATCCGCCACGGCGGATCGGTGCGGTTACTTCCAGCGAGGTACAGTAGGATACGGTTTCCGCCTGGATCAAAAAGCTCGGCTTCTCGCCAAAGCCAACTCTGATCTTGCGGCAGAGCTGAGAACACGATTCCTGCAGCAACTAGCCTTTGATATTTTTCATCTAAATCATCGCATTCGAAATAAACGGTGGTGCCAGTGGCTACATCGTCGCCCTTGTGTAACGAGAACGTGCTGGTACCGTCAGGGCAGACAAAGCGCACATAGTCAGGTCGTGCATCCACAATTGGCACCAAGCCGAGAGCGCAATAGAATGTCCAGCCCGCGTCAAGATTGGGCATTGTCACAGTGACTTGGTTCAGGTTCATCCCACTATTCTCGGTTTCTGCAACACCAACACCTGAGAGTTTACCGGATTTGTCATTCGGTTCAATGACCCCTTGTGGCGCAAGGTGGCCCATTGCCGGTGTCGGTTGCGCCCCTAATCGGCATTCCGCGAACCCGCGGATCAGCCCAAGTAAGCACCACCTACTATTACATATCTGCATTGCATAATCGGAAGTAGGCGCTTGCCCGCGATGGGATCATAAGGAGCGCAGCTTATGCATACGAGAGTGTTTTAGATGGATTGGGTCCCTGTAGTCTTCGTTACATTCAAGGTTCTTGCCTTGGGAATAGCGATGTTCTTCGCCATCAAGTGGCATTATGACCGTGCGGAGAAAAGCGACAGGCGAGCGCTACTGCGATCGGGCGGCATGATGGCCGCCGTCTTCGCGCTGGCGGTACTCGGCGTGGGGCTCGCCGCCTTCCTGCTCAGCAGGAAGCTCGGCTTGGACCTGAGCCTCTGATGAGGCCGCTGTTTCAAGCGACTCCAGATCCAACTGATGGCTGGAGTCGCCTGCTCCTCTGAGGGCGTTAAGACGCGCGGCGGTGCCGGAGCACATGCACTTCAGCGCTTTGGTGGTGATGGCCCTGCGGCAGTGTGAAATTGCCGAGCTGGCGGTCCATTTCCAGCGCCTCGCTGGCGAGACGGTGGATCGCTGCCGTGCTTTCCTCGACCATCGCCGCATTCTGCTGCGTCATCGAATCCAGTTCGGAGACCGCGCTGTTGATCTGGCGCAGCGTATCGGCCTCTTCACGGGTCGATTCCATGATCTCGTGGATCTGGCCGTTGATCGCCTCGACACGGCTGCCGATACCGGTCAGCGCAACCCCTGCCCGCTCAACCAGCGATACGCCGCTTTCGACCTCATGTGTCGACTTCTGCAGCAGGCTGGCGATTTCCTTGGCGGCGCTCGAGGAGCGCTGTGCCAGTTCGCGGACTTCCATGGCGACGACAGCAAAGCCCTTGCCGGATTCACCGGCACGCGCTGCCTCGACACCGGCATTCAGCGCCAGCAGGTTCGTCTGGAAGGCGATTTCGTCGATGACAGAGATGATCGAGTTGATCTGGCGCGAGGACGACTGGATCGCCTCCATCGCCGCGATCGTCTCGCGCATGATATCGCTCGAACCCGCCGTTTCCTTCTTGGCGTCGCGGGCGATCCGCTCGGCCTGCTCGGCGCGTTCGATCTGGATACGGACCGACTGGGTGATGGCATCGATCGCATTGGCGGTCTCGGTGATCGAGGCAGCCTGACGCTCGGTGCGGCCGGCCAGATCGTCGGCCCCGTTGCGCATCTCTTCCGAGCCTGAACGAACTGCCATCGAATTTCCGCCGATCGCCGTCATCGTTTCGCTGAGCGTTGCCAGCGCCTCGTTGAAGTTGACGCGCAGGCCCTCAAGCTCGGTCGGGAAGCGCGCCTCGATCTGATAGGCGAGATTGCCGCTGGCCAGA
Organism: Rhizobium sp. 10N427; assembly: GCF_056394605.1. NCBI lineage: Bacteria > Pseudomonadati > Pseudomonadota > Alphaproteobacteria > Hyphomicrobiales > Rhizobiaceae > Rhizobium > Rhizobium sp. 10N427. The sequence goes on along the minus strand of NZ_JBFTID010000011.1, from coordinate 126,821 downwards.
TGATGCAGACCCTCGTCGAGCGCCTGCACGACATCCTGCAGGCTCTTCGCCTCGGCTTCGCGCAGCGCCAAGTTTTCCTGGCGGTCGCGCTCGGCGCGGGTGCGGGTCTCGGCACTTGCGGCTTCGAGCTCGCGGCTTTCGAGCAACGACTGCTTGAAGCGCGCCAGCGCCTTTGCCATCGTGCCGATTTCGTCGTGGCGGTTCTGGCTGCCGATCTCGGTATCGAGCTTGCCGTCCGCGACATCGCGGGTGTTGCCGGCAAGGCGGGCGAGCGGCGAGAACAAGAGCTTGGTGATCAGGCCGGTGGCGATCGCCATGACGACGAGCGCACCCAGGCCGATCATCGTCAGCAGCGTGGCGATCTCGATCGAGCCGGCATTCAGCTCGCTGAGACGGACGCTTTCGACCACCAGGAAGCGGTCGCCGTGATAATCGATGCCGCGGACATAGGCACGGGCCGAGCCGTCGGCGCGGTCGAAGTCATCGACCGTCATGCCCTGATTGTTGGCGAGCGCGTCCGGGATAAAGGTGAAGGGCGCAGTATCGAGCGTCGCCAGCTTGCCGTCTGCAAGACCGACAGCCGAACCATCGCTGGAAATGATCGCCGCCTGCGCCGTGCTGCCGGACACGATGCCCTTCGACAGGATGCCGGTGACGATATCATCGCGAACCTTGAAGAGGATGATGCCCTTCGCGAGGCCCAGCTTGACGATCGGAACGGCATAGAAGATCCCCGACTTTCCCGCATCGACGCGCAGACCCGAGAAGCCTGTCGGCGCGGAATCGTCGGTCGCCTTTGCCGTGTTCTCGACAGCCTTCGCGTAGGCGAGACCGGCACCGGTCGCCTTCCAGGCATCGGCTTTCAGGTTTTCGGCGAAATTGTCGTCCTTCTTGTAGGAATAGAGGACGGAACCGTCCATGTCGGCAATCAGCAGATCGCTGAAGGCCGTGTTTTCGAGGTCGCGGGCGACTTCGCCCTGCGTCTTCTCATGGTTGGAATAGTAGAAGCCGCTCGGCCCCTCCGGCTTCATCAGCTTTTCGCGCTGATCGGCCGGGTTCGGATTGTTGGTGATGAAGATCTTCTTCAGTTCCGCGCGGGCATCGCCCGAGGACTTCTCGATGGTCTTCCAGCCGCTCTTCAGGCTGGTGATCGACATCTGCAGCGCTTCGATACGCGCGATCGAGTTCGCCTGGTTTTCAAGCTGCTCCAGCTGATCCTGCAGCATGTCGCCGCGGAAGATGAGCACGCTCTCCTTCGCCTTCAGCGCCTGCTCGTCGGAAATGCGGCTGCTGGCGAAATAGCCGAGCACGCTGATGGTGCTGACGGCAAGCGCCGTGAGCAGAATGAAAGTCGCAATGACTTTAAATGATAGAGACTGAAATCTCTGAGCCATAAACTAGAACCCTTCCGGAGCGGCTTGCCTGGCTTTTCGCAGCTGGCTTGACCGAAAACAGAACACTGGGGGCCTTAACCTTCCGAAAAAGGAGCCCCTCTCACATTTGATGGATTAGATTTCAGACAACTGATTTAATTCGCAGTAAACGGCGCGACATAAAAACAAGGGATGTTTTTGTTTTGTTCACATATCAATGGCAGTTATTTTGCAACTGCAATATGGTGAGCCATGCAAAACACGATTCGCATCATCGGCATCGATCCCGGCCTGCGCCGCACGGGATGGGGCGTCATCGACACGCTGGGCAATTCGCTGCGCTTCGTAGCCTCCGGCACGGTCACGTCGGACGGCGACATGGACTTGGCCTCCCGCCTCTGCCAGCTGCATGACGGGCTTGCCGAGATCGTCCACAGCTACACACCCGATGAAGCCGCCGTCGAACAGACCTTCGTCAACAAGGATGCCGTCGCCACGCTGAAGCTCGGCCAGGCCCGCGGCATTGCCATGCTGGTGCCGGCCCGTGCCGGGCTGCAGGTTTCCGAATATGCTCCGAACGCCGTCAAGAAAGCCGTCATCGGCGTTGGCCATGGGGAAAAGAAGCAGATCCACATGATGCTGAAGATCCTGATGCCGAAGGTGGAATTCAAGGGCGACGACGCCGCCGATGCGCTGGCGATCGCCATCTGCCATGCCCACAATCGCGGCAGCAACCGCATGCGCCTGGCAGCCTTGGCCGGATAGTTTGTTCTTGACTTGTTCTCTAAGTAAGGATTATTCTTACTTTGAAGGAGCAAGTCATGCGCGTTACCTCGAAAGGTCAGGTCACGATTCCCCGCGATCTCCGCGAGCTGGCCGGCATAGAGCCAAACAGCGAAGTCGTGTTCTCCATGGAAGGCGGCAAGCTGGTTGTCTCCCCGAAGACTGGTCGTCGCGCCATCGAAGATCGAAACCGCCTTGATCAAGTCCTCAAAGCGATCTCCAAGCTTGAAGGCACTGGTGATCAGGCGATCGATGCCGACGCGCTCATGTCCATGACGCGTGACCGCTGACATGGCGACCTTGATTGACACCAACGTGCTGGTCGATCTCGCCGTCCCGTCGTCCAATTGGCATGGCTGGTCAAGGCAACGGACGATCGAGGCTTTCGATCAGGGGCCGGTGCTCATCAACCCGATCATTTATGCCGAGTTTTCGGTACGCTACCGCGATATCGATGAAGTCGATAACGCACTGCCGGAAGATGCCTTCCGCAGAGAAAATCTCCCCTGGCCAGCGGCTTTTGCGGCCGCAGCCGCATTCCGCATCTATCGCAAGGCCGGCGGCCAGCGCGAACGTGTGCTACCGGATTTTCTGATCGGTGCGCATGCCGCCATACGCGGCTATTCACTGCTGACACGCGATGTGAAGGGCTACCGCGCCTACTTCCCGTCGCTCGACCTCATCACTCCCGAAACCCATCCCTGACGGACATATCATGATCGGCAAGCTCAAAGGCACCATCGAAGAAATCGGCGAAGACTATGTGCTCGTCGATGTGCATGGTGTCTGTTACGTCGCCCATTGCTCGGGCCGCACCCTGTCGAAGCTCGGCTCCGTCGGAGAGGCCTGCGTCCTCTTCATCGAGACCTATGTCCGCGAGGACCAGCTGAAGCTTTTCGGCTTCACGAGTGTGCTTGAGCGCGAGTGGTTCAACCTGCTGCAGAGCGTTCAGGGCGTCGGCGCCAAGGTGGCGCTCGCCGTGCTCTCGACGCTGACGCCGCCGGAACTCGCCAATGCCATTGCCCTTCAGGACAAGACCGCCGTCTCCCGCGCTCAAGGGGTTGGGCCGAAGGTCGCGGTCCGTATCGTCACCGAACTGAAGAACAAGGCACCCGCCTATGCCGGCGAGGCGATGAATATCGGCCTCAAGCAGGAACTCGGCGAAGGCGTGGCCTCGGCCCCGGTCGCCGACGCCGTCTCGGCGCTGACCAATCTCGGCTATTCGCGTGATCAAGCGGCGAATGCCGTCGCTGCCGCCATGAAGACTGCCGGCGAAGATGCCGACAGCGCCAAGCTGATCCGGCTGGGGCTGAAGGAACTGGCGCGATGATTTCCTTGCGAAATCAGTTATTCCTTACTATATTTAAAACGTAAGGAGGTTTAGATGAATATCTATTATGGTACATTGACATCAAAGGGCCAGACAACTGTTCCCGCAGAAGTTCGCGAACTCTTGCACCTGAAGCCTGGCGATAAAATTCGCTACATCCACAGCGATGGTAAGGTCTTCATCAAGGCGAAGAACAAGCGCGCGATCGATCTCGCGGGAAAATTTCACGATCCATATCGCCCGACCTTCTCGCTCGATGACATGGATCAGGCTGTCGGAGACTCTATCGCGCAAAGGGTCGCCGCGGCAAAATGATCGGCCTCGACACAAATATTTTGCTGCGCCTTTTTCTCAAGGATGATGCAGAGCAGGCTAAGAAGGTCGAGCTTCTTTTCGCGTCGCTTCCTGAGGCAGGGCCGGGCTATATAAGCTGTATTACCCTGATGGAGGTGACTTGGTTTCTGCGACAGCGCATCAAGCTAAAGCGTGAAGAGATCATGGAAGCAGTTTCCGATCTGCTGGATGCCGCCGACCTCATTCTGGAGGACGAAAACATCGTTGAAGAGACGCTTGATGTGATGGCGCAAACGACAGCCGAATTTGCCGATGTCTTCATAGCTCTTAGGAATCGAGATGCCGGCTGCTCTGTTACGAAAACTTTCGATCAGCGAGCTGCCAGAGGCGTCCCTGGAATGGAACTACTGACATGAGCGACCCCGCCCGCCTGATATCGCCGGAAAAGAAGGGCGAAGATTTTGACGCGACGCTGCGTCCACAGTCGCTGGATGAATTCACCGGCCAGGCCGAAGCGCGCGCCAACCTGAAAATCTTCATCGAGGCCGCCAAGAACCGTGGCGAGGCGCTGGATCATGTGCTGTTCGTCGGCCCGCCCGGTCTCGGCAAGACAACGCTGGCGCAGATCATGGCGAAGGAACTCGGCGTCAACTTCCGCTCCACATCTGGCCCTGTTATCGCCAAGGCCGGCGATCTTGCGGCGCTGCTCACCAATCTCGAAGAGCGTGACGTGCTCTTCATCGACGAAATCCACCGCCTGAGCCCGGCCGTCGAAGAAATCCTCTATCCGGCGATGGAAGATTTCCAGCTCGACCTGATCATCGGCGAAGGCCCGGCCGCCCGTTCTGTGAAGATCGATCTGTCGAAATTCACCCTCGTCGCCGCCACCACCCGTCTTGGCCTGCTGACGACGCCGCTGCGCGACCGCTTCGGCATTCCGGTGCGTCTCTCTTTCTACACCGTCGAGGAACTGGAGCTGATCGTCCGCCGCGGCGCGCGCCTGATGAACCTGCCGATGACCGACGAGGGTGCCAAGGAAATCGCCCGCCGCGCCCGCGGCACGCCACGCATCGCCGGGCGCTTGCTGCGCCGCGTCCGTGATTTTGCCGAAGTCGCCAGAGCCGAAGCCGTCACCCGCGAGATCGCCGACGAGGCGCTGACCCGGCTGCTCGTCGACAATATGGGTCTCGATCAGCTCGACAAGCGCTACCTCAACATGATCGCCGTCAATTTCGGCGGCGGCCCTGTCGGTATCGAAACCATCGCCGCCGGCCTTTCCGAGCCGCGCGATGCGATCGAGGACATCATCGAGCCCTACATGATCCAGCAGGGCTTCATCCAGCGCACGCCGCGCGGCCGTGTACTCACCGCAACCGCCTGGAAGCACCTCGGCATGCAGCCGCCGAAGGACCTGGAAGCCGCGCAGTTCCGGCTCTTCCAGCAAGACGACTGAGCGCGCCGATGCCGAAGAGAACGATGATCCGGCTGGATGGCAGTGCCGGACGCTTCAACTACCGCATTGCCGGGCTCGGCTTCCGCGATGGCCATGTCCTCGTTCACCGGGCCGTCCATGAGCCTTTCTGGACATTCCCGGGTGGCCGCGCCGAGATTGGCGAGACCTCGGAAGAAACGCTGCGGCGCGAGATGGTGGAAGAGCTCGGTGTGACGGTTGAGGTCGGCCGCCTGCTCTGGATCGTCGAGAATTTCTTCCATTTCGAGAAGCGCGACTGGCACGAACTCGGGCTCTATTATCTGATGGAAGTCCCCGAAAGCTTCCCCTTCCGGCCAAACGAGATCGTCCATCAGATCGAGGACGGCAAGAGCATTCTGGAGTTCAAATGGGTGCCCGCCACCCGCGAAGCGCTGAAGGCTCTCGATATCCCGCCCTATTTCATTGCCGACGAGATCGAGACGCTTCCTCCGGCACCGCGCCACGTCGTCTGGCGAGACGGCGATCTCGACCGGGACGATTGAGGGAACTGTCCCTTTCTCCGCGCATTGCATTCTGAACAAGGAGCATCGCCATGCAGCAATACAGGACGGGCACGAGCGTCGAGTGGACATGGGGCAAAGGCAAGGGAACGGGCAGGATCGCTGAAAGCTTCACCGAAGACGTCGAGCGCACCATTGAGGGCGCCGACATCAAGCGGAAGGCGACCAGCGACGAACCCGCCTATCTGATCGAGCAGGAAGATGGCGGCAAGGTCTTGAAGAGCCACTCGGAAATCAGGAAGGTTCATTGACGGGCGATGACCGGTCCGACAGGAGATGACATGACAGTTTTCGATCCCTGCCGGGTTTTCCGCAAGCTCGCCTATAACAATGCGCTCGCCAATGTCAGATTGCTCGACGCCTGCCTCCGGCTGCAGCCGGGCGAGTTCGAAGCGCATCGCACCAGCTTCTTCCCTTCGATCAAGATGACGCTGAATCACATCATCACCGTCGACTGGTTCTACGTGGATGGGCTGGAAGGCGGCAGCCTCGGACCCGATGCATGGAAGATCGAAGAGCCGTTCGATACGCTCGAAGTGCTGATCCCCGAGCAGCGGACTGTCAATGCGCGCCTCGTTGCGCTATGCGAAGCGCTGACGCCGGAGACCTTGGCGGCCACCATCCGGCTGGATCGCGGCGGCCGGTTTCAGGAGGAGCGTGCGGACGATATCCTCAGCCACCTTTTCCAGCACCAGACTCATCACCGCGGCCAGGTGCATGCGATGCTGGCGGAATCCAGTGTCCGCCCACCGCAGCTCGACGAATTCATCGTCAACGATGATGCCCGTTTCCGGGGCGGCGAGATTGCCGCCCTCGGCTGGAGCGAGGAAAAGCTGATGCGTTGACCGCCAGACTCAGTCGTTCAGGCGCGACTTCAGCGCATCGACGATGGTCTTGGTCAGCAGATCGTAGTTTTCGTCGAAGTGGTGGTCGCCCGCGAGCTCGACGACGGCAGCGCCGCTCTGCTTTATATCCGGGCAGGCGACTTCGTCATCGTCTTCCTTGCCGTAGATGCACTGGATCAGCTTGGGATCGACGTCCTTCAGATCGGCGACCGGATCGCCACCGGCCCCGTCGGTCTTCTGGCCAAGCCAACCCATGACGGAGATCACGTAGTCAACCTCGTGCGACAGCGACAGCAGCGAGATCTGGACGATCGACGCCTTCTCGGCCGGTTTCAGCAGCTTGTATGTCGCCGGCACCACGTCAGCGCCGAACGAGTAGCCGATCAGAAGCACATGCTTGACCTTCCACTGCTTCCGGTAGAGGTCGATGATCTTGCCGAGATCGTCGGCGGTCTCCTGCGGCTTCCGTTCCGACCAGAAGTAATGCAGCGAGTCGATGCCGACGACGGGAATCCCCTCCTTCTGCAGCTTGCTGCCGACTTCTTTGTCGATATCGCGCCAGCCGCCATCGCCGGAATAGACGATCGCCATCGTATCCATCGCCGGCTTGGCATCGAGAACCGCAAGCGGCAGGCCGAGCGGATTGTCGGCATTGCCTGATGCGTCGATCATGTCGTCAAGCGTATCGGACAGCGTCGTCTGCGCGTCGTCATCGGCGTCGCGCACATCGATCGCCGGATGCGTCTTCTTCAGCTCCGCGACATGCTCGCGCCCATCCTTCGGTGCATTCGACGTCAAGGCCACCACGACGGGATCCGGCAGATTGCCCTCGGTCAGGCCGTAGATCATCCGGTCGCCGACGGTCTTCTTGCTGGCCGGCGTGCAGAGTTGCTGCGTCAGCGGAATGCCTGCCGTGGGATCGATCGCCAGCGTCTGGCCGATCGTCGCATCGGGGGTCTGCGCCGCGATCGCCAGCGCCAGAGCGCCGCCCTCGCCGACACCGGCGATGATAGGCAGATGATAGGCGCTGTTGCCGGCGGCGCGCTGAACCTGCTGGCTGAGCGCCTCGATGTCGGAGACCAGATAGATGCAACCGTCATTATCGCTCGCATCGTATTTGCGCAGCGCATCCATGTAGGACGGAAAGTCGACGCCGATCACCACCGCACCAGCATCCACCAGCTTGTCTGTCTCGGCCTTCTCGTTGTCGCCCCAGCCGGCGGCGTCCGAGATCAGCATCACGGCGCCTTTCACATCGCCCTTCGGCAGAAAGATGTGCGGCGACGGGATGAGCCCGGTTTCGAAGTCCTGCGTGCTCTCGTCGGCGGCATAGGCCGGAAACGCAAGCGCCGTGGCGCATGCTGCGGCGAGGATATATTTTCTGATCATTTCCTGACGACTCCCTTCAATCCGCCACCGATGAGAAAGGTCGCGTCCATCAACGCGATCATCGGATTGCCCCCTCCGGAAACCGCAAGATAGCGCGGTTGCCAGTGCGGATGAAACTTTGATTTGAATGCCCGAAGGCCTTTGAAATTGTAGAAGCGCTCGCCGTGTTCGAACACGGTGCTTCCGATCCGGTCCCATACGGGGGCCGTTTCGCGCTTCGACATGCCCGAAAGCGGTGCCATGCCGAGGTTGAAATGGCTGTATCCCTCCTCGCGCAGATATTCCATGATCTGCACGAAGAGAAAGTCCATCGACCCCTTCGGCGCCTCGGGCGAGAAACGCATGAGGTCGATCGTGCCTTCCGATTTGGTTTCGGTGACGAGGATATTGGCGAAGGCGACGATCTTGCCGTCCTTCTTCAACACGCCGACCGGCTGCGAATTGACATAGTCAGGCTCGAAGGCGCCGAGCGAGAAACCCTTCTCCTTGGCATTGTGGTCTTCCAGCCAGGAGCTGGAGACCGCAGCCAGATCGGCGAGAATGGCGGGCACCTCTTCCGCCGGTATGACCTCGAAGCTCAGGCCATCGCGCTGGGCGCGGCTGGCCGTCTGGCGCAGGTTTGCCCACTTGCCGCCCTTCATTTCGAAGGCGCCGAGATCGGCAACGGCGAGCTCGCCGAGCTTGAATGCACGCAGACCCGCATCGGCACAATGGGATAGCAGCGCAGGCGAGATCTGATAGAAGACCGCGCGGCATCCCGCAGCCCGCGCCGCCTCGACGAAGCTCCAGACGAGTTCCGGAATGGCATGCCGCTCGCCGACCGGATCGAACAGCGCGATCCATGAGCGCCCCTGGCGGCCATACATGATGAAGGCATCGCCCTTTTCGGAGAACATGATGCTCTTGTCGGCCATACGCACCAGATTGGCGTCGGCATAGTCCTGCGCCTTGACGATATCGACGGCGCGCTGCAGCGCCTCGTCGCTCGCCGGTTCCGGCCGGAAGGCCGCGGGACGCAGCAGGCTAAAGATGGCGATCGCCGAGGAAATGATGGTGATCCCGAGCACGGCACGCAGACCGCGCGGCGCTTCAGCCGCGAATTCGAACTGCCACCAGAGCTCGTTACTATATTCGACATCGCGATAGACGAAGAGCAGGATGACGACTGCGCCGACGCAGATGACCGCAATCGCCATGAGCCAGGCGGCAGTCAGCGTCTGGTTCAGCAGCGAGGCGTGGCGCGTGAAAAGGCGGCGGCTGACGAACAGGCTGAAGATCAGGATCGCGAGGAAGATCGCTTCAACCAGCGCAATCGCCTTCAGCAGCGACAGGGTGAGCGCCAGAACGGCAGAGACCACCGATACCAGCCATGCGCCATCGAGACGCTGGCCAAGACCACGCGCGGCAACCACGAGCGCCAGACCGAGCAGGCTCGACAGGAAATGGGCACCCTCGACGATCGGCAGAGGCAGATAATTGGCGAGGAATTCGAGATTTTCATCCGGCGTCGGCGTGACGCTCGAGAAGATCAGCATGACGCCGAGGATCAGCGCGAAGGCCGACAGCAGCTGCGGTGTCAGGCGCCCGCCGATGCGGCGGATGCTGGAAGCGGCCGGATGATCGACGAAGCGGCGAAGCTCTGTCAGCGACACCGCGAGCACTGCGATCAGCAGCGGCAGCACATGATAGATCAGGCGGTAGAGAACCAGCGATCCGAGAACCGCGTCGATATTCACCGCGCTGCCGAGCGAGGCGATGATGACAGTCTCAAAGACGCCGAGACCGGCCGGCACGTGGCTGAGCACGCCGAGGCCGACGGCAATCGCATACACCGCCAGGAACACCGGCCAGCTGATCGCTGTCTGCGGCAGCAGCACATAGAGCACGGTGGCCGACGCGGCGATATCGAAGGCGGTAACGAGGAACTGCCGCGACCAGGTACGCGAATCCGGCAGGCGGACGGCGATCGGGCCGAGAGCGACCGCCCGGCCATCACGCCCGAGATAGACCATGACGCCGAGGCCCGCCAGGATCGCCCCGGCGATGATCCGCAGCAGCAGCGCATTGGTATTGATCAACGGCCCGATTTCATCGGCGATGATCATCAGCGCGATCGCCGCGACGCTGGCAAGACCGAGACCGAAGGACAGCGTCACGAAGGCGATGACGCGGCCGATATCCTCGGGCGTCAAGCCGAGGCGCGAATAGGCGCGGTAGCGGATCGCACCGCCGCTGAGCGCGCCGAAGCCCGCCGTATTGCCGACCGCATAGGCGCTGAATGCTGTGAGCGCCACATGCGGAAAGGGCAGCTTCTTGCCAATGTATTCGATCGCATTGAGATCGTAGAAGATCAGCGCGAAGAAGCTGAGGCCAGTAAACAGCAAAGCCAGCAAAATGGAACTGAAGCGCGTGTCGGCAAGCGCTTGGACGACGTCGTCATAGCGGACTTCATTGGTGAGCTGCATGATCGCATAACCGACCATGCAAAACAGGATAAGCGTCGCTGCCGCGACAAGCTGCGTACGGTAACGCCGGATAAAGCCCCGAAAGCCACCGGCTTCCTCGCTTTCCATTTCTTCCAGACTGCCTTGATTCGCCATCTTACCCCTGCCGACTGCCAGCTTGGCGTGAGTCGTTCGGCAAAGAACTAGCATATGCTGCAGGCAAGCTCTATCGGCCCCCGACAGCGCTACCCCGCTACCGCCAAGCGCGCCTCATCGGCCTGAATTGGGGCAAAATTAGCGCTGGGTGACATAGTCCTCCACAGCGCTTTTGTAGCATTCCGTCGCACCCGCTCCACCCTCAGGCGGCAGGTTCGCCGCCTGCCCGTGCCTGGGCCGCATAGCGTGCGGCAGCTGCCATCGCCTCGTGGTCCCGCCCGTCGCCGGAAACCTGCACCGTCGGCACCGCGAACTCGATGCCGTTTTCCTTGAAGGCGTTGCGGATGATCGCCAGCGCGTTGCGCCGGATGACGAACTGCTCCCCGGGCTTGGTCATCATCGACAGCCGGATCTCGATGGCGAATTCTCCGAATTGCTCGACGCCCTTCATCTTCAGCGTCTCGATGATATGCGGGCCGAAATCGGGGTTGTCGAGCAGCTGCTGGCCGATCTGCTTGACGACCTTCTTAGCCTTCACGAGATCGGTGTCGTAGGTGACGTTCAGGCTGATCTTGTCGATCGTCCAGTCGCGGTTGAGGTTCTTGACCGCGCCGAGCTCGCCGAAGGGAACGGTCGTCAGCGGTCCGCGATGATGGCGTAGCTTCACAGAGCGTAGGCTGAAGGCCTCGACCACCCCCTTGTGGCTGCCGCTTTCGATGTACTCGCCGACCCGGAAGGCGTCGTCCCAGAGGTAGAACATGCCGCTGATCACGTCCTTGACGATCGTCTGCGCGCCAAAGCCGACCGCGACACCGACGACACCGGCGCCGGCAATCAGCGGCCCGATCTCGATACCCAGGCCCGAGAGCACCATCAAAACGGCAATAACGGCGATGACCACAGCGAAGATATTGCGGAAGATCGGCAGCAAGGTCTGCAGGCGGGCGCGCCTGGCTTTCTCTTCATCCGAGGCCGAAGCATCGAGCGGCGAATCGATAAGCTTGCCGTTGATATAGGCTTTGACGATATGCCAGAGCAGATCGGCCGCAAGCAGGATGACGATGCCGCCAATGGCGCCGCGAGTGATGCGATCAACCATGGTGTCGCCGGCCGCCATCCTGTCTGCCGCAAAGCCCATGATCCGCCCCATCCAGACCGCCGCTGCCGCGATGATGATGGCGCGAACGCCGCGGTCCAGCAACACGGTCGCCATCCGGCGATTGGCGAGGAAGCCCGCTTCCGCCTGATGCAGCGAACGGACCGCGGCCGTCGCAACGCGGAGAACCTTCGGCAGAAGCAGGGCATAGATGCCGAGCCAGAGCAGCAGCATGAAGCCGGTAACCCACAGGAGCCAAAGCGCGAGGAAGTAGATCGTCAGAAACCAGGCTGTTGCCGTGCTGTGCCTGACGCCATCGCTGGGGCGCGACCAGACCGCTTCGACGGCAATCAGGAAAAGCCCGATTCCGAGGATGTAGGCGACAAACAAGCGGGAGCCGACTGAAAAGCCGAGCGGCTCCATGATCTGGATCACCACCCAGCCGAAGGCGAAGTAGATGGCGAATATGGCCGAGCGCCGGAACCAATACAGCGCCTTCGCACGGGAAATATCGCGCTCGCCGTCGGCGCGCGGCAGCGTCACCAGCACGACCAGCATCCGGCCGATGGAAATTGTGAAGCGGGTCGCGATCAGCGCGATCGCAACGGCAATCGCGATCGCCTGGCTCACCGGCGGCCAGCTGAACGCAACCAGCGGCACGATCGTCGCCATGGCGAAGACGATAGCCGGGATGACGCGATAGAAGAGATTGGCGCCAGCGTGATGCAGCGCGGCAGGCTCCTCAACATCGGATCGGCGGACGCGCGGCCGCGGCGTCGCGGCACGAAACAACAGCTCAGCCAAAGTGCCGATCAGCAGCAGCGCCAGGCCCTGAACGGCGATCCAGCCCGGCCCCGTTGGCTCGACCTCGCGATCGACGATGCCATCGGCCGCCTCGACTTCTTCCGGCAAGTCCATGGCCGCGTCCGAGACCATTTCGACATGATGGCGTGCATGGGCAAGCAGATCCGACAGGACGGACATCTGTCCGCCGTCATCGGCCGCCGCCGCGGGCGCCGTCTTCATCTGCGATGCCATCCATGTCTGCACCTCGGGCGCCTGCATCAGCTGCATCATCTGCCGCACCTTGTCGGGCGGCGTGGCGGCATCGGCTGCGGGTGGCGCCGGCGCGGTCTGCGCGATTGCGCCGCCGGAAGCGCCGAGAAAAATCGTCAACGAAAACAGGCAAGCCCAGAGGCTCCCCCTCACGAACCTTGAACCCAACACCCGACGCCCTCCGGTATGACTGGAATCAACCATATCGCTTGCGATGCCATAGGCAATGGGCACGAAAAAACCCGCGCTCGGAAAGCGCGGGTCTTCAAGAATATATGAGCACCTGTTGGGCTTTACGCCTTCGGCTTCTCGACGTGACCGCCGAAGCCGGCACGCATCGCCGAGAGCACCTTGTTGGCGAACTCGTCCTGGTCGCGCGACGAAAAGCGGCCGTAGAGCGCAGCACTCAGCACCGGCGTCGGAACACTTTCGTCGATGGCCGCCATGATCGTCCAGCGCCCCTCGCCGGAATCGGAGACCCGGCCGGCATATTTCGCCAGAGCCGGATCGGCATGTAGCGCATCCGAGGTGAGGTCGAGCAGCCAGGAGGTGATGACGCTGCCGCGGCGCCAGACTTCCGAAACATCCTGCAGATTGAAGTCGTAGCGGTAATGTTCCGGATGCGCGAGCGGCGCCGTCTCGGCATCGGCTTCATGCGTCGCCGCGCCGATATTGGCATTCTTCAGAATGTTGAAGCCTTCGGCATAGGCGGCCATCAGGCCGTATTCGATGCCGTTATGAACCATCTTGACGAAGTGACCGGCGCCATGCGGACCGCAATGCAGATAGCCCTGCTCGGCGGTGCTGTGTTCGCCGGCGGTGCGGTTTTCCGACGGCTTCACGTCGCCGACGCCGGGCGCGAGCGAAGCGAAGATTGGCGACAGCGACTGGACGATGCCCTTTTCGCCGCCGATCATAAGGCAATAACCGCGCTCGAGGCCGAAGACGCCGCCGCTGGTACCGACATCCACATAATGGATGCCCTTGGTGATCAGTTCCGCGCCGCGGCGGATATCGTCATGATAATAGGAGTTGCCGCCGTCGATGATGATGTCGTCATCATGCAGCAGCGGCAGAAGCTGGGCGATCACCTTGTCCGTGATGGCAGCCGGCAGCATCAGCCAGATGGCGCGCGGACGCGACAGTTTCGAAACGAACTCCTCCAGCGAGCTGGCTCCGGTGGCGCCCTTGCCCGTCAGGTCCGCAACACTTTCCGGCTTCGCGTCATAGACCACGCATTCATGGCCATCCCGCATCAAGCGCTGGACCATGTAGTTGCCCATACGGCCCAAACCTACCATGCCAAGCTGCATTTTATATTCTCCTGGGAATCTAATCGATATGATTCCGGAAATTAGCACTCATGCCGCCGCAGGCAAGCGAAGTCTCTGTCACATTCGGGAGATGAGATCCTCGCCACCTTGCTTTCATGCCGCAAAACGTTTCGCGCAAAGGGTGTGGCCCTGTTAAAATCGGAGTGAAAAACTCAGTAAAAGAGCCGCCCGGAGCCCGGCGGCAAAGACGTATGGCAGTTGCATTGCAGTATGGCGCAGTTACCGGCGGCTGCTTTCAAACGGCCAATCAAAGCAGTCACGAAAATTTTCTATGCCCGAAATAAAGCTGATTAATCCGTTTCTTTTCATATTCTTAACTTATCACTCATCTTCGTCACAACACTGTTCCGCAAAATTTTGCACTTGGTGAGCAGTTGCCTTGGCGAAATCTCGATGGTAATTTTTGATTAACAACTAAATAAAAAAACAACGGGGGAAGTGCCCTTCAATTTCGATCTATGATTTGTCAGTTCAGGATTGAAGACTATGAAGGCCACACCAATTAATATTCATCCAAAAGACGTACGAATACTGTCCGCTTCGCGGATTGCCGGGTATTTGTTCGCATTCCTGCTGCTCTTCACCATCGGCATGTCGATGGTACCCAACCAGTTCTTCGTCGTTTCGCCGAAGGCGGTGATCAACGCCCCCGTGCAGATGATCGCCTCGCCGATCTACGGCCGCGTCGACAAGATTTCCTTGCAGGTCGGTCAGGTGGTAAATCTCGGCGACGTGACGGCAACCGTCTCCAATCCCAATCAGGATCAAACATCTCTCACCGGTCTCCGGCTTGAGAAGCTCGACCTGACAGAAAAGCTCAACAACACGATCAACGTGGTTGCCGAGCGCAATGACCAGCTGAGCAAGGTCAAGGCGCAGATATCGGATGTGAAGGACGGGGTTCTGAGCGAACTTGGCGCCGTCATCAGCAACGCCCAATCGAACGTCTCGATCTACGAGGCGCGGCTTGCCGAGCAGGATGCGCTGCTGCAGCGCGCCACCGTGCTTTTGAAGAAGGGGATGACCTCCGAAGCGAGTGTCGAGCCGCAGCGCCAGAAACGCAATGCCGCCCAGGGCGAGCTCGATGCAGCCCGCGGCGAACTGAAGCGCAACGAGATCGTCCAATCGCTGGTCAGCCGCGACATCTATACGGGCGGTACGGTCGCAGCCAACCTCCTGACGCTGGAAATGCAGCGCACCAAGCTCGCCGGCGACATCGCCGAAGACAATATCGAGATCAATCAGATGACCGAGCGCAAGGCGCAGGTCGAGAAACTGATCAACCGCGAGGAAGGCCGGCTGGGCAAATCGGGGGCTGCCGAGGTGGTCGCCGATCATCACGGCCAGGTCGTCAGCGTCGACGCCTCCTTCGGCGATTTCGTCATGCAGGGACAGGCGGTCGCCAAGTCGCTCGACTGCACCGAAGCATTCGCTGCGGCGGTCTACAGAAGCCGGGACGTCTCCTCCCTCGATATCGGCACGCCGGCGATGGTCAATTTCCGCTCGCTCGGCGTCAAGAAAAGCGGCCACGTCTACAAGATCGTCCGCTACTTCGACAGCGGCCAGCAGAACCGCTATTTCGCCAAGTTTCCGAAGGCCGAGGGCGACGAGGTCTATGTCCTCGTCAAGGTCGACGACGATCCCGTCGAGCTGACCGCTGCCGGACAACCGAACAACGACAAGTTCTTTGGATGCAATGTCGGTGAGGACGTGATTGTCTCGCTTGGAGAGACCGTCGTCGCGCGCCTCACCCGCTATTCGAAAATGGCCGTCGACAAATTGTCAGAGGCGGACGGCCTGCTCTCCGCGTCGGCCTTTTTCGACAAGGGCCACAAGATGGCGAGCCTCCAGCAGTAACAAGCGCGCTTTCGCTTCACGTTATCGAGCGGCGATAACAGGGAAGACTTTGATATGGTTTTGCGTAGAACGTTCCTAGCGGCGATGCTCGCCATGGCGGCATTTGCCTTCATCCCACCGCCTGCTGCGGCCGCAGGCAAACATGACGAACTGGCCTGCACGCTCTGCGACGGCCTGGCCGCGCTGATGACGGGTGAACCGGAGCAGGCTTTCGTCTTTCGCAGTTTCGAACCGGCGAACGGCGGATCGAAGCTGCACCCGGCGCTCGACAATACCGGCTTCACCTATGACAACGCGCTGGCGATGATGGCGCTCTATGGCTGCGGCCGCGCCAAGGAGGCCAAACGCGTCGCCGATGCGCTGGTGTTGGCGCTGGAAACCGACCGCCACTATCACGACGGACGACTGCGCAACGCCTATCGCTCCGGGCCGGTCACAACAGGCAAGGACGGCATGTTGCTTCCCGGCTACTGGAGCACGGCCAGCAATTCCTGGATCGAGGACGGCTATCAGGTCGGTAGCGCCACCGGCAGCACCGCCTGGGGCGCGCTCGGTCTGCTCGCCGCCTATTCCGAGACCGGCCAGACGGCTTATCTCGACGGCGCCCGCAAGATCATGGACTTCATCCACCGTTCGACTGCCGACCCCAAGAACCCCGGCTATTTCGGCGGCTTCTTCGGTCACGAGCCAACGCCCGACCGGATGACCTGGAAATCCACCGAGCACAACCTCGATATCTACGCCGCCGATCATTGGCTGGCGACCATCGATGAGGCCGGCGACTGGGAGCATGACGGCGAGAGCGCCAAGGACTTCCTCGACGCCATGTGGAACAAGGCAGAGGGCCGCTTCTATATCGGCAGCGTGCCGGACAGCAACGCGCCGAACGTCAACATGTCCGGTCTCGATGCCGAGCTTTGGCCCCTGATCGCCGTCAAGGATTTCGCCGCCAAGGCACCGCAGGTGCTCGAATGGACCGAGGCCAACCACGGCGTTCCCGGCGGCTTCGACTTCAACAACGACCGCGACGGCATCTGGCTGGAAGGCACCGCGCAGGCGGCGCTGATCTATCAGATGGTCGGCGACGCGCAGAAGGCGGAGCCGCTGTTCCAGACCATCTCGGCCCAGATCTCACCCGAGAAACTGATCTACGCCACAGTCGATGAGCAGCTGACCACCGGGCTGCAGGTCGGGCCGAACTCCGAGCCCGGCGACTTCAAATATTATCGCCTGCCCCATGTCGGGGCGACGGGATGGGCCGTGCTCGCGGCGCTCAGGCTCAACCCCTTCAATGCAGATTCCTTTGCGGCCAAGAACGAGGAAAAGCCATGTCCCCAGAAGTAGTCACCCTCTCGGATGCCATCCTCTTCTCGCTGGTGACCCTTGCCCTCATTCTGGGCTGCGCACTGCTGCTCGACAGCAACAGGAGCAAGGACCGCGCCGTCTTCGGCACCATCCTGATCCTGATGCTTGCGAACTACGTCTATTTCCGGCTGACGACGACGCTGCCAGCTTTCGACTGGAGCGCCTACGCGATCTGGCCGCGCATCTACCTGGCTTTCGAGGCCGTGGTCATCCTCTACACACTGCTGTCGATCGTCTTCTTCTTCCGTCGAACCGACCATACGGGAGCAGCCGATACCAGCGAGGCGATGATCTCGCGCATGGGAAAGCCACCGGCCGTCGACGTCTTCATCTGCACCTACAACGAGGATGTCACCATTCTGGAGCGGACGATCCTGGCCGCCAAGGCGATCGACTACGGCAACTTCACCATCTGGATCCTCGACGACGGGCGGCGCGAATGGCTGCGCGACTACTGCGGCGAACTCGGCGTGCGCTATCTGACGCGCGACGACAACAAGGGCGCCAAGGGCGGCAACATCAACAATGCCATCCGCTGGTCGAAGCAGATCACCAACGCCCCCTTCATCCTGATCCTCGATGCCGACTTCGCGCCGCAGCGGCCGATCCTTAAGCGCATCATCGGCCAGTTCGTCGATCCCGAGATCGGCCTGATCCAGACCCCGCAATTCTATTACAACGCCGACCCGGTGCAGCATAACCTTCTGGCGTCCAAAGCCTGGGTCGACGACCAGCGTATCTTCTTCGACGTCATGCAGCCGTCGAAGGACGGCTGGGGAGCGGCCTTCTGCGTCGGCACATCCTGCGTCGTCAGGCGCGATGCCCTTGAACTGATCGGCGGCATGCCCGAGGAGACGGTCACCGAAGACATTCATCTCACCTACCGCCTGATGCAGAAGGGATTGCGCACCCGCTGGCTGAACGAGCGACTCAGCGTCGGCCTCTCCGCCGAAAGCCTGTCGGGCTACATCACCCAGCGCTGCCGCTGGTGCCTCGGCACCATCCAGGTCGCGCTTCTGCGCGACGGCCCGTTCTTCGGCCGCGGCTATACGCTGATGCAGCGGCTGCACTATTTCCATGGGCTACTGTTCTGGTTCTGCCGGCCGTTCATGCTGCTTCTGATGGCAGCGCCTATCCTCTTCTACTTCCTCGGCCTGCCGGCGATCCTGATGGAGCCCGAAGCCTTCTTTCTCTATGCCCTGCCGATGGTCGGCGCCATGTGGACTTTCCACGCCTGGGTCTCCGGCTGGCGCAGCCTGCCGCTGTTCACCGAGGTCTCGCAGATGGTCTCGGCCATTCCGATCACCATCGCCATCTGCCACGCCATCGCCCACCCCTTCGGACGGCCATTCAAGGTAACGGCGAAGGGCGAGGACCGCACCCGCGTCGATATTCTCTATCCGATCGCCACCACCTTCGCGCTGATCATCATCCTCACCTTCACCGGCATGCTGAACGGACCGCTGCTCAGCAACTATAGCGGCCTCGACAGCTTCAGCGTCGCCTGGGGGATGGTGGTCATGGTCTATGCCTTCGTCTCGATGCTCGTCTGCATCGAGTTGCCGCGCGAACCACTGGATGCCATCCGCTTCCCGCTTGGGCGCAAGACGGCGATGACCTGCAACGGCCAGGCCCTGCCCTGCACCGTCGATAGCTTGTCTCTGACACAGGCGGAAATCAGCCTGCAGCAGCCGCGCATCGGCATGAATGCCGGTGTCGGCGATCTGCTTCTCTTTTCGCCCTTCCCCGGCTTCGACGTTGCCGGACGCATCGACCGCGTCGATCAGAACCGGTCGTCATTCACCGTCTCCGTCGTCGCGGTGAAGGAACGGCGCGAAAGCGAGGATATCCACGCCCATCCGGCGATCGTCCGGCGCAAGATGATCCAGCGGCTCTACAGCGAGATGCCGGAAGCAATGCCGGGCCGGGCCTATCCGCTGGCAGCGCTCCGCGCCCTGTTCAGCCGCATGTTCCAGAAGCCGTCCGCCTATTCCGGCCAGACGCGGATGGCAGCCAACACCGTCTCCGTGCGCCGCTCCAGATGGCGCCCGTCGCCGGGCGGCATCCTGGCGAGCGGATCAAGGGCATTGCCGGCGCCGGGCCAGGGATTGCTGCCGCCCGCGGCCGAATAGGTCACTCCGAGGGCGGTTCCCAGGTATCCGGCTCCCGCACCATATGGACGATGCCGGCTGGATTGAAGATCCAGCCGCCGCGAAAATTCTCGCCAAGCGGTTCGATGGCATCGCAGCGCGTCACGCCAGCCTGGCGAAGATGCTCTGCGGCCTGGCCGAAATCCGGCGTCAAGAGCTCCAGCCAGAGTTCCGCCTGGCTCATGCCCGGGCTCTCGTCGATCCAAAGCCGGATCGGCCCGAGTTCGAAGCCGCGCGTACCCTCATTGCCGATTTCCTTCAGCCCGACGACATCGCGGTAAAAATTCAAAACGGGCTGATATTGGTGCGGCGGCACCTTCATCGCGACATCGACGCCGCCCTCGAAAGCCGCGCTCATGTCCGCGCCTCGTAGTCAGGCGCTTCGGCCGGCTCGCCGCGCATCTCGCTAAGGAACATGCCGTCGCGCAGGTTGATGCCGTGCTCGACGAAGGCCTTCATGCAGCACAGCATGTTGGCCCAGCCCTCGCAATTGAGATAGGTGCCGCGCCGCCCGGCTTCGTCTTCGTGCCAGCCGTCTTCGGAGATGGTCACCATCGTGCCGCCATCCTCAAGCGCCTCGAACTTCATTTCGACCGTCGTCTTGTAGCGGACCTTGTCCGCATCCGTTCCGCCTTCCCAGCGCAGCACGATCA
Source organism: Rhizobium sp. 10N427 (assembly GCF_056394605.1). Lineage (NCBI taxonomy): Bacteria > Pseudomonadati > Pseudomonadota > Alphaproteobacteria > Hyphomicrobiales > Rhizobiaceae > Rhizobium > Rhizobium sp. 10N427. Next base: position 106,704 of record NZ_JBFTID010000011.1, on the reverse strand, counting down.
GGCTCTCCGGCACCAGATCGACCACCTCCACCGGCGCGTCCTTCCACCAGGTCACCGTGGTTCCCTTGACGAGCCGCGCGCTCGCGCCGCCGACCGTCGTGAAATAGCCCGAGAGCTTCTTCGGATTGACCACCGCATCGAAAACCTCCGCGGCAGGCCGGCCGATCCGGCCTCCGACACGAATACCGAGGGACATGGCATTTCCTCCTCTTTTCCATTGTGATCGGCGCCATTATGTTATAAAAACATAACATGTCAAGCGAATCGGAAAACGACCCCGTCTTCAAGGCCCTCGCCCATTTCCGGCGCCGCGAGATCCTCGACCTTTTGAAGGACGGACCGCGCACGACCGGCATGCTTTGCGAAAATTTTCCGGATATGGACCGCTGCACGGTGATGCAGCATCTGAAGGTTCTGGAGGAATCCGGTCTGGTGATCGCGAAGAAGGAGGGCCGCGAACGCTGGAACCACCTCAACAGCCTGCCGATCAAACATATCTACGACCGCTGGATCAGCGCCTATGCCGGGCACGCTCTTTCGATCATCGACCGGCTGAAGAGCGATCTTGAAGCGCAATAGAAAACGGGCGCCGAAGCGCCCGTTGATTGCACGACCGTTCAGGCCGCCCTGCGCATCGGCTCCGCCGCCGGAACCACCCGCCGGTCGAGAGCCGCACTCTTCAGCGTCAGAAGCAGCGCACCAACGACCAGAATGGCGCCGACCCACGGTGTCGCCTGCAGGCCAAGCGGCGACTCGACGACCAGGCCGCCGATCCAGGCGCCTGCGGCAATCCCGAGGTTGAAGGCGGCGATGTTCAGCGCCGAGGCCACATCGACAGCTGCCGGGCGGACCTGCTTGGCAAGCTGAACGACATAGAGCTGCAGGCCCGGCACATTGGCGAAGGAGAGGAAGCCGAGCGCCACCAGCGTCGGGATCGTCAGCCAGGGAGAGACGGCCGTGAAGCTGAAGAGCACCAGAACCGCGGCCTGGGCAACGAAGAGCCAGGTCAGCGCCCGCACCGGATCCCGATTGGCGATCCGCCCGCCGACGATGTTGCCGGCAGCGATCGCCAGGCCGTAGAGCACCAGGATGAGGCTAACTGAGGAAGCCGAGAAGCCGGTGACCTCCTGCAGGATCGAGGCCAGGAAGGTGAAGGCCACGAAGGTGCCGCCATATCCGAGCGCCGTCATTCCGAACACCATCAGCAGGCGCCCGCTACCGAGGACGCCGGCCTGCTGGCGCAGCGTCGCCGGTTCGGCCTTCGTCAGCGTCGATGGCAGCAGGACGGCAATCGCAATCAAGGCGATGACGCCCAGCCCGGCAACGGCTGCGAATGTCGCGCGCCAGCCGAAAGTCTGGCCGATGAACGTGCCGAGCGGCACGCCGGTGACGATCGCCACCGTCAAGCCCATGAACATCATGGCAATGGCCGAGGCACGGCGATTTTCAGGAACCAGACCGGCGGCGATCGTCGAGCCGACCGAGAAGAACACGCCATGGGCAAAGGCCGACAGCACACGGGCGACCAGCAGCGGCAGGTAGCCTGGGCTGAGCGCGGCCATCGCATTGCCAAGGACAAACAGCGCCATTAGCCCGAGCAACAGCGGCTTGCGCTCGATCCGGCCGGTGAGCGCCGTCAGGATAGGCGCACCGAAAGTGACGCCGAGGGCATAGACGCTGACGATCAGGCCGGCGAGCGGCAGCGTGATGTGAAGGTCATCGGCAACGGTTGGCAGCAGACCGACGATGACGAATTCGGTGGTTCCGATCGCGTAGGCCGCGATCGTCAAAGCAAAAAGTGCAAGGGGCATAATGAGATCCGATGTGAAAGCCGCATCTGACAGGCGCGGCAAATTCTTGTTCGGCTCACAATATGGGCGACCGCCATTGCCAAGATAATCCGGATGGAAACCCCAACACTTGTGAATTCAATTCACCAAATCAAACTCGCTCCGGTATGTGCAACAGCCGTCCGTTTGTAAAAATTGGAAATAGTTTGTGACTAAGTCTATACAAAAGCTGACGTTTTTCGACTTGCGGCGGAAACCGACATACCGGATATTGAAGGCAACTTCGAGGACGCCGTTATGATCAGAATGATTCAAGATCCCGCCGAACTGGCCGGAGAAGACATCACTGGCAAATATATCCTGCGCAAGCTGAACTATCACTGGTTCGCTTACGGCAAGGCCGCGATCGTGACAGCCTGCAAGGGCACGATTCTGCATCTCGACCGCGAAGAGACCGTTTTCTCCGAGCGCTGGGGCCGCCGTGCGTATACCGGCAATGGAAAGCGCTATCCGGGCGGCATCTGTCCGATATCAGCCGTTGCCTGCATCTGCGATACCCCGGAGGACGTCAACGCCGTCATCCAGCTCGATGTCGATGCACAGGACGAGTTCTACCAGCTGATTGCCAAGGCCGAAGCAAGAGTCCAGGCGCTCGCCGCATCCTCGCAGAACACCATCTATCTGGCTGCAGCCGAGTAAGAACTTATTGCTGCGGCCCTGTCTGGCTGAGCAGCCACTGCCTGAAGAGCGCGACTGACGATCTTTCCAGGGCGCCCGCCGGATAAAGCATCGCATAATTCAATGCCGCCGGCTGCTGTTCGACGAAACAGCGCACCAATTTTCCCGACTGAAGATCTGCATCCACCAACGAACTTCGAACGAGCGCAAAGCCTTCGCCCCGGCCGCAGGCTTCCAGCATCTCCTCGAACGTATCGAAGACCTGTGCTTCCCGCACCGCTTCGCCAATATCGAAACCGGCCAGCTCCTGCGAATTCAGGTCGCCACCAACCTGCTCGAACCATCGCTGCCAATCGAGAACTGTATGACGCATGCCGCGATAGGCAAGCAGAGGTGCCGCACGAACCGCACCCCGGCGCGGAAGCCGCGCGGAGACTTCCTGCGCACACACCACGAATTCGTCGTCGAGCAATAAAGATTCGGTCACAAGCTCTGAGCCGCCATGCCCAAGCCAGATCGCCAGATCGACGCTGGTGAAATCGGGGCGCTGATAGGTGACCGCGGTGCGCACCTCAATCTTCGGATAACGGCGGCAGAAGGCTTCCAGACGCGGCGCCAGCCATTGGCTGGAAAATTCAGGTGTCGTGGCAATGACCAGCGAAGGATTGAGGCTTGCCGCGCGGCCCTGATGCAGGGCCGTCTCCAGCGCGGTCATCGCTGCGGAAATTTCCGGATGAAGCTTCGCTCCGAGAGCTGACAGCCTGGCCCCATGCCGCCCGCGGTCGAAAAGCCGCCCGCCAAGCCAGCCTTCCAGCTGCGCGATCTGGTGGCTGACCGCCGTCTGCGTCAGCCCTAGCCGCTCCGCCGCTTTGGCAAAGCCACCGGTTTCCGCAATTGCGCAGAAGGCCTGCAATGTGGCGACAGGCGGCAGAACTCGATTTGGCATGAAAATCCTTCACCATTGAGCGGGGGGAGTTTCATTATACCGCGCTACTCTACAGCAGTAAATTGGCGTCATGGAAGGAAAGACCATGACCGTTTCCATGAAATTTCTGAATATCTTGCTGCGCTTGGTTCAGCCATATCGGGCCAAATCGGCGGCCAAACCGCCCCGCCCCGCCAAGGCCAACGACCTAAGCGCTCACCTGAAGAAGGACGTGGCAATCGGGGAAGGGAAACTGTGAAGGGGAAAAAGTGCGATCCGCGGCAACCGGTGGATGTTTACGATCCTGGGTGCCTACAAACGTAGGTGGGCGCCATATGTCCAGGCCCACGAGCCTAGTCAGGGACAGCTCCCGTTGGATCGAGTATGGCCCCAGGGATTGTGATTCCTGTCGAGAGGCGCAGATCGCCTTCAATATATAAGGGCGTTCTCGAGGCCGCGCCAGTGGCAGAAGACAGTGTTTCGGCGAATTAATTCAGCTCGGCAGGCGTCCGGCCGTTCAGCTTTTCGGTGATGCTACGCAGGCGGCTGGTAACTTCGCCAAGCGCCGATGCCAGCGTCTCCTCGGTGCGCGAGGTCGCGGCAAGCACCGTATCACGGTTGCTGCGCAGACCATCGAGCTCCGCCTCGAGACCCGCCACCCGGCGCGTGAGCTCGGCAATCTCGTCCATCACCATGATACCGGCCATGACAGTGATCCTGAGATCGCCGATTTCGCCGAACTGGCCCTTGAGATGGCCGACATAGCCGTCGAAGCGGTTAGCGAGATCCGTCAGATGGCCTTCCTGGCCTTCCTCGCAGGCCATGCGATAGGCCTTGCCGTCGATCGTAACAGTCACCTGCGCCATGTCGCTGCTTCCTTTACCGGTCCAGAACCGCGCGAATGGTCTCCATCGCCGTTACCAGCCGGCGGGAGACCTCGCGATTGACCTCTTCCAGACGGTTCGCCCGGAATTCCGCCTGATCCAGCTCCTGCGCCAGTTTCGAGCGATCGGCATGAACGCGCCGTACCTCGCCCTCGATATCGCCTTGCTCGCGCTGGCGTTCGATGCGCATGTCGACGGCGTTCTCCAGGCCTGAGATGGCCTGTTTGAGCTCGTTGAGCGCTGCTTCCATGGCGTTGCCTGTCGGCGTCATTGTCTTAAGTCCGGTGTTCCCGCAGAAGACCATTCGAATCGGCAAGCGGTGCCGGTTCAGTGTTTTCAAGAGGATATGCAGCTCGCCAACTGCCCGTCAATAAAGGCGGCATGGGGGCACCGGCCCTATTCTGTGGATGACTGAAATAGTCCCAGTCTTTGCAGTGAATTGGTCTTTTGTAAAATTTGATGGTCAAATGTTAAAAATCGTCGCACCCGTCCCGGATTCGGCCTGCAATTTATTGACTTGGCCGTTCCAACTGCTATGTGTCACCCCGCTCTCATCGATGGTCTTCAGAAGGCTCGAGGCCATCCCCCGACACCCGGAACCCGTGGAATAGCCATGACCTCTCCTGAACAACACGACCGGATGGCAAATGCGATCCGCTTCCTCGCCATGGATGCAGTCGAAAAGGCTAATTCCGGCCATCCGGGCATGCCGATGGGCATGGCTGATGTCGCCACTGTCCTCTTCAGCAAGTATCTCCGCTTCGACCCGAAGAAGCCGCATTGGCCGAACCGCGACCGGTTCGTCCTCTCTGCAGGCCACGGCTCGATGCTTCTCTATTCGCTCCTCTATCTAACCGGCTACCCGGACATGTCGATCGAGGACCTGAAGCAGTTCCGCCAGCTCGGTTCGAAGACCGCCGGCCATCCTGAATACGGCCACGCGACCGGCATCGAAACGACCACCGGTCCGCTCGGCCAGGGCATTGCCAATGCTGTCGGCATGGCGATCGCCGAGCGCAAGCTGCGCGAGGAATTCGGTTCCGACCTGCAGGACCACTACACCTATGTCATCAACGGCGACGGCTGCTTGATGGAAGGCATCAGCCATGAAGCGATCGCCCTTGCCGGTCACCTGAAGCTGAACAAGCTGATCCTCTTCTGGGACAACAACTCGATCACCATCGACGGCGCTGTTTCGCTCTCCGACTCGACCGACCAGATCATGCGCTTCAAGGCGGTTCACTGGAACACGATCGAAGTCGACGGTCACGACCAGGCGGCAATCGCCGCTGCCATCGAAGCAGCCCACAAGTCCGACCGCCCGACCTTCATCGCCTGCAAGACGATCATCGGCTTCGGCGCTCCGAACAAGCAGGGCAGCCACAAGGTTCACGGCAACCCGCTCGGTGCCGAGGAAATCGCCGCTACCCGCAAGGCTCTGAACTGGGAAGCCGAACCTTTCGTCATCCCGGCCGACGTTCTCGACGCATGGCGCACCGCCGGTGCCCGCTCGGTCGATCTGGTCAAGTCCTGGGAAGCTGGCCTCGCAAAGTCGGCTCACAACGCCGAATTCAGCCGCCGCTTCGCTGGTGACCTGCCTGAAGGCTTCGATGCTGCGATCAGCGACCTGAAGAAGAAGATCGTCGAGACCAAGCCGACAGTCGCGACCCGCAAGGCGTCCGAGGACGTGCTTGAAGTGATCAACGGCCTTCTGCCGGAAACGCTCGGCGGCTCCGCCGACCTGACGCCTTCGAACAACACCAAGACCAGCCAGATGGTCTCGATCACGCCAACGGATTTCTCCGGCCGCTACATGCACTGGGGTATCCGCGAGCACGGCATGGCTTCGGCCATGAACGGCATCTCGTTGCACGGCGGAGTGATCCCCTATGGCGGCGGCTTCATGATCTTCTCGGACTATTGCCGTCCGCCGATCCGCCTCGCCGCCCTGATGGGCATTCGCCTCGTCCACGTCCTGACGCATGACTCGATCGGCGTCGGCGAAGACGGCCCGACCCACCAGCCGGTCGAACAGGTGCCGAGCCTGCGCGCCGTTCCGAACCTGCTGGTCTTCCGTCCGGCCGACGTCACCGAGACGGCGGAAGCCTGGCAGATCGCGCTGAAGACGAAGAACCGCCCGACCGCGCTGGCCTTGACCCGTCAGAACCTGACGACGGTTCGTACCGAATATTCGGAAGAGAACCTGACGACCAAGGGCGCCTATACGCTCGCCGGCAAGGCCGACGCCAAGGTGACGATCTTCGCTTCGGGCTCTGAAGTCGAACTCGCCGTTGCCGCCCGCGCCACGCTGGAAGCCAAGGGCGTTTCCGTCCGCGTCGTTTCCGTGCCCTGCACCGAACTGTTCTTCGAACAGCCGGATGCCTACCGCAAGGAAGTGCTCGGCAACTCGCCGGTCAAGATCGCCGTCGAAGCCGCCGTTCGCGAAGGCTGGGATGCGTTCATCGGTCCGGAAGGCACCTTCATCGGCATGAAGAGCTTCGGCGCTTCCGGCCCGGCCAAGGACGTCTTCAAGCATTTCGGCATCACGGCAGACGCCGTCGTCGCTGCCGCAGAAGCAAAGCTCTGAGTTTCAGGGAGAGCGCTCCGGCGCTCTCCACTCCATCCGCAAGCCCCATGTCTAGGGAGTGAATGCAAATGACTGTAAAGGTTGCCATCAACGGCTTCGGCCGCATCGGCCGCAACGTTCTCCGCGCTATCGTCGAATCCGGCCGCACCGACATCGAAGTCGTGGCGATCAACGACCTCGGCCCGGTCGAAACCAACGCTCACCTGCTGCGCTACGATTCGATCCACGGCAAGTTCCCGGCGACCGTCAAGGTCGAAGGCGACACGATCATCGTCGGCAACGGCAAGCCGATCAAGGTGACCGCCGTTCGCGATCCGGCACAGCTGCCGCACGGCGAACTCGGCGTCGATATCGCGCTCGAGTGCACCGGCATCTTCACCTCGCGTGACAAGGCTGCTGCCCACCTGACGGCCGGCGCCAAGCGCGTCATCGTTTCGGCTCCTGCCGACGGCGCTGACCTGACCGTCGTCTTCGGCGTCAACCACGACCAGCTGACCAAGGAACACTTGGTCATCTCCAACGCATCCTGCACGACGAACTGCCTCGTGCCGGTCGTAAAGGTTCTCGACGACGCCGTCGGTATCGATCATGGCTTCATGACCACGATCCACTCCTACACGGGTGACCAGCCGACGCTCGACACCATGCACAAGGACCTGTACCGCGCCCGCGCTGCAGCCCTGTCGATGATCCCGACCTCCACCGGCGCTGCCAAGGCCGTCGGCCTCGTGCTGCCGCACCTGAAGGGCAAGCTTGACGGCACGTCGATCCGCGTCCCGACCCCGAACGTCTCGGTCGTCGACTTCAAGTTCGTCTCCAAGAAGGCAACGACCGTCGGCGAAATCAACGAAGCCATCAAGGCTGCCTCCAACGGCAAGCTGAAGGGCGTTCTCGGCTACACCGACGAGCCGCTGGTTTCCCGCGACTTCAACCATGACGACCATTCGTCGATCTTCGCGACCGACCAGACCAAGGTCATGGAAGGCAACTTCGTCCGCGTTCTGTCCTGGTACGACAACGAATGGGGCTTCTCGAGCCGCATGTCCGACACGGCCGTCGCCTTCGCAAAGCTCATCTAAGCTTCGCTTTTGCGAAAAGCAGATCGAGAGAGCGGCCCGGGAAACCGGGCCGTTTTTGTTTTAAATGACGGCCGAAAAGGGGAGAACGGTATCTTGGTGGATCTCAGAATTCGAAAAGCGCGCGCAGCCGATGCCGATGAACTCACCATGCTCCTCAACGAGATCATCGCCGCTGGCGGCACGACGGCCATGGAAGAATCCTTCTCTCCCGATCAACTGCGAGACTGGTTCATAGACGGCCAGTCGGCGCTGACGTGCCATGTCGCTGAGACGGATGACGTCCTTGCGGGATTTCAGTTCCTAAGTCTCTATCCAGATCTTCCCGAGGGATGGGCCGACATCGGGACATTTTCCCGCAAGCACCCCAAAATCCCCGGCGTCGGCACTGCCCTGTTCGCGGCAACGCTTGCCGCCGCCCGGACGCTCGGTATGGAGTTCATCAACGCGACGATCCGCGCCGACAATACCGGTGGTCTGGCCTACTATGCGAAAATGGGCTTCGAGACCTACAGCGTCACGAAGGATGTTCCCCTTCTCGACGGCACGCCGGTCGATCGCATCAACAAGCGCTTTCAGGTCAATCGCCGATAAGCGCCGCCTTATCGGCAAAAGCGATGCTCATCTCAGTTTTTGCCCTGCTCTCGCCTGATTTGCCTATACATTCTTTATAGAGATTCTCTCCCGTAGCATTCGTTGGTGAGCCGTCCGGCTCTCCGTTCAGCAGCATGACGCCGCAGCCCAGCAAGGTTAAGCCGCAAGGCCTACCCTTCCGGTCTGTTTTGCCGTTTACTGGCGGAAGCGCAGCAAGGACGAGGATCGAGCAATGGTTGCGGTTTCCGGGGGCGGGCCGCGGCGCGGATGTGAAAGGGGATGGACGTGGAAGCATTCTATATCGTCGTGCTGGTTTCGACGGCGCTGGTGCTTCTTGCGGCCTTCTCCAGCCTGCTCGCCTTCCGTTTCGGCGCCCCCTTGCTGCTGCTCTTCCTCGGCATCGGCCTGCTGGCCGGTGTGGATGGCCTCGGCATCGAGTTCAGCAACAATTATCTTGCCTATATCCTTGGCTCCATCGCGCTCGCCGTCATCCTCTTCGATTCCGGCTTCGGCACGCCAATTCAGGCCTTCAAGCTTGCCGCTATACCCTCGCTGACGCTTGCATCCGTCGGCGTTCTGATGACCGCCGCCCTTGTCGGCTTCGCCGCTACCTGGCTGCTCAATTTCAGCTGGCTGGAAGGCATGCTGCTCGGCTCCATCGTCGCCTCGACCGATGCCGCCGCTGTCTTCTTCCTGCTGCGCATCGGCGGCATCAATATTCGCGACAAGGTGCGCTCGACGCTGGAAGTCGAGTCCGGCACAAACGATCCGATGGCGATCTTCCTCACCATCGTCCTCGTCGAACTGCTGGCGAGCGGCGAAGGCTATTCCGGCATCAATCTGTCGATGCTGGCCCTCTTCATCGAGGAAATGGGTCTCGGCGTCATCCTCGGCATGCTCGGCGGCATGATGATCGCCCAGGTGGTCAGCCGCCTCGATACCGATCGCGGCCTGACGCCGATCTTCGTGCTCGGCCTTGCCATGCTGGTCTTCGCCTTCACCGGCGCGGTCGGCGGCAGCGGCTTCCTCGCCGTCTATGTCGCGGGCATCTATGCCGGTAACCGCAAGCTTCCGGGCCTTGCCGCCATCAAGCGCTTCCAGGACGGCATGACCTGGCTGGCACAGATCATCATGTTCCTCGTGCTCGGGCTTTTGGCAACGCCGTCGCAGTTTCCGGCAATCATCCTGCCCGCCGTGGCGCTGGCGCTGTTCCTGATCTTCGTCGCCCGGCCGCTGGCCGTATGGCTATCGCTGCTGCCCTATGACTATACGCAGCAGGAAATCGGTTTCGTCGCCTGGGTCGGCCTGCGCGGCGCCGTCTCGATCCTGCTCGCCATCATGCCCATCCTCGGCGGCCTGCCAAATGGCCATGTCTATTTCAACGTCGCCTTCATCATCGTCCTCGTCTCGCTCCTCGTCCAAGGATGGACGATCAAACCGGTGGCGAAGAAGCTCGGCCTCATCATTCCGCCGCGCATGGGCGCCGTCGACAAGGTCGAGATCGATCTGCCGGGCTCTGCAAACCATGAACTCCTCGCCTACCGCGTCATCAAGGACAGCCCCGTCCTCCGTGGCGAGCGCATCCCGCGCTGGGCCACACCGTCGCTGGTCATCCGCGACGGCAAGTCGCTGCGCTATCAATATGCCGGGCGGCTGCGCGAAAACGATCTGGTCTATCTCTTCATCGTGCCGAGCTACGCGCGCCTGCTCGACCGTCTCTTTGCGAGCAAGGCGCCTGTCGATGAGGATGATGCGGATTTCTTCGGGGCGTTCGCGCTCTCGCCGATCCGTCCAGCCGCCGATCTCGATGCCGCCTATGGGCCGGGTCTGCTGAACGAATCCGAGAAGGGCCTGACGATCGCCGAACTGATGAAGCAGCGGCTTGGCGGCAAGGCCGACTATGCCGATCGTGTCCGTCTCGGCTCGATCATCCTCATCGTTCGCGACCTCGACGACCAGGATCACATCAGCTCCGTCGGCATGTCTCTGGAAGCGGTGGAACCGGCAATTACCCTGCCGATCTTCATCAACATGCGCGATATCATCCAGCGCATCCGCGACCGCTTCAAAGGCCGCCATGTGCCGGAGCCCGCGCATGTGGGACGGGTGCCGGAGAGCGACGAAAACGCGCGTGAAAAGCACGGCTGAACACCTTGCGTCGCGGGGCATCCTTGCTATGGTCGGCCACCTTCCAAGGCACTAACGAACGGATACTCCCATGCCAGCTTTCAAGACCCTCGACGACCTCAACGGCATCGCCGGCAAGCGCGTTCTCGTCCGCGTCGATCTCAACGTTCCGGTGAAAGACGGCAAGGTTACCGACGCAACCCGCATCGAGCGCGTCGCACCGACGATCCTCGAACTGTCGAAGAAGGGCGCAAAGGTCATCCTGCTTGCCCATTTCGGCCGCCCGAAGGATGGTCCCTCGCCTGACCTTTCGCTGTCGCTGATCGCAGCCGACGTCGCCAAGGTTCTCGGCAAGCCCGTTGCCACCGCCACGGACTCGATCGGCGATGCAGCATCCGCCGCCGTCGCCAAGCTGCAGGACGGCGATATCCTGCTGCTCGAAAACACCCGTTTCCACAAGGCCGAAGAAAAGAACGACGCCGAACACACCAAGGCGCTCGCCGCCAACGGCGACATCTATGTCAACGACGCCTTCTCCGCGGCCCACCGTGCGCATTCCTCGACCGAAGGTCTCGCCCACCTGCTGCCTGCCTATGCCGGACGCACGATGCAGGCGGAGCTGGAAGCGCTGGAAAAGGGTCTCGGTGAGCCGGTTCGCCCGGTCGTCGCCATCGTCGGCGGCGCCAAGGTCTCGAGCAAGATCGACCTGTTGATGAACCTGGTGAAGAAGGTCGACGCCCTCGTGATCGGCGGCGGCATGGCCAACACCTTCATCGCCGCCCGCGGCACCAATGTCGGCAAGTCGCTCTGCGAGCATGATCTCGCCGAAACCGCAAAGCAGATCATGATCGAAGCCGCATCCGCCGGCTGCGCCATCATCCTGCCGGAGGACGGCGTCGTCGCCCGCGAATTCAAGGCGGGAGCCGCCAACGAGACGGTCGCCATCGAAGCGATCCCTGCCGATGCCATGGTTCTCGACGTCGGCCCGAAGTCGGTCGAAGCCGTCAAGGCCTGGATCGACCGTGCGCAGACGCTGGTCTGGAACGGCCCGCTCGGCGCTTTCGAGATCGAGCCCTTCGACAAAGCGACGGTTGCGGCGGCACAATACGCTGCCGAGCGTACCAAGGCCGGCAAGCTGACTTCGGTCGCGGGCGGTGGCGATACCGTTTCGGCGCTCAACCATGCTGGCGTCGCCGACGACTTCAGCTACGTCTCGACGGCAGGCGGCGCCTTCCTGGAATGGATGGAAGGCAAGGTCCTTCCAGGCGTTGCCGTTCTCAAGGGCAAATAATCAGCCAAAGCTGATTTAACAATTTTTACATGTGGATAGGACCGCGGAAGCACCTCGCTTTTGCGGTCTTTTGCTCAGTGGGGCCAAAACTGCCCAAACTTTCAAACGATTGAAATGATTTCAATCGTTTCAATGGTTTAGCGCTCCATTCTCCCGCTCATAAACTTCTGTTATCCGCGAATGATAGCCATTGAGCCGTAGGCGCCTAGCGCGCCGATTTTTGGGATAGGAGCAGCATGGTAGACGCGAAGATGTTGGATAAGATGAGCTCTGCACCGGGTTTCATTGCAGCGCTGGATCAAAGCGGTGGCTCGACGCCGAAGGCACTGCGTCTTTATGGCGTATCTGAATCGGATTATTCCGGTGACGAGGAAATGTTCCGACTGGTCCATGCCATGCGCGCCCGCATCATGAGCGCGCCTGCCTTTTCGGGCGAGAAGGTCATCGCCGCGATCCTCTTCGAACGAACCATGGACGGCGAAGTCGATGGTCAGGCTGTCCCCTCCTACCTCTGGGAAAAGCGCGGCGTCGTTCCCTTTCTGAAGATCGACAAGGGCCTCGAAGCCGAGGAAAACGGCGTTCAGGTGATGAAGCCGATGCCGGATCTGGACGCGCTCCTGATCCGCGCCCGGCAGAAGGGCATATTCGGCACGAAGATGCGCTCGGTCATCGCCCATGCCGACAAGGCAGGGATCGCCGCCGTCGTGAAACAGCAGTTCGAAGTGGCGCGCCAGATCATCGGCCACGGCCTCATCCCGATCGTCGAGCCGGAAGTCTCGATCAACAGCCCGACGAAGCAGCAGGCCGAGGCCATCCTGCGCGACGAGATCCTAAAGGAACTGGACAAGCTTCCCGCCGGTGAAAACGTCATGATCAAGCTGACGATCCCGACCGTTGCCGATCTCTATGGGCCGCTGATCGCCCACAAGTCGGTGATCCGCGTTGTCGCCCTTTCAGGCGGATACAGCACCGAGGAAGCCTGCGAAAAACTCAGCCATAACCACGGCATGATCGCCAGCTTCTCCCGCGCTCTGGCGGAAAATCTGCGCGTGACGATGAGCGACGCGGAATTCGACGCAAGCCTGACCAAAACGATCGCCCAGATCTATGCGGCAAGCGTCGATAAGTCCGACGCGCGCGAGAGCGCCCTCGTTTGATCAAATATGGGCGGCCTTGGCCGCCCATTTTCTTTGTCACGGCGACAAGTTTGCCCCTTCTGCGACAGGCGCTCCCGGCTAATCATGGTGGCCTGCCGAACAGGAGCCTGCCGTGCCCAATCTTGCCTACACCACCCTCGACGTCTTCACCTCCGTTCGCTTCGAGGGCAATCCGCTTGCCGTCATTACCGGCGCCGAGCATCTCGATACGACCGAGATGCAGAAGATCGCCGCCGAGTTCGGCTATTCCGAAATCACCTTCGTGCTGCCGCCGAAGGATCCTGCCAACACCGCGCATGTCCGCATCTTCACGCCGACCATGGAAGTGCCCTTTGCCGGCCATCCGAATGTCGGCACCGCCTATTTCATCGGCCAGCAAAGCGACATCTTCGGCAAACGGGTCGGCGACCGGCTGCGCTTCGAGGAAGCCGCCGGTATCGTCGAGGTCGATCTGCGCCGCAGCAATGGACAGGTGACCGCAGCGACGATCCGTGCGCCAAAACCGCTGCAGGTAGGCGCTGCAATCCCGGAAGCCGATATTGCCCGCTGCATCGCCATACGACCGGACCAGATCGCCACCGCACGCCACCACCCGCTTTTCGTCTCCGTCGGCCTGGAATTTGCCGTTGCCGAACTCGCGAACCTCGAGGCACTTGCCGCAGCGGTGCCCAACCCCGCCCTGTTCCGAGAGGCCGCCGGGAACCGCGGCGAGAACAACCACGACTTCTCGCTGTTCCTCTATGTCCGCTCGAAGGAAGACCCCTGGCATCTTCGTGCGCGCATGTTTGCGCCACTCGATAACGTCCCTGAAGACCCGGCGACCGGCAGTGCCTCCGCCGCCCTCTCGGCATATCTGGTTTCCCGGACGCCCGGAAACGACAGCCAACAACGCATCACGATCGAACAGGGTGTCGAGATGGGCCGTCGGAGCATCATTGAGGTCGATGTGACGAAAGCGGGCGGACCGATCACCGATGTCCGCATTTCCGGCAGCTGCGTCTTCGTCATGCGCGGCGAGATTCTCGCCTAGCCGAAGAACTCGCGCCCAAGCAGCGCCACCGTCCAGATCGCGAAAGCGATCAGCGCAATCTTCCAGAAGTCCATCCGCCGTCGCAAACCGGGCAGCCCGAACGGCTTGATGATGTGTATGACCATGGCCAGGATGAGCAGCAATGCGAGCAGCTTGGTCATGGTTTTATTTTTCCAATATTATCATAATGTCACAGGACCGACATTATTCCGGGCGAACACAGAATTTCTTCATGCCGTAACGGCATTCCGGGGCACAATCAACACCATTGGGACTGGGCGGGACATCGTCTCGGCTATGTCTTTTTGAAATCGAACTCGTCGAGAGTGGGCATATGAGAAGAAATCTGCTGTCCGTCGCCGCGCTGCTTTTCGGAACGCTTTTCCTCTTCATGGGCAATGGCCTGCAGGGCATCCTGCTCCCCGTCCGCGGGAACATCGAAGGTTACGCCACCACCACGCTCGGTCTGCTCGGCACATCTTGGGCCGGCGGCTTTGTTATCGGCTGCCTCGTGGCGCCGAATATGGTGCGCCGTGTCGGCCATGTGCGCGCTTTCTCCGGTTTCATCGCCATCATCGCCATCAGCGCGCTGTTCAGCGGTATCGTCATCGATCCGGTCTGGTGGATTGCGCTGCGCGCCGTCACCGGCTTCTCCACCGCCGGCACCTCGATGATCATCGAAAGCTGGCTGAACGAACGGGCGACGAACGAAAGCCGTGGCGCGATCTTCTCGCTCTATATCGCCATTACGCTGTTCGGCGTCGTCGGCGGCCAGATGATGATCCCGCTGGAGGATGTGCGCACGCCCATCCTGTTCATGATCTGCGGCGTCTTCTATTGCGTCGCCATGCTGCCGACGACGCTGTCGACGGCGGCTTCTCCGCAGCCGCTGAAGGCCGTGCGCCTCGACCTGCCGGCGCTCTACCGCAATTCGCCCGTCTCATGCCTCGGCATCCTGCTCGTCGGCATTGCCAATGGTGCCTATGGTACGCTGGGCGCCGTCTTCGGCGCAGGTGCCGGGCTGTCGGATACCAGCATCGCCATCATGATGAGCGCCACGATCTTTGCCGGCGCCGTCATGCAGTTTCCAGCCGGCCGTCTCTCGGACCGCATCGACCGCCGTTACGTTCTGGCCGCCATGTCCGGCCTTGCTGCTCTCGCCGGTATTCTGATCGTTCTCTTCAGCCCGTCCGACCCCTTCTGGGTGATCGGCCTCGTTGTGTTCTACGGCGCCGTCGCCAACACGCTCTATCCGATCGCCGTGGCGCACGCGAACGACTTCGCCTCCTCCGAGGATTTCGTGAAGGTCTCCGGCGGACTGCTGCTGCTCTACGGCATCGGCACCGTCATCGGCCCGACGATCGGCGGGCCCGTCATGTCCATGGTCAGCCCGCACGCGCTGTTCCTCGTAACGGCGATCGCTCACGTGCTGATCGCCGCCTATGCGATCATCCGCAGCCRCCTTCGCGCTGCCATCCACCCCGATGCCCGTGACGCCTACACGACGATCCCGACGGCAACATCGCCGATGATCACGCCCGAAAGCATGACGCTTGCCGACCGCGGATCCAACAAGTCTCCCGAAAGTGGCGATCCTGCTGTAAAGTATGGTTGAAAAGCCAAACTGAACGAAAGGGAGGATTGCCATGAGCTTCTTTGACGAGGAACGGCCAGTGAAGAAGACCGCCCACGAGATTGGTGCGGATCTTTCGCTGTTGTCGGTCGGTGAGCTCGAGGAGCGAATCGAGCTGCTGAAAAGCGAGATCGCAAGACTGGAGGCCGAGTCGGCCAGGAAGGCTTCCGGGCGCGCCGCCGCCGAGGGCCTGTTCCGCACCTGACTTCAGAAAAGAAGTCACAGGCAAGCGCAAAACACGCTTCGCCCAGTCTTAATGCTGAACAGTATTAACAGGATATTAAGCTTTACGAGCTACTACTTAAACCATCCAGATTTCGTCTGGATCTCAGACAGTTTTCCATGCGGTGAATTGGTCTGATTTTTCTCCCTGTTTTACCTTGAGAGCCGCTTTTGCGGCTCTTCTTTTTTGCCTGCACGGCCGTTCACCACGAATCTGTGGAAGTTAACCCTTTCTTAAGAAACGCCTTGCGCATTTAGGGTAATGATACCATCTTAAAGACATAAAGACCGGCCCTTGAAACTTTTACTTCAGGCTGGCGTTACCTGACCATATGTAGACGCGTGCAACAGGGACAAATTGAATGTCGGAACTTGGTTTGAATACGATCAGCTTCGCCGGACGCGCCGCCGCATCGTCGCAATTCAAGACGCTTTATGCCGAGGGCATGTCGCTTGTCGAAGAAACCGCAGCCTACCTCGACGGTAACGGCCGCGCAGCTTCCAAGGTCCTCCCCCGCATGGCGTCGGTACTTTACGCAGCGGAATCGATGCGCCTCACCACCCGCCTGATGCAGATGGCATCGTGGCTGCTGCTGCAGCGCGCCGTCAACAACGGCGAGATGTCTCGCGATCAGGTTCTGGCTGAAAAGAACAAGGTTCGCCTCGACGGCTTCAACGTCGATCGCAACGCTCCCGGCTGGGGCGACCTGCCGGAATCCTTCCGCGATCTCGTCGAGCGCTCGCTGCGCCTGCAGAACCGCATCGCCCTTCTCGACCGCGAAATCTATCGCCCGTCGGAAGCCCCAATCGTTCCCGACAATCAGAACAGCGTTCAGGCGCAGCTCAGCTTGCTGCAGACCGCTTTCGGCAACAACTAAGTTTACTCAGAAGTATATTTAAATCCGGCCGGTTGCGTTCCCTGCGCAACCGGCCTTTTTCATTGGCGGAAAGCGCAGCCCCAAAACCGGGCAATAAAAAAGCCCGGTAGAAACCGGGCTCTTTTCAAATTCAGTACCGCAGAAGCGATTAGAGGCCGAGGCCGCCGAAACGCTTGTTGAACTTGGAAACGCGGCCACCGCGGTCCATGAGCTGCTGGTTGCCGCCCGTCCATGCCGGATGGGACTTGGAATCGATTTCGAGGTTCATGACAGCGCCTTCCGAACCCCAGGTCGAGCGGGTTTCGTATTCGGTGCCGTCAGTCATCACAACCTTGATGGTGTGGTAGTCGGGATGGATATCAGCCTTCATAACAATCTTCCTGCGATGCCAGGGTCCAATTTGACGCATGTCATTKCGGCAAGAGGCCCGATTGAATAAATGAAGCCGCAGTCTCGAAGGCTACGGCTTCCCATTCGGATGCGGTGCCTATACATGAAGGCCTAAAGGATAACAAGTGCCAACAAGCTGGTGATCAACGGTTTGAGGGCGATTGGAGCTGATTTGACAGACGCAGTGCAGGGCGGGGAAAAGAAGTCGCGGTCGCTGAAGCCTCTCGGGCGCCTGACGCCTTATGTCATGCGCTACCGCGGCCTGGTGACCGGCGCCCTCGTCGCGCTGGCGCTCGCCGCCGTCACCTCGCTTGCCCTGCCGCTGGCCATCCGCCGGATGATCGATCACGGCTTCACGCAGCCGGACGGCTCCTTCATCAACAGCTACTTCGCGATGCTGATGGTGATGGCGATCGTTCTGGCGATCGCCAGCGCGCTGCGCTACTATTTCGTCATCACGCTTGGGGAGCGCATCGTCTCGGATCTGCGCCGCGATGTCTTTGCCCATGTGACCCGCCTCTCCGCCTCGTTTTTCGACGTCAACCAGTCGGGCGAGATCGTATCCCGCCTGACCGCCGACACGACACAGATCAAGTCCGCCGTCGGCGCCACCGCCTCGGTCGCGCTTCGCAACCTGATCCTCTGTCTCGGCGCCATGGGCATGATGGTTGTTACCTCGCCGAAGCTGGCAAGCCTGGCGCTCGGCGCCATCCCGCTGATCGTCTTCCCGCTGGTCGCCTTCGGCCGCTCGGTACGCAAGCGCTCGCGCGCCGCCCAGGATACGCTCGCGGAAGCCTCTGCCTTTGCCAACGAGACCATTGCCGCCACGCGCACCGTCCAGGCCTTCAACGGCGAGGATGCCGCTGCCGCCCGCTATGGCATGGCGGTCGAATCCGCCTATGAAGCCGCCCGCTCGGCAATCCGCTCGCGCGCCCTGCTCACCGGCATCGCCATCACCCTGATCTTCGGCAGCGTCGTCGCCGTTCTCTGGGTCGGCGCCCACAATGTTCTGACCGGAACGCTGTCGGCCGGCACGCTCGGCCAGTTCCTGCTCTATTCGGTCATCGCCGCCGGCTCGCTCGGCGCACTCTCCGAAGTCTGGGGCGAACTCTCGCAGGCGGCCGGTGCCGCCGACCGGCTGACCGAGCTTCTAGACGAAGTATCGCCGATCGCAGCACCGCCCCAGCCCGAGATCCTGCCGGTGCCCGCCCGCGGCCGCGTCGAGTTTTCAAACGTCCATTTCGCCTATCCGTCTCGCCCCGGAAAATCGGCACTGCATGGTTTGAGCTTTCACGTCACCCCCGGCGAGACTGTCGCCATTGTCGGGCCATCGGGCGCCGGCAAAAGCACGATCTTCTCGCTGCTGCTGCGCTTCTACGACCCGCAGCAAGGGATTGTCGCCATCGACGGCCTCGATGCCCGCGCAACCGACCCTGATGATCTGCGCGAGCGCATGGCGATCGTCCCGCAGGACGTGACGATCTTTGCCGCCTCGATCCACGACAATATCGCCTTCGGCCGCCCGGAAGCAACGCCGGAGCAGGTCCGCGCCGCCGCGATCGCCGCGCAGGCCGACGAATTCATCGCCCGCCTCGACCGCGGTTACGACACGCAGGTCGGCGAACGCGGCATCACGCTATCGGGCGGCCAGCGCCAGCGCATCGCCATCGCCCGCGCGATCCTGAAGAACGCGCCGGTCCTCTTGCTCGACGAAGCCACCTCGGCGCTCGATGCCGAGAGCGAGACGCTGGTCCAGAAGGCCCTCGACGGCCTGATGCAGGGCCGCACCACCCTCGTCATCGCCCACCGCCTGGCAACCGTCCTGAAAGCCGACCGCATCCTCGTGCTCGACCAGGGCCGCATCGTCGAGGAAGGCACCCACCAAAGCCTCATCCGCCACGGTGGCATCTACGCCAAGCTCGCCAAGCTGCAATTTGATGCAGGCGCGGAAGAGTTTTTGGCGATCGCTAAGTAATGGCTTTCACCCCTGCGGGAACGTAAACACGTCCACCGGCTCTCCCAATCCGCGGAGCGGGTAGGTGCCGACCGGCTCCAGTTCGGCGCCGCATTTTGCCATGTCGACGAAAGCCTTCGATATCAGCACGGGACGGCCGACCTCCTTGGTCAGGGTTTCGAGCCGTGACGCAACATTCACCGCCGGGCCGATCACCGTGAAGTCCAGGCGCTTGCGCGAGCCGATATTGCCATACATCACATCGCCGACATGGACGCCGACGCCGTAGCGGAGTTCGACGACGCCGCGTTCGGCATTGAACTTGTTGAGGTCGTTGATAGCCGTGCGGGCTTCCTTCAGCGACAGGAGAAGATTGCGGCAGGCATCGGGATTGCTGAGCGGGAAGATCGCCAGCAGCCCATCGCCCATGAATTTCAGGATCTCGCCGCCATGGCGCTCGATCGGCTCGGACATGGCATCGAAATAGGCGTTCAGCAGTTCGATCACGTCGTCGCGCGGCCACATGTCGGAGATCGTCGTGAAATCGCGGAGATCGCATATCAGGATCGCCGCACCAACCGTGCTGCCGCTGCCCCGCGTCGTGGCGCCGGCGAGGATCTGTTCGCTGGCATGCGGGCCGACATAGGTCTGCAGCAGGGTGCGCGCCAGGATGTTCTTGACGCGGATCTCGCTGACCAGCGTCAGGGCCGGGAGAAGATCGCGCAGGAACGAAATATGCTCGGCCGTGAATCCGCCCGGCCGATTGCTGGAGAAGGTGACGACATGGCGCTTGCCGAGCGTATGCTCCAGCGGCCAGGCGATATAGTCGGTCAGTCCCTCGCCGTGCAACTCCTCATAGAGCGCATAGTCGCTGCGGATCTCGCCTTCGAGGTTCTGGCGAACTTCCGACGCGCCGCTGAAGATCTCGTTCATCGGGCTGCTGAGGAACTGCGGCGTGTTCTCGACACCATAGCCGAAGGTGGTGATCTTGCCTTCCTTCAGCCCCGGCCGCCAGAGAACGCGCGCGCCCATCCATTGCGGATGTAACGTGCGGAAATGCAGCGTCGCGCGGCCGAGCGGCACGCCTGCTTCCAGGAGCCTTTCATTCATCTCGACGAAGATGTTGTCGATGAAGCGTTCGCCGCGCGTCTCGTTGACCAGCCAGTCGAGAATACGGCGGCGGCGAAGCGGCCAGGCGCCGTCTTCGGCATCCGTGAAAGTGGCCATCGCATCGGGGGACAGATGCATATCAAACCTCATGAAATCCGCTTGCAGCGGCAAGCGGTGGAATTCTGTTTTACCCTTAGATGGTTATCGAAGGTGCAAATGTAATATCAATCCCCCATTCCAAGGCGACTAAAGTCGCATGCCCTCAAGCAATCGCACCGGTTGCCTTTACCCCACCCTGCCCTAACCTCCTCCTGCCCGGCCAGACGCAGCCGGGCGACTGAGCTGTTGAATTCTGGGAGGAGAATCGAATGGCGCCTTTTACCTTTACCCGCCGGGCAAGTATTGCCCTCGGCATCGGATTGCTGACCGCACTTGGCGCGGGACCGGCGCTGGCCGAAGGATTTCCGGATCGCACCATCACCATGGTGGTGCCGTTCGCCGCCGGCGGATCGACCGATGTCGTCGCCCGCATCATCGCCGAGAAGATGTCTGCCGATCTCGGCCAGCAGGTCATCGTCCAGAACGTTGCCGGTGCCGGCGGCAATCTCGGCGCCGATAATGTCGCCCGCGCCGAACCGGATGGCTACACCATCCTGATGGGCACCGTTGCCACCCACGCGCTGAACCCGCTGATCCTCAAATCGACGCCCTACGATCCGCAGAAGGATTTCGCCCCGGTCTCGCTGCTTGTCGTGGTGCCGAACGTGCTGGTCGTCAATCCGGAACTGCCAGCCAAGAACGTAAAGGAGCTGATCGCGCTGCTGAAGGCCGAGCCGGACAAGTGGAGCTACGCATCCTCCGGCAACGGCACGCCGCTGCATCTCTCCGGCGAGCTTTTCAACGCCATGGCCGCAACGAAGATGCAGCACATCCCCTATAAGGGCGCAGGCCCGGCGCTGACCGACCTGCTCGGCAACCAGGTCTCGATCATGTTCGACAACCTGCCTTCGTCCTCTCCGCACATCAAGAGCGGCAAGCTGCGCGCGCTGGCGGTGACAACGGCCAAGCGGGCGACATCCTTCCCGGATATTCCGACGATCGCCGAATCCGGCGTTCCCGGCTACGAGACCTACACCTGGAACGCGCTCTTCGCCCCGGCCAATACACCGGCCGATGTGGTGGCAAAACTCAACGATTCAGCCAACAAGGCTCTGAAGGATCCTGCGGTCGCCGGGCGAATGAAGGACTTCAGCGCCACGATCGTCGGTTCGACGCCGGAAGAGCTTGGTGCTCACGTAAAGGCCGAATTGGCCAAGTGGGAACCGATCGTTAAAGGTGCAAATATCCAGATGGAATAGATTGAACTTTTGCTCTAGATTGCTCTTTGTTACCGGGGCAACTTCCTGATTTTGGGAGACAATCGATGTATAAGTTCGAAGTGTACAAAGACAAGGCTGGTGAATTCCGTTTCCGCTTCAAGGCGTCAAACGGCGAGCAGATGTTCGGCTCGGAAGGCTACAAAGCAAAGGCATCCGCGCTGAGCGCCATCGAATCCATCAAGAAGAATGCGCCCGGCGCAACGGTCGACGATCAGACCAAGCCAACGGCATAATTTAAGGGAGGCGGCATCCCGAATGCGGTGCCGCCTTCACACCGCCCGCCCGGCCACCCGGCCGGAGAAAATGCAACCGCCGAGGAAGGTTCCCTCCAGCGCGTTGTAGCCATGCATGCCGCCGCCGCCGAAGCCGGCGACTTCGCCGGCCGCATAGAGACCGGGTATGGCATCGCCATTTGGGCCGATCACCCGGGCCGAAAGATCCGTCTCCAGACCACCCAGCGACTTTCGCGTCAGGATATGCAGGCGCACGGCAATCAGTGGCCCCTTGGCCGGATCGAGCAGCCTGTGCGGCCGGGCCGTCCTCAGCAGCTTGTCGCCGATATAGCGCCGTGCGCCGCGGATCGCCGTCACCTGCGCATCCTTGGAAAAGCTGTTGCCGATCTCGCGGTCGCGCGCTTCGATCTGCCGGCGGATATGCGAAACGTCGAGCAGCCTTTCGCCGGTCAGCGCATTCATGCCGTCGACCAGCTGCTCCAGCGTGTTGCGAACGATGAAATCCTCGCCCTTGTCCATGAAGGCTTTCACTGGTCTCGGCGGTTCCCTGCCGAGACGCTGAAGCAGCAGCTTGATATCCTTGCCCGTCAGATCCGGGTTCTGCTCGGAGCCCGAGAGAGCAAACTCCTTCTTGATTATCGCCTTGGTGAGGATGAACCAGCTGTAGTCGTGGCCAGTCTGCTTGATCGCCTTCAGCGTCCCGAGCGTATCGAAGCCCGGCATGGCAGGGGCGGCAAACCGGTTGCCGCGCGCATCGCACCAGAAAGAGGACGGCCCCGGCAGGATGCGGATGCCATGATTTGCCCAGACCGGATCCCAGTTCCGCAGCCCTTCGGTATAGTGCCACATGCGATCGCCATTGATGACGCGGGCACCGGCCCGTTCGCCGATCTCCAGCATGCGCCCATCGACATGGGCGGGCACACCAGCGACCATCGCGGCCGGTGGAGGCCCCAGCCGCTGCTGCGGCCAGTTTCGCCGGACGAGATCGTGATTGCCGCCGATACCGCCCGAGGTGACGATGACGGCGCCGGCGCGGATCTGGAACGTGCAGGAAATCATCCGCGCCGTTGCTTTGCCGCGTGGCGCATTGTCAGGCACCAGCACGGTGCCGAAAGCGCCGACGACCGTGCCGTTCTCGACGATCAGATCATCGACTCGATGGCGAAAGCCGAAGGTGATCTTGCCCTGTTCTTCCGCTTCGCGCACACGGCGAATAAAAGGCTCGAGAACGGCCGGCCCTGTTCCCCAGGTCAGATGAAAGCGCGGCACCGAGTTTCCATGGCCATGCGCCATGCCGCCGCCGCGTTCGGCCCAGCCGACGACGGGAAACCAGCGCATGCCCTGCTGATGTAGCCAGGATCGCTTTTCGCCGGCGGCAAATTCCAGATAGGCTTCGGCCCAGAGCCGCGGCCAGTAATCTTCCGGCCGGTCGAACCCCGCCGAGCCAGACCAGTCCTGCCGCGCCAGATCGATACCGTCGCGGATACCCAACCGGCGCTGTTCGGGACTGTTGACGAGAAACAGCCCGCCGAGAGACCAGAAGGCCTGCCCGCCCAAGCTCTGCTCGCCTTCCTGATCGACAATGCAGACCTTGTGTCCGCGATCGGCAGCCTCGGCAGCCGCTACTAATCCAGCCAGGCCAGCGCCGATGACGAGCACATCACATTCCATCCCGAACGCCTCCCCCGCATTCACGAATCCAAGGTTATGCAGTGGCAGCGTCAGCCGCAACTGCTGGATTTCACTCTCTGAAATTTGGGGCGATGGCAGGGCGGCCAGATGCCGCCCCCAGCTTATTTCTCAGTGAGCTTGAGCTCGATACGGCGGTTCGTCGCTCGCGCTTCCGGCGTATCGCCGGGTGCGATCGGCTGGAATTCGCCAAAGCCTGCGGCCACCAATCTATCTGCCGGGACGCCCTGCGAGATCAGATATTTGACGACCGAGATGGCGCGCGCCGAGGAGAGCTCCCAGTTGTCCCGGTAGCGCCCGGTACCTGACAGCGCCACGTTGTCGGTGTGTCCATCGACACGCAGCACCCAGTTGATCTCAGGCGGGATTTCCTTGGCAAGATCGAGAAGGGCAGCGGCGAGCTTGCCCATCTCGGCGGTACCGTCCGGATTGAGATCCGAGCTGCCCGACGGGAACAGCACTTCCGACTGGAAGACGAAGCGGTCGCCGACAATGCGGATGTTTTCGCGATCGGAGAGAATCTCGCGCAGACGGCCGAAGAAATCGGAGCGGTAGCGGTTCAGCTCCTGCACGCGCTGCGCCAGCGCCACGTTCAGCCGCCGCCCGAGATCGGCGATCTTCGTCTGTGAGGTCTGATCTTTCTGTTCGGATGCCTGAAGCGCCACTTCGACGGCAGCAATCTGGCTGCGAAGTGCAGCAATCTGCTGGTTGAGCAGTTCGACTTGGCTCATCGCGCGCTCGCTGACCTGCTTCTGCTCGTCGAGTTCCTTGGTCAACCCGCCGATTCGCTGCTGGGCAACGTCCTGCCCGCCGGAACCGGCATCGAGCAACGCCTGCAGCCGCGAACGCTCGCTCTCGGCGCCGGCAAGTGAGGCCTGCAGGTTGGCGACGGAATCTTCCAGATCCTGCTTGCTGCCCTTTTCGAGCGCCAGCAGCTGGGTGAGTTCGTTGATCTGGCTGTTGAGGCGCGTCAGCACCTCGTCACGGCCGCTGATTTCGCGGCTGAGGATGAACTGGCCGACGACGAAGACCGTCAGCAGGAACATGATGGAAATCAGCAGCGTCGACAGCGCATCGACAAAGCCCGGCCAATAATCGACCGTACGCTCGCGGCGGCGGTTCCTGGCGAGAGCCATGGCTTACTTGCCCTCGCTCTTCTCTGTCTGACTACTGCGATAGCCACGCTCCTGCGCCCCGATCCGCTCGGCTAGCCGGTCGAGCGTGCGGCGCATCGCCTTGGCCTCGTCCTGCTGCGCCTCGATCCAGTCGCGCAGCATCTGCTGCTCGTTTCGCATGTTCTTGACCAAGCCCTGGATACCCTCCGCGAGGCTCGCCATAGCGGCAACGGAACGTTGATTGCCGGCACCGCCGTCTTCCGAAACCTTCTTCAGATATTCTGAGAGCGAACGCACATCTTCCGAAGAGCCGCCTGCAGCATCGATCATAGGAACCGGCATGTCCGAGCCAACGTCGGTCACCGACGAAAGCCAGTTTTCCAGCTCCATGTAGAAGCGGTTCTGCGCGCGGCCGGCCTGCAGATCAAGGAAGCCGAGGATCAGCGAGCCGGAAAGACCGAGCAGCGACGACGAGAAGGCCTGGCCCATGCCCGAAAGCGGCGTCGAAAGACCTTCCTTCAGTGTCGCCAGCACATCGCCGGAGCCATTGGTGCCGGCATCGAGAGATTGAATGACATTGCTGATCGAACCGATGGTGCCGATAAGGCCCCAGAAGGTACCGAGCAGACCGAGGAAGACCAGGAGGCCGATGAGATAGCGGGACGTATCGCGGGATTCATCGAGACGGGTCGCAATCGAATCCAGGATCGAACGCAGCGCCGTCGTCGACAGTGTTGCCGTCGATTTGCGGCTGCCGATCAGCGCACGCATCGGCGCGAGCAGCTTCGGATTGCGATTCACTTTGTCGGCGCTGCCGGCGGCGCGGAACGAGTTGAACCAGCGCACTTCGGGCCTGAGCGCCAGCACATGGCTGAACACCAGAATGATGCCGACAGCGAGCACGCCGAGGATCAGGCCGTTGAGGCCCGGATTATGCATGAAGGCGGTTTGCGTCTGCCTGAAAAGGATCGCAGCAATGAAGCCGACGATCACCAGAAAGAGGACCATCGTCCACAGAAAGGACATCGGGCTGGAGAGTTTGTGCGTATAGGTACCGCTCGGTTTTTCGGTCGAGCCGAACTCCGCCGCATTCACGTTTTCCATGGTCTCGCAGCCTCCGCATTGCTTGCACTGCGAGACTAGAGCAACATTGTGCCGAATTGAAGTATGCCGCGACAGAAAACCGTGTGTTTACAACAGCCGGTTTTGATGAGGAATTACTTCGAAGGGATAGGGCGCTTGATGGTTTCGGTGAGTGCCTTGTGAATGTACTCGTTGCCCGCTACCACCGCGCCGCCTTCGACGACGTCAGCGCCGCCGTTCCAGTCGGTTGCGTAACCGCCGGCTTCGCGGATCAGCAGGATACCGGCAGCGATATCCCAGGGGGAAAGGCGGTCTTCCCAGAAGCCATCGAAGCGGCCGGCGGCTACGTAGGCGAGATCCAGAGACGCTGCACCCATACGGCGGATACCGGCGACTTCGCCCATCACATGGCGCAGCTCGACGAGGAATTTGCCGTGATTGCCGCGGCCGAGATGCGGAACGCCACAGGCGATGACGGCATCGGACAGCACGCGGCGGGCGCCGACGCGCAGACGGCGATCGTTGAGGAATGCGCCACCGCCGCGCTCGGCGGTGTAGAGCTCATCGGTCGCCGGGTTGAAGACGACGCCGGCGACGATCTCGCCGTTGCGCTCCAGCGCGATCGAGACCGCAAACATCGGAATGCCGTGCAGGAAGTTGGTGGTGCCGTCGAGCGGATCAACGATCCAGCGATGCGCGCCGTCCGTGCCCTTGATCTCTTCGCTTTCCTCGCCGAGGAAGCCATAGGTCGGACGCGCCTTCAGCAGCTCCTCCTTAACGATCTTCTCGGCCTTGCGATCGGCATTAGAAACGAAATCGCCCGGACCCTTGACCGAAACCTGCAGGTTCTGAACTTCCCCGAAATCACGCCCCAGCGACTTGCCTGCC
The DNA here is from genome assembly GCF_056394605.1 of Rhizobium sp. 10N427. Taxonomy (NCBI): domain Bacteria; kingdom Pseudomonadati; phylum Pseudomonadota; class Alphaproteobacteria; order Hyphomicrobiales; family Rhizobiaceae; genus Rhizobium; species Rhizobium sp. 10N427. The sequence goes on along the minus strand of NZ_JBFTID010000011.1, from coordinate 79,988 downwards.
TTGATGGCAGCCTGAACCATGACATTGAGAAGAGCAGAACGGGCCATGTTGGCAATTTCCTTGGAACTGGTACGGGGTCGCTGTCAGGGCGGGAAGTGTCCCTGATCGCCGGAAAAGGCAGCGCTTTATAAGATTGGCGGCCTCAAGACCACAAAATCGGGGAAATTTCAAGGGGAGACGACGCCCACCCTCGTCGCCAGACGAAAACCGGCGGCCAAGGCCGCCGGTTTCTCTAAAACTTCTGCTGTGTCAGCAGCACTTCGCGGGCGATCTGGTCAAGCGGCAGAACGCGGCTGACGCCGCCCTTGGCGATCGCTTCCTTCGGCATGCCGAAGACCACGCAGCTCGCCTCGTCCTGCGCCACAGTATAGGCGCCGGCCTGGTGCATCTCGAGCATGCCGCGCGCGCCGTCGTCGCCCATCCCGGTCATGATGATGCCCATGGCGTTGGAGCCGGCAGAACGCGCGGCCGAGCGGAACAGCACGTCGACGGAGGGGCGGTGGCGGGAAACCAGCGGCCCTGTCTTCACCGACACATGATAGCGCGCGCCCTGGCGTTCGAGCAGCATATGCCGGTCGCCGGGCGCGATCAGCACATGGCCGCGCAGTACCGCATCGCCATCGACGGCTTCCTTGACCTCGACCTCGCAGAGACCGTTGAGGCGCTTCGCGAAGGCAGCGGTGAACTTCTCCGGCATGTGCTGGACGATGACCATGCCCGGCGCGTTGGCGGGTAGCGCCTCCAGAAATTCGCGCAGCGCCTCGGTTCCGCCTGTCGATGCGCCAACGCAGACGACCATCTCGGTGGTCTTCGCCATGGCGCGACCCGTCGGCGGCGGCAGCATCGCATCGGCCGTGAGCTTCTTCGCCGGGCCATCAGCGGATGCCGAACGCACCACGCCCACACCACGCCGTACCGACGGCAAGCGGGCATGGGCGGCGCCCTTCACCACTTCGCGGATGCGGATCGCATCGTCAGCCAGGCTGTCGGCAGCGCCGATCTTCGATTTGAGGATGATATCGACGGCGCCGGCTTCCAGCGCCTGGATGAGCGTCTCAGAACCGGTCTCCGTCAGCGACGAGCACATCACAACTGGGATCGGGTGCTGCGACATCAGCTTGCGCAGGAAGGTAATGCCATCCATGCGTGGCATTTCCACATCCAGCGTGATGACATCAGGGACGTCTTCCTGCATCTTGCGGGCGGCCATGAAAGGGTCGGTCGCCACGCCCATGACTTCGATATCGGGGTCTTCTTCGAGAATGCGGACCAGCGTCTGGCGAACACTGGCGGAATCGTCGATGACGAGGACGCGAATCTTCTTTCCCATCTCAATCCTGCTTTACGTCTTCTGGAATACCGTGTTCGAAACCTGCTTCAGCGGCAGGTCGAATCCGGTGATCGATTCCGAATGGCCGATGAACATGTAGCCGCCGTCGGCCAGGCAGTCGCAGAGCCTGCTCAGCACACCCTGCTGCGTCGGCTTGTCGAAATAGATCAGCACATTGCGGCAGAAGATGATCTGCATCGGCTCGCCGACCGGATATTTGTCGTCCATCAGGTTCATGCGCGCAAAGCCGACCTTGCTGCGCAGCGACGGTGCGATGCGCACATCACGGCGGCCCGGCTGCTTGGCAGTCATCACATATTTGCGCTGCAGATCGTGAGGTACTGGCTGCACCAGATCCTGCGGATAGATGCCGCGGCGCGCCGTCTGCAGCACATCGGTGCTGAGGTCGGTGGCCAGCACGCTGTAGGACAGCCCGGCCCGCTCCTCGACGAATTCGGAGAGCACCATCGCCATCGTATACGGTTCGGCGCCGGTCGAGCAGGCCGAACTCCAGGTGCGGATCTTGCGCGCACCACCTGCAACAAGCGCCGGAAGCGCCGTCAGCTGCATATATTCGAAATGCTTGGCCTCGCGGAAGAAGTCGGTCTTGTTGGTCGTCACCACGTCGATCAGGTAAACCGTTTCCTGCTCGAGACCGCCATGATCGAAGAGGAAGTCGCAGTAATCGTCGAAACTGGAGTGATGGGTGGCCCGAAGGCGGCGGCGCAGGCGGCCCTCGAGCATCGTCAGTTTCGTCGGAGGCATTTTGATGCCACTATAATCGTAGATGAACCGGGCAAGCTTGTCGAAATTACGCTTGCTGATCCGGTCGCCCGGCAATTGGGCTTCCACTGCTGCCATACTCATGTACGCAATACTCCAAAGGCGGCAGCGCTAGGCCGCCGATTGCAATGCCGAGGCATCCTCGCGCGACAGCAGCCGCGCGAGATCGACGATCACCACGAAACCATCGTCGCGGCGGACCACGCCGGCGATATAATCCGAACGCCAGCGGACGCCGATATCCGGCGCCGCCTCGATCTGGTCACGCCGGAAAGGCGTGACCTCGAAGACCCGGTCGGCAACCAGACCCAGCGTCAGCATCCGGCTCTCCATCGGAATGTCGAGAACAAGAACCCGCGTGTGCGAGGTCGGCTGCGTCTTCGACATGCCGAGCTTCAGCCGGAGATCGATGGTCGGCACGCCCTGGCCGCGCACGTCGCGAAGGCCGAGCAGGTAGTCCGGACCGTTAGGGATCTTGAACGCTTCCGCGTAGTCAAGAATTTCCCTGACCACTTCCACCGGGACGGCGAAGATTTCATCGCCGAGGCTGAAAGTCACGAATTGAGCTTCCTGGGACGCTGTCGCCATGATTATGCGCTTTCCTTGAATTCGGCATCGCCCTCGTCGGGACCGCCCATTGACATATCAAGGGCAAAGCCCTTTGCGCGTGCCTGCTGGCTGGCAATGCTGTTGRCAGCCGGAGCCTTGGACGGCTTGCGAACCGCCGGAGCCGGGATACGGCTGACCGACATGCGAGCCGCCGGCACCTTCTGCTGACGTCCGGTCGCCATATCGACGCGGAAGAAGGCGATCGAGGCCTGCAGTTCTTCAGCCTGCGTCGCAAGCTCTTCGGAGGTTGCAGACATCTGCTCGGATGCACCGGCATTCTGCTGGGTCACCTTGTCGAGCTGCTGGATCGCTTCGTTGATCTGAGAGGCGCCGACATCCTGCTCGCGGCAGGCAGCACTGATTTCGGAAACCAGTTCTGCGGTCTTGCGGATATCCGGAACCAGACGTCCCAGCATGTCGCCGGCCTCGGCGGCGGCCTTGACCGTGTCACCGGACATGGCGCTGATTTCAGCGGCAGCCGACTGGCTGCGTTCGGCAAGCTTGCGGACTTCGGAGGCAACGACCGCAAAGCCCTTGCCGTGTTCGCCTGCACGGGCCGCTTCGACAGCGGCGTTCAGGGCGAGAAGGTCGGTCTGGCGGGCGATTTCCTGAACGATGCCGATCTTCTGGGCGATGGTGCGCATCGCTTCGACAGCGCGGGTCACCGCTTCGCCGCTGATTTCGGCATCCTTTGCCGACTGGCGGGCGATCTTCTCGGTCTGCGCGGCATTGTCAGCGTTCTGCTTGATGTTGGCCGCCATTTCCTCCATGGCCGCGGAGGCTTCTTCAGCCGAGGCAGCCTGTTCGGTAGCACCCTGCGAGACCTGCTCCGAGCTGGAGGACAGTTCCTGGCTTCCGGCCGAGACATTCTCGGCGGCCGCGATCGCATCGGCGACAACACCACGCAGACGCTCGACCATCCGCTCCAGCGCAATGCCGAGCGTATCTTTGTCCGACAACGCCTTCGGCATGACGGTCAGGTCGCCATTGGCGATCTGGTCGGCGATACCAGCCGTGTTGCGGAGATTGGCGGTCATGGTGTTCAGCGCGTCCACCAGGTCCTTGACCTCGTCATTGGAATTGACGGTGGCCGTGGCGGCAACATCGCCGAGTGCAACCGCGCTTGCCAGCTCGGTAGCGGCGGCGAGGTTGCGCTTGATGGCGTTGGTGACGAAGATGACGACGCCGATCGCAGCCAGCGTGATCAGCAGACCGCTGATGACGGTGAGCTGGATCAGCGAATGGAACAGCGCGATGCCCTGCTCTCTGAGTTCCTTCGCAGCTTCCAGCTGGTATTCAGTGAGCTTGCCGATCCCGTCAGTGGTCGGATCGATTGCCGGGTAGAGGTCATTCTTCACGAAGCCATCGAGCTTGGCGGCATCGTGGGACTTCAGGATATCCTGCAGTTCCTCGACCTTGGTGTCGGACTTGGCCATGTCGCTCTTCACCTTTTCGGCGATCAGGCTTTCCTGCGGCGTCAGCTCGGTCGAGAGATAGGCCGACCATTGGTCGGAGATCGTACGCTTTGCGCCTTCGATGCTGGTCGCGGCCTGCTGCCAGTCGAGCTTGTCAGCATGCAGCTTGTGCGTCGTATCGACGATGCTAACGGCATAGGCGTCAGAGACAAGCTTCAGCTGCTGCAATGGGACGACGCGATCGTCATAGATCGACTTCATCGATTCAGTCATGGCATTCATGCCGTAATAGGCGCCACCGCCAATGACGCTGGCAATGGCAATGCTGGACGAGATCTGGATCGCAAGAATCTTGGTGCCGATGGAACTGAAGAGTCCTTTTTTGCGGCTGGCAGTCATAGGGCATTCCTCACTAGAGATTGTCTGATTATTCCGCCGCGGCAACGCGGCGTTTGGATCGCGCCGCGGTAAGCGGCACGCATCACGAGACCATTCGCTTGTTCCAGATCATCGTCGCTTGAGCCGGCAGCCAATCAGGACGCACCCGGGCTTCGGCGACCGGCAGGCAGACATCGCCGGTCGAAACCGGCGCATCCATCACGCCGGGCATTTCCCTGCCGCGGGCCCATCAGGCCCGCGGCAATCTCATCGAAGCTTCAGCGTTCAGGCGCTTTCGCGGAAGTCGTCATCATGCGCGTCCGGACCGCCCATCGACATGTCGAGCGCAAAGCCCTTGGCGCGAGCCTGCTGGCTCGAGACCGACTGACCGTGAGCGAAGTGATCGTTGGTGGGCTTGCGGGCAGCAGCCGGGGCCTTGACGAACTTGGCGGTGGTCTTGACCGGAGCAGCCTTCTTGACACCAGCGCGGGTGGCGCCGGCCGTATCGACCTTGAAGAAGGCGATCGAGGCCTGCAGCTCTTCTGCCTGGGCAGCGAGTTCTTCAGACGTTGCCGACATTTCTTCCGATGCCCCCGCGTTCTGCTGGGTCACCTTGTCGAGCTGCTGGATCGCTTCGTTGATCTGCGAGGCACCGATATCCTGCTCGCGGCAGGCAGCGCTGATCTCGGAGACCAGTTCGGCGGTCTTGCGGATATCCGGCACCAGGCGGCCGAGCATTTCGCCGGCATCGGCAGCAGCCTTCACCGTATCGCCCGACATCGAGCTGATTTCGGCGGCAGCAGACTGGCTGCGTTCGGCAAGCTTGCGGACTTCCGAGGCGACGACCGCAAAGCCCTTGCCATGTTCGCCTGCACGGGCTGCTTCGACAGCGGCGTTCAGGGCGAGCAGGTCGGTCTGGCGGGCGATTTCCTGAACGATACCGATCTTCTGGGCGATCGTGCGCATCGCCTCGACGGCGCGGGTGACGGCTTCGCCAGATGCTTCGGCGTCCTTGGCCGACTGACGGGCGATCTTTTCCGTCTGGGCGGCGTTGTCTGCGTTCTGCTTGATGTTGGCAGCCATCTGCTCCATCGAGGCAGATGCTTCCTCGGCGGACGCAGCCTGCTCCGTTGCGCCCTGCGAAACCTGCTCGGAAGAAGCCGACAGTTCCTGGCTACCCGACGAAACGTTGTCGGCAGCCGACAGCGCATCGGCGACGACGCCGCGCAGACGCTCGATCATCACGTTGACGTTGCCGAGCAGCTCGCCGATTTCGTCGCGGTTGGTGATCTCAGCCGTCTTGGTGAGGTCGCCTTCGGCAACTTCGCGAACGACGGTGTTGGCGCGGGTTAGACCCTTGCTGATGGTGTTGGCGATCCAGAACGCGGTGACGGCAGCGAGCAGCAGAGCGACGCCGGCGATAGAGATCATGACCGTACGGGTCGATGAAAACTGCAGGTCGGCGCTATCGTCGGCATCCTTCATGCGCTGCTTTTCGAGCACCAGAATATCGTCGAGCGCCGCATCGATCTTGTTGGCAGCATCGCGCGCGGTGGAGACCGAAATGGTGTTAGCAGCATCCATGTTCCCGGCCTTCATCAGGTCACGAATCTGATCGTCGGCCTGGTTGAACGCCTTGGAGAATTCGGCAATCTGCGCCCAGCGCGGCTTGCCTTCTTCACTGGCGATCGCAACAACGCTGCTGAATGCGTCAGAGAAGTCCTTGCGGGCCTGATTGCCCTTCTGAATCGAAGAGGCGATATCGTCTGGCGTGCGGGAAGTCAGCAGGTTCTTCTGCTGACGGATCGCTTCCAGCTGCGCGATATTGATCTGCTGCGCGAGATCGAGGCGTGCCGCCGGACCGGCAAGCAGATTGCCGAGCGTGTCGTTCAGTGCGCCCAGGCTCATGACGCCGTAACCGGCGGTACCCACGAGCATTAATATGATGAAGGTGAACGCAGTCACCAGTTTTGCTTTAATTGTCAGTCGCATCGTCCAGCCCCCTAGCTGATATCAACGGCGTTTCAGTGTGAGTTGCCGGCGCTGTCGTGCCGGGAGGAAAAGATTGCCTGCAGGTTGGGGATGATGATGAATTCCCCTCCCCGTTTGACGAGGCAGTTGATGTAGTCGGCGCGCCAGCGCATGCCGACACTCGGCGGTGGTTCGCTCGCCGTCTTTGCGAGCGTGGTGACTTCATTCACCTTGTCGGTCCTGAGGCCGACGAGCGTCTGCTCGCCGTGCAGGTCGATTTCAATAACGATGATGCGGCTGTCGATCGTCGCTTCGGTCGCTTCCATTCCGAAGGCGAGGCGCAGATCGGCAAGCGGGATGACCTTGCCGCGAAAGTTGATGACGCTGGCCACGAAGGACTGAGCGCCGGGAACGGCGGTCTCAGGCAGAAGGTCGAGGATTTCCTGGACCATCACAGCTTCGAGCGCGAAGGTTTCGCCATTCATGTCGAATGTCAGAACCTCGACTTCGTCGGCATAGGACCAGAACTGGTCCACTCTCTCGGCTACCGCACTCATCCTGCCACCCTCATCTGAGATTCCTGTTGCTGACCGGCGGCCACGAGATGGCCGACGTCGAGAATGAGGGCGACGCTGCCGTCGCCGAGAATGGTTGCGCCCGAGAAGGTCGCAACGTCGTCATGCAGCTTCGACATCGACTTAATGACCGTCTGGTGGTCGCCGATAATCTGATCGACAACGAGGCCGACACGCTCAGTGCCGGTCGAGATGACCACCACCTTCTGGTGAACGTCAGGCTTGGTGCCGGTGCGGAACAGATCGCGGAGCCGGAGGAACGGGACCAGGCTGTCGCGCAGCGAGATGAAGCTCCGCCCGCGCGAACGCAGGTCTTCTTCTAGCGAAAGCTCAAGGCATTCCTCGACCGCCGACAGCGGAATGACGTAGCGGCCGGAGCCGACACGAACGAGCAGCCCGTCGATGATCGCCAGCGTCAGCGGAATGCGAAGCGACACATCCGAGCCTTCGCCCGGCTTGCTTTCGATATCGATAGCGCCGCGCAGCGCCTCGACCGTCTTCTTGACCACATCCATGCCGACGCCGCGGCCGGAAAGATTGGTGATCGCCGCGGCCGTCGAGAAGCCCGGCGCGAAGATCAGCTGCAGCAGTTCGGAATCCGACAGCGACTGGCCCGGCGCAATCAGGCCTGACGACTCCGCCTTGGCACGGACCCGTTCCCGGTTAATGCCGCGGCCGTCGTCCTTGATGGAGATGATCACCTCGCCGCCGGACTGGCGGGCAGACAGCGTCACCGTGCCGGTTTCGCTCTTGCCGGCAGCAAGACGGTCGGCAGGCGTTTCCAGACCGTGATCGATGGAGTTGCGGACCAGATGCACCAGCGGATCGGCAAGGCGCTCGATGACGGTCTTGTCGACCTCGGTGCTCTCGCCTTCGGTGACCAGCTCGATCACCTTGCCAGTTTCGCGGGCCAGATCGTGGACGAGGCGGCGGAAGCGCGAGAACAGCGTTGCGACCGGCACCATGCGCAGCACCATCATCGTGTCGCGCAATTCGCCCGACAGCCGCTCGATTTCTTCCGAGACGGAGCGAAGGGCGATATCGGCACTGGAGCTGGCAAGCTGGCTGAGACGCGACTGGGCAATGACGAGCTCGCCGACGCGGTCCATCAGCTCGTCGAGGCGCTCGGCCGGAACTCGGACATTTTCCTGCGCCTTGGCCTGCCGGCCATCTGCAACAGCGGGTGCCTCGCGCTTGGCCGGCACTGCCTCGACCGGCTTGAAGGCCGGAACAGCAGCAGCAGCCGGCGTCGCGGGTGCGGGAATGGCTGCAGGTGCAGGTTCGACGGCCTTCACGGGCTCGGCAGCAGGTGCCGGGGCGTCAACGATATCGACGACTTCGAGCTCCATGTCATCCATTACGAAGATGAAGACATCGTCGATCGCCGAACGATCCTGTTCGCTCTTCAGCACCACTTCCCACGAGACGTAGAGCTCGTTCGGGACCAGTTCGTTCAGCGGCGGGATGGCTGCGGTATTGGCGCGGACGGTGCACTCGCCGAGTTCGCGCAGCTCGTCGAGCAGGCCGAGCGGATTGGTGCCGTTGGCCATCGCATTCGACGGCAGGCTGAAACGGATGCGCCAATGGTTGAGCTTCTTCTGCTGCGCTGGTGCGGCGGCGGCCGGAGCAGCGACGGCAGGCGCCGCCTCTTTCGCAGCAGAACCGCCGACAGCTGCCTGCAGCAGGGCAAGCAGCTTCTGTCCGGTATCGCCGTGATCGGCATCTGGCTGATCGACGAGAGCGCGCATGTGGTCCTGCGCTGCCAGAACCGCGGCCACCAGTTCAGCGGTCGCCGGCACTTCGCCCTTGCGGACCCGGTCGAAAGCCGTCTCGCAGTGATGCGTGAAGGCGGCAAGCGCCTCGAAGCCGAACATCGCGCCCGAACCCTTGAGCGTGTGCAGGCCGCGGAAGACGGCATCGACGAGACCCTTGTCGTCGAGCTGATGGGTGAGATCGAGAAGGCCCGCCTCGATTGCCTCCAGGCATTCGGCGGCTTCCATGCGGAAGACTGCGACCGGATCGAGCGTGCTCATCTGCCTAAGACCTTCTTGACGATCTTCACCAGGTTCTCAGGATCGAACGGCTTGGTCAGCCAGCCGGTCGCACCGGCGGCCTTGGCGCGCGCCTTCAGATCGGCGTCGGACTCGGTCGTCAGGAAGATGATCGGAACGCCAGCCTGGCTCGGCAGCTTCCGCAGCTCCTCGATCATCGTCAGGCCATCCATAACAGGCATGTTCAGATCGGTGACGATCAGATCGAACTGGGCGGTCTGCGCGGTGGCAAGACCCTCCGCACCGTTGACCGCCTCGGTCACGGCGTAGCCTGCATTGGTCAGCGTGACCTTGGTCGTCAGCCGGATGCTGGCGGAATCGTCGACTGTCAGGATGTTGGCGCTCATGCTGTAACCTCTTTATGCAACCAGAACTTCGCGTCCTCGGCGGTGAAGGCTTCGACGAAGCCGGCCCGTTCGAGAACCTTGAGAAGACGTTCGCCAACAGGCGAGGAGAGTGTCAGGGATTTGCCCAGCGCCTTTGCTTGCCGCCGTGCCGATTCAACCAGCTGCACGAAGCTCAGGTCGGCTTCGGCACCAGCCGGAATCTCAAATACAATCCGCTCATTACTATCGAGCGCCGAAATAATATTCGCACGCAGATCGGATACGTTTCTGATGCTCAGAACATCAGGAAATAATACAGAATCACGGAGTTGATTATCCATGTTCAAGTCAGCCCTCGCGGCATGAGAAATACTTGTATTCCTTTAAAGGACTCTCACGACAGGCTTAACGGGGAGTAAATTCTGGTTGTAACCGATCTGCAATTGGAGCGAGTCGGGACTCCCGAATTTTTACCTAAGATAAGTTGTAGTATGGCTTTCCCGCTCTTTAAAAAACAAAATGAAAACAGTCTGTTATTTTAATATTAGGGCTAAAGCGGACAAAGGGCGCTGGAATCTTTACGCAGCATTAATCACAACGTACGCGAGTCGGAACTGTTTACCCCTCATTTCCATCCTGCCCGTAAAGATAGCACCAGATTTCCAAAAGTTATAAGTAAAGGGAACAGGGTGAAACACGGGGCGGTATCGGCACAGCCGACAATCTTGACGGCGGGCACGGATGTAAGCCGGACGCTGGAAACGGCGCGCAGCCAGGTCGAAGAGCGCTTCCTCGAAGGCGGCACGGTGCTGCTTTCGGTGATGGATGTTCTCAACCGTTTGCTGAATTCCCTCGATAACATCACCAAGGCGCTCGACAACAATGAGTCGAGCAATGCCGATGCCGATTTGCGCGCGACCGTCGAGAGCCTGACGGCCCTGCCGGTCACCGAACAGGCCCGCCAGAACGCCCTGACGGTCCTTGCACAGACCGGCAGCGATCTGCACAAGCACATTGCCGAAATGCAGGAGACCATGCGCTACCTGCGGACTTTTGCGGTGACCGTGAAGATCACCGGTGCCGGCCTTCCCGAATTCGCCGGCTTCGCCCAGGAAATCCTTGAACGCATCTATTCCGGTACCGAGGAAGTCAACCGCTTCGCCGGCCATCTCGACAGCCTGCAGAAGGAAGTCAAAGTGGCGCTGAGCTTTGGCGTCAATCTGTCGAAGAGCTATTCTGAAACCGTTCCTGCCGTGGCTTCGGCGCTCCGCCAGGATGCGCAGAAGATTGCCGGCCACCGCCAAAATCTTGGCGCCATCGCCCGAGACGTCGGCGCCATCGCACGCGGCGTCCAGTCCAAGGTCGCCTCGACGCTGTCGGCACTGCAGATCGGCGACATCACCCGTCAGCGCATCGAGCATGTGCAGAGCAGCTTTGCCCTGCTCGACGAGTTTCTGGATGGCGACGGCAAATCGCTCGACGCCGACCAGCGCGAGCGTTTGCGTAACGTCATCAACCACCTGACCGCCGCACAGATGGCGGATATGTGCACCGACTTCCACCGCGACTCGCAGAATGTCGTGCAGACCATCAAGAGCTTCAGCCACGACACGCACGAGATCATGAAGCTCCGCGATCAGATGGGCGGCGGCGGCGAAAACAACTTCATGCGCGCCCTGGAATCGAGCGTCTCGGCAGCCCACGAGATCGTCAAGCAGGTCGATGCGGCCACCCGGCAGGCGGACCAGGTCAGCCAATCGACCCTGGGCACTGCTGCCAAACTGTTGGAATCGATCGGCAACATCCGTTCGGTCAAGACCGATATCAATTACATGGCTCTGAACACCAACCTGCGCTGCAGCCGCCTCGGCGAAGAGGGCAAGTCGATCAACGTCGTCACCGCCGAGCTGCGCATCTTTGCAAGCAAGCTCGACGATTCCGCCGACTCCATCGTCAACGGCCTTCCGGCACTGGAAGCGGCCGCCGGCAACATGGCGCCCTCAACCGGCAATTCCGGCGGCCTCGCCGAGAACCTGACGGCCGCCGTCGGCAGCATCCGCTCTGCCGCCAACATGATGGAAGAAGAACTGAAGGTGCTGGCCGAGCACGGCCGCGAGGTCGCAAGCAAGATCACCCTGATGATCGGCAAGCTCGATTTCGAACACGATCTCGGCGAAACGCTGGCTCGCTGCGCCACTGTTCTGGAAGATGCCGCCGGTCAGGAAATCGCCTCCATCGACGACATCGCCGAGGCTGTCGCGCCGCTCGATCGCAAGATCTTCAAGCTCTACACCATGGTCCAGGAGCGGCACGTCCACCGCCACATCATCCCGCAGATGGAAGACGAAGCCGCGCCCGCGCCGGTGGCAGCAGCGCCCGCAAGCGCGGGTGGTGACGAGGATCTCTTCGCCGATGCGCTGTTCTAGGAACTACGGCAGCCGGCGGAACTTGTTCGCCCGGTCGATCCCCGCCTTCTGCTGATCGTCCTCGATCCCCAGAAAGAAATCCTCAAGCTCCGGGTCGGGCAGTCCGGCCCGGCGCGATAGGACATACCACTTGGCAGCCTCGATCGGATCAGGTTTGGTGCCGAGCGCATAGATGTAGAGATGCGCCAGCTTGTTCTGCGCCACGACATTGCCGCGGTTGGCGGCAAGCTGCATCCATTCGAAGCCGCGCACGAAATCGCGCGGGCCGTTCTGGCCATTCACGAGCCAGACAGCCAGATCGACCTGGGCGGTATCGAAACCGGCACGCGCCGCGCGCGCCATCCATTCACGTGTCCGCCGGCGCTTTTCTTCCGGCAGGTCGGGCAAGGTCGAATAGAGTTCGGCAACGGCATATTGCGCGTCGGCGATCCCCTGCTCGGCTGACTTTTCATAGTAAGGCAGCGCCAGCTTCAGCCCCTCCTGTCCGGGATGATCGGATGTCAGGATCTGCGCCCAGTTGAATTGCGCCGAAGAATTGCCGGAATCGGCCGCCTTCTTCATGTAGTCGTCGGCTTTCGCCTTGTCGCGCTGCACGATCTCGCCGGCCATCAGCATCAGCGCATATTTGAACATCGCCGCCGCATCGCCGCCCTCGGCCGCCTTGCTGTACCAGAAGGCCGAACTCTTCAGATCGCGGCGCACGCCAAGCCCGGCATATTGCATCTCGGCAACCAGCGTCTGTGCCGAGGGATCGCCAAGCTGCGCCCGCGGCAGCGCAAGCTGCATCGCCGTCAGGTAGTAGCCGCGCTGATAGGCGCCGTAGGCGTCATCGACGGGTCCGTGGTAATTCTTCTCGGGCGGCAGATCGGGCAGCTTCGCACCCATGCGATCCAGCACACCGAGCCCGGACGAGGGCTGCGCACCCTCTGCCGGGCGGCCCTTCTTCAGCGGCTCGGCATCGCCGCCGGCTGGCCGTGTCACCACATTGTCGATCGTCTGCGCGGCAGCAACGTGGGGCAGCGCCACGGCGAGCGTGGCGGCAGCAAGGAAGAATCGGCGCATCTGAACGGCAAGGATCGGCATAAGCGCGACTTCAATCCTCAAACCGTGGCGCTTTTTCGTCAAGAAGTGCGTTGACCTGAGCAACGATTGCAGGCGCCTGTGCCGGATCGCCAAAGACCGCCAGACGGAGGGCGACAAATTCGGCGCCGGATTCGGCAACGACAAGCGCCGAGGCCGGATCCGTTCCGCCCATCACCATGCACGGGATCTCGATCATCGAGGCCCACCATTCGCCGAGCGCAACGTTCTTCGGATGCGCCTCCGGCTTGATGTCGCCGTCGAGCTTGCCGAAGAAGATGTAGTCCGGGCGGGCCTCGCCGATCTCCAGCGCCGTATGCCTATCGGTCGCGTTGCCGCCGCCGACGATCAGCTTGTCGGCATATTTGTCGATCGCCTCGGCCAGGGCTGCAGCCGGCTCAGCCATATGCAGCCCGTCAGCCCTCGCCCGTCCGACGATACGGCTGTCGCCCGATATCAGCGCTGCAGCGCCGGCATCCTGGATAACCGGGACAAGCTTTTCGGCATGTTTCTGAAAGGCGCCGTCATCGAGACCGTATTGCGGAACGATCACCGAGGCGACATCGCCGCCCTTCAGCGCGTCGCCGACGATCTTCGTCCTCTCATCGGCATCGGCGATGTCGGGGGCGATCAGAACTAGGCGGCAGCGGTTTTCCGGGTCGGTGGTCATGACGTCTTTCCATTTTCCGCGGATTCCGCCAGCAGGCGGCAACTCCGCACTCGTTTTGTGTGAGTAATTCCGATAGACGGGGCTGGCAAGGGGAGGACTTGAAAAGCATGCTGCCGGAACTGTCATTCTTTTACGCGGCGGTGCCCGCGGTATTGCTCGTCGGGCTGGCGAAGGGAGGCATGGGAGATGCCCTCTCACTGATCGGCGTCCCCTTTCTGGCGCTCGTCGTCTCCCCGGTCGAAGCCGCCGCCATCCTGCTGCCGATCCTCGTTTTCATGGACATCATCTCGCTGATCATCTGGCGCCAGCATGGCGACTGGACGACGCTGAAGATCATGCTGCCCGGCGCCCTCTTCGGGATCGCGCTCGGCTGGGCAACATCGGCGCTCATTCCCGGCAATGTGCTGCGCATCATCATCGGCACGGTTACGGTGCTTTTCTGCCTGCGCTACTTCTGGAACAATTTCGGTCCCGGTGCAGGCAAGGTCATTCCGCCCCGCGGTCAGCGGCCGTTTCTTGCCAGTGCCTGGGCCACGCTATCCGGATATGGCAGCTTCGTTGCTCATGCCGGCGGTGCGCCCTTCCAGATCTACGCCTTGCCGCTGAAATTGCCGCCGCGCGAATTCACCGGCACCAGCGTTCGTTTCTTCGCAATCCTCAACGCCGTGAAGCTGATCCCCTATTTCGCTCTTGGCCAGCTCGACACCAAGAACCTCGTCACCTCGATGACGCTGCTGCCCTTCGCGCCACTGGCGACGATCGCCGGCGCCTGGTGTGTGCGCCGCATGAAGCCGGAGATCTTCTATCCGTTCATGTACGCGATGGCGCTGATCGCTGCCTTCCTGATCATCCGTGAGGGTCTCGGCTATTAATCTTCCGAGCGACTTGGATTGTCGCGGTCGCGCTCGTAGCTGCGAACCCAGGTGAATTTCGGCAGCCATGCCTCGCGGCGGATCGTCCAGAGCTCGTAGGTCGGCTTGAACTGGCCGGGCACATCGAACGAGCCGAGGTTCAGCTCGATCTCATCGCTGCTGCGGCCGAAGACCGGAGAGCCGCAGCGCGGACAGAAGAACCGTCCGGCATAGCTCCCCGTCTCGCCTTGAACCTCGACCGCATCGGCAGGATAGATCGCCGAGGCATGAAACAAGGTGCCGTGATGCTTGCGGCAATCGAGACAATGGCAGATGCCGACCCGGTATGGGGCTCCCGTTGCAACAAAGCGGACGCTGCCGCAAAGGCAGCCGCCGGTAATGCGGTCCATCCTGATCCTCCTCAAAATGAAGCTGAGCAGATATCTAGGGCGGCAGACGGCAAAGCTGCAATCGCGCTTGCTGCACCGCACAATTCCCTTGCCGGAATGCGCCCTTTGCCGTAGCGTTCCGGCATGTCGAGCGCTGACCCTTTCGCCGCGATATCAGATCCTAACCGGCGGTTCCTGCTGGAAGAGCTGAGGCGCGCGCCGAAGACGGTCAACGAACTCGCCGAAGGCCTGCCGATCAGCCGCCCCGCGGTCTCGCAGCACCTCAAGGCGCTCTTGGACTCCAACCTCGTTTCCGTGACATCCGAAGGCACACGCCGCATCTACGCGGTCAACAACCGCGGCTTCGACAAGCTCAATCTCTGGCTGGATCAGTTCTGGGCCTAGCGCCCGCCTTACATAAAAAATGCGCCAGTCCAACTCCGCACTGAATGGACTGGCGCATGATGTCTTGGGATCGGCTCTGTCTTGCTAAACCTTTTGAAAGATTATGTTTATGTCCTTATGGACCGCAATTGACCGAGCAATGATCTCTCAATTATTCGATTAGTGAACGGAAGATTTCAGACGTTGGATCTCGTCTTTGATACGCAGTTTCCTGCGCTTGCACTCCGCAATGTCTGCGTCTCTTTTGGAGGGAGCTGTCATCAGCGAATGTAACTCTTCCTCCAGAGCTACATGCTTCTTCTGTAGTGACTCAAGATGAGCTTGAACAGTCATTAGACCCTTCCTTCCTCTTGCCTTCCCCAGCCATCCATCGCTGGAGTTCTAGGCGTCAACCTTTCGACTGTGACATATTTTTGAAGGCTTGTCGAAGGCGAAAACATGGTGTGTCGATGGCAAATTCATGATCAACACTAACTTCCCGTTACCGCTATTTGGTGATAGGAGCTTGCGGAAATCATCGGCAGACCGGACAACGTCCGAAGACGATAATGGGGAATGTAAATGGCCGATCAGGAACAGGCGGAAGTCAGGCTCATCGCGGCTCGCCTGCGTCAGGAACACGAAGACTATGATGCCGCGATCAATGCCATGATTGCCACTGGCTGCGATGCTCTGCGCGTTCAGCGCATGAAGAAGAAGAAGCTTGTGATCAAGGACAAGCTGTCGAAGCTCGAGGACCAGATCATTCCGGATATCATCGCCTGAAGAGGACGTGCCGTTGACGATGACAGACAGACCACCCGTTGCCATCATCATGGGTAGCCAATCCGACTGGGAAACCATGAAGAACGCTGCCGACACGCTCGAGGCGCTCGAGATTCCCTACGAGGCGCGCATCATCTCCGCCCACCGCACGCCCGACCGGATGGTCAGCTTCGCCAAGGGCGCTCGCGACGAAGGTTTCAAGATCATCATCGCCGGCGCTGGCGGTGCGGCCCATCTTCCGGGCATGACGGCCGCCTTCACCCCGCTTCCGGTCTTCGGTGTACCGGTGCAATCCAAGACGATGTCCGGCCAGGACAGCCTGCTGTCGATCGTGCAGATGCCGGGCGGCATCCCTGTCGGCACGTTGGCGATCGGCAAAGCCGGCGCGATCAACGCCGCCCTGCTGGCCGCTGCCGTTCTTGCCCTTTCCGACGACGATATTGCCGATCGCCTCGATGAATGGCGCGCACGCCAGAGCGATGCGATTGCCGAATACCCCATGGACGATAGATGAGCGCAAAGACAATCGGCATCATCGGCGGCGRCCAGCTCGGCCGCATGCTGGCCATGGCTGCTGCCCGCCTGAATTTCCGCACGGTCATTCTGGAGCCGCAGGCCGATTCCCCGGCAGCCCAGGTCGCCAACCACCAGATCACCGCCGCCTATGACGATCCGCCAGCCCTTGCCGAGCTCGCCAGCCTCTGCGACGTCGTCACCTACGAATTCGAGAATGTGCCCGTCGCCGCCGCCGAGACGCTGGCCGCAAGCGTCCCGGTCTATCCGCCGCCGAAGGCATTGGAAGCCGCCCAGGACCGTCTGGTCGAAAAGCGCTTCATCAATGACTGCGGCATCCCAACGGCCAAGTTTCACGCGATCGACAGTCAGGCCGACCTTGAGGCGGCGCTGAAGGACTTCGGTGGCCAGGGGGTCCTGAAGACCCGGCGCCTCGGCTATGACGGCAAGGGCCAGAAAGTGTTCCGTTCGGCCGCAGACAGCGCCGAAGGCGCCTTTGCGGCGCTCGGTGGTGTGCCGCTGATTCTGGAAAGCTTCGTCGCCTTTGAGCGCGAAGTGTCGATCATCGCCGCCCGCGCGACTGATGGCACGGTCGTCGCCTTCGATCCGGCAGAGAATATCCACAGAAACGGCATTCTCCACACCTCGACGATCCCGGCCTCGATTTCCGACGCCACGGCAAAGGCTGCCCGCCAGGCCGCGGATGCAATCCTGACCTCGCTCGGCTATGTCGGCGTCATCGGTATTGAGTTCTTTGTGCTCGCCGACGGCAGCCTGATCGCCAACGAGATGGCGCCGCGCGTCCATAATTCCGGCCATTGGACGGAAGCCGCCTGCGTGGTTTCCCAGTTCGAGCAGCATATCCGGGCCGTCGGCGGGTTGCCGCTCGGCGATGCCGGCAGGCATTCGGATTGCGTGATGCAGAACCTCATCGGCGATGATATATTGACCGTTCCGGACTGGCTGAGGCGCAAGGACGCGCTCGTCCATCTCTACGGCAAGACCGAGTCCCGCCCTGGCCGCAAGATGGGCCATGTGACGGTGCTGACGGCGAAAACCTAGGATTTTGCCGGATAAAAGGCCTTCATGTGGTTGACACAGGAATGCCATCGGGTTATCTGCCTGCCCAACCTAAAGGCGCGCCACGAGCGCGCTTTTGAATGTTTGAAGATACGGGCGAATGTGAAATTCCCCCCAGAGATCGCGGATCAGAAAAATGAAGATCAAGAATTCGCTCAAGTCGCTCAAGGCTCGTCACCGTGACAACCGTCTGGTTCGCCGCAAGGGCCGCATCTACATCATCAACAAGCTGAACCCGCGCTTCAAGGCTCGTCAGGGCTGATTGCGCGTTCCGGAGGCGATTGACGGCGTAGCCGCTTGATCGCTCATTTCCGGTGGGTCGCTTTGGTGATCACGTCAAATTTTCTTTGATCTTGTGTGATGGCGGGCTACATTGTCCGCCATGCGCTTTTTTGCTTTACTCTTGGCGGCCGCGCCGCTCGCCACCGGTTTTCTCGCTCCTGCCTTCCCCGCCGAAAGCGCCGAGAAGGACGTCATCGTCGAGCAGCCGGATACCAACGCCTCGCCGAAGCAGAGGCTCGACAATCTCTACGCCCAGCTGAAACGCGAACGTGACCCCGAAAAGGCCAACGGCATCGCGCAGGAAATCCGCACGGAATGGAACGATTCCGGCAGCGCCACCGTCAATCTTCTGATGCAGTGGGCCGACAAGGCGATCGAGGACAAGCGCAGCGCCGCCGCCCTCGACTTTCTCGACCAGGCGATTGCCCTGAAGCCGACCTATGCCGAGAGCTGGAACCGCCGCGCCACCCTCAACTACGCCTCAGGCAATTATCGCAAGTCGATGTCGGACATCGAGCATGTGCTGGATCTCGATCCCCGTCACTTCGGCGCGCTATCAGGCATGGCCGCGATCCTGAATGACACCGGCAACGAACAGCTGACGCTGAAGGCATGGGAACGCTTCCTGGAGGTCTTCCCGGCCAACCGCACGGCGCAGGAGCAGGTGAACACGCTGTCCGAAAAACTGGCCGGCAGCCGCACCTGATCTTGACGGCGGCCGAGCGAGCCCAATTTTAGGAAGCAGTCACAGAGTTCACCGCCGGTCCGTCCATGCTTGCCGAAGTTTCCGCCCTTCTTGCCCCTCTCGCCGCCGCGATCGGCTACAGCTCCTTCAAAGCCCGGCAGTTCGAGCAGGCTTTCCCCAATGTCGGCGAGCTGACCGATATCGGCGGCTATCGCATGAACGCCCTGCATATCCCGCGTCCAGACACGGCCGACCTGCCGGCGATCGTCTTCATTCATGGCGCCAGCGGCAATCTGCTGGATCAGGCTGGCGCCTTTCTGCGGCCTTTGCAGGGCCGCGCCGAAATGCTCTTCGTCGACCGCCCCGGACACGGCTACTCCGAGCGCGGTGGCCCCGAAAATGCGGTGCCGTCCGGCCAGGCAGAAGCCATTGCCCGGCTGATGGAAAGGCGCGGCATCGAAAAGGCGATCATCGTCGGCCATTCCTTCGGCGGCGCCATCGCGGCCGCCTTCGGCGTCCATCATCCGGAGAAGACGGCGGGGCTGCTCTTCCTTGCGCCGGCGACTCACCCGTGGCCGGGCGGCGTGGACTGGTACTATCACGCTGCAACAGCCCCGCTTCTTGGCTGGCTCTTCAATCACGCGCTCGTCGTGCCGATGGGATTGCGGCGGCTGGAACAGGGCACGATGAACGTCTTCCGGCCGAACGTCCGGCCGGCCGACTATATCGCCAGCACCGGCCCGTCACTGGTCCTGCGGCCCGGCACCTTCCACAACAACGCCACGGATTTCACCCGCCTGCTCGGCTATCTCAAGGCCGAGTCCCATCGCTATCGGGAGATCACCGCGCCGACCGTCATCATGACCGGTGACAGCGACGACATCGTCTGGGAACACCTGCACTCCCAAGGCCTTGCCCGCGATATCGCCGGCTCGGAACTGGTGACCATACGGGGCGTCGGGCACAAGCCGGATTATCTGGCGACGGATGTGGCCATCGCCGCGCTGGAAAAGATTGCAGGCATGCCGCGCGATCTGCAGGCAGCCGCCCGTATCGCCGAAGAGCGGCTGGCCGGCGATATCGCTGCGACCACCAACTGAAAGCCTTGCACCCGGCGCAGGCCGAACCATATCACACCCCATAGTTTATTCTTTGGAGGGGATATCATGGATCGGCTGCAAGCCCGGACCGTCTCGCTTTTCACTGCTTTCGCTTTGGCGCTCGGCCCGGTCACCGTGCATGCCGCCTCGCCTGCCCCGGTGGAGGGCGAGCATGGCATGGTCGTCACGGCGCAGCATCTGGCAACCGATGTCGGCGTCGAGGTTCTGAAGAGCGGCGGCAACGCCGTGGATGCAGCTGTGGCCGTGGGTTATGCGCTCGCCGTCGTCTATCCCACCGCCGGCAATATCGGCGGCGGCGGCTTCATGACGATCCGGACCAAGGACGGAAAAAGTACTTTCCTGGACTTCCGCGAACGCGCACCGCTAGCCGCCACCAAGACCATGTATCTCGATGCCAAGGGCGATATCGTTCCCCGCGCCAGCCTCGACGGCTATCTCGCGGTCGGCGTGCCGGGATCAGTGATGGGCTTCGAGACCGCGCGCGAAAAATACGGCACCAAACCCCGTGCCGACCTGCTCGCTCCGGCGATCGCTTTCGCCAAGGACGGCTTCACCTTCGAGCAGGGAGATGCAGCCTCGCTCGCCGGCAGCGCAAAGCGCCTCGCCAAAGACGAGGCGGCTGCCAAGATTTTCCTGAAGCCCGATGGCAAACCTTACGCCGAAGGCGAGAAGCTTGTGCAGCCGGAACTCGGCGCCGTACTTCAGGCGATATCCGAGAAAGGCCCCGACGCCTTTTACAAGGGCACCCCGGCAGACGCGATCGTCAAAGCCAGCCAGTCAAAGGGCGGCATCCTCTCCAAAGAAGATTTCGAGCAATATTCGGTTCGCGAGTTAAAGCCGATCGAATGCAATTACCACGGCTACGACATCATCTCCTCGCCCCCGCCCTCCTCCGGCGGCGTCATCATCTGCGAGATCCTCAACGTTCTCGAAGACTACCCGCTCTCCTATCTCGGCTACGGCTCGGCCGAGACCGTGCATGCGATGGTCGAGGCGATGCGCTACGCCTATGTCGATCGCAACGCCGCACTCGGCGATCCTGACTTCATCGACAATCCGGTCTCCAAGCTGCTCGACAAGGCCTATGCCACCGAGATCCGGGAGAAGATCGATCCCTACAAGGCCGGAAAATCGGCCGATCTGAAACCGCTCGGCGGCAAGGAAAGCACCGAGACGACCCACTATTCGATCATCGACGACGAAGGCAATGCCGTTGCGGTGACCTACACCCTGAACGGCTCCTTCGGCGCCGGTGTGGTGGCGCCGGGCACCGGCATCCTCTTGAACAACGAGATGGACGACTTCACCTCCAAGCCCGGTGCGGCGAACCTCTACGGCCTCGTCCAGGGCGAAGCCAACGCCATCGCCCCGAAGAAGACGCCGCTCTCCTCGATGAGCCCGACGATCATTACCAAGGACGGCAAGCCCTTCATGGTGATCGGCAGCCCGGGCGGCTCGCGCATCATCACCATCACACTCGAAGCGATCCTCAATGTCATCGATTTCGGCATGGACATCAGCCAGGCAGTGAATGCCCCGCGCATCCATCACCAATGGCAGCCGGACAAGGTCTATCTTGAGCCCTATGCACTGTCGCCTGACACCGAAAAGGCGCTCGCCGCCATGGGCTACAGCTTCGACGGCGGCAACGATGCACCTCTCTGGGGCCAGGCCGCAGGCATTCTCGTTGGCGGCAAGAGCCTTACCGATATCGCGAAGGGCGGCGGCTCACGCTACTATGGCGCCATGGACAGCCGTGCCGCGGAAGGTTCGGCCAAGGGCTACTGATCAGCGGATCCGGGCGCGGACATAATCGCCCCGGATCGCCACCTGCGGCTTTGCCCCCGGCACACTCGGCGTCAGTGTATCGACCAGCGACGCCTTGGCCGTCACCGTGTAGTCGACCGGTACATGCTCCCCGAAGCCAATATAGGCATCGAGCGACTGCGCCTCGATACCTATCATTTCGTCCCGGGTGATCGAGGCATAGGTAAGGTTCGCCCGTACCGCGGTTCCCGCGATGTCGACCTCAGATGCGTGACCGTTGAGTGTAATATCCGCAGCCTTGCCCGATGTCCGAAACGCGGAAAAGTTTCCATCAAGCCTTGCCATGAAGGTCTGCTGGTTGATGCTGACAGCGGCACCCGCAGGCACGTTGGCGGAGACTTCAGGCGTGCAATCGGCAATGTCGCTCCACGCCGAGACGCCGACATCGATCGTCATTGCCGTGCCGTCGATCCGCACCCGGCTTTCATCCTTGCAGGCATTGAAGAACCAGCTCGAATACCAGGATGAGAACCAGCCGCTTCGGCGGCCGGATGTCACGGCTTCATAAGGCTTCCCGGCATCGGTGGTGATCCTGATCGAGCTGGAATCGCCCTGGATGACGATGGAGCGGACCCCGGTGATGTCGAAGATTTCTCCAGGCGTGTTCGAGCCACCGAAGGCGGAAACGAGGCTCATGAAGAAAAGAGGTATGGAAAGGATAATGGTCATCGGTTTGCTCCCTGTTTGACACCGGTCGATCCGGCGCAAGCAAAGGTGAGGTCCGACACGCTTTCTTGAGACCTTGATCGTGTTCCGGGTCGCCCGCAATTGCGATCAAGGCCAATCTCGTGCTCATATTGATGAGAAAAATGTCCGGACACTGCCGATGATTTTCGTACCGCTGCCTTTCGTGGTCGCCCTGCTCCTCTCCATCCTCTTCATCCGGATGCTGAGGATGGAGGAATGGAGCGCGCCCGGGCGGCGGCTGTTTCTGGCGCTGATCGCCGCCTATGCGGTTCAATCCGTCTTCATCGGCCTGCGCTGGGGCTACGACATGCTGGCGATCATGCCGCTGCAGGCCGTGCTCGCCGCCATTGTCGCGCCGCTCTCCTTTGCAAGCTTCGCGGACCTGACGCTTGGCACGCCACGGCCGCTGAGCCGGCAATGGCCGCATCTTCTGCCGGCAATCGGCGTTGCTCTGGCATTCGCCTTCTGGCGGGATATAGTCGGCCTGAGCCTGATCCTGCTCTTCATCGGCTATGGTGTCGCGCTGCTCTGGATTTCGCGAAGCGGCGCCGATGCGCTTGTCGCCTCCCGCCTCGACGGGGCGTTCCTTTCCTATCGCTCGCTGGTCATTACGGCTGTCGCGCTGATCGGCTCGGGCCTGAGCGACGTCGTCATCAGCCTCGATCTCTACCGCACCGGCGGCGCCAACGCCGGGGCCATCGTTGCGCTCGGAAATGTCATCGTTCTCCTGATCCTCGGCGCCGCGGCCTCGATCGCCGGCGGCACGCAGCCTGAACAGGGGATCGACAGCGCTCCACCGTCCCCTGTTCTTCCGACGGAAGAGGACGGCGCCGTCGCCAGCCGTCTCGACAGCCTCATGGAGACCAAGCAGGTCTATCGCGATCCCGAGCTCAATTTGAACCGCATCGCCCGCAAGCTCGGCCTCCCCGCCCGCCGCGTCTCGGTGGCGGTCAACCGCATCCACGGCATGAGCGTCTCGCAATATGTCAACGAATTCCGCATCCGCTTCGCCTGCGATCAACTGGCGCATAGCGATGCGCCGGTCACCAGCGTGATGTTCGAGGCAGGCTTCATCAGCAAGTCGAACTTCAATCGCGAGTTCCTGCGCGTCACCGGCACCAGCCCGACGGAATACCGGCGCCGTGAGCGCGCGCCGCAGCTCGCCAAGGAGACCGCGCTACAGGCTTTCGTGTCACGGTGACAAGAACCGGCGTTCACAAGCGCAAAGCCGTCTTCTATTCATGGCGCAGCACATCAGCCGAAAGAGCATCACATGGCATCCATTGAAATGATCGTCGCCGCCCGCGCCCGTCTGCGCGGACATATCAGGCGCACGCCGCTGCTCTCGTCACCCTTTCTCGACGAGATGGCCGGTCGCCGTGTCTTCGTGAAGGCCGAATGTTTGCAGCACACCGGCTCCTTCAAGTTCCGTGGCGGCTGGTCGGCAGTATCGGGGCTGGAACCCGATATCCGCAAGCGCGGCGTCATCGCCTTCTCGTCCGGCAACCACGCGCAGGGCGTGGCGCTAGCCGCCAAGCTCCACGGCGTCCCCTCGGTCATCATCATGCCCGCGGACGCGCCGAAGCTGAAGATTGACAACACCCGCGCCTTCGGCGCCGAGGTGGTGCTCTACGATCGCGCCAAGGAAGACCGTGACGCGATCGGCGCCCGGCTCTCTGCCGATCGGCGCCTCACGCTGATCAAGCCTTTCGACGAACCGCTCGTGATCGCCGGCCAGGGGACGACGGGTCTTGAGATTGCCGAACAGGCGGAAGAGGAAGGCATCAAGGAAGCCGAAGTTCTGGTGCCCTGCGGCGGCGGCGGACTGAGCTCCGGCATCGCGCTGGCGCTGGAAGCAAGCGCCCCGAGCTTTACCGTCCGCACCTGCGAACCTGAAAACTTCGACGACTTCGCACGCTCGCTGGCATCAGGCGAAATCAAGCGGAATGCGGCGATGGCCGGCTCGATCTGCGATGCGATCATCACGCCTGAACCCGGCAAGATCACCTTTCCGATCCTTCAGAGGCTTGCCGGCGCAGGTATCGCGGTGACGGACGACGAGGCGCTGCGTGCCATGGCGCTCGCCTTCAAGCGGCTGAAGATCATCGTCGAGCCAGGCGGCGCGGTGGCCCTTGCGGCGGCATTGTTCCACGGCAAGGCACTGGAGAGCGATACCGTCATCACCGTCACTTCGGGCGGCAATGTCGATACCGACGTTTTCGCAATGGCGCTGGAGCGCTTCGGCTGACGCCGGGTCCTCGGACCTTATAGCGGGTGGCTGGTTTCGAGCAGAAACCTGCGGCTGGAAGCCGCAAGGCTGTTGATGAGACAGGCGCGCCACCCGATCGGTGCTTTCGCCCGCGAGACCGGCTTTTGCCGATCGCGAGCGGATACGCCGTGCCTTCCTGCGCGCATTCAGCCCGCCACCGCAGAACATCCGCCGGACGCACAGAGCGAACAGGTCCTCTAGACTCGCATTCATTACCGCACGCGGAAGCTGTCTATTTCGCGGCTCCGTTGATCGGGCGTTGTCTCTCCATCCTCACGCAAGCTTAGCACGACACATATCCTGACAAGACGGCGGCAGGTAGGGCTGTAATCGTTGGTTGTGGGGTAAGTCATTTTTCGGCCGATAACGGCTTCGGTTGTTTTAGGCCTGACGATTTGCGGCAGCAATGCCGCATGTCGTGTTGGGAAGGCGGCCGCTTTATGCGCGCCGCATCGATAATGCTTGTCCCGGCCATCGGCTCGCTTCCAGCGATGCCTGTCGAACCATTTGTTTCTGCGTCTTGTTCCGTTGAGTTTGTTGCAAACCGCCCGAAGGCGGTGCGTGCGAACCTTTGGACATCAGACGTGAGACGGTTACCGGCAACGCCAGTGCAAGGGCAACTAGATGACCTCGATCGCTTCCTTTACGACCGCCCAGATCAGAGCTCTCTCGACGAAGACGATCAAGGAGCTTTCGGCCGAGGATATCGGGTCGCTCTCTCCTGATCAGGTGAGGGTTCTCAGCAAGACGCAGATTTCTGCGCTCGAAGCGGAAGATATCAGACAGCTCGACTCAGCTCAGCTTGGTGCCATATCGGCCGGTGCGATTGCCGGTCTGGGACCGGAGCTACTCGCAGCGATCGACGCCGCGAAACTTGCCGCGCTTGGCGGGGCTCAGATCGCCGCCTTGAGCACGACCCAGCTTGCTGTCCTCACCCCCGAGCAGATCGAGGCTCTGACGCCCGATCAGATCAAGGGCCTGAGCGCATCCCAGATTGCTTCGCTCGGGGCGGACGATATCGCCAAGTTTTCGGCAGAAGACGTCGGGGCGATCAGCCCCAAGGCGATCGGCGGCTTGCAGACCGAAGCAGTTTCCGCTCTCAGCGGCGAGCAGATCGCCGCGTTGAGCACCGATCAGATAAAGGCGCTGACGGCAAAGCAGATCGCCGGCTTGACGCCAGGCCAGATCGCGTCGTTCTCCGAGAGCCAGATCGGCGCACTGTCGGCAGCCCAGGTCGGCACGCTGTCCAACATACAAATCGTCGGACTGACTGCCACACAGATCGCAAGCCTCAGCAACACGGCCATCACAGGTCTAAAGGCAACACAGATCGCCGCGATGAGCGATATCCAGCTTGAAGGCCTCAGTGTGGCCCAGGCAGCCGCACTGACCGCAACCCAGGTTGGCGCGCTGGGCGCCGATGACATCGCCAAATTCTCGCCCGACGAAATCGGAGCAATCAGCGCCAAGGCGTTTGCCGCGCTGAAGCCCGAAGCGATCGCGGCTCTCAGCGGCGAGCAGATTTCCAAGTTGAGCGCCGATCAGATCAGAATGCTGACGGTAAAGCAGGTTGCCAGCATAACGCCGGACCATCTCGGTGCATTCTCCGACCTGCAGATCAAGGCACTGTCGGCCACCCAGACAGGCGCATTGACCAACGACCAGATCGGCGGCCTGACGGCAGCGCAGATCGGCCAGCTTAGCACTGGGGGTATCAGCGGTCTGAAGGCGGCGCAGATTGCCGTGATGCAGGCGGATCAGGTGGCCGGTTTGACGGCTGCGCAAGCAGGACTTCTCACAGCTTCCCAGGTTGCCGGCTTTAGCGCCACCAATGTTACCGGGCTGAGCGGAGACGCCATCGCAGCCATCAAATGGCCCAGTGGCCTTAGCAATGCGGCAATTGCGGCACTTGGTAACGATCAGATTGCCAAACTGAGCGCCAATCAGATCAAGTCGCTGACGGCGAAGCAGATCGCCGGCTTCACGCCGGATCAGATCGCCACTTTCTCAGGCGTGCAGATCAATGCATTGTCCGCAGCACAGGTTGGTGCGCTGACCAACGCGCAGATTGCCGGCCTTTCCGGCACACAGATCGGCCAGCTCAACACTGCGGCCACCCCGGGTCTGAAGCCGACACAGATCGCGGCCATGAGCGCGGATCAAGTGGCCGGCATGACTGCAGCGCAGATGGCGGCGATGAGCACCTTGCAGGTTGCCGGCTTCGGCGTCGAAAACATTTCGAAGATGAGCGCGGAGGCCTTTGCGGCGATCAATCCAAAGGCCATCGGCGGCTTGAAGAACGAGATCATCGCAGCCCTGGGAAATGAGCAGGTCGCCTCATTGAGCACGCTGCAGATCAGAGCGCTGACGGCAAAGCAGTTCGCCAGCCTGACACCTGCTCAGTTCGGCACCTTTTCCGACGTACAGATCAAGGCTCTGTCGATAACCCAGGCTGGTGCGCTGACCAACGATCAGATCAGCGGCCTTTCCGGTGCCCAGATCGGCCAGCTGAGCAACACGGCGCTGAGCGTTCTCAAGGCAAGCCAGATCGCTGCGATGACGGCCGAGCAGCTTGAGGGTCTAAGCGTTGCACAGGTTGCTGCCCTGACGGCAACGCAGGTCGGCGCATTGACGCCGGAGGATATCGCCACATTCTCGGACGACGAGATCGCGGCCATCAGCCCCAAGGCCATTGGCGCATTGCCGGCCAATACCATCGCTGCACTCACCGACACGCAGATCGGCATGCTGAGTGCGGATCAGATGAAAGCATTGACCGCCAAACAGATTGCAAGCTTCAGCCCTGCGCAGCTCGGAACGTTTTCCGAGACACAGATGAAAGCTTTGTCGGCAACGCAGACCGGTGCGCTGACCAACGCCCAGATCGGCGGATTTTCCGATATCCAGATCGGTCAACTTAGCAATGCTGCCATATCCGGCCTCAAGGCAACACAGATCGGCGCGATGACGGCTGACCAGCTTGCCGGTCTCACGGCAGCTCAGGCCGCGGCGCTGACGGCAGCGCAGACTGCCGGTCTTACGGCAACCAACGTCACCAAGCTGAGCGACGAAGCCATTGCCGCCCTCAACACCAAGGCGATCGGCGGCCTGAAGAGCGAGGCGATTGCAGCGCTCAGCAACGACCAGATCTCGATGTTGAGCGCTACGCAGATCAAGGCGTTTACGGCATCTCAAATAACCAGCTTCACCCCCGATCAGCTCAGAGGTTTCAGCAACGATCAGATCAACGCGCTGTCTGGAGCTCAAGCCGCATCGCTTGGCACGGCCCAGATTGCAGCATTGACGCCTGCTCAGATCGGTGAACTCAGCAACGCGGCCATTGCCGGTTTGAAGGCGGCGCAGATCGCGGCGATGAGCGCCGACCAGCTGTCCGGACTGACAGCAGCGCAGGCCGCTGTTCTTGCCGCCGCGCAAGTTGCCGGGGTGAACCCGGGCAATTCCACGAAACTGCCCGTCGATGTTATCGCCGCCATCCCCCCGAAGGCGATTACGGGCATGAAGAACGAAACGATCGCCACTCTGACCGACACCCAGATCGGCGAACTCAGCGCCGACCAGATCAAGGCATTCACCGTAGCGCAGATGGGTGGCTTCACTGCCGCTCAGCTCGGCAAGTTCACCGACGAGCAGGTTGGCGCGCTCTCCGCTGCTCAGGTCGGCGCGCTGACCAAGGAGCAGATCGCAGGTCTGTCCGCGGCGCAGATCGGCCAGCTCAGCAGCGCGGCCGTTGCTGGTCTGAAGCCCACGCAGATTGCCGATATGACGGAAGCGCAGCGCGAAGGCCTGAGTGTCGCCCAAGCCGGCGCGCTGACGGCAGCTCAGATTGGTGCGCTCACCGTGGCCGACATAGCCAAGTTCTCCGACGAAGAGATCGCCGCGATCAATCCCAAGTCCATTTCCGGTCTGACCAATGCAGTGATAGCCGCTCTCACCCCAAGCCAGATCGGCAAGTTGAGTGCTGAACAGATCGCAGGCTTGCTGCCCAGCCAGGTTGCCAGCTTGACGGCAACGCAGCTCGGTAAGTTCACTGAAGAACAGATCGGCGCGATAACGGCGGCGCAGGCCGGTTCGCTGACCAATGACCAGATATCAGGCCTGTCCGGCGCGCAGATCGGACAGCTGAGCACCGCGGTTTTTGCCGGTTTGAAGTCCTCTCAGATTGCCGCAATGACGGCTGACCAGATTGCCGGGCTTACGGCCGCGCAGGCCGGTGCCTTGACCGCGGCACAAACGGCTGGCCTGACGGCAGCAAATATCGTCAAGCTTGGCGACGAGGCATTTGCCGCGATCAATCCCAAAGCCATCGCCGGCCTGACCAACGAGGCGATTGCCGCGTTGAGCGATAGTCAGATCGGAAAACTGAGCGCGGAACAGATCGCGTCGGTCACTGCACAGCAAATCCCGGGCTTCACCACAGCGCAGATCGGCAAATTTACCGAGCAGCAGATAGGCGCACTATCCGCGGCTCAGGTCGGCGCACTGACCGGCACACAGATCAGCAGCCTTACTGCGGTTCAGATCGGTCAAATTAGCAATACCGCCTTTGCCAGCCTGACCGCTATGCAGATCGCGGCGATGACGCCAGATCAGGTAGCCACGATCACTGCGGACAAGAGCGCTTTGCTAACTGCGGCACAGGTCGCCGGCTTCAGCGCGCTCGCTGTCAGCAAGCTGAGCGACGATGCCTTCGCGGCCATCGGCGCCACTGCGATTGGCGGCCTCAAGCCGGAGGCCATCAGCGTCCTCAGCGACAGCCAGATCGCCAAGCTCGGCGCTGACAAGCTCAAGGCTTTGACCGCATCGCAGATGCCCGGTTTCACGCCGACTCAGCTCAGCAAGTTCACGGACGAGCAGATGGGGGCGTTGTCGGCGGTGCAAACCGGGGCGTTGACCAACGATCAGATTACGGCTCTCTCCGCTGCCCAGATCGGCCAGCTGAACAACGTTGCGGTTGCCGGCCTGACGCCGGCGCAGATCGCCGCCATGTCGGATACGCAGCTTGAAGCGCTCAGCGTTGCCCAGGTCGGCGCAATGACGGGTGGTCAGGTGGCCGCCCTGAGCCCGCAAGATATTGCGAAATTCACTGCCGAAGAAGTGGCGGCTATCAGCCCAGCGGCGATAGCCGGCCTGAAGAATGACGCGATCGCGGCCCTCAGTACCGAACAAATGGGCAAGCTCAGCAAGGAGCAGATCGCCGGCCTCCTTCCGGCGCAGATCCCGGGCCTCACGCCTGCACAGCTTGCCGGGTTCACCGACGACCAGATCGGTGCCCTGTCGGCAACGCAGGCTGGCGCACTGACCAATGGCCAGATCGCGGCGCTTTCTCCTGCGCAGATCGGCAAGATCAGCGCGACCGCCACCGTCGGCCTTAAGGCAAGCCAGATTACGGCCATGACCGCGGATCAGGTGGCCGGGTTGACCCCGGTTCAGATTGGCGTCCTCACCGCCCTGCAGGTGGCCGGATTGACGGTCGCAAACGTCTCCAAGCTGACGAATGAAGCAATCGGCGCCATCAATGCCAAGGCGATGATCGGCCTGCGGAGCGACGTCATCGCTGCCCTCAGCGATAGCCAGCTCGGCAAGCTCGGCCCCGATCAGCTGAAGGGGCTGACGCCGCAGCAGATTCCGAGCTTCAGCCCGGCTCAGCTTGCCAAGTTCACAGACGCTCAGCTCGGCGCTCTGACTGCCGCCCAGCTAGGCGGGATGAGTGCCGTGCAGATCGGCAGTCTGACCGCCGCACAGATCGGCAAATTCAGCGACACAGCTGTCGCCGGTTTCACGCCAGCCCAGATCGCCGCGATGACGGCTGACCAGATTGAAGGCTTCACACCGGCGCAGACGGCAAAGCTGAGTGCCGCACAGCTCGCCGCGATGGCGCCCGAAGATGTGGCGAAGTTCTCCATCGAAGACATTGCTGCCATCGACACTGGGGCGATTTCCGGACTTTCCGTCGAGGACCTCAGGGGTCTCGACAAGAACCACGCCAACGCCTTCACAAGCCCTCAGGTCCTTGCCATGAACGACCAACAGGTTGCAGCCGTCGTGGCGGCCTATAGCGACTTCTAGAGCAGTCTCTGGTTCTTGGCGGCTCCCCATCAAGGATCGGGAGCAGCTATCAATTCAGCTGTGGCTGAAGCCTAACCGCCAGCAAGCCCCTTCACCGGTATCGCGTTGACCAACGCGTCCCGAACGGATTGCAGGACGAGGGAGGCAAGGCGCGCGGTTGCTGCATCCGGATCCGCTTCCGCGCGGTGCAGCACAAGCCCGAGCGATGGCAGCGGCGGCAGTCCGGCAGCGCCGGGCGCAAGCGCTCCGACTTTTGACGGCAGACCGATCGGCGTGCGGATGGTGATCCCGAGGCCTGCGGCGGTCGCTGCCCACAGCCCGCCGAGGCTGGGACTGACGAAGGAAAGGCGCCAGGGGATGTTGGCGCGGTCGAGAGCATTCGTGGCCGCGGTCCGCAGCAGGCACGGAGCTTCAAGCGAGGCCAGCGGCAGCGGCTCCCCGCTTTCGCCGCTCCACGGCGACGGCCCCGAGGCCGGGCCGATCCATTGCATCGGAACTTCGCCGATCGTCTCGCAATGCGCCGTCACCGCGCCGCTGCTCCAGGCGAGCGCCAGATCGAGCTTGCCTGCTGTCACCCGCTCGATCAGTTCGACATTGCGGACGACACGCGCTTCGATCCGGACCCTTGGGTGCGCCCGGGCAAAACGCCCGAGCACATCGGGCAGCACGGTCTCGCCGAAATCCTCCTGCAGCCCGAGTCGCACCCAGCCCTCCAGCTCGACGCTCTGGATCGCCGCCACCGCCTCGTCGTTCAGTTCAAGCAGACGACGGGCGTAAGCAAGCATCGTCTCGCCCGCCTCTGTCAGCGCCAGCCCGCGGCCGGCTTTGCGGAAGATCGGTGTCCCCGCCTGCTCTTCAAGCTTCTTCAATTGCGCGCTGACGGCGGATGTCGAACGTCCCAGACGTTCGGAAGCCTTGGCGAAATTGCCGAGCTCCATGCCGGTCGCGAAGGTTCGGAGAACATCCAGATCGAAATTCGTCTTGCGCATCATCAATCCCGTTTTTTAGGATCATATGTTCAATATATTCTGATTTTATGGATTAATCTGCCGTGCGATTTTCCTCCTGTCAAGATTTCAAACAAGGATGCTCACATGCCCTTCGTTCGCATCTCCCTTCTCAAAGGCAAATCGCCGGAATACCTGCGCACCCTTTCGGACGGCATCCATCGCGCGCTCGTCGAGGCCTTCGACGTGCCACCTGCCGACCGTTTCCACGAAATCCAGCAGCATGAACCGGGCGAACTGATCTTCGACCGCAACTATCTCGCCGGTCCACGCTCCGACGACTTCGTGCTCTTCGCGATCCGCGCCGGCCGGCCGCGGACGACGGAGATGCGCAAGGCCTTCTTCAAGCGCGCCGCCGAATTGCTGAGCGAGGCGCCGGGGCTTCGGAAGGAAGACATCATGATCACCATCGTCAGCTCTCAGCCCGACGAATGGTCCTTCGGCGACGGCCTGGCGCAGATGGCGGATGACGGCTGGCGCGCCCGCGCCGTGGGAGAGCCGTCATGAGCGGCAATCCTCGCACGATGACCATTTGCCGCCCGGGAAACGTCACGCGCTCGCCCGATGGCCTGGCATCGGCACCCTTCTGGGTCGAGATGCTGCTCGAAGGCGAAGCGCGCGGCGAAAACACGGCCATGCGGGCAACACTCGATCCCGGCACCGTCACCAACTGGCACACGCATCCGCGCGGGCAGCTGCTCTATGTCCTCTCCGGCATCGGCCGCGCCCAGCGCGACGGCGGCCCGGTGGAGGAACTCAGAATGGGCGACGCCGTCTGGTTTGCCCCAAATGAAAAGCACTGGCATGGCGCGGCCGCCGACAGCCCTTTCAGCTATATCAGCATCCAGGCGACCGACGGCGACCGCATCGTCGACTGGCTGGAATCCGTGGAGATATCCCGATGATCGCCATGCAATACAGCTTCACCCTGCCCGCCGATTACGACATGGGCATCATCGACCGCCGGATTCGCGACCGTGGGCCGGGCACCGATGGCTTCCCGCATCTGGGTTTCAAGGCCTATCTCAGCGCCAGGAAAGGCGAGTTCGGCAGCGCGGAAAATCTCTATGCGCCCTTCTATCTCTGGAACGAGCCTGAAGGCGCCAGCAATTTCATCACCGGGCCGGGCTTTGAGGCACTGACCCAGTCCTTCGGGCGCCCGGGCGTCCGGCAGTGGATGGTCTGGCATGCAGCCACTGCGCCCGATCTCGGCAAAGCGCGGTTTGCTTCAAGCGAAATGCTGCCTATCGAGCCGCACGCGGATCTTGCCGGATTGAGAGTGCAGGAAACGGAGCGTGCGTCGCAAGCAGGCAGCAGGCGCGGTGTGCTGGCCGCAATCTCGGCTTTCGAAGCGACGACGTGGTCGCTCGTCCGCTTCACGCTTTATTGCGACGCGCCGCTGATATCGGGTGATGGCCAGATCTACCGGGTCGGCCATATGTCCCTGCAAGCGTAAGCCGATCTACCCAAAAGAAAAAACCCGCCGTGTTCGCGGCGGGTTTTGTATTCCTGGCAATCTCTGAGGATCAGATGCCGCTGCGGCCGTCGGAGCCGATATAGGCGATGCGGATCATGTTGGTAGCACCAGGCGTGCCGAGCGGAACGCCGGCCGAGATGATGATGCGGTCGCCGGGCTTGCCGAAGCCTTCGTCGGCAACGATGCGGCAGGCGCGGTTGACCATGTCGTCTAGGTCGGTCGCATCGTGGGTGACGACGCAGTGCAGGCCCCAGACAATCGCCAGACGGCGGGCCGTCTTGATGATCGGCGACAGCGCCAGGATCGGCACCTGCGGGCGCTCGCGCGAGGCGCGCAGACCCGTCGTACCAGACGAGGTGTAACAGACGATCGCCGAGAGCTTCAGCGTTTCGGCAATCTGGCGGCCGGCGAGCGAGATCGCGTCGGCACCGGTTGCCTCGGGCTGAGCGCGCTGCGCGTAGATGATACCCGGGTAATGCGGCTCGCGCTCGATGGCGGTGGCGATCGACGCCATGGTGGCCACGGCTTCGACCGGGTAGTCGCCCGATGCCGATTCAGCCGAGAGCATGACGGCGTCGGCGCCTTCGAAAACGGCGGTCGCTACGTCGGAGACTTCAGCGCGGGTCGGAACCGGTGCGGTGATCATCGATTCCAGCATCTGCGTCGCGACGACGACTGGCTTGCCCGAACGGCGGCAGGCGCGGATCAGCTGCTTCTGGATGCCGGGAACGGCTTCAAGCGGCATTTCAACGCCGAGGTCGCCACGGGCAACCATCAGCGCATCGGACAATTCGATGATTTCTTCGATGCGCTCGATCGCCTGCGGCTTCTCGATCTTCGACATGATGCCGACGCGGCCCTTGGCGATCTTGCGCACTTCGGCGAGATCTTCCGGGCGCTGCACGAAGGAGAGCGCAACCCAGTCGACGTCGTCGGTGGCGAGAACGGCATCCAGATCGACGCGGTCCTTATCCGTCAGAACGCCGACAGTGAGCAGCGTATCGGGAAGGCTGACGCCCTTGCGGTCGGAAATCTTGGTGCCCGAGATAACCGTGGTGACGATGCTCTTGCCGTCGCACTTTTCAGCGCGAAGGGCGAGCTTGCCGTCGTCGATCAGCAGGCGGTGGCCCGGCTGTACCGATTCCAGGATTTCCGGGTGCGGCAGGAAGACGCGGGTGGCATCGCCGGGCGCTTCGTTGTTGTCGAGCGTGAAGGTCTGGCCGGGCTTCAGGTCGACCTTGGTATCGGCGAACTTGCCGACGCGAAGCTTCGGGCCCTGGAGGTCGGCGAGAATGCCGATCGGGCGGCCGGAGCGGGCTTCGACCGAGCGGATGCGCTGGATCAGCGAGCGCATCACGTCATGGCTCGCATGGCTCATGTTGATGCGGAAGACATCGGCACCAGCCTGGTGCAGCTTCTCGATCATCGCTTCGTCGCTGGAGGCGGGGCCGAGCGTGGCGAGGATTTTTACTTTGCGGTTACGCTTCATCAATTCGGGCTTTCTTGCGTTCCGGGCGTATCGGAAAGTTGGACCATCCAGCTACCCTGGCGGCCCGTATCATATTCCTTGAACCCCATCTTCTGGTAGCCACGGGCATAGCAATCATTGACGCCCGTGATCTTGAACTCGTTCTCCGCTACGCACATCTGCACATCGCCCGTCCAACGGCCTCCCCGGGCGGCATCTTCTGCGTAGAGGTAGTAATATCGCGACTGCAGCTCTCCTTCGATCAGCGTCGCGCAGGTCGTTGCCGGGACCTGCCACCAGCCTTCGGTGATCCAGCCATCCTTGGCACGATAGCCGATGGCGACGCCGACCAGATTTTGGGTGCCATTGCAGACGCGGAAATCCGCGCGTGCCGCGTTTGCGGCGAAGAATGGCATCATGGCTGCGAATGCGAACAAAGCGAGGCGGGCAAGCGGCCCGGACCGGGTGAGGAAACTTGGTGCGGCTTGCATCAACACGGCTTCCGATTTGCTCCCACGGTTATTCGTTTTCCCGTGCCTTCTTGCGCCGCCATCCCGCGAATGTCAACGCGATGCTAATCGATTATATTCCTTTCATAACCTGCTTGTGACCGGCGAGTCACGGCTGTTGCCGTCTCATCCCGCTTGAACCTCCGGCACGTGCATGCGATCAGTGGCGCCTTGCCCGAAATGACGAATGGCCCTTCGCTGATGGAAGACTTCAAACCCTTCGAAATCCTACCCGGCAATCATGACAGCGGCATGGTGATCCTTGGCGATCACGCCATGAACCGGCTGCCGGAAGGTTATGGAAAGCTTGGCCTGCCGGAGACGGCCTTTGCCCGGCATATTGCTTACGACATCGGTATCGAGGGGCTGGTGCGCAGCCTCTCGGCCAGGCTCGGCGTTCCCGCCGTCCTCGGCGGCTTCTCGCGGCTGCTGATCGATCCGAACCGCGGTGAGGACGACCCGACGCTAATCATGAAGATCTCGGATGGCGCCATCATTCCGGGCAACCACCCGATCTCCTCCGTCGAATGGCAGAACCGCATCGAGCGCTTCCACCGGCCCTATCACGATGCCGTGGCGGCAGAGATCGCCAAGGTGGCGAGCGCCACGGGCAAGGCGCCGCTGGTCCTGTCGCTGCATTCCTATACGCCCGCCTGGAAGGGCGTTCCCCGCCCGTGGCACGCAGCCGTCCTCTGGGACAGCGACCACCGCGCCGTCGGCCCGCTGCTTGACATGCTCCGCCGCGATCCCGATCTCATTGTCGGCGACAACGAACCCTATGACGGGGCGTTGAAGGGTGACACCATGTACCGGCACTGCATGGTATCGGGCATTCCGCACGCCCTGCTTGAGGTCCGTCAGGATCTTATCGGCGACGAGGCCGGCATCGCCGGTTGGGCGGCGCGGCTGGCGCCGGTCTTCGAGGCGATGAATGCCGATCCGGCGTTGCACGAATACCAGGTGCACCCGTCGCGCACCGGCCCCTATACATGAAGGAATCGAGATGACCGACCTGACGAAAGAACAGCAGACAGAGTTTGAGGCCGCCGCCTTTCGCAGGCTGGTGGCGCATCTGCGCGATCGCACCGACGTGCAGAACATCGACCTGATGAACTTTGCAGGCTTCTGCCGCAACTGCCTGTCGAACTGGTACCGCGAAGCGGCCGAGGAAAACGGCGTAGCCGTCACCAAGGATCAATCCCGCGAGATCGTCTACGGCATGCCCTACGAGCAGTGGAAAACCCTCCACCAGAACGAGGCTTCGGAAGCACAGAAAGCTGCTTTCGACACGAACAACCCGCACAAATAAGCCGATGATGGCCGAAGGGGCTTGACCGCGGCGCCGCTTCACGGCAGTCAACGCCCACGAATTTCAATCCGCAAAAATCAGGAGAACACGGATGTCTGATGCTCACGGCGTCGCCCGCGATCAGCTTCGCGCTTTTGTCGAGCGTATCGAACGCCTGGAAGAAGAAAAGAAGACCATCGCCGACGACATCAAGGACGTCTACGGCGAAGCCAAGGGCATGGGCTTCGACACCAAAATCCTCAAGAAGGTCGTTGCCCTGCGCAAGAAGGACGAACAGGAGCGCATGGAAGAAGATGCGATCCTCGACACCTACCTGCATGCTCTTGGCATGATCGAGTCGCCGCCCGAAGGTTGAGCCGCGACGGCATAGTTCAAAAGCCGCCAGGCCTCGCGCCTCGGCGGCTTTTTCTATGGCCTGACGGGTCCACAAACAAAAAGGCCGCCGGATCGCTCCAGCGGCCTTTGTCAAACGATTGGACGCCTCAGTTCGTGTTGAACTTCTTCACTTCCATGAAGTTGACGGCCGTGCCGCTGAAACGGCCGGGATCGATGGAAGCGGTCTTGACGTTGAAGCCTTCGGCATAGACGGCGGTCGGCTGTGCGCGGAGCGTCTGGCTAACGAAGCGCGGCGCCTTGACTGGCTTGGTGACCATTTCGAGACGCGCATTGGTGAGCGCCCACTGCGAGATCATCTTTTGCGTCAGCTTGGGCTCGGTGCGAACCGAAGCGCGGCCTGCATCGGCGGCGGCAGCAACGGCCTTGGTCGGACGTCCACCCTTGGACGGCGTTACAGGGACGGCATCATCAACGCTGACCTGCTGCTGAGGCAGATCGAAGTTATCGCCGAAGCTTGCCGACTTTGTCGGTGCAAGTGCTGCAAGCTGCACCGGCGTCTTGGCGGCGACAGGCTTCGATCCGGGCATAGCTGCATTGATCGCCTGCTCGACCGTCGCCGGCGCGAGAGCAGCAACCTGCGGACCGGAAGCAGCGCTATCCTTGTCGAGCTGCTGTGCAACGGCAGGAGAAAGCTGCTCGGCTTCCGCTTCGTCGCCCGCAGCATCTGGATCAGCATCAGCAGCCGCAGCCAGAAGGTTTTCGGCAGCAACAGGACGATCAACAGGCGTCGGAACAGGAATGGACGGATCGACTGACGCCACTTCCGCATCACCCGGCTCGCGGCGCTGACCAAGCAGTTCCGGAACAGGAACATGATAGGTGCTGAGATCGGCAAACTGCTGCGGCTGGTCTTCCTGCGCCGTTGCGGCAGCAAGAGCCTGCTGAGCTGCGTTGCCCGAATTGGCCGGAAGCATCGCATTGGCGACTTCGCCGCCGCCGAGCTGACCGGCGAATGCCGGACGAACCTGCGGAACCGGCGCATTAACCGCGGCAACCTGAACTTCTTCTTGCACCGGCTCGGCCGCGGCGGCCGGAGCTTCAGGCTTGGTCGGCGTTGCCTTGGCAACAGCGACAGGAGCCGAATCGTCCGAGCTGTCCTCTTCTTCGTCCGCACCGCCACCGAACAACGCTGCAAACAGCGTCTTCGGCTTCTTCGTTTCAGAGAGACTGTCACCACCGACCGCAGCAACCAGCGTGTCGGAATTCACGCGGCGCTTATAGTCAGCCAGAGCCTGCTGGTAGCCGGGAAGCGGCGTGCCGTCGGCAGGGATATGAAGCGTGTTGCCCTTCGGGAAGAGGCGGACGAGCTCATCGCGGCTCATGCGCGGCCAGGCACGAACGCCGCCGACATCCATATGCACGAAGGGCGAACCAGACTTGGGATAGAAGCCGACACCGCCGACCTGCATCTTCATGCCGATCGCGCGCAGCGTCGCTAGCTTCACGTCAGGAATGAAGAAGTCCATCGCCTTGCCGAGCATATGCTGGCTCTTCTCGGCGACACCGGAATTGCGCGAACGCGACTTCAGCATCGCATTGGTGCCCGGCGAGCGGAAACCGCAAACGACGTTGATGTAATCTTTCGAGCCACTCTGGCGGTAGACTTCCCAGATCAGGTCGAACAGATGCGGATCCATCTTCGTCGGCTGGTTCTTGCGCCAGTCGCGAAGGAATCGGTTCAGCTGCTCAAGACCCTTCGGGTCGAACTTGCCGTTGCGCTTGTAGGTGATGACGGCCTTTTCACCGGTATGGATGAAATAGAGCTTCAGGCTGCGTGTCTCGCCGGCCGCTTCGGAAGGCGTGCCGACGAATACAGGTGAGGATACCGCAAGCGCGAGGAGGGCGGCCATTGCCGTCCGGACCACCTTTCCGCCAACGTTGGCGCACAGCGTACGCCAGCTCAAGCGCGAAGGCTTGGTATGCTCATTCAGATCCGGCAAACTCAATCCCCGTCAGACTGCCAAATGTCCGGCTGTCCCAATGACTGTCAAATGCGGTGACACGATGGCAAAAATGCCACACACGATCAACCTTTTCTTTACATAGTCAACGATCGACTAACAAGTGGTTTATGAACAGTAACCGAACATGCTTGCGGGAATATTAACGGATTGTGGACTAAGCGGCGTCCTTCTGGGGATTATCGGGGTCAATCCCGTAGTCCTTCAGCTTGCGATACAGCGTCGAACGGCCGATCCCCAGTTTCCTCGCCACTTGACTCATCTGGCCCCGGTAGAATTTAAGGGCGAATCGGATCAACTCCTCTTCGACGTCAGCAAGTTTCCTCACCTCGCCGGCTGGATTGACGCTCGCGATCGCGTTTTCGGCGCTATCGGCGTGACGATGCGCAGCATCGAGAACGGAGGGCGGCGGAACGCTGTAGTCGGATGCCGCGAACTCCGCATCGTGATCGCGATGCGTGTTGTCGGCGACCAGCGCCAAGTGATCGATCACGTCATATTCCGGCAGCTGCGCCGCAATCTGCGGGAAATCAGATTCCGTCAACTCAGGGCCTTCGGCCAGAACGACAGCACGGAAGATGGCGTTTTCCAGCTGCCGGATGTTGCCCGGCCAGTCGTAAGCCGTCAGCAGCGCCAGCGCAGCGGAATTGACGGTCATGCGATGCCCGTTCTTCTGCTCCGATGAGAACCGGTCGGTGAAGACGCGCACCAGATGCGGAATGTCTTCCTTGCGCTTGCGCAGCGCCGGAATGGTGATCGGGAAGACGTTGAGGCGGTAATAGAGATCCTCGCGGAAGTGGCCGTTCTTGACCTCCTCGATCAGATCCTTGTTGGTCGCCGAAATCAGGCGGACATTGACCTTATGTGCGGTGCGGGCACCGACGGTCTCGATCTCGCCCTGCTGGACGGCGCGCAGCAGCTTGACCTGAACCTCAAGCGGCAGATCGCCGATTTCATCGAGGAAGATCGTGCCGCCATCGGCCTCCATGAACTTTCCGGTATGGCGCTCGGTCGCGCCTGTGAAAGCGCCCTTCTCATGGCCGAATAGAATGCTCTCGACCAGATTGTGCGGGATCGCACCACAGTTGACGGTCACGAACGGCTTGCCGGATCGGTCGCCGGCAGACTGGATCGCCCGGGCAACAAGCTCCTTGCCGACGCCGGACTCGCCTTCGAGCACAACAGGAATATTCGATTGCGCGGCACGCTGCGCCAGATCGATGACGCGAAGCATTGCCGGGCTTGCCGACACGATATCATCGAAGCCGACCACACCGGAGCGCGAACGGCGGCCGGAGCGGGCCTTCACTTCGCGCTGGTCGAGCTTCATTGCATTGGCGATCGAGGTAGCGATCCGCTCGGGCGAGACAGGCTTGACGACGAAATCGAAGGCGCCGGCGCGCATCGCCTGGACTACCGTTTCGATGCCGCCCTGCCCGGTCTGCACGATCACCGGGATCTGTGTGCCGAATTCGTGCACCGCTTCCAGGAATTCGAGACCGGTCATCTCCGGCATCATCAGGTCGAGCACGATGACATTGAAGAGGCCGGCATCGCGCTTGACCATCTCCAGGCCGATGCGGCCGTTTTCTGCCTGATGGACGACGTGCCCGTGGCGCTCGATTGCGTTCTTCAACAGACGGCGCTGTACCGGGTCATCCTCGACCACGAGTATCTGCCCTGCCCCTTTGAGCTCATTGTAACCGGTCATTGTCGCCTCACTTCATGCGAAACCTAGGTTGCACTCTGCCTGAAAGGCTTGAACATCCAGTTTTGAGAAATAATCGCATTTTAACGATTGTGACGATGGCGATTCCGTATCGAACCGGGGCCTTTAACGCGCCGAAAGCCCCTTGATGCGGGACCTTCCGGCGCTTAGGTAGTCAGACCTGTTTTGAATGAGGAAGAGGAGCTTCGCCATGAATTTTGCGCTCAACGCTGCCGGTCTTAATTTCTCGGCAACATCTGCCGGTGGCGCGGCTGACGCTGCGCTCGGCGATCTTCCGGTCTGGAAACTGCAGGACCTCTACCCCTCAGCAACATCGACGGCCTTTACCAGTGACATGGAAAAGGCAGGCAAGAACGCGATCGCCTTCGAGGAGAAATGGAAAGGCAAGCTTGCCGAAGCCGCCACCAAGACCGGCGCCGATGGCATCGGCCAGGCGCTGAAGGAATATGAAGCGCTCGACGACATCATCGGCCGGCTCGGCTCCTTTGCCGGCCTCACCTATTTCTCCGATACGACGAGCCCTGTTAACGGCAAGCTGTATGGCGACGTGCAGGCGCGCATCACCGAATACTCAGGCCACCTCTTGTTCTTCGCGCTGGAACTGAACCGCATCGACGACGCTGTCATGGATGCCTGCATGGAAAACGACCCGGCTGCCGGACACTACCGTCCCTGGCTCGTCGATTTGCGAAAGGACAAGCCCTATCAGCTGGATGACAAGCTGGAGCAGCTCTTCCTCGAGAAGTCGATGACATCGGCCGCCGCCTTCAACCGCCTGTTCGACGAGACGATGGCCGAGCTTCGCTATGAGATCGACGGCGAGAAGGTGCCGCTCGAAGTCGCGCTCAACATGCTGCAGGACCCGGATCCGGAAGCCCGCCACAAGGCGGCGATGGCGCTGGCCGAAACCTTCAAGGCCAACATCCGCGTCTTCACGCTGATTACCAATACGCTCGCCAAGGACAAGGATATCGCCGACCGCTGGCGCGGTTTCGAGGACATCGCCGACTCCAGGCACCTTGCCAACCGTGTCGAGCGCGAAGTGGTCGATGCTCTGGCTGCCGCCGTCAAGCAGGCCTATCCGCGGCTGTCGCACCGCTATTACAAGATGAAGGCGAAATGGCTCGGAATGGACCAGATGAATTTCTGGGACCGCAACGCACCGCTGCCGGAAACCTCGAACGCCGTCATTTCCTGGAACGAGGCGAAGGATACCGTTCTCTCGGCCTATGGCAACTTCGCCCCCGAGATGGCCGATATCGCCAGGCGCTTCTTCGACGAACAGTGGATCGACGCGCCGGTTCGCCCCGGCAAGGCGCCCGGCGCCTTCGCGCATCCGACGGTGCCGTCGGCTCATCCCTATGTGCTCGTCAATTACATGGGCAAGCCGCGCGACGTGATGACGCTCGCCCATGAGCTCGGCCACGGCGTCCATCAGGTTCTTGCCGGCGGACAGGGCGCGCTGATGTGCCAGACGCCGCTGACGCTGGCCGAAACCGCCTCGGTCTTCGGCGAAATGCTGACCTTCCGCGCCCTGCTCGACAAGACGGCGGACAAGCGCGAGCGCAAGGCGATGCTAGCCCAGAAGGTCGAGGACATGATCAACACGGTCGTGCGCCAGATCGCCTTCTACGAATTCGAGCGCAAGCTGCACACCGCGCGCAAGGCCGGCGAACTGACCGCCGACGATATCGGCGAACTCTGGCTGTCGGTTCAGTCAGAGAGCCTCGGACCGGCGATCAAGATTTCCGAGGTTTACGAGACTTACTGGACCTATATCCCGCACTTCATCCACTCGCCCTTCTATGTCTACGCCTACGCTTTCGGCGACTGCCTGGTGAACTCGCTCTATGCCGTCTACCAGAAAGCGGACAAGGGCTTCCAGGACAAGTATTTCGAACTCCTGAAGGCCGGCGGCACCAAGCATCACTCCGAGCTCCTGAAGCCTTTCGGCCTGGATGCCACCGATCCGTCGTTCTGGAGCAAGGGACTGTCGATGATCGAGGGGCTGATCGACGAACTGGAAGCTTTGGATAAGGGCTGAAGCGATAGGCCTCCTTCTCGCGGGGAGAAGGTCGACGAAGGGCGATCAGCGAGACGGCTTTCCGCATGTCAGGCGGGTTACGCCGTCCTTGCTGCCGTCCAAGAGAGAACGAATGACGCCAACCCACCCACTCCCGCATTCCTGTGCTCGTCACAGGAATCCAGCCACGGCGCGTCTGCGCCGTGAAGTGGCTCTTTCGCGCCCAAGGACTTGGGCGCACTGGATTCCTGTGACAGGCACAGGAATGAGGGAGGCGTAAATTGAGCCCATTCATCCTCTTCCGCGACGACACAACCGATCAGACGATGCTCTTCGCCGAGCCGTCCGAAACCATCATCGCGAACGACCGAGCCGAATTCTTCGCCGCCTTGCAGCGCATGGAAGACGCCAAGGCCGCAGGCAAATGGCTGGCGGGCTACATCTCCTATGAGGCCGGCTACCTCTTCGAAGACAAGCTCGCCCCCAAACTCCCCGCCAATCGCCAGTCGCCACTCCTCCGCTTCGGCGTCTTCGACCGCCCGGCACCCGATGACCACCCGCTCTCTCAGCCTGTCCGCCGCCGCGACAACGAGGAATTCCTGACCACCCCGAAAGCCGGATGGGATTTTGAGACATATAGAGAGCGCTTCGACCGCCTCCACTGGCACCTGCGTCAGGGCGATTGCTACCAGGCAAATCTCACCATGCCGGTCGAGGCGCGCTGGAGCGGCGATCCGCTCGCCGCCTTCTGGTCGCTGATCGAGCGCCAGCCGGTCAAATACGGCGCCTATGCCGATCTCGGCGGTCCGATCATACTCTCGCGCTCGCCGGAACTCTTCTTCCGCACCGATGAGGACGGCTGGATCGAGACGCATCCGATGAAGGGCACCGCCCGGCGCGGGGCCGATGCGGCAGAGGATGAAGCGATCAAGGCCGCCATGCTGGCCGATGTGAAGACCCAGGCCGAAAACCGGATGATCGTCGATCTCCTGCGCAACGATATCTCGCGCATCACCGAAGTCGGCACGCTCGACGTGCCAAAACTCTTCGACATCGAGAGCTACCCCACGGTGCACCAGATGGTGAGCCATGTGCAGGCGAAGCTGCTTCCCGATCTGACGATCTGCGATATCTTCGCCGCTCTCTTCCCCTGCGGCTCGATCACTGGCGCCCCCAAACTCAGCGCCATGCAGATCCTCGACGATCTCGAGGACCAGCCGCGCGACGTCTATTGCGGCGCGATCGGCATGATCGCTCCCTCGGGTGCCATGCGCTTCTCCGTCGCCATCCGCACCATCAGCCTTTTCGAGGACGGTCACGCAATCTTCAATGTCGGCGGCGGGATCGTCTTCGATTCCACCGCCGAGGCCGAATATGACGAGTGCCTGTTGAAGGCGCGCTTTGCGATCGGCGATCAGGAAATTGCCCGATGAGCGATTTCTCGCTGATCGAAACCATGCGCTGGGATCCGGAAGTGGGCTTCACCCGGCTGCGA
The DNA here is from genome assembly GCF_056394605.1 of Rhizobium sp. 10N427. Taxonomy (NCBI): domain Bacteria; kingdom Pseudomonadati; phylum Pseudomonadota; class Alphaproteobacteria; order Hyphomicrobiales; family Rhizobiaceae; genus Rhizobium; species Rhizobium sp. 10N427. Next base: position 36,039 of record NZ_JBFTID010000011.1, on the reverse strand, counting down.
CTGCATCTCGCCCGCCTCGAACGCTCTGCCCGCCGTACCGGCTTTCCCGTTCCTCGGGCTGCGGCCGAAGCCCTGCAAGAGGCGGTTCGGGATGCGGCGGCCCCGCTCCGTGTCCGGCTGACCTTCGACGCCAATGGCCGGATCGAGGTGACCAGCGCCCCCTTCGTGCCGTTGGCGCCTGACACCATCTGGAAAGTGAAACTCGCCGCCCGGCGTCTCGATAGCAGCGACAAGCTGCTGCGCATCAAGACCACCCGCCGTCAGGTGTACGAGACGGCGCGTGCGGAATATGCAGCTGCTGACGCCGACGAAGTGCTGATGCTCAATGAGAAGGATGAGGTCTGCGAGGGTACCATTACCTCTGTCTTCCTCGACGACGGCTCCGGCATCCTGCGGACGCCACCGATCTCCTGCGGATTGCTGGCAGGCGTGTTGCGCACGGAGCTGATCTGCCAGCGCAAGGCGCGCGTCGGCCGCATCGGTCTTGCCGATGTCGCCGCCGGCAAGCTCTACATGGGCAACTCGCTGCGCGGATTGATCCCCGCCATGCTCCTGCCTTAGGCGACGATCTTCAGCCGGTCGCGGCCGCTCTGCTTGGCAACATAGAGTGCCTCGTCCGCCCGCGCATAGATCTGCTGCACGGTATCGCCGATCCTGAGCTCTGCCAGCCCGGCCGAGCAGGTATAGAAAAATGCCGGGGAAGCCGGCAGCGGCCGCGCAACGCGGACACGGTCGAGCACCCGGTCAACGATCTTCTCGCCCTGTTCCAGCGTCGTATCCGGCAGAACCAGCATGAATTCCTCGCCGCCGATCCGCCCGAAGCTGTCGCGGCGGCGGACCATCGGCTGGACGCGACGGGCAAAATCGATCAGCACCAGATCCCCCACCTGATGGCCGAAGCTGTCGTTGATCCGCTTGAAGAAATCGAGATCGATGATGCACATGCAGCCACTGATCGACAGTGCCGAACCCTGCCGCAGGATCATGTTCTCAAGCGCCGCCATCATGAAACGGCGGTTGGAAATGCCCGTCAGCTCGTCGGTCTGCGATGCTTTCAGTGCGAAGTCGCGATCCTGCCGGAGATCGCGCTGGCTGGTCTTCATATGCGTGATGTCGCTGGCGATACAGAGCATCCAGCCGTCGCGCTGAACCGTCTCCGTCATCCAGAACCAGCGGCCATCGACGACATCGGTCTCGAAAGCACGGAACGGTAGCTTGCCGCGGCGCGATTGCGCCGAAATCAGCCAGGCCTCGAAATCGGCTGTACGGATGATCGTACCGCGTCCGGCCTTGGTGTTGCGGCGCATGAGGTCGGCCCATGTGGGCGTTTCGTCCGGCTCGATGGCGAAGATGGAGCGAAAGGCGGCGTTCGCATATTGCAAACGGTCATCCTGATCGTAGAGCCCGATCAGCACGGCACTTTCTTCCTGCAACTCCGCAAGCCGCTCCGATATCTGGGTCATCCGATGGTCCCGGGCGTGCTGTGGCGATATGTGGCACATTGCGGCGAAAGTCTAAAAAGAAGATGGATGGACCAGTCGCATTTCGGTTATCAACAGCCTCATAACGGCACACAGCTTTCAGGATCGGAACATGTTCATTCTCTCCCTCACCTACGTGAAACCCAACGAGGAGGCCGACAAGCACATGGAGACGCACATGGCCTGGGTGAAGGAAGGCTATGCAAAAGGCTGGTTCCTCGCCTCCGGCCGCAAGGTCCCGCGCACCGGCGGCGTGATTTTCGCCACTGGCGACCGGTCCGAGATCGAAGCCTACGTCGCGGCCGATCCTTTCACGCTGCACGGCGTTGCGGAGTATGAGGTGACGGAAGTGGCATTGACGACGGTCAATGAAGGGCTGGAAGCTTTGAAGGGATAAGCGCTTTACTCTTGCATCAAACCCGGCAAACCGGCAGTTTCCTGACAATGAAACTTCCCGCTTACACACCCTATGATGGATCATCCAGGCCGTTCACCATCGGCCTGATGCCGCTCGATATCGGCAGGTGGATCGAGCCTGATGCCGATCTGGCGCGCTATCTCGGCGAGAAGCGCGGCCTCATCGGCGCCCATCGCGAAGACGTTTTTGTCGCCGAAGACGATACGCTGGCGGCACAGGAAGAATGTCTGGCGCTGCTTGCGGACTATCTCTGCTCTGCCCATCCCGATCTGTATGCCCGCCACGGCAGCGTTATCGAAACGGTGGGCACCAAACTTGATCTCGCCGACAACACACTGCCGCCGCTGATGAAAGCCGGCCTCCTTGTTGCCGATGATCTCGTCATCATGCGCCGCAAGGATGATGGCTGGCATTTGGTCGCAGGCCACGTCTCCTTCCCGTCTTCCTGGTCGCTGCAGGAAAAGTTCGGCCGTCCGATGCAGGCGATCCATGCGGATGTGCCCGGTTTCAGCGAGGGCACGCGCAACGCCGCGCTGATCACCCGCATCTTCGACAATCTGCAGGTCCCCCAGCCGGTCGAGCGGATGAACTGGTCGGTCAACACGACAGGCGATCTCTTCCTGCCGCTCTCCAAGCACCGCCGCCCGCCTTCTGCCGACGATTTCACGCTTGGTGACCGCTTCGCCCGCGTCGAGCGGCAGACGTTGCGCAAGCTTCCCGTTTCCGGCGATATCGTCTTCACGATCCGCGTCTATGTCGATCCGATTGCCGCGATCGAGCATCACCCGCGGGCCGCAGAACTCGCCTCAAGCTTCGCGTCACAACTCGACGCGCTGGACGAACATCAGGCCGCCTACAAGGGGTTGACGCTGCAAAAAGTCGACCTCGTGCAGAAGCTGCACAGCCTTGCGCAGCAGCTGGCGCCCGCCTGATATTTGCTTTCCCGGACCAAACGCTCTTTATTGTGACGCCATTTTATGGTTAGAGCCGGTCACTTCGCTTATTTTCAGCGCATTTTGAAGAATTCTTGAGGCTCATCGCCTGCGTCGCCTTCCACAGGAGAAAAGAATGACGGAACAGAACCACCCGGTATATGCCGAAATTACCGGCCCGATCGTGATGATCGGCTTTGGCTCCATCGGCCGCGGCACGCTGCCGCTGATCGAGCGCCACTTCAAGTTCGACAAGAACCGGTTGGTTGTCATCGACCCGCGCGAAGAGCCGGGCGACATGGAAATCCTCAAGAAGCACGGCGTCCGTCACATCAAGGAATATGTGACGAAGGACAACTACAAGGACCTGCTGAAGCCGCTCCTGACCGAAGGCGAAGGCCAGGGCTTCTGCGTCAACCTCTCGGTTGACACCGGCTCGCTCGACCTGATGAAGCTCTGCCGCAAGCTCGACGTTCTCTACATCGACACCGTCGTCGAGCCGTGGCTCGGCTTCTATTTCGACAAGAGCATGAAGAACGCCGACCGCACCAACTATGCGCTGCGCGAAACCGTGCGCAAGGAAAAGGAAAAGAACCCGGGCGGCGCAACGGCCGTTTCCACCTGTGGTGCAAATCCGGGCATGGTTTCCTGGTTCGTCAAGCAGGCGCTGGTCAACCTTGCCAACGATACCGGCCTGAAGTTCGAAGAGCCGGATCAGCATGACCGCGAAGGCTGGGCCAAGCTGATGAAGAAGCTCGGCGTCAAGGGCGTCCACATTGCCGAGCGCGATACGCAGCTCACCAAGACCCCGAAGCCGCTCAATGTCTTCTGGAACACCTGGTCGGTCGAAGGCTTCATTTCCGAAGGTCTGCAGCCGGCAGAACTCGGCTGGGGCACCCACGAAAACTGGATGCCAAAGAACGCCAAGAAGCACAAGAAGGGTTGCAAGGCCGCGATCTACCTGGAACAGCCGGGCGCCAACACCCGCGTTCGTACCTGGTGCCCGACGCCCGGCCCGCAATACGGCTTCCTCGTCACCCACAACGAGTCCATCTCGATCGCCGACTATTTCACGGTTCGCGACAAGGACGGCGAAGTGACCTTCCGCCCGACCTGCCACTACGCCTATCATCCGGCCAACGATGCCGTTCTCTCTCTGCATGAGATGTTCGGCAATGGCGGCACCGCGCAGCCTGTGCACCACGTTCTCGACGAGGACGAACTGGTCGAAGGCATCGACGAGCTCGGCGTACTGCTCTACGGCCACGAGAAGAACGCCTACTGGTTCGGCTCGCGCCTGTCGCTCGAAGAGACCCGCCGCATCGCGCCTTACCAGAACGCCACCGGCCTCCAGGTCACCTCGGCCGTTCTCGCCGGCATGGTCTATGCGCTCGAAAACCCGAAGGCCGGCATCGTCGAAGCCGACGAGATCGACTACAAGCGCTGCCTCGAAGTGCAGCTGCCTTACCTCGGCCCGGTCGAAGGACACTACACCGACTGGACCCCGCTCGATGGCCGCCCGGGCCTCTTCCCCGAGGACATCGACACCAAGGATCCGTGGCAGTTCAAGAACATCCTGGTTCGCACGTAATCGCGAACCGGCAGAGACAAGATGCCCGCCGAAAGGCGGGCATTTTTGTAACGCCCGCTGTGTAATTTCGCTTGCAGCTTGCAGAAGGCTTGCCTTGGCGGCCGCCCCGCGCCATGTTTTTTCCAGAACTTGCGGATATCGTCCGCCGCCAATCGCCGGAGAAGCTTTATGAAGTTGAGAAATATTGCCGCGCTCGCGGCTGCAGCAGCAGCGCTCGCAGCTTGTGTTTCCTCTGATCCCCGTCCCATGCCGGTTTCCACCCGTGCCGCGCCAACAGGCGTCGAAGGCGCATGGCGCGATCCGAACGGCATCGTCTCGACCTTCCAGGCTGGCACCTTCACCACCCGCACGACCGACAGCAACCAGCTGCTGGCATCCGGTACCTATGTGAACACCGGACCGTCTCTGGTGGAAATCAACATGACCTCGCTGGTGCGCAAGACCCAGTCCAAGGTCAACTGCGCACTGGTCAATCAGGGCCAGCTGAACTGCACCTCGGATGCGGGCGCGCAATTCACGTTGACGCGCAGCCTGTAACCGCGCTTCACCGATTACCGAGAATGAAAAGCTCCCCTTCGCGGGAGCTTTTTTGTTTACCGCCACTTGGAAAGCGCGGGCATTGGCCCAGCTTTTCGCTTGCGGTTGCGCAGGTGAGATGAAAACATCCGGCGCGCCGGGTAAAAACGGCTAAGAGGGATCGGCGGAACAGCCAGGGGTAAGCGCTGCCGCCGGAAAATCAGGAGAACAGGATGACGAAATCCTTTAGTTTCGGTCTGCTGACGGCGTCCATGCTGGCGCTCAGCACGGGCGCGGCTTTCGCCGACTATCAGCTCAATATTCTTCACATCAACGATTTCCATTCCCGCATTGAATCGATCAACAAGTTCGATTCCACCTGCTCTGCCGAGGAAGAAGGCAAGAAGGAATGCTTCGGCGGCGCCGCCCGCCTGAAGACCGCGATCGACCAGCGCCGCCAGGCCCTCTCCGGCCAGAACGTGCTGCTGCTCAATGCCGGAGACAATTTCCAGGGCTCGCTGTTCTACACCACCTACAAGGGTGCAGCCGAAGCCGAAGTGCTGAACGCCATGAAGTTCGACGTCATGACCGTCGGCAACCATGAATTTGACGACAGCGAAGACGGCCTTGCCACCTTCCTCGACAAGGTGCAGTTCCCGGTCATTTCGGCTAACGTCCTTGCCGGTGACGGCTCCAAGCTCGGCGACCGCATCAAGCCGTCGCTGGTTCTCGATGTCGGCGGCCAGAAGATCGGTATCGTCGGCGCTGTCACCAACGATACGGAAGAGCTCTCGTCGCCCGGCCCGAAGGTGCTGATCGCCGACGACGTCGCCTCGATCACCGCAGCCGTCCAGGACCTTAAGGCGCAGGGTATCAACAAGATCATCGCGCTCACCCATGTCGGCTACCCGCGCGATCTCGCCTTCATCGCCAAGATCCCCGACGTCGACGTCGTTGTCGGCGGCCACTCGCACAGCCTGCTGTCGAACACCGACCCGAAGGCCGAAGGCCCCTATCCGACGCTGGTCGACAACCCGGGCGGCTACAAGGTTCCGGTTGTTCAGGCTGCATCCTACAGCAAGTATCTCGGCGATCTCGTCGTCGATTTCGATGACAACGGCGTCGTCAAGAGCGCCAAGGGCGATCCGATCCTGATCGACTCGACGTTCACCCCGGATCCGGCGCTGACCGCCCGTATCGCCGAGCTGGCAAAGCCGATCGAAGACTTGCGCAAGAAGGTCATCGGCGCTTCGGAAGGTCCGATCGAGGGTGATCGCACCATCTGCCGCGTCCAGGAATGCTCGATGGGCAATCTCGTCGCCGATGCTATGCTCGACCGCACCAAGAGCCAGGGCGTCCAGATCGCCATCCAGAACGGCGGCGGTCTGCGCGCCTCGATCGATGGCGGCGAAGTCACCCAGGGCGAGGTCATCACCGTTCTGCCGTTCCAGAATACGCTGGCGACCTTCCAGCTGACAGGTGCCGACGTCGTCAAGGCGCTCGAAAACGGTGTCAGCCAGATCGATCAGGGTGCCGGCCGCTTCGCGCAGGTCGCCGGTCTGAAATACAGCTTCGACGTCTCCAAGCCGGTGGGCAGCCGCGTCAGCGATGTGCAGGTCAAGGACGGCGATAATTTCGTCGCCATCGATCCGGCCAAGACCTACGGCGTTGCCACCAACAACTTCATGCGCGCTGGCGGCGACGGCTATTCGATCTTCGAAACAGCGGGCAAGAATGCCTATGACTTCGGCCCCGATCTTGCCGATGTCACCGTCGGATACCTGACGGCGCACAACCCGTACAAGCCCTATACCGATGGACGCGTGACGGCGATCGCAGCCGCTGGTGCCGCCGCACCGGCAGCCCCTGCTGCGGCTCCGGCAGCAACAGCACCGGCCGCGGCTCCCGCTGCGGCACCGGCTGCGGCTGCTCCGGCAACGGCAACGCCCGCCAGCCACGTCATTGCCGCTGGCGACACGCTCTGGGATCTCGCCAAGCAGTTCTACGGCAACGGCGAACTCTGGAAGAAGATCTCCGAAGCCAACGGCAGCCCGAACCCGCGCCGCCTTGTTGTCGGCGAGGAGCTGAAGCTCCCGGCGAAGTAAGACGATTTGTCCCGATCTCGAAAGCCGGTCCGGGGTTTCCCGGGCCGGCTTTTCTACTTATAGGGTTGAACCGATCGCGTCCGGCTGCGTATGAGCCGGCGAAGACATGAGAGCGTTGGGGCCAGAATGACCGTTGAACTTTCGAACCGCCCGGCGGAACACCCGCCCGTGACCTTTGGCAAGGTGGGCGTGCTGCTCGTCAATCTCGGCACACCGGATGGCACCGACTATTCCTCGATGCGCCGCTACCTCAAGGAATTCCTGACCGACAAGCGCGTCATCGAATGGTCGCCCTGGAAATGGTACCCGATCCTGTTCGGCATCGTGCTCAACACCCGCCCCGGCAAGGTCGGCAAGGCTTACGAGCTGATCTGGAACAAGGACAAGGACGAGAGCTACCTGCGCACCTATACGCGCAGCCAGTCGGACCTGATGGCCGAGCGCCTGAAGGACCTGCCGAATGTCGTCGTCGACTGGGCGATGCGCTACGGCAATCCGTCAATCGCCTCGAAAATCGACAGCCTGAAGGCCGCCGGCTGCGACCGCATCGTGCTCTTCCCACTCTATCCGCAATATGCGGCAGCAACGACGGCAACGGTCAACGACAAGGCGTTCCAGAAGCTGCTCACCATGCGCTGGCAGCCTGCCCTGCGCACGATCCCTGATTATCACGACGACGAAACCTATATCGAGGCGCTCGCCAACTCGGTGACCAACCATCTGGCGACGCTGGACTGGGAGCCAGAGATGATCCTCGCCTCCTTCCACGGCATCCCGATGTCCTACTTCAAGCAGGGCGACCCCTATTACTGCCAGTGCCAGAAGACAGGCCGGCTGCTGCGCGAACGTCTAGGGCTGTCGAAAGACAAGTTCATGGTCACCTTCCAGTCCCGCTTCGGGCCCGAGGAATGGCTGCAGCCCTATACCGACAAGACGGTCGAGAAGCTGGCACAGGACGGCGTCAAGAAGATCGCGGTCCTCAACCCCGGCTTCGTGTCCGACTGTCTCGAAACGTTGGAAGAGATTGCCGAGCAGGCAGCCCACTCTTTCCATGAGAACGGCGGCGAGAAATTCGCGCATATTCCCTGCCTGAACGACAGCGAAGATGGTATGCGCGTGCTCGAAAAGGTGGTGCGGCGTGAGCTTCTCGGCTGGGTCTGACCCAGCCAGCGGCTTTTTGTTGCGGATCATTGCAAATAACGGGATAAGTCTCCACGTTTGATGTGTGCCGGATTTTCCGGCAACAACCGGTGGAGGAATTTCATGGTCCTGGGCGGCTTCGACATTGTCGTCATCGCACTCGTCATCTTCGTCATTTTGGTGCTCTTTGCGGGCATCAAGACGGTGCCGCAGGGCTATCGCTATACGATCGAACGCTTCGGCCGCTACACGCGGACACTGGAGCCCGGCCTCAACCTGATCACCCCCTTCATCGAGCGCGTCGGCGCCAAGATGAATGTCATGGAACAGGTCCTGAACGTGCCGACCCAGGAGGTCATCACCAAGGACAATGCCTCGGTCTCCGCCGATGCCGTGTCCTTCTATCAGGTGCTGAACGCCGCGCAGGCCGCCTATCAGGTCTCCAACCTCGAAAACGCCATCCTCAACCTGACGATGACCAACATCCGCTCGGTCATGGGCTCGATGGATCTTGACGAACTGCTTTCCAACCGCGACGCGATCAACGACCGCCTGCTGCGCGTCGTCGATGAGGCCGTGCACCCCTGGGGTATCAAGGTCACCCGCGTCGAGATCAAGGACATCCAACCGCCCCGCGATCTCGTCGATGCCATGGCCCGCCAGATGAAGGCGGAGCGCGAGAAGCGCGCTCAGGTTCTCGAAGCCGAAGGCTCGCGAAACGCGCAGATCCTGCGCGCCGAAGGCGCCAAGCAGTCGGCGATCCTGCAGGCCGAAGGACAGCGCGAAGCCGCCTTCCGCAACGCCGAAGCGCGCGAACGCCTGGCCGAAGCCGAAGCCAAGGCAACCAAGATGGTCTCCGAAGCGATCGCCGCCGGTGATATCCAGGCGATCAACTACTTCGTGGCGCAGAAATACACCGAAGCCCTGACGTCGATCGGTTCGGCCCCCAATTCCAAGGTGGTGCTGATGCCGATCGAGGCATCCTCCATTCTAAGCTCGCTGAGCGGCATCGGCGCCATCGCCAAGGAAGTCTTCGGCGACGGCAGCACCACGCCCGCCCCGCAACCGCCCCGCCAGGTCACGCAGCGCAGCACGCCGCCCGTAAACCCCTTCAACCAGAATCCGGAGCGCTGACGCATGCTGGCACGCATCGTTGCAGAGCTTGGACCGTGGAGCTGGTGGGTGATCGGTCTGATCCTGCTGGCCGCCGAAATGATCGTGCCCGGCTTCTTCCTCGTTTGGATCGGCCTTGCGGCGCTCGCCGTCGGCGTCCTTTCGCTTCTGCTATGGGACGCAGGCTTCTGGGTCTGGGAAGTGCAACTGATCCTTTTCGCGGCCTTTGCCGTGGCGACAACTTTCGTTGGCCGCAAGCTGACGCTGCGCCACGACGCAACGGACGAGCCCTTCCTCAATCAGCGCGGCGCGAGCCTTGTCGGCCGCACGGCAACACTGGCTGAGCCGATCCGCGAGGGACGCGGCCGGATTCGTCTCGACGATACGATATGGCAGGTGATGGGGCCTGACCTTCCGGTCGGCACCCGCGTCAAGGTCGTCGCCAGCAATGGCCGCGACCTGACGGTTGAGGCCGCCTGATCAGGCGACGCCGATCCGCAAGAGATCGTGGAAATGGATGAGCCCGACCGGCCGGTTGTCGTCATCGACGACGATCAGCGCGCCGATATGGTGCTTGTTGAGCAGCGCCAAGGCAGCAGTCGCCAGTACACTCGGCTTCACCACCTTCGGCGTCCGCGTCATGATGTCGTCGACAACAAGTTCCGCGAGGTTGCGCGTCAGATTGCGCGCCATGTCCCCTTCGGTCACGATGCCGCAAAGCCGGCCGTCCTGATCGAGAACGCCGACACAGCCAAAATGCTTGCGCGACAGAACCTGAATCGCATCCGGCACCGGCGTCCCCTGCGGCACCAGCGGCACGCGCTCGCCGGTATGCATGATGTCACCGACATGCGCCAGGCTGGCGCCGAGTTTCCCGCCCGGGTGAAACACATGGAAATCGCGCGCCGTGAACCCGCGCGCCTCAAGCAGCGCTACCGCCACGGCATCGCCGACTGCCAGCTGCATCAGTGTCGAGGTCGTCGGCGCGAGACCGTTCGGGCAGGCTTCCTCCTCGTTTGGAACGAGAAGTACCACATCCGAAGCCTTGGCGAGTGACGATTCCGCGCCGCAGGTGATCGAGATCAGGGGGATGGAAAACCGGCGGGTATAGGAGATGATGCTGCGAAGCTCAGCACTCTCGCCGCCCTTGGAGATCGCCAGAACCAGATCGTCCCTGGCAATCATGCCGAGATCACCATGATTGGCTTCGGCGGCGTGTACGAAGAAGGCAGGCGTTCCTGTCGAGGCGAATGTCGCGGCAAGCTTGGCGCCGATATGGCCGCTCTTGCCGACGCCCGTCACGATCACCCGGCCGCTGATGCCGCCGATCGTTTCGACCGCTTGGGAGAATGGGCCGGAAAGCCCGTTGTCGAGCGCGCGCTCGAGCGCCTCGAGACCGCGCCGTTCCGTCGTGATGGTCCGCTTCGCGGATTCCAGCACACTGTTCTCGGCCAGATTGACAGCTTTCCTCATCATGTGCCTGCGTTAGCGCTTTTCACTGTGGCTGTCCATTGCTGTCTCGGTCGAAACGACGGCGCGAAGGCACCAGTCTAAACGAATGATTAACTATGACGTTTTACTTTCAGGTAACGAGTTGAAGCATGCCACACGCGGATTCTGAATGGGCAAGGAACGTGATACGAGCAGTTTGACGCCGCTCCGTGCGACGCGCTTTGCCGTGTCTGCCGTTCTCCTGGCCGCCGCAGCACTGCCGCAGTCCGCGTTCGCCCAATCGGCGCAGAGCTACGGCAGCGGCACATCTGGCTACTCATCCTCCTCCCAATATTCCTCCGGCGGCAACACCGGCGGCCAACAGACACAGGCGGCCGACCTGGATGGCGATGGTGTTCCGGATCCGGGCCAGCCCGGCGTGCCCTCCCCCGATGACACCGCAACCGGCACCCAGACCGGCGCCGCCCAGCAGAACGGCACGTCATCCACGACGGCATCAGGCGATCAGCAGCCAAGCGACGAGACGACAGGCTCGATCCTCGACGAGGACATGCGCCGCCTCAACACCCGCGAACCGGCGATCGACGAACGCCGTCTGCCGCGCAAGGCCGATGATGCGTTGACCGAGAAGGATACCGACGGCATCCGCATCGGCACCTTCATCCTGCGCCCGTCGATTACGCAGTCGATCAATACCGAGACGACCAAGGAAAACGGCACCAAGGAAAGCCGCGGCTTCCTGCAGACCGATGGCAACGCGACACTCACCTCCGACTGGGCGCTGCACCAGCTGACCGTCACCAGCCAGGGCAGCTGGCAGCAGAACATCAGCGGCGAAGGCGAAGAGCAGCCCTCCTTCCAGATCGACGGCGATCTGCGCCTCGATCTGCCGGAGGATACGGTCGCGCATCTGAAGGGCGGCTACCGCTTCTACCGTGAAGACACCGACGATCCGAACGCCATCTCCGATGCCAGCAAGCAGTCGAATGTTCAGGAATTCAGCACCGGTGCTTCAATCGAGCGCGACTTCGGCGTGCTGCGCGGCACCACCGAACTCGATGTCGTCAGGACCATCTATTCCGACGTGACGCTCGCCAACGGCACGGACGTTTCCCTCAGCGACCGCGACCAGACCGCAGGCACATTCCGCGCCCGCATCGGCTACGAGCTCTCCCCGGCACTCATCCCCTTCATCGAGGGCACTGTAGGCAAGACCGCCTACGACGAGACCCGCGACAGCTCAGGCTACGCCCGCTCCGGCAACAGCTACGGCGCCAAGGCCGGCGTGCAGGTCGATCTCGGCGAGAAGCTCAGGGGCGAAGTCAGCGCCGGATACGAAACCGCAAGTTTCGACGACGACCGCCTGGCCTCGATCGATACGGCGACTGTCGACGCCAATATTCTCTGGTCGCCGCTGCGCGGTACCAATGTCAATTTCGACCTGCAGACCAGCATCCAGCCTTCCACGACGCCGGGGCTGAGCGGCTATGTCTCGCACGCCTTGACGACGACAATCACGCATCAGCTGCGCGACAACCTGCAGGCAACGGTTCTGGGTGGGGTGACGCTGCGCGACTATCCGGCCGGAGCGAGCAGCGATGAGACGGTCTATACGACGAGTGCCGGTCTCATCTGGAACATCAACCGCTATCTCGATCTGACGAGTACTCTCGGCTACGAGCTGACGACGCGGGATGAAGGCACCGACTCGCAGCAATGGCGAGCCGGTGTCGGTTTGCGGCTGAAACGCTAGGCCTTAAAGACCCTTCAGCAGAGCCTTGAAGCCGTCCTCGACGGTCGGGCGGATATCCGCACGGTCGAGCGCGAAGGCGACGTTGGCGAGGATGAAACCATCCTTGGCGCCGCAGTCATAGGTCGTTCCCTTGAAGTGATAGCCCGCGAAATCCTGCGACGTCAGAAGCTTCAGCATGCCGTCGGTGAGCTGGATTTCGTTGCCCGCGCCACGCTCCTGCGTTTCGAGAATCTTGAAGACCTCCGGCTGCAGGATGTAGCGGCCATTGATGAAGAAGTTCGACGGTGCGGTGCCCTTGGCAGGCTTTTCGACCATGCCGGTGATGCGGAAGCCTTCACCGATCGCCTCGCCGACACCGACGATGCCGTATTTGTGCGTCTGATCCGGCTCGCATTCTTCGACGGCGATGATGTTGCCGCCGCTCTGGGCGTAGAGATCGATCATCCCCTTCATGCAGCCCTTGCCCTCGGCCTTCATGATCATATCGGGGAGCAGCAGCGCGAAGGGTTCGTCGCCGACGATCTCGCGGGCGCACCAGACGGCGTGGCCGAGGCCGAGCGGCTCCTGCTGGCGGGTGAAGCTGACGGTACCAGCCTTCGGCAGCTGGCCGGCCAGCAGCGTCATCTCGGCTTTCTTGCTGCGCTCGCGCAGCGTCTGCTCCAGCTCGAAATGGATATCGAAATAGTCTTCGATGATGTGCTTGTTGCGGCCGGTGACGAACACGAAATGCTCGATACCCGCTTCCAGCGCCTCGTCGACCACATACTGAATGATCGGTTTATCGACGACGGTCAGCATTTCCTTCGGAACGGCTTTGGTTGCCGGAAGGAACCGCGTTCCAAGACCTGCGACCGGGAATACCGCCTTACGAACCTTTTTCTGCTGCGTCACGTAGAACCTCCTGGGGGGCTTATCGCTTTGAACTCAAGCTATTTGGGGTGAATTAAGCTAAATTCGCTACTGTTTTACAAATGATGACGGGAAGACGTTGTCATGGTAAAGAATTTGTTGACTTCGTTCCGGTAGTCTCGGGTCCGGACGGAATGCCCCTCCGCCGCACTTGTAACAGAGATGACGGATACGGACTGCCGATGACCAAAAATCACAAATACTCCCTTCGTGGTCTTGCTCTCGCCCTCGTTGTGACCGCTTCCGCCGGATTGGCTCCGCATAACGCAGCCGCCGACCAGCGGTTCCAAAAGTGGATCGCGGACTTTTATCAAACTGCCGCGCAAAATGGCATCAGCAAGGCAACGTACCGCAAAGCCTTCGCGGGTGTGAGCGAACCTGACCCTACAGTCCTTGAAAAGGCGGCTTTTCAGCCGGAATTCACCACCAAGATTTGGGACTATGTGGATTCCCGGGTTAACCCCTACACAGTCGAGATCGGCCGCAAAATGGCCGCAAAGCACGCCTCGACCCTGAACGCCATCGAGCGCCATTTCGGCGTCGACAAGACGATCATTCTCGCCATCTGGTCGATGGAATCGAATTACGGCGCCGTGCTCGCCAAGGACGACCGCCTGCATTACGTGCCGCGCGCACTGGCAACGCTTGCCTATGCCGATGAGCGCCGGGCGAAATTTGCCCAAAAGCAGCTCATCGCAGCACTCAAGATTCTGCAAAATGGCGATATCTCCGCCGACGGCATGACCGGTTCCTGGGCCGGCGCCATGGGCCATACGCAATTCATCCCGACCAGCTACCTGCTTTACGCCGTCGATGCCGATGGCAATGGCCATCGCGACATCTGGAACTCGGTTCCGGACGCACTGGCGACGTCGGCCAATCTGCTGGCCAAAAACGGCTGGGATACCGGCAAGACCTGGGGCTACGAAGTCCAGGTTCCCGCAAGTGCTGCCAAGCAGGCAGGCAAGACGCACACACTGGCGCAATGGGCCGCAATGGGCCTGACCCGTCCGAACGGCAAGAGCTTCAAGGACGCCTCCACCAAGGCGCAGCTGAAAATGCCGGGCGGCCCGGGTGGCCCCGGTTTCCTGATGACCTCGAACTTCTTCACCATCAAGAAATACAATGCTTCCGACAGCTATGCTCTCGCCGTCGGTCTGCTTGCCGATGAGATTGCCGGCTATGGCGGCATGAAGCAGCGCTGGCCACGGCCGGATGGTACGCTTGATGTGAAGGAAAAGTTCGAGCTCCAGACTCGTCTGAAGACGCTCGGCTATTACGACGGCGAAGTCGATGGCAATTTCGGCTCCGGATCGAAAGCCGCCATTTCGGCAGTCCAGCAGCGTCTCGGCATGCAGACGGATGGCGAGCCTTCGCTTCCTCTTCTGAACGCGCTGCGGCGCTAACAGGAAGAATCCGCGGCACAAATCGCGTTGTGAGTGGACGATTGCGCCCACTCCATGCGAAAATGGCGCGAGATGCGGGGCATGACCATGCGGAAGTCTGATCATAAGCGGAAACTCGGCGGACGAACGCTGCTGACGGCTGCGTTGGTGCTGTCGTTCGGTGTGACTGCGCCTGTCCATTTTGCCGACGCCCAGGAGCGCTATCAGCGCCGCTCGATCCTCGATTTCTTCCTCGGCCGCCGCGCCGTCGAAGAAGAATATCCGCCAGCGCCCGATGTCCAGCGGCCCCGACCGCAGAAGAAGCGCACTGCGCCGCCCAAAGCAGCGGTCGCGCCGAAGGCTGTGGCGCCCGTGCCAGATGAGGACGTCGTTCAGAAGCAGGAAAATGCCCAGAAAATCCTGATCGTCGGCGACTTTCTGGCAAGCGGCCTCGGCGACGGCATGACTGAAGCCTTCAAGACCTCTCCCGGCGTCGTCATCGATGCCCGCGGCAATGTTTCGTCAGGCCTTGTCCGCGACGACTACTACGATTGGCCCGAGCAGCTGCTGAAGATGATGGACGAGGTGAAACCCGCCATCGTCGTCGTGATGATCGGCGCCAACGACCGCCAGCAGATGGCGATCAACGGCACCAAGGAAAAATTCCGGACCGACGCATGGTATGCCGAATACCAGAAGCGCGTGCTGAACTTCGGCAAGGAAGTGACAAGCCGCAAGATCCCGCTGCTTTGGGTCGGTCTCCCGGCCTTCGATTCGGATTCGATGACGGCGGATGCCGTGCAGATGAACCAGCTGTTCCGCAAGCAGATCGAAAGTGCCGGCGGCGAGTTCGTCGACATCTGGGACGGCTTCGTCAACGAGGGTGGCGAGTTCATCGTCACCGGTTCGGATATCAACGGCCAGCAGGTACGCCTGCGCACCTCCGACGGCATCAACCTGACGCAGGCGGGGCGCCGCAAGGTTGCCTTCTACGTCGAAAAGCCGGCACGCCGCATTCTCGGCACCCAGGCAAGCCCGGACCTGGTGCGCCTCGACACCAGCAACCTGCCGAGCCTCGGCCTGCCGGAACCCAACGCGCCGCACACGCAGCCGATCAGCCTCTCCGATCCCAATCTCGACGGTGGATCCGAACTGCTCGGCGCCAAGGCACCGCCGGTATCGCTGACGAAATCGCCACGCGACATTCTGGTGCAGGACGGCATGGTCGAACAGGCGCCCGCCGGCCGCGTCGATGATTACAGGCTTCCCGCCGCCAAAGAACCGAAGCAGGTTTCCGCAAAATAAAAAGGGCCGCAAAAGCGGCCCTTGTCTTTCAGATCAGGCTTCCGATCAACGCGGCAGAACCGTCGAGCCCATCAGCGCTTCATCGATCGCGCGCGCGGCCTGACGGCCTTCGCGGATTGCCCAGACGACCAGCGACTGTCCACGGCGTACGTCACCGGCGGTCCAGAACTTGTCGACCGAGGTCTTGTAGTCCTTGTCGTTGGCAACGACATTGGTCGAGCCGCGACGGTCCGTGTTCAGCGTCAGCTTGCCGTCGAGTTCCTTGAGCACGCTGTCGGTGAACGGGCCGCGGAAGCCGATGGCGATGAAGGCGAGATCGGCCTTGATCACGAACTCCGTGCCGGGAACCGGCTTGCGGCGCTCATCGACTTCGCAGCACTTCACACCGGTCAACACGCCGTCTTCGCCGACGAATTCGAGCGTTGCGACCTGGAATTCGCGGACAGCGCCTTCGGCCTGCGACGACGAGGTGCGCATCTTCGTGGCCCAGAATGGCCAGACGGCGAGCTTGTCTTCCTTTTCCGGCGGCTGCGGGCGAATGTCGAGCTGGGTCACCTTGACAGCACCCTGGCGGAACGCTGTGCCGACGCAGTCCGACGCAGTATCGCCACCACCGACGACGACGACATGCTTGGCACCGGCAAGGATCGGATCCGCCTGCCAGCCGACGCTGTCGATATTCTCGCGGCCGACGCGCTTGTTCTGCTGCACGAGATAAGGCATCGCGTCATGAACGCCTGCGAAATCCGTGCCTGGAATACCGGCCTCGCGCGGGGTTTCCGAACCGCCGCAATAAAGCACGGCGTCATGATCTGCCAGGAGCTGCTCGACTGTCACGTCGACGCCGACATTGACGCCGCAATGGAACGTGACGCCCTCGCCCTTCATCTGCTCGACACGGCGGTCGATGAAGTTTTTCTCCATCTTGAAATCAGGAATGCCGTAGCGCAGCAGGCCGCCGGCCTTGCTCTCGCGCTCATAGAGATGAACCTCGTGACCAGCGCGGCCGAGCTGCTGGGCAGCCGCCATACCGGCCGGACCCGAACCGATGATCGCAACCTTCTTGCCGGTGTGAACGGTCGCCGGCTGCGGGCGGATGAAGCCGAGCTCATAAGCCTTGTCGGCGATTGCCTGTTCGACCGTCTTGATCGCCACAGGCGTATCTTCGAGGTTCAGCGTGCAGGCTTCCTCGCAGGGCGCGGGGCAGACGCGGCCGGTGAACTCCGGGAAGTTGTTGGTGGAATGCAGGTTCTGGATCGCTGCTTCCCAGTTGTTGTTGTAGACGAGGTCGTTCCAGTCCGGGATCTGGTTGTGAACCGGGCAGCCGGTCGGGCCATGACAATAGGGGATGCCACAGTCCATGCAGCGGGCTGCCTGCTTCTGCACTTCCGGGTCAGACATCGGGATGGTGAATTCGCGGAAATGCCGGATACGATCCGACGCCGGCTGATACTTCGCAACCTGCCGGTCGATTTCCAGAAAGCCTGTAACCTTACCCATATTTTCGTCCCTTACCCTCATGACCGCCTCGCCTGCGGCCAGTTGTCCATCATCAGCCTCAGCTCTGGAGGCAGGTTGCTTCTTTCGACCGTCATCAGCACATATCCCCTGAGATCCATCCGTGCGGACCAGCAGCAAGATGCTGCCGCCAGTTGGCACGGGTCATTTGAAGATAGTCCGGTCATCCGCCACGCAATGAGCGCGGCGGACTTCTTTGCAAATTATTCCGCAGCGATGCCCATCCGGGCGCGCTCCATTTCCTCAAGCGCACGGCGGTACTCGACCGGCATGACCTTGCGGAATTTCGGGCGGTAGTCGGCCCAGCCGTCCAGGATCTGCTTCGCGCGGGTGGAGCCCGTGTAGTGCAGATGGTTGGAGATCAGCTGATAGAGACGCTCCTCGTCGTGACGCGTCATGTCGCCGGAGACGTCGACGCGTCCCTTGTGCGCCAGATCGCCGCCGTGATGATGCAGCTTCTCCATCATGTCGTCCTCTTCCGGAACCGGCTCGAGTTCGACCATCGCCATGTTGCAGCGCTTGGCGAAATCGCCGATCTCGTCGAGAACGTAAGCCACGCCACCGGACATGCCGGCCGCGAAGTTGCGGCCCGTTGCGCCGAGAACGACGACGACGCCGCCCGTCATGTATTCGCAGCCGTGGTCGCCCACGCCTTCGACGATGGCGATGGCGCCCGAGTTACGGACAGCAAAGCGCTCGCCGGCCACACCGCGGAAGTAGCATTCACCCTCGGTCGCGCCGTAGAGAACGGTGTTGCCGACAATGATCGAATCTTCCGCGACGATCTTCGAATTTTCCGGCGGACGAACGATGATCTTGCCACCTGACAGGCCCTTGCCGACATAGTCGTTGCCGTCGCCGATCAGGTTGAAGGTGATGCCGCGTGCCAGGAACGCGCCAAACGACTGTCCGGCCGTGCCGCGAAGCGTCACGTTGATCGTGTCTTCCTTCAGGCCGCGATGGTTATAGCGCTTGGCAACTTCGCCCGACAGCATCGCGCCTGCCGAACGGTCGACGTTCTTGATATCGACTTCGAAGGCAACCGGTGTCTTGGACGTCAGTGCCGGTTCCGCCTGCTCGATCAGCTTGCGGTCGAGGATATCGTCGATCGGATGCTTCTGGCGGGTGGTCCAGTAGGTCTCTTCCTTGGCGGCTTCGACCTTGTGGAAGATGCGGCTGAAATCGAGACCCTTGGCCTTCCAATGCGCCAGCATCTCATCCTTCTCCAGCAACTCCGAAGCGCCGACGATATCGTCGAGCCTGGTGAAGCCGAGCGAGGCGAGGATCTCGCGCACTTCGTTGGCGACGAAGAAGAAGTAGTTGATTACGTGCTCAGGCGTGCCCTTGAAGCGCTTGCGCAGGACCGGATCCTGCGTCGCAACGCCAACCGGACAGGTGTTCAGATGGCACTTGCGCATCATGATGCAGCCGGCAGCGATCAGCGGCGCGGTCGCGAAGCCGAACTCGTCGGCACCGAGAAGTGCGCCGATGATGACATCGCGGCCGGTCTTCAGACCGCCATCGACCTGCAGCGCGATGCGCGAGCGCAGACCGTTCAGCACCAGCGTCTGCTGGGTCTCGGCAAGGCCGATTTCCCAGGGGGAACCCGCATGCTTCAGCGAGGTCAGCGGCGATGCGCCGGTGCCGCCATCGAAGCCGGAGACCGTGATGTGGTCGGCACGCGCCTTGGCAACACCGGCGGCAACCGTGCCGACGCCGACTTCCGAGACGAGCTTGACAGAGACATCGGACGTCGGGTTGACGTTCTTCAGGTCGTAGATCAGCTGTGCCAGATCTTCGATCGAATAGATGTCGTGGTGCGGCGGCGGCGAGATGAGGCCGACGCCCGGGGTCGAGTGGCGCGTCTTGGCAACTGTTGCATCGACCTTGTGGCCGGGCAGCTGACCACCCTCGCCGGGCTTGGCGCCCTGGGCGACCTTGATCTGCAGCATGTCGGCATTGACGAGATATTCAGTGGTCACACCGAAGCGTCCCGAGGCGATCTGCTTGATCGCCGAGCGTTCCGGGTTCGACGAACCGTCCGGCAGCGGCATGTAGCGGTCGCTCTCTTCGCCGCCCTCGCCGGTGTTCGACTTGCCGCCGATCTTGTTCATGGCGATCGCCAGCGTCGTATGCGCCTCACGGCTGATCGAGCCGAAGGACATGGCGCCCGTCGAGAAGCGCTTGACGATATCGATCGCCGGCTCGACGTCATCGACCGAAACCGGCGTGCGGCCCAGCTGTTCGGCGCTCTTGATGTTGAAGAGACCGCGGATCGTATTCATCCGCAGCGCCGACGTGTTCACCATTTCGGCGAACTCGCGGTAGCGGTCCTCGGCATTGCCGCGAACCGCATGCTGAAGCGTGGCAACGGCATCCGGCGTCCAGGCATGGCTTTCGCCACGCATGCGATAGGCATATTCGCCGCCGATATCGAGCGTTGTCGCCAGCAGCGGATCCTTGCCGAAAGCCGAAGTATGGCGGGCAACGGTCTCTTCGGCGATGGCCGAGAGATCGACACCTTCGATCATCGTTGCCGTGCCGAAGAAATACTTGTCGACCAGTTCCTGCTGCAGACCGATCGCATCGAAGATCTGGCCACCGCAATAGGACTGATAGGTCGAGATGCCCATCTTCGACATGACCTTCAGGATGCCCTTACCGACAGCCTTGATGTAGCGATAGACGACTTCCGAGGCATCGACTTCCTTCGGGAATTCGCCCTTGGCATGCATGTCGAGCAGCGTATCGAAAGCGAGATACGGATTGATCGCTTCGGCACCATAGCCAGCGAGCAGGCAGAAATGGTGCACTTCGCGCGGCTCGCCGGTCTCGACGACGATACCGACGGAGGTGCGCAGGCCCTTGCGGATCAGGTGATGGTGGACAGCAGCGGTCGCCAGCAGCGCCGGGATGGCGATGCGGTCGGGGCCGAGCTGACGGTCCGACAGCACGATGATGTTGTAACCGCCCTTGACGGCCGCTTCGGCACGCTCACAGAGGCGGTCGAGCATCTCCGGCATGCCTTCGGCGCCACGCTCGACGTCATAGGTGAAGTCGAGCGTCTTGGTGTCGAAGCGGTCTTCCGTGTGGCCGATCGAGCGGATCTTCTCGAGATCGCCGTTGGTCAGGATCGGCTGGCGCACTTCCAGACGCTTCGCATTCGCCATACCGGTGTGGTCGAGCAGGTTCGGACGCGGGCCGATGAACGACACGAGGCTCATGACCAGCTCTTCACGGATCGGATCGATCGGCGGGTTGGTGACCTGCGCGAAGTTCTGCTTGAAATAGGTGTAGAGCAGCTTCGACTTTTCCGACATTGCCGAGATCGGCGTATCGGTGCCCATCGAACCGACGGCTTCCTGACCCGTGGTCGCCATCGGCGACATCAGGATCTTGGTGTCTTCGGTCGTGTAGCCGAAGGCCTGCTGGCGGTTCAGCAGCGAGACGTCGCGGCGCAGCGCGCGCGGCTCCACCGGCTTCAGGTCTTCGAGGATCAGCTGCGTGCGGTCGAGCCAGCTGCGGTAGGGATGCTTGGTGGCGAGCTCGGACTTCACTTCCTCGTCGGAAACGATCCGGCCCTTTTCCATGTCGATCAGCAGCATCTTGCCGGGCTGCAGGCGCCACTTCTGAACGATATCCTCTTCCGGAACCGGCAGCGTACCGGCTTCCGAAGCCAGGATGATACGGTCGTCGTTGGTGACGAGATAGCGGGCCGGACGCAGGCCGTTGCGGTCGAGCGTCGCGCCGATCTGTTTGCCATCGGTAAAGGCGACGGCAGCCGGGCCGTCCCACGGCTCCATCAGCGCCGCATGGTATTCGTAGAATGCCTTGCGTTCGGCAGCCATCGACTGGTTGCCGGCCCAGGCTTCCGGGATCAGCATCATCACGGCATGCGCCATGGAATAGCCGCCGCGCACCAGAAACTCGAGCGCGTTATCAAAACAGGCCGTATCCGACTGGCCCTCGTAGGAGATCGGCCAGAGCTTGGAGATATCGTCGCCGAACAGCGGCGAGGACACCGAGGCCTGACGCGCCGCCATCCAGTTTACGTTGGAACGCAGCGTGTTGATTTCGCCGTTGTGGGCAACCATGCGGTACGGATGCGCCAGCTTCCAGGACGGGAAGGTGTTGGTCGAGAAGCGCTGGTGCACGAGGGCGACGGCGCTTTCAAAGCGCGGATCGGCCAGATCCTTGTAGTAGGCGCCGACCTGATAAGCCAGGAACATGCCCTTGTAGACGATCGTCGCCGACGACAGCGAGACGGGATAGAAATTGCTCTCCTCGCCGTCGAACTCGTCATAGATGCGGTTGGAGATCACCTTGCGGAGCGTGAACAGGCGGCGCTCGAACTCGTCGTTCGTCGCGGCATCTTCACCGGCGCCGATGAAGATCTGAACGTGATGCGGTTCGGTGGCAGCGATCTCGGGCGCCTTCGACAGCGACGAGTTGTCGACCGGCACATCGCGGAAGCCGATCAGAACCTGACCTTCCTCGGTGATGACATCCTTGATCACCTTCTTGAAATGCTCGATCTGCGCTTCGTCGCGCGGCATGAAGATGTGACCGACGCCGTATTCGCCAGCCTTCGGCAGGGTGATGCCCTGCTTGGCCATCTCTTCACGGAAGAAGCGATCAGGAATCTGCACCAGAATGCCCGCGCCGTCGCCCATCAGCGGATCAGCGCCAACGGCACCGCGGTGCGTCAGGTTTTCGAGAATGAAGAGACCGTCCTTGACGATCTGATGCGACTTCTGGCCCTTCATATGCGCAACGAAGCCGACGCCACAGGCATCATGCTCGTTACGGGGATCGTAGAGGCCCTGCTTTTTCGGCAGTCCGGAGGCGAATTTGCGCGTTTTGGCCGTCGCGCGCGCATTGGCCGCAGCACTCTGGTCAAAACTCGTGGATGGCGTCTTCTTCGTCATCGTCTTCGCTCCTGTCAAAGCCCGCGGGGGTCGGCGGGCGGCCTTTCGTCATGCACCGTTCCCGATCTTAGGTCCGGCGCGTGACAGCGCTGTTGCATTGTGAAGATCGGCCGCATGCGTCCGCCAGAAGCGATCCGCCGCGCTCCGCGCCTGTCAGCCGCTTCCGCGCAACCTCAAAGGTCTTGCGCTCGTGCGGACTATAACGTGAAAGCCTGCAAAGGTCAGGACTTTCGGCACCTCTCCGGCCACGAAGGCCAAAATAGGACAACAACCCTGTCCTAATTCACAAGTTCTATGCCAGAATGACGGAGCTCCCGCAAGAGTGATAAATTAAAAAAACATCAAGTTTCGACCGAAAGTTACCCGAAACAACAACTAGGCGACATAAAATTACGCTCTTTTGCACTATTTTGTATATTGATTGCGGAAATCAGATTTCGTGATGTGTCTGATGGCTGGCGCTTGATCGGCCGCGGCAATGGCGTAATGTCCCTGCCGAACTTTGCCCTCCCCAAACTACCAAGTGCGGTCACATCATGTTTTTTGCTTCCGACAACTGGGCCGGTGCCCACGAGGCCATTGCCAAACGTCTTCTTTCAGCCTCCACCGGATTTGCCGCCGCCTATGGCAACAGCGATCTCGACAAGAAGGTCGCAGCCCGCTTCTCCGAGGTCTTTGAGCGCGACGTCGCCGTCTTCTTCGTGGCAACAGGCACCGCCGCCAACTCGCTCTCGCTTGCCAGCGTGCAACGGCCGGGCGGCGTGACCTTCTGCCACTCCGAGGCCCACGTGATCGAAGACGAGTGCGGCGCACCGGAATTCTTCGCCGATTCTGCCCGCCTGATCCCCGTCAGCGGCGAGGCTGGAAAGATCGACCCGGCGAAACTCTCGGCGAAGATCGCCAGCTTCCCGGAAGATGCCGTGCATCACGGCCGCGCCTCCGCCATTACCATCACTCAGGCGACAGAGATCGGCACCGTCTACTCGCTGCCTGAAATCGGCGAGATCTCGTCGATCGCCAAAAAGCGCGGCCTCCCGCTTCATATGGATGGCGCCCGTTTTGCAAATGCGCTTGTCGCGCTCGGTGCAACACCGGCGGAAATGACTTGGAAGCGCGGCGTCGATATTCTCTCCTTCGGCGGCACCAAGAACGGCTGCTGGTGTGCGGAAGCTATCGTCTTCTTCAATCCGGAGCAGGCCAAGGACATTCCCTTCATCCGTAAGCGCGCCGCGCAGCTCTTCTCCAAGTCGCGCTTCATCGCCGCGCAGTTCGACGCCTATTTCGAGGAAGAGCTCTGGCTTGGTCTTGCACGCCATTCGAACGGCATGGCCGATCAGCTGCGTGCCGGCATCGGCGCCAGCAATACCGCCCGCCTCGCTTGGCCGACGGCATCCAACGAAGTCTTTGCCGTGATCACCAAGGCCGCAGCCAAGGCCGCCGAAAGCCGCGGCGCAAAATTCTATGAGTGGCCTATCCCGGTCGCCACCCCGGAACTTGTTGGCGACAACGAAACGCTGATCCGTCTGGTGACGAGCTTTGCGACGACGGAAGCCGATGTCGACGGCTTCCTGAAATGCCTGGCGGCATAAGACGGCATCAATTCTGATGTCCAAAGACGGCGGATTGGGGTGCACCCTGATCCGCCTTTTCTGCTTCGTGGCCGATCACCACGATCATCATCACGCAGGCAACCAGCCCGGATACGAATATTGCTCCATAAATCATCGGTCCGTTCTCCCTTGCCCCGAACGACGACCTTTAAGGATTGCTAAACTATCGGCCGAAATCTGACCAAACGTCTAAGCGACACGGTTGAGACGAGCTTAAAGCGGCAAGCAGCCCGTTAACGTTTGCGTGAAAGCCTGCACAAATGTGTGGTCTCGCGGAACTTTCGAGCCGCCTTTCGATTTTACAGGCGAAAGGTGAAAATCATGAAAAAACTCGCAATCCTAGTCATTTCTCTCGCCACCGCCTTCACCGGCATTGCGCCAGCGCAGGCGTTCCCGGTGGTCAACATCGAGAAGCCGCAGCTGGCATCCGATATCCAGCAGGTGCGCAGCCCAAGAATTGTGCGCCACCGCAACTGGAACAACCACCATTGGAACAATGGCCGCTACCACTCGAACTATAACCGCCGCTACTATCGCGACGGCTACTACCATCGCCATAACAACAATGCTGGCGCGATTATCGGCGGACTTGCAGCCGGTGCGATCATCGGCGGCGCATTGAGCGCTGCGTCGCAGCCGCGCTACTATGGCGGCAACTCGCACACCCGCTGGTGCGCCGACCGCTACCGTTCGTACCGGGCTTCGGACAACACGTTCCAGCCCTATAATGGCCCCCGCCAGCAGTGCGTAGGCCCATAACCAGAACAACAGAAACCCCGCCAATCCGGCGGGGTTTCTGTTTAGCTGCTTGACCGCAAGCTGCGCACCTTGCCGAGGATGTCTTCGGAAAGCGCCGAGACCAGAGCCCGATCGGCGCCCTTGCGTGGAACGAGCACGAATTCCACATCCTCGAGCACCGGCAGCCGACCAGGCGAAATTTCCTTCAATCCTGACGGTGCCATGCTGCGCGGTTGCACCAGCACCCCCATTCCGGCACGCGCCGCCGCCGTAAGGCCGCTGAGGCTGCCGCAGGTGCAGACGATCCGCCACGCCACCTGCGTTCGCCCCAATGCTTCCAGCGCGATGCTACGGGTGACGCTTGGCGCCGGAAAGGCGATCAGCGGCAGCGGGTTCTGCGCCATGATATGCTCGGGATCACGCGCCAGCCACACCAGAGGCTCGCGGTAAACCAGCTTGCCGCGCGCATCCCCCAGCCGGCGCTTGGCAAGCACGAGATCGATCTCGCCATTGTCTTGCATCTCATAGAGCGCACCAGAAAGAGCAACAGTGAGTTCCAGATCGACAGACGGGTGCGAGCGGACGAAATCTTCCAACACCGCCGGGAGCTGGCTGGTGACGAAATCCTCCGAAACGCCGAGCCGCAACTTGCCGCGCAGACTGTTGCCGCGAAACAGAGACTGCACTTGCCCCTCGATCGAAAGCATGGCCCGGGCATGCGACAGCAGCGCCTCACCGTCTCCAGTCAGCACCACCTTATGCGTATCCCGCGCCAGCAATTTCCGGCCGACCGACGTTTCAAGCCGCTGAATATGCTGGCTGACCGTCGATTGCCCAAGCCCCAGGCGCTCGGCAGCCAGAGTGAAACTGCCCATCTGTTCGACGGCTACGAAGCTGCGCAACTGGGTAAGATCGAGCATTTTAATCTCAATTCATGATAACTGTTATTCCTTGCATCCTGAATCATAATGGATGACAAAACAATGAACTTAGAATTGCCCGGGACCAGATCATGCGCCGCTTCCTGCCAGATACTTTCACGATCCTCCTCGTCTGCACCGTTATCCTCGCGTCGCTGTTTCCGGCGGACGGAGCGTTTGCCGGTTACTTCAGCATTGCCACGGATTTGGCGATCGCCCTGCTGTTCTTCCTGCACGGCGCGCGTCTTTCCCGCGACGTGGTGATCGCCGGCGTGCTGCACTGGCGTCTGCATCTGGCGATTCTGCTGACCACCTTCGCGCTGTTCCCGCTGCTTGGCGTAGCCATCGGCTTCATCCCCGATACGATCCTGCCGCAGCCGCTCTATCTCGGCATTCTCTTCCTCTGCGTGCTGCCTTCGACGGTTCAGTCCTCGATCGCCTTCACCTCGATGGCCGGCGGCAATGTTCCGGCAGCGATCTGCTCGGCATCGGCATCGAACATCTTCGGTATGTTCCTGACGCCGCTGCTCGTCGGCTTGCTGTTCTCTGTCGGCGGCCATGGCGGCTTTTCTTGGGATGCACTTGAGCAGATCATGCTGCAGCTGCTGCTGCCCTTCGTGCTTGGCCAGGTATTGCAGCCGTGGATCGGTGACTGGATCCGCTCGAAAAAGAAGATCCTGATGCCTGTCGATCGCGGATCGATCCTCATGGTCGTCTACGTGGCCTTCAGCAAGGCCGTCGTCGAGGGTCTCTGGCATACATTCTCGATCGGCGATATCGCCGTGGTCATCGTCCTCGACATGCTGCTGCTCGCGCTGGTGCTTGCGATCACCATGTACGGAAGCCGGGCGCTTGGCTTCAACAAGGCCGACGAGATCACCATCACCTTCTGTGGCTCAAAGAAGAGCCTGGCGAGCGGCGTGCCGATGGCCAACGTCATCTTCGCCGGCCAGTCGATCGGCGCCATCGTGCTGCCGCTGATGCTGTTCCACCAGATCCAGCTGATGGCCTGCGCCGTCATCGCCCAGAAATACGCGGCTGCCGCCGCAAAGCGGGCCAGCGCTAAAGAACTCGAGGAAGCGGCAAGTCCGGCCTGACCGGTGAGCGCGGCACGCAATCAACAAAAAAGCGGCGCTCCATCGGAGCGCCGCTTTTCTTTTCAGCCCTGGGAGGGATTGATCAGTTGGTGACCTGAGCCTCGATGGCCTTGGGCGCGTTAACCGCCTCGGCGGCAATCGCAATCTTCCGGGGCTTCATGGCTTCAGGAATGCTGCGCAGAAGATCGATGTGCAGCAGGCCGTTCTTCAGCGAAGCCGCAGTGACCTCGACGTGATCGGCAAGCTGGAAGCGGCGCTCGAAAGTACGCTTGGCAATGCCACGATAGAGGAATTCGCTGCCGTCGGCAGCATCTTCGCTCTTTTCGCCCTTGACGGTCAGGGCGTGCGCCTGAGCCTCGATCGAGATTTCGGTTTCATCGAAACCGGCAACCGCCATCGTGATGCGGTAGGTGTTCTCACCGGTGCGCTCGATATTGTAGGGCGGATACGTCTGGCCCTGATCGGGCTGAGCAAGGCTGTCGAGCATCGTGAAAAGACGATCGAAACCGACGGTGGAACGGTAGAGGGGAGAGAAATCGACGTGACGCATGGTGTCCTCCTTGGGAAGCGACGAGTTGCGAAAAACATGTCCCCGAAACCCCATATTCGGCAGCTTCGGAGCGGTTGGGCAGGCCCTTCCGGCGCCTGCAGAATTCAGATGGTGATCGATTTTCCGGAGTTCAAGTGCCGCCGATCAGACCGGTGAACCACGCATGAACGCCCGGTTCGGTATCGGTTCAGCCGCCCTGTCCTAGAAATCAAACCGTCGGGTAATCAAACTGGCCCGATGGCTGAAGTGCATCGTCCCTTCTTCTTCAGTCCGACTTTGGACCGGCGCCGGCATCCCTCTCGCCCCGCCGGTCTCTTTTTCCTGCAGGGTTGGCTGCCGGACGATCTTTAAGAGTTGATTTCAGCCTCGCGTGCATTATCCCCTACAATGGACGTTCATCGAGCAGCGGCAAATCCCATGGACCAGGTTCTCATCTCGACTCCAGACAATCCGGCTCCAGAGAACCGGACCGAGGGCTATTTCGAGACCTTTGACGGGCAGCAGCTGCGCTATGCGGTGTTTCGCTCCAACGCCTCCGTCGCCAATGGCACGGTCGTGCTGCTGCAGGGCCGCAACGAATATATCGAGAAATATTTCGAGACGATCCGCGATCTGACGGCGAAGGGCCTCTGGGTGGCGACCTTCGACCTGCGCGGCCAGGGCGGCTCGCCGCGCCTCGTCAAGAAGCGCCAGCACGGCCATGTCCGGCGGTTTTCGGATTACGAGCGCGATCTGGACATCTTCCTCGAGAAGATCGTGCTGCCGGACACCCGCCTACCCTTCTACATTCTGGCGCATTCCACGGGAGCGCTGATCGCGCTTTCCGCCGCACCGTATCTGTCGACGCGCATCGAGCGTATGGTTCTGTCGGCACCGTTCATCGGTCTGATCGGTCAGGCTGCATCGGCCTCGACCATCCGTAGGCTGGCGTCCGCCGCCTGCAGCGTCGGCTTGGGCACCATGGCGCTGAGCGCCAAATTGCGCGAGCCCGAGTTCCGCGACAACCCGCTGACGTCAGACGAGGTCCGCTTCGAGCGCAACGCCGCAATGATGCGAAATCACCCCGAACTGACGCTCGGGCCACCGACTGCCCGCTGGCTGGTCGAATCCTTCAAGACGATCGACAAGGTGATGACGCCGAACCACCTGTTCTCCATCACCATTCCGACCGTTGTCATCGCCCCCACGCGTGACGGCGTCGTGCCCTATATCGCCCAGGAGCGCCTGTCGCGCTATTTCCGCGCCGGTCAGCTGGTGCCGGTCAACGGCGCCCGTCACGAGATCTTCCAGGAGCGCGATGTCTATCGCGCAGCCGCCCTTGCCGCCTTCCACGCCTTCATCCCCGGCAGCGATGCCGAGGCGATACAGGAAGTCGAAGCAATCGGCACCTGACGCCTAGCGCTGCAGGATGGCGATCGCCTGTTCGTAGACAGCCCGGCTGCCGGCGGCGATGATCGAACCGCCGTTTTCCGGCCGCCCGCCGTCCCAGGTCGTCATGATGCCCCCCGCCTTTTCGACGACAGGAATGATGCCGCCGACGTCGTAGGGCTTCAGGCTGTTTTCGATCACGAGATCGATATGCCCGGCCGCAAGCAGCGCATAGGCGTAGCAATCGCAGCCATAGCGGAACAACCGCACCTGGCTTTCGATCTCCCGGTACCTGTCCATATCGTTGCCGGTGAAGAGATGCGGCGAGGTGGTAAACAGGATGGCGTTGGAAAGCGCATCGCAATCGCGCACCTTGAGCTGCCTGTCGCCTTCCGGCCCGGTGTAGAACGAACCGCTCTGGTCAGCGAAATAGCGCTCTCCGGTGAACGGCTGCTCGATCATGCCCATGATGGCTTGGCCATTTTTCTGCAGGCCGATCAGCGTGCCCCAGACGGGTACGCCCGATATGAAGGCCCGCGTGCCATCGATCGGATCGATGACCCAGACATATTCCCGGTCGAGACCGACGCTGCCGTGCTCCTCGCCCAGGATGCCGTGTTCGGGATAATGCGCCTCGATCAGCTTGCGGATCGCAGCTTCCGCCGCCTGGTCGCCTTCGGTGACCGGGTCGAACCCGCTGGCGAGCTTGTTGGTGACATCAAGGCCGGAGCGGAAGCGCGGCAGCGTTTCGGCTTTGGCCGCTTCGGCCAGACGATTGAAGAACGAGCGGTCGGGGAGCATTGGCGGATCCGTTTCTGGCCTCGGGATTGGCGCTTTTCATAGCGAAACTGCGTTAAAATGCAAACACTTCAGGCAATCGATCTTTATCTGCCTAATTATTTTGCACTGCAATATTTTGCTTGACGATTGTGCAGCGCAATAGTAGCTTCTTCTTACAGTCTTCTGACTGTAAATACCCTCCTTGGGTGTTTCCTCCCTAGACTTAGCCGCGCTGCAGAGCGCGGTTTTTTTTGAGTATTGCCAGGGAGAGTTATTCAGCCGCCAGCGCCGTATCGTCGGCAAAACGCTGCACGTAATCCGCCATCTGCCGCATGAAGCTCGTCACCGCATTGGCGATCACAGGGAAATCAGCCCGCTTTTCCAGTGTCACCTCATCCACATAGATCGAGCGATTGACCTCGATCTGCAGCGCATGCAGGCCCCGCGACGGGCGCCCGTAATGCTCGGTGATGAAGCCGCCGGCATAGGGCTTGTTGCGAATGGCCGTGAAGCCCATCTCTTCGAAGATGCTGATCGCAGTGCGCGACAACTCGGCGGAGGCCGACGTTCCATAGCGGTCGCCGATGATGAAATCCGGCCGCTGGTTGCTGCCGGCAACCCGCACATTTCCAGGCATCGAGTGGCAATCGATCAGCACACCGAAGCCGAACTGCACATGGGTACGGGCAATCAGCCGCCGAAGTGCGGCGTGATAGGGCTTGTAGACGCTCTCGACGCGATCGAGCCCCTCCTGGACGGGAATGCGCCGCGCATAGATTTCCATGTTCTCTGCAACGATCCGCGGGATGGTTCCGAGACCGCCCGCAACGCGCAGCGAATTGATGTTCGCATAGGACGGCAGAAGCCCGTCGAACATCCGCGGATCGAGTTCGTAGGGTTCACGGTTAACGTCGAGATAGGCTCGCGGGAAATTTGCAAGCAGCAGCGGCGCGCCGAGCAGGCTGGCCGCCGAGAACAGTTCATCGACGTAGTGATCCTCCGAACGGCGGATCGAAATGCCCTGCAGACGCGACTGGGCGATAAATTCCGGTGGATAAATGCGGCCGCTATGGGGGGAATTGTAAACGAAGGGAATTGTCTGCGACACGGGCTCACGTATCTCAAAAAGCTCGTATTCGCGGATTTCAGGCACCTTCTACCCTCTTAACCATGTCGTTCGAGGCTTGCTTGCCCCATGTTGCCAGTTGCCCGGCCGCAAGTCCATACTATGTACAGGGGATGACAGCCACGGGTGGTCACTTCACCGGTTGTTTACCGGGGAAGGACTAGTGTATTGGCTGGAGCCTCCCATAAAAATTCATCTCACCAGCGGTCTGGATAATGACTCAGAAGATACTGCTTGCAGAAGACGACAACGACATGCGCCGCTTCCTCGTGAAGGCGCTCGAAAAGGCAGGCTACAAGGTTCTGTCCTACGACAACGGCGCAAGCGCCTATGACCGGCTCCGCGAAGAGCCCTTTTCGCTTCTGCTGACCGACATCGTCATGCCTGAAATGGACGGCATCGAACTCGCGCGCCGCGCGACCGAACTCGACCCGGACCTCAAGGTCATGTTCATCACCGGTTTTGCTGCTGTGGCACTGAACCCTGATTCGAAGGCACCGAAGGATGCAAAGGTCCTTTCCAAGCCTTTCCACCTCCGCGATCTCGTCGATGAAGTGAACAAAATGCTTGCCGCGTAAGGCTTGCAGGCGTCAGGTCACAAAACTTCGAAAAAGCCTATTGACGGCCCCAAAGGTTTTGTGATCTATGCGCCGCCATCGGATGGGCGTGTAGCTCAGCGGGAGAGCACTACGTTGACATCGTAGGGGTCACAGGTTCAATCCCTGTCACGCCCACCATCCGATCCTCTTGATTTATTAGAGGATTTTCACCAAGCCGCTGATTGGTGATTTTAGCCTCCCTCAAAGCCGGCTAAGTTTTCTCACAAAATCTCCCACGCCGCAGCCTTCTGCAGGACTGCCATTTCCCGCGTCTACCGCGAGCGACCGCAGGGGAAACTGCGGTATGGTTCTCAGTCGAATTAAGAAGTATGCCCTGAAATGCGCCATGGCGATCGCGGCTGTGTGCCTGGCCGAATCTTTGGCACAAGCGAAAGCCTCTGCAGAGCCTTCACGACGCGCTCGCTGATGCAACCCGGGCCGCGACAGCACAAGACTGCCATCTCTCGCCCAAGGCCTTCTCTGGGCCTTTTATGGCCGTTGAAAAATCGGCATGACCCGGCCCAGCCGGCGGCACACTTCCATCACATAAAACAGCCGACGCGAATCGGACGGCAATGATGATCCGCGGCATGGTCTCGAAGCGAACTGGGGGCCGCTTGTTGCCATGCGCGAGGACCAGGTAGGCCGGAAAACGAAAAGGGCCCGCAAAGCTGCGGGCCCGATTGCGTTAAGCCGGTGAAGCGTGGCCGACGGGCCACCCTCCCTTGCGTCTTAGGCTGCGTTGTAGGCGGCCACGACGGCTGCCAGCTGGTCGTCGTTCATTGCCTGGATCTGCGGAGTGGTGAAGGCGTTGGCGTGATCCTTGTCCAAAGCCGTGATGTCGTCAGCAGACAGTCCCTTGATCGCGCTGACGTCGATTGCGGCGATCTCGTCGACCGAGAACTTCGCGACCCCTTCCGGCGCCATGGCGCCGATCTGTGCAGCGTTCAGCTTTGCGGTCTGCGACAGCGTGATCCCTTCGATCTGAGCGGTGCTCATCGAGGTGATCTGCGTTGCCTTGAGACCGGTGATCGCCGTGTCGCTGAGCTTGCCGATCTGAGCCGCGGAGAGACCCGCGATCTGATCGTTGCTCAGTGCGCCAACCTGGGCAGCGGAGAGTGCACCGAGCTGGTCGTCGGTGAACTTGCCGAGCTGGGCAGCCTTGAAGCCGGCGATCTGCTGTGTCGTGATCGACTTGATCTGATCAGCGCTCAGCTTGCCGATCTGGCTGTCGCTGAGA
Organism: Rhizobium sp. 10N427; assembly: GCF_056394605.1. NCBI lineage: Bacteria > Pseudomonadati > Pseudomonadota > Alphaproteobacteria > Hyphomicrobiales > Rhizobiaceae > Rhizobium > Rhizobium sp. 10N427. The sequence goes on along the minus strand of NZ_JBFTID010000011.1, from coordinate 3,465 downwards.
ACACCGATCGCGTCGGTCTTCAGACCACCGATCGACTTGGTGCCGATCGCGGCAACCGCGTCGTCCGTCAGTTTGGTGACGTTCGTGGCGCTGAAGCCAGCGACCTGCAGAGCAGTCAGCAGACCTGCCTGGCCTGTGGTGATGCCGGCAACCTGATCGGCGCTCATTGCCGTGATCTGGCTTGCCTTCAGACCCGCTACAGCCGCGTTGCTGAGCTTGCCGATCTGACCGGCAGAGAGACCGCCAATCTGGTCGTTGGTCAGTGCACCAACCTGAGCGGCGGAAAGTGCGCCGATCTGGTCGTCGGTGAACTTGCCGAGCTGAGCAGCCGTGAAGCTGGCAACCTGCGTCGACAGCAGACCGGAGATCTGGTCCGCGCTGAGCTTGCCGATCTGGCTGTCGCTGAGAGCGGCAATGGCATCGGCCTTCAGACCGTTGATCGACTTCGCCGTGATCGCCCCGATGTCGTCATCGGAGAACTTCTTGATGTCGTCAGCGCTCAGGGCACCGACCTGGGCTGCCGTCAGCACAGCAGCCTGTGAGGTGCTGACACCTTCGAGCTGTACGTCGCTCATGCCGCTGATCTGGGTTGCCTTCAGACCGCCCACTGCAGCGTTGCTGAGCTTGCCGATCTGAGCAGCCGAGAGACCGGTGATCTGCGTGTCGGAGAGTGCGCCAACCTGAGCAGCCGACAGAGCACCCATCTGATCGTCGGTGAACTTGCCGAGCTGGCCAGCCGTGAAGCCTGCGATCTGCTGCGTTGTCACAGCCTTGATCTGATCGGCGCTGAGCTTGCCGATCTGGCTGTCGCTGAGGACAGCGATCGCTTCGTTCTTCAAGCCAGGGATCGCCTTGGCGGTCAGGCCGGCAACTGCGTTGTCGGTCAGCTTCGTCACGTTCGTGGCGCTGAAGCCACCAACCTGCGCAGCTGTCAGCAGAGCACTCTGGTCAGCGGTGATGCCGGCAACCTGATCGGCGCTCATCGCCGTGATCTGCGTGGCCTTGAGACCGGTGACTGCCGTGTTGCTGATCTTGCCGATCTGACCGGCCGAGAGGCCACCGATCTGCGTATCGGTCAGCGCGCCGACCTGAGTTGCGGAGAGCGCACCGATCTGGTCGTCGGTGAACTTGCCGAGCTGCGTGGCAGTGAAGCCGCTGACCTGCTTCGGCGTCATCGCCTTGAGCTGGTCGGTGCTGAGCTTGCCGACCTGGCTTTCGCTGAGGACAGCGATCGCGTCGTTCGTCAGGCTCGGGATTGCCTTGGCGGTCAGGCCCGCAACCGCATCATCGGTCAGCTTCGTAACGTTCGTGGCAGTGAAGCCAGCAACCTGCGCACCGGTCAGAAGAGCGCTCTGGCCTGCGGTGATGCCGGCAACCTGATCGGCAGTCATCGCCGTGATCTGGCTTGCCTTGAGGCCGGTGACGGCCGTGTTGCTAAGCTTGCCGATCTGACCGGCGGAAAGACCACCGATCTGGTCGTTGGTCAGTGCACCAACCTGAGCGGCGGAGAGTGCGCCGATCTGGTCGTCGGTGAACTTGCCAAGCTGAACAGCCGTGAAGCTCGCAACCTGTGTCGACAGCAGACCGGAGATCTGGCCGGTCGTCAGCTTGCCGATCTGGCTTTCGGTAAGGGCAGCGATTGCCTCGTTCTTCAGGCCGTTAATCGACTTTACACCAATCGCTCCGATTTCGTCGTCGGAGAACTTCTTGATGTCATCGGCACTCAGAGCACCGACCTGGGCCGCCGTCAGTGCGCCAGCCTGAGCAACGCTCAGACCTTCAAGCTGCGTGTCAGACATACCGCTGATCTGCGTTGCCTTCAGACCGCCGACTGCAGCGTTGCTGAGCTTGCCAATCTGAGCAGCCGAGAGACCGACGATCTGCGTGTCGGAGAGAGAGCCGACCTGGGCTGCCGTCAGGGCACCCATCTGATCGTCGGTGAACTTGCCGAGCTGGCCAGCCGTGAAGGCGGTAACCTGCTTCGGCGTCATCACCTTGATCTGGTCGGCGCTGAGCTTGCCGATCTGGCTGTCGCTGAGAACAGCGATCGCTTCGTTGGTAAGACCACCAATCGCCTTGGCGGATATCCCGGCAACAGCGTCGTCGGTCAGCTTCGTCACGTTCGTGGCGCTGAAGCCTGCGACCTGGGCAGTGTTCAGCAGAGCGCTCTGACCTGCGGTGATACCGGCAACCTGATCGGCAGTCATAGCCGTGATCTGGCTTGCCTTCAGACCAGCGACAGCGGCATTGCTGAGCTTGCCGATCTGACCGGCAGTCAGGCCACCGATCTGGTCGTTGGTGAGCGAGCCGACCTGAGCAGCCGACAATGCACCGATCTGATCATCGGTGAATTTGGCAAGCTGGCCAGACGTGAAGGCAGTGATCTGCTTGGTCGTGACCTGCTTGAGCTGGTCCGTGCTGAGCTTGCCGACCTGGCTTTCGCTGAGGACGGCGATGGCTTCATTCTTCAGGCCAGGGACCGCCTTGGCGGTCAGGCCAGCAACCGCGTCGTCGGTCAGCTTGGTGATGTTCGTGGCGCTGAAGCCTGCAACCTGTGCAGCCGTCAGCAGAGCGCTCTGGCCTGCGGTGATGCCGGCAACCTGATCGGCAGTCATCGCGGTGATCTGCGTAGCCTTGAGGCCAGCAACAGCAGCATTGCTGAGCTTGCCGATCTGACCGGCAGTCAGGCCACCGATCTGGTCGTTGGTGAGTGCGCCGACCTGGGCAGCCGACAATGCGCCGATCTGATCATCGGTGAACTTGGCAAGCTGGCCAGACGTGAAGGCGGTGATCTGCTTGGTCGTGACCTGCTTGAGCTGGTCGGCGCTGAGCTTGCCGACCTGGCTTTCGCTGAGGACAGCGATCGCCTCGTTCTTCAGGCCAGGAACCGCCTTGGTGCTGAGACCCGCAACTGCATCGTCCGTCAGCTTGGTGATGTTCGTGGCGCTGAAGCCCGCGGCCTGCACAACTGTCAACAGAGCGCTCTGGCCTGCGGTGATGCCGGCAACCTGATCGGCGGTCATCGCCGTGATCTGGCTTGCCTTCAGACCAGCGACAGCAGCATTGCTGAGCTTGCCGATCTGACCGGCAGTCAGGCCACCGATCTGGTCGTTGGTGAGCGAGCCGACTTGAGCAGCCGACAATGCGCCGATCTGATCATCGGTGAACTTGGCAAGCTGGCCAGACGTGAAGGCAGTGATCTGCTTGGTCGTGACCTGCTTGAGCTGGTCCGTGCTGAGCTTGCCAACCTGGCTTTCGGTGAGAGCGGCAATTGCCTCATTGCTCAGACCGGGGATCGCCTTCGGGCTGAGGGCAGCAATTTCGTCGTCGGAGAACTTCTTGATGTCATCGGCACTGAGAGCACCGACCTGGGCCGCCGTCAGTGCGCCAGCCTGAGCAACGCTCAGACCTTCGAGCTGCGTGTCGCTCATGCCGCTGATCTGCGATGCCTTTCTGCGATGCCTT